>NZ_JBALFH010000031.1:0-263745 GCF_036917095.1 Nostoc sp.
AATGCACGAGCGTAACGCTCACAACTTCCCCTTAGATTTGGCTGCTGGTGATGTTGCTCCTGTTGCTCTTACCGCTCCTGCTATCAACGGTTAATCAAAATCTGAGATACGCTATTCACGCTTATCTATAACTAAAAGACGCTCTCCCGAAAGGGGGGGCGTTTTTGCATTGGGTGAATTGAGTATGTTAAGCCTTTTTGAAGTACAAAATGATGGGTGTTGCATCAAAACTAGACTGTTATAGTTCAGAACTTAGGCAATAATTATCAAAAAGTAAATTTTACGGGTAATAATTGCTAGCAGCGCAGATAATTGCCTCAAAGCTCAAGTATAAGGAGAAGCCAAAAATGATTTTACACCGTGGGCGTAGGGTAGTGGCTGCTTTGTTGCTGTCGGTGGTACTACTGACAACAGCCTGTAGCCCCAAAACACCTGGACGTTTTGACCAGGTGCAAAAAGAAAGCACTCAACAGAAAAAGGGTCAAGCGGTGGCTAAGACCGCAACTCAGGGTAGCGAATTTAATAAACTTTTCCCTGATGCAGGTGATGGCTACCAGCGTGTCTATACCCAAGAGAAAAAAGGCTTTGCGGAAGCAAAGTTGAAAAAAGGTGGTAAAGAAGTAGCCTTACTGTCTATTTCTGATACCAGCAGTATACCGAGTGCAGCCGCAAAGTTCTCGAAAAGCACCAAAAAAATTGGTGGTTATCCCGCAGTAGAAACTGGTAAGACGCAAACTGCAATTTTGGTAGGTAAGTACCAAGTAAAAGCAATTTCCCGCGATCCGTCATTTACAGCTAGCGATCGCGCAGATTGGCTAGAGAAGTTTAATCTTAACCGTCTCGCTAGCCTGAAATGATTTGTACTAGGAACATTTAGATAACAAAACCTAAGGAGATTTTTGTGAGCAAATCAATTTTTGAGTTGGTCGATCAATTACCAACCGGCGGCTTGACTGTTTCTCTGCTAAAGTCCCTCGATTTTGTTGCTCCCGGTCAGTGGCAAAATACTGTTGGCTTTGTCAATACTATTAAGACTGTCACTGGCGAAGACGACGAAGATTTAATTCAGCAAATTGGCGAAAGAGCGATTTATCTATTCAACGACAAATCCCAAGGATACCAAACAGCCTTGTGGTTATATCAAACCGTTGATGCTACAGATAAAGCCCTTGGTGCAGCAGCTTTAGCTAACAAAGTTGGCGAAAAAATTCCTTTGTTAGGTTTTTTAAACTCTGTCACTCCCAAACCAGATAAAGCCCAAACCATCGATTTGACATTGAAATTAGTGGCTGAGTTGGTAGCCTTCTGCCAAATTAATGGCATTCCTGGAGACAGTATTGGAGATTTTGTCGCCTCTTTAGGTGAGTATAGTGGTGAGTCACTCATCCGCATGGTGGCATTAGTTTGTGTTGATGGTTTAATACCGCTAGGCCCAGACTTCATCAGCAAAGCGATATCTGGACTTAATCAAACAAATCCACAGGAGTTAGAACAAAACTCGACTTTCCAAAGCATCAAAGATGTGATTCCAGGGAACAATGCTGGCAGTAAACTCAACTTTATTGGCGAAAGCTTTGACTCAGTTAAAGGTTGGATGAGTGGGCTAGTTAGCGCGAATAATTTAACCCCACAAAAGGTTGTCCACAACTTGCAAAGTTTTACCAATATTGCTGATGATAAGTTAGACTACCTCGCAGCCTTCCTAGATGTAGCAACAAATTATTATGAACACACTGGCACGCAAACTTTGGCACATCGCTTGATTGAACGGGCGGTGGCTGAGATTTAGGTTGATTGAGACTGAAGAAGAGAATAGGTTACAGGTTACAGGGGACAGATTATTCCCTATTACCTGTAACCTTTACCTTAACCCAATCCCTATTGGGGTAAACGTAAATCTGCTGCGATCGCATATAAGTAAGGTTGAAAAATAGCCAAGTTTTCCAGTTTCTCAAACTTACCTGTTTGCGTACCTGGATCGAATGCAGTGGTAATTACGTAAAGTTTACTGCCATCAAAGGCAACATGACCGATATGTTGCTCTTCTACTCCACCTTGTTGCTTGAGTCCGGCGAATCCATAGCGGATTCCCTGAAGCTTACCAACGGGTACTGGTTGCGGTGGGTAGGCTGAGAAAGTAATCTCTTTTCCATATTTACCCTGACGATCTTTGGCAAAAGCAGCGTAGTGGCCTGCTACCCAAGCCTTGAGTGCTGATAATACCTGGGTTTGGTATTTGGAACTTTGGTAATCCAATTGGGAACGATTGGGAATACCAACTGCTAAGAGTTTCTTCTGGAAATCCTCATTGCTTGCTAATGGGTAAACGTTAATCTCAACTGTACCCAAACGTTTCCCTTTAGAGGAGACACACAACAGAGGTGCATTTCCCTCACAAGCAGCAACTTGCCAGTTAGTGGGAGCAGCAGCACTTCCCAGGATTTTCTGCCAGATATTTCCCTGATTAGGGTTGGGAAGTTTTGCAACGGCAGCAGGTTTTACCACTTTGGGTGGAGAAAATTGGGGGACAAGTAATTTTGCTCCCACCGGTATTGACACCAGCAAAATAGAACCTAGTAATAAATGATAAAGTCGTAACATTTTCCTGAAAATCCAGAGCTAGGGATTGCAGCCTAACGATATCTACAATACTTTATGGGTATACAGGAAGATACATTTATTTGCTACAAGTTCCGCAAATGGAACTCAACAAATTATGTTGCTTTTATATGGTTATATACGGCTAGTAGCGCTGAAAGCAAATACAGCGCTACTACGAACAGTATTGTTTGTTGATGTATCCCTAATTACTTGTGGTTTGCCGGAGGTATGACAACAATGAAGAGATTTTGGCTGGATGTCAAATTGAAAGGCAAATTTTTGGATTTGTTAATTGAAGCGAGAACGTTGTTGACGACGTTGCTTGTGCCTAGCAATTGTTTTACGCTTCTGTTTTTCTATCGGCGTCTCGAAGTGACGCTTTTTTCTCATATCTTGGAAAATTCCTGCTTTAGAAACTTCCCGCTTAAATCTTCTCAAGGCTGATTCAATACCTTCATTCTCCCCTAAAATTACTTGTGTCATTCTCATTCCTCCCTAATTGTGGATGAATAGTTCAAGACTAGATACAAAATAAAATATTCCAGCAGAGAAAGCCAAAGGCTCCAATCTGCTGGAGACTCTAAATGTGAAAGAAATTTTTAGGAATGGACTTAGTAGCGATTATTGTTCCGGCGGGCATTACCGCCACCCCAGTTACCACGAGAAGAGTTACTTCTTTCCTCACGAGGTTTAGCTTTGTTCACTTTCAAATCACGTCCCATCCACTCAGCACCATCAAGTGCATCGATGGCAGCTTGTTCTTGTGTGTCTGATTCCATTTCCACAAAAGCGAACCCACGCGGCCGGCCTGTTTCCCGATCTGTGGGTAGTTGAACGCGATTTACTGTTCCGTATTCTGCAAAAGCCTGCTTTAGGTCCTCTTCTGTAACCTGATAGGACAGGTTTCCGACGTAGATTGACATAGAAATCTCCGAATTCACAGAGTGTAGAGAGTTAAATTCGGAGAGACGGTTTTTAGAAATCAAAACGAGTTACTCAACCGAAAATAATCCTTATGTCCATGAGTTTAACACAGCCTTCAGCCTGTGAATATCGTCTGAAAGTGAATTTTATTGACAAATAAAACCTTTAGGGCAGGTTCCCAGACCTTCCAACGACAGGCTTTTGTTGCTTGTAGTATAAAAGTTATACTTTTAAAAGCAATTCGGAATTAACTAGCGATCGCTCAGGCAGTTAGTGTTTTGAAAATTTAGCTGTGGACTAAGAAGTAAAGATTATTATCGGTAGTGGTGGCAATCATACCATGACTAACTGTCTTAAAAGCAAATTAAAAATATTCATCCTCAAATGCTCCATTAGCTACGATCAAACTGCGCTATAATCCTCTCTGCTTCCTTGCACAGCACCTCGTGATATTCACCGTTACTAGCCAGCAAGCCTCCCCATTGACTGATATCACCGGTGTCATACTGCAACGGAGTACCGTCGAAGTGGGTAAATTTACCGCCAGCTTCTGTTAAAATCAGTTCTGGGGCTGCTATATCCCAGTCTTTGGGCGCAGACTTACCGGAAAGGGAAATGTAGATATCTGCCTGTTGCTCCACAATGGTGGCGATTTTGCAACCAACACTACCCACAGCTTTCTGATTTTGACAGGGTAAGTTTTTTAGTAAGTAATCTAAGCGTTGGTTGCGGTGAGAGCGACTAACAACTAAGGTTAAATCCTCAACTCGTTTACCTGACGACACTTGTAAAGGAACAGATCCATCACGGGTTTCGACAAATGTACCCCCGCCTTTGATCGCGTAATATAATTTTTCTGTCTCTGGTACTGCCACCACTGCTAACACTGGGCGTGTTTCCTTGACTAAAGCAATGTGAACTGCATAGTCGCCAGTTTTTTCGATAAAGTCTCGTGTGCCATCCAAAGGATCGATTATCCATACCCAAGGGTTAGAAGGCTGTGCCCCACGACTTGGCGATTGGTAAGTTTCTTCACTGATGTAAGCAAAATCTTCGTTACCCAAAGCTGCTTGTAGGCTTTGCAAAATGTATTGACTCACAGCTACATCGGCAACGGTAACAGGCTCATTTTGTTTATATTGTATTTCTAAATTAGGGTCTTTGGCAGTGCCGTGGTAATACGATCGCAGTATCTCTGCTGCGCCCCAACCTACCTCACGAGCGATCGCTAATATTTCTTGAAAGTCTTTCATTAATTTGCCCTAATTTAAAAATATGTATAACCTGAGTAGAGACGCACCTCTGTGCGCCCCTAGTTTAAATCCATCCAGCGTCGGGTACCAAAAAATTTACAGGAATCAGCAGCAATATTAGCTGCCAGTGCCAGTGCATCAGTAAAACTTTCCCTTAAAATGCGATCGCAGAAAGCACCGTGGAAAATATCTCCAGCCCCTAATGTATCAACCGCTTGAATCTGCGGCACATCTACGATACCAGTTTTAGTGCAACTCAAGTATTCAATTGGTTTTTGTCCGTGGCTAATGGCGATGTGAGGAATGTCAAATCTGCCCAGATAGGCAAAAACGTCTTCTCCAGTCTGGCAGTTTGGGGGATAAAAATTAGCCGAACAGATAGCGTAATCTACAAAGGGTAAAATTTGCTCAAATCCAGGCTTCCAACTTCCACCATCAATTACTACTGGGATATTTTTCGCTTTTGCCATTTGGGCTATGGAATAACTAACCGCCATTTGATGTCCATCAATCAGTACTATATCGACATTTTGCAAAATATCTGGCGGGATAGATGCGCTGCTGGCTTGAGTTTTGACAGCATTGATGGAAACCACAGCTCGTTCGCCCGTGGCTTGGGTAACAATGATTGAGGAGACAGGCGGTGCTAAATCAGTGGTAGGCTCAAGGTCTGCGATCGCAACTTTGTAATTTGCCAAATCTCCTCGAATTAGCTGTGTCATAGGGTGAGAACCCACCACACCCAAGACTGTAGCTTGATTACCTAAATGGCTGAAAGTTACAGCCGCGTTTGTAGCTGGCCCCCCTGCCGCTACAGTATAGTCAGTAGCGACAATCTTTTGATTGTTCTTAGGGGCGGAGTCAGCAAGATAAATCAAATCTAAGGTTACTAAACCTACAAATAACCCACGATACGATTTGGGATTTGGGATTTGGGATTTTAGATTAGTCATTTTTCATATGTGTTCGTATAGGCGTATAAATGATTATTTTTAACTCTTAATATCATATTTGGATAATTAGTTATCATTTCCACAGTCATTGCACCCCATATGCCAGTTGCTTTAACTGGAACAACCCCCGTAATGCACTGGCTTACCTTTAGCACGTACCTATTTTTATTTTCGCGCGTCTTGATAGAGAATTGGTATCAGTCGGAACGTGTTATTATTTACTTCGACAATATTCTTCGCTATTTGTTAGATATAATACAGTGCTTGTTTTTGTTATCCCACTCAAAAGTGCACGAGTTTCCAATTCCTGGGAACGTGTTACACAATTATTTGAAAGATGCATTAAATCAGTTTGTAATCAAACCTCACCTAACTTTCGCGTTATTGTTGTTTGCCACGAAAAGCCAAAAATAGAATTCACTCATCCTCATATCACATACATTTCAGTTGATTTTTCCCCTCCGAATGAGACTAACCCTGTAGCTAAAGGAGACACAGATAAAGGGCGTAAAATATTAAAAGGATTGATTTATGCTCAGAAATTTTCTCCCACTCACACTATGACAGTTGATGCTGACGATTGTGTAAGTCAAAAATTAGCCAAATTTATTCAACAACATCCAGATTCTCATGGATGGTTTATAAATAAAGGTTATAAATATCAGGAAGGCAGTAATTACATATATATTAAAAGAAGCAATTTTTATAAAATGTGCGGTAGTTGTAATATTATTCGCTATGATTTGAATGATTTGCCAGAGACCGCAGAATACAATCGTGGTTATGGATACTATAGATATTATATAGACCATGCCAAAGTCAGAGATATTTTAAAGAACAAAGCAAAAGCTATTAGATCGTTACCATTTCCAGGTGCGGTTTATATTTTGGAAACAGGAGAAAACCTTTTTGATAATTCAAAAAGATTAAGATTTAGCATTTTTAATCGCAAATTATTAAATCAATCAGTTATAGATGAATTCGGATTGTACGACTTACAGCAATCCAAAGAAATTTGTCAACTATAATAGATTTGATTTTCTGTGGCTGATAGGCTACAGCACCACCATGCCAAAATTCAAGTCAAAATCTCAGCAATCTAAAAAATCGAAAAAGCAGGCTAAAAAGGAAACTTCTACCCTTAGCCTCAAAGAACAGTTAGCCCAAAAGCGCAAAGCAGCTCAAGCACGTAAAGAACTCACCAGCTTACTTAGCACCGCCACCTTTGGCGGTCTCTTCGTTGGCGTTCTGCTTTTTTTCATAGCTGGAATTAAAGCAGCAGCCCCTGGTGTCTTGGGGATAATCATCATATCCCTTTCCTACAAATACCCCCGTCAAGCGCTATATGCCTTCATCATTTACGTGCCTATTGGGGGTACTATCACTTACTACCTCGGTAATAGTCCCATACTGCAATTAGCTAAAGATGCCTTTTATGTTCCAGCCCTAATTGGGCTTTGGCAGACTTGCCGTAAACAGGGGCTACCCCTAATTATTCCCCAAGGCATTAAAATCCCACTTTATATTGTTTTGGGTTGCAGTATACTAACCCTGTTGTTTGTTAATGGTGGTCAGCAGTTTAACCCGCCTAGCGTGGGATTATTACAAAAAGCAGAGAAAGAAATACCCTTAGGTATGGGAATTCTAGGACTAAAAGTATTTTTAGGCTATGTCCCCCTCCTTGGTTGTGCTTACTATTTAATTCGCGATAAGCGGGATTTTCTATTTTTATCGCGCCTCCAGATTGTCCTCACGCTGATTTGCTGCGTGTTGGGATTTATTCAATACCTATTACTACTAACTGGTGTATGTCATGGCACTAGAGGTCTTGAAGGAAATGCCCTATTTGTCACATCACTAGAAGCCCGATGTTATTTTGGTGGAGCGCTCTTATATAGCCCCGAAGAAGGAGTCATTCGCCTACCAGGGACATTTGTAGCTCCTTGGCAGTGGTCATGGTTCTTAATTTCCAGCACCTTTTTTACCTTTGCTACCGGCTTCGCTGACCCTTTGCCACTATGGCGACTGGTCGGTTTAGGTTCTTTAGTCGCAGTCTTTATCAATGCTGTAATTTCTGGGCAAAGAATCGCCTTAGCTTTAGTACCAACCTGCTTCGGGATTTTGCTATTGCTCACTGGTCAAATTGGCAACCTTAAACGGTTTATACCCATAGGGGTAGGACTTGCTTTCGTTCTGGGAATAGCAATGGTGGCTAACCCTGCTGTCGTGCAAGAGAGAACCGAGAGTTTTACCAGTCGCTGGGACGCATCACCACCTCAAGATTTTATCGTCCAGCAATTTGAAGAGAATTGGAAAAACGTAGACGGGCCGCTGGGAAGTGGCTTAGGTCGAGCAACTAACTCTGCCCGTGTAATGGGTAAAACTAAGCTAGTGGAAACCTACTATCCCAAAGTACTTTTTGAAGTTGGAATTGTTGGAGTACTAGCTTTTCTGAGTTTGGTCACTAGTTTAACAATTATTGGCTTTAAAACCTATCGATCCATAAAGAACCGTAATTTCCGCAGTTACGGAGCAGCTTTATGGGTGTTTATATTGTTTATTAGCTACAACACCTACTACTATCCTCTGGATGTCGACCCGGTTGCTGTCTATTATTGGTTTTTTGCAGGAGTTCTTTTTAAATTGCCAGAACTGGAGAAACAAGATAAGGAAGATGCCAACCCTGACCAAAAAAACAAGAAAAAACGTCTAAAAACAATTTAAATGCAATAAAAATGGCAAAAGTTATCATAGGAGGTCAAAAACACCTCAGCATTCCAAATCTACCTCGCAATTCTCGGCATACACTCATCCGCCCGAAGCCTTTTCCCGCAGGCAGATATCCTATAGAAAAAGTTTGGTATCCTTTAGGCAGCTTTATGGCGTGGCAGCCTGTATGGGAAAGATACCAAGCTATTCATTCTTTCAACAGAATTTTATATACAAACAAACCTTGGTTTCTCACCTTTGAGGATCATCGTGTTTTATATAGAAATCCTCAAAATCAAGGGGAAGCTGCAATTTATGAATTGTTAAATAATCGATTAGCGCTCGAAAATTGCCAAAAACTTATAGCTATCTCAGATTATGCCAAGTTGAGATTAATTAAGCGGATAGAAGGTTGGAAGATAGAAAAAAAAGTAAGTAATAAGTTGGAAGTTATTCATCCAAACTTTCCAGTCAGGGTTAATCAATCGAAACTTTATCAGGAACAACAAAATCTCCAGCTTATATTTATCGGAAATCACTTTGCCCGCAAAGGTGGAGTGGTTGCTTTAAGACTTGCCAAGAAAGCTGAAAAATTAGGTTTACCTATTACTGTACATATAATTTCGGAACTGGGACATGGCCCAGGAGTGCCGACGGATTTCCCCGATCGCACCAAATATGTAGAGGATTTAAAATTACTCGATCTCAATAACGTTGTCTTCCATAAAAATCTTCCTAATGACAAAGTTCTTGAGTTATTATCACAAAGTCATTTTCAATTGATGGCAACATTGCATGATACTTATGGCTATAGTATCATCGAAGGTTTTTCAGTTGCCACTCCTGCAATTACGACAAATGTATGTGCCTTACCAGAATTTATTCGTCATGGGGAAAATGGCTATATTTTAGAATTACCAATTAATGAAATTAGACACTGGAGTAATTGGCTGCACGGAGAAAAAACTAAAACTAATGAATATTGGGAAATTTTGAATAGCACCTATGACTATTTGGCAGAGCAAGCATTGCAACAGATCGTCCAATTTCTTGATAGAACGGATAAACGAGAACATTATGAATTTTTAAGTGCAGGAGCATTAGCTCAAGCGCAAATTGTGCATAACTCCGAAAAGCAAAATGAGTTCTTTGATAATCTTTATGCAGCAGCTTAAACAATTGACTAAATATGAATTATAACTTTTTAGGTTATGCGTAAAAACCAACAAATAACTAACCAGCGAGCCAGCTTCCCTAGTAGAGAACGGGAAAATTTAAAGCCTCTTCTCTACAAAGGGATAGGTTTGGAGAGAGGGTTTTCAGTACCCATGAAAAATCAAAATGCAAATTAAAGCATTGGTAGCTTACTGAATTTAATTAAAATTAATTTTTACAAAGCTATCATCAAACTAGAAAAATTACTTAATAAAAACCATGAATAATTATCCTTTAATTTCTGTAGTTATCCCGACCTATGGTAGAGAGGAAGCGCTACGGGATAGCATTGTGGATGTCTTAAAACAGGACTATCCAAATTTTGAAGTTTTAGTTGTAGACCAAACCCCAAAACACCAACCAGAAATTCAAGCCTATCTAGAAGAGATGGCGGAGGCAGGCAAAATTAAATGGTTGCGCTTAGATTGGGCGAGTTTGCCAGGAGCGCGGAATTATGCTGTCCGGCGGTCTGCTGGTGAAATAATATTATTTATTGATGATGATGTTCAGCTAACCCCTGGATTGTTAGCAGCCCATGCGAAAAATTATTTGCAAAACCCAGAAGTGGGGGCTGTAGCCGGACGGGTATTTGACAGAATGAAATTGGGTGATTCTGGAGGAGATTTAGAGATTGAATATCTGCCTCCTCAAGCTATGGACCCCGGAATTGCTTGGTATCATATTGATTTAGTACATACCATCAAAGCCCAGCAAGTACTGACAGCAAGGGGTTGTAATATGTCTTTTCGCCGCGAAATCTTTACTAAGTACGGGCTGAGGTTTGATGAGAGGTTTGGCGGTAGTGCAGTGCGCGAAGAGTCAGATTTTTGTTTGCGCGTGCGCCAGACAGGGTATAAGATTTGGTACGACCCAGAAGCCCATTTGGTGCATTTAGGCGAAGAAACAGGGGGTTGTCATGATATTAGTATGCGATCGCTGAAATATCAACTCACCTTTTACCACAACCATTTCTTACTGGGGCTGAAAAACCTTACCGTTACTCAAGCTTTACGCTTATACGGCCGTTTATTTGACTGCCACGTCCTGGGACGCCCACCTTGCCATAAAAGCGGTTCCCCCATCAAAATTGCCACTCGCGCTATTTTCTACATTTTGGGTTTTTTCAAAGCTTTGGGTACTGTCATCCAATCAATATGGAACGATGGTCAAATTTACAGTCGATTGGATGAACAAGTTTAGCTATTAGTCATTTGTCATTGGTCATTAGTCATTAGTGAATAACAAAGAATAAATGAAAAATGAGAATTTTAGTTGCTAGTCACACTTATATCGTAGACCTCAACTGTGAAAAATTACGCGCTTTATCTCAGTTAGAACCGGGAGTTGAAGTCACAGTTGTAGTACCAAAGCGCTGGAAACCAGGTGGCGTGCAAAACAGAATTATTGAAACTGAATACCGTGATGAAGGCACATTTAGAATAGTTCCTGTTTCTAATTTTAGTCAAAATCACCAGGGACTCCTTACCTTTGGTGCTGATTTAATATCTTTGTTAAAGCAATTTCGTCCCCAAATCATCCAGGTAGAACAAGGATCTAGAGCATTAGCTTATACTCAAATGATTGCCTTAAATAAGCTATTAGGACTCAAGGCAAAAAACGTATTTTTTACTTGGTGGAATCTTCCATATGAACTTAAACCACCAATTTCTTTGTTAGAAAAATATAACCTCAACCACAGCCACGGCATTATTTCTGGCAATCAAGATGGAGCAGAAGTTTTACGACAACGGGGATATCAAGGGTCAATTAAAGTCATGCCGCAACTGGGCATAGATGAAAGTCTATTTACTCCCAAAGCCCAACCAGACTTAGCAGCTAAGTTAGGCATTGAAAAAGGAGATTTTGTTGTAGGTTTTGTGGGACGTTTTGTGCAAGAGAAGGGTTTGTTAACACTTTTACAAGCCTTAATCGCCTTGAAAAATAAACCTTGGAAATTACTCCTACTGGGACGGGGAGAGTTGCAAAGTGAGTTAATCAAAATAGCGGCAGAAAACAATATTAAAGAACGGTTAATTTTGGTAGAAAGTGTCCCTCATGATGAGGTGACAAACTATATCAATTTAATGAGTACTTTAGTACTACCTTCAGAAACAACTTATAAGTTTAAAACTTTAACTTCTGTTGGCTGGAAAGAACAATTTGGTCATGTGCTAATTGAGGCAATGGCTTGCCAAGTACCTGTAATTGGTTCTGATTCTGGTGAAATCCCCTATGTAATTGGCGATGCTGGTTTAGTATTTCCCGAAGGTGATGCTCAAGCCCTTGCTAATTGCTTAGTTCGATTAATGGATAAACCAGATTTTGCTCACACTCTCGGTGAGATGGGTTATCAAAAAGCAATGATTCAATATACAAATAAAGCTTTAGCAAAACAGCAATTAGAGTTTTATCAAGAATTAGTTAATAGTTATTAGTCATTGGTCATTAGTGAATAACAAAGTACATAGACGCGGCAGCGGCTTCCCGCAGGGTAGGACAAATGACAAATGACAAAAAAATGAAAATATTACAAATTGTCCCCTCAATTTCTTTGATTTACGGCGGCCCAAGCCAAATGGTACTAGGGCTAGCTCCAGCATTGGTAAAAGAGGGAGTAGAAGTTACAATTCTCACAACTGATAGTAATGGCGATAATGGTCAAACACCTCTAGATGTTCCTTTAAATTGCCCAATTAAACAAGATGGCTATGAAATAATTTACTTTCGTTGTGCTCCTTTTCGTCGCTATAAATTTTCTTTAGATTTATTAAACTGGTTAAAACGTCATGCTCACGAGTTTGACATCGCACATATTCATGCTCTATTCTCCCCAATAATTAGTGCTGCTGCTATTGTGTGTCGTCAGCAAAAATTACCTTATATTTTCCGTCCTTTGGGTACTCTCGATCCGGCTGATTTACAGAAAAAAAAGCAATTAAAACAGCTTTATGTCGCAATTATAGAACGTCAAAATTTAGCTGGTGCGGCGGCTATTCATTTTACCAGCGCTCAAGAGGCTAAAATATCAGAACGGTTTGGAGTCTCTACGCCAGATTTGGTGATTCCCTTGGGTGTAATCCCCCCTCAATCACCCCTTAAAAATGTATGTAGTCAGTTAGAAATACCAAAGGATGTACCATTAGTGCTGTTTATGTCACGAATTGACCCGAAAAAAGGGTTAAATTTGTTGATTCCGGCACTAGAAAAACTATTAGGGGTTGGTTATAAGTTTCATTTTGTTTTAGCTGGAACAAATCCCCAAGATCCAGATTACGAACAAAAGATAATATCCCAAATTCAAAATTCACCACTGCGATCGCACACTACAATTACTGGCTTTGTCACTGGTGAACTCAAAGTTAGTTTACTACAAGCTGCTGATTTATTTGTTTTGCCTTCCTACTACGAAAATTTTGGGATTGCTGTAGCTGAAGCGATGGTTGCAGGTGTACCCGTAATCATTTCTGACCAAGTGCATATTTGTCAACAGATACGTGATAGTGAGTCGGGTTGGGTGGGTGCAACAGATGTCCAAGCGCTGGTAGAGTTACTGCAAGAAGCTTTGCAAAATCCCACAGAACGCCAACGACGGGGATTAAACGCCCAAAAATATGCCTTGGAAAATTTTAGCTGGGATGCGATCGCTAGGCAAACAATCCAAGCCTACCAGAAAATTCTGACGAACAAATTAAGTTAACTCAACGCAGACAATAGCAGTTTTTGCCAAATAGGCGCTAGAACTGCTTTGACAACCATATCCGCAATCGCAAAACCAATCCCAATTAACATATACAGCAGCTTGCTTTTTAAGTGAAGTACAAAATGCAGGACTCACGAATCAGATATTAAAAGTTTCTGCCTCCTGCCTCATCTAGTCCCTTTTACTAATTTTTACCTGCCTTTCGTCCCTTATCCAAGAGTGGTGACAACCTAAAATTTTGTTTCAAACCGCTAAAGCCCGATTGGGGAATGCGGGTTTTATGGGATGATAGCATACTAGAACACATATGCTTTTCTAACTACAGGGAATCTCACATGGCTCTCCGTCTAGGTGACACAGTACCCAACTTTACGCAAGCCTCAACACACGGCGACATCGATTTTTACCAATGGGCAGGTGACAGCTGGGTTGTGCTGTTTTCTCACCCTGCTGATTTTACACCTGTTTGCACAACCGAATTAGGCACAGTTGCCAAGCTAAAACCAGAGTTTGACAAACGCAATGTCAAAGCGATCGCACTTAGCGTTGATGATGTAGAATCCCACAAAGGCTGGGTGGGAGACATCGAAGAAACTCAAAGCACCACCCTCAACTACCCAATTTTGGCAGATGCGGATCGCAAGGTTTCTGAACTTTACGACATGATTCATCCGAATGCTAATGCATCTGTGACGGTGCGATCGGTTTTTGTGATCGATCCCAACAAGAA
Organism: Nostoc sp.; assembly: GCF_036917095.1. Lineage (GTDB taxonomy): Bacteria > Cyanobacteriota > Cyanobacteriia > Cyanobacteriales > Nostocaceae > Nostoc. The sequence goes on from NZ_JBALFH010000031.1 coordinate 14,086, forward strand.
ACTCCGTCTCTCTTTCACCTACCCTCCCAGCACGGGACGCAACTTTGATGAACTGTTGCGGGTGATTGATTCTCTGCAATTGACTGATAATTATAGCGTGGCGACACCAGCTGACTGGAAAGATGGAGAGGATGTTGTAATTGTCCCCTCGCTGAAAGATCCAGAAGTACTCAAAGAGAAATTCCCCAAAGGTTATGAGGAAATCAAACCCTATCTGCGGATGACTCCTCAGCCTAACAAGTAAATCTGAAAATGATTTCGGATAAAAAAGCAAAGACGCCAAGATATAACTTTGCGTCTTTGTTTTTTGCGTGAGAATATAGTCAGTGGGCTAGGCATCCGAACCTGGAGGAAATCCCGATGTTTTCATCTCCTTTGGTTTTACAAATTCCGTCATCAATGCAAATGACAGACGAACAATTTTTTGAATTCTGTCAGGTGAATCGTGACTTACGCATTGAGCGAAATAAATTTGGAGAAATATCAATTATGCCACCTACTGGTGGGACAACAGGCAACCGTGGAGGCAACATCTTTGGACAGCTGTGGGTGTGGTCGGAACAAGATGGTTCAGGTATAACTTTTGACTCTAGTACCGGATTTAAGCTATCAACAGGTGCAAACAGCTCGCCAGACGCTTCCTGGATTAAACTACAACGGTGGAATACTCTGTCTCCAAAACAACAAGAAAGATTTGTCCCCATTTGTCCAGATTTTGTAGTCGAACTCAAATCTCCCAGTGACAACCTCCAGACTTTGAAGGAAAAAATGGAGGAATATATGAATGAGCCAGGAATACAGTTAGGCTGGTTGATTGACCGTAAGCAGCGTAAAGTTTATATTTATCGTCCTGGATTGTCAGAGGAATGTTTAGATAATCCTACTACCGTTAGCAATGAGTCGGTATTACCTGGGTTTATTTTGAATATGAGTAAAGTTTGGTAGAGAAAGTTTTAGTTAAATTTAAACTTTGGGGTAACATCGAATGGTAATTGAATAGTAAAAGTACTACCTTTACTTAATTCAGTTTGCACGTTTAAACTACCTTGGTGTACTTAAATAATTGTTTCAACAATCGCTAATTCTAATGTATAACCGCCAGTTTTACGAGAGCGATCGCTATCAAATATCATTGGCAGCCATGCAGCTTTAATTTTTACAAAAAACCTGTTAAACAGGATTCTCTCAATATCCTAGTACCTTTGCAAAGTGCATACAGAAGCCGTTAGTAATGCACCACAGTACATACAAATTGCTCTATAATGACTATTTAGACATCAAATGGAAATTTTTAGCTAATCTTTAAAATTTATAATTATCACAGCCAAACTGCAAAAATGATTACTATTGCTAAAAGAGTAAAATCAGCTATCGACCATTGGGAAAAAGGTGAGATTGAGCTAGCTTTGACTGATGCTTGTATTGCTGTTGATGCAACTTCTATCAGGTACTATCAGCTTCCCAAATCTTCATGGAAGGAATATCAACGCTTTCTTAAGGAATTCATGTGGCTGATCACATATTCTGGTTTGCCTGGATTGATGAGCCAGAATGTAGAAATTCCCCGAGGTAAGTTATCTCTTCCAGGCGTTATAGGTGATACTGTTTCTGTAGAACAACTGATTTATTACGTTTTAAGGTGTGATTTAGTTCATGGCAACTCAATCGATTCAAATCTTGTTTTTAGTAATCATGTAACTTTGGGAAATGATGGCGATAAACTATTAATTTCCAGCAACATAGTTTGGGGAATTCTTCATTCTGTAATTTTCAATCCTGCTAATGCAAATGAAAAAATTGGTGAAGAATTTTATTGGACTTCAATAACAGACTTTAAAATGTTTATTGATGACTATTGGGGCAAAATACATATTCCCAAAAAAATAATTCAATTTTATACAGGTGTGGTTGTATAGCGCAAGTATATCCATATCTAAGCTAACAATTTGGTTGCATTCGATAAATGAGAATTGTAGCTATAACTTCCATACAATCGAATGAAGTTGACTTAGCTTCTCAAGGAATTAACGAAACGCAGGTTGAGATTTTGCAATGCCAAAACCCGACCTGCTCTGATTGTGCAAACTACAAATTACGAATTAGTATTATTGGTTATACCAGGTTTTTCGCCACTGCTGCATTTGCTTAATCTCTGTACTTTGTGCCTTGATGATTTCTTGGGCTAATTGCTTGATTTCAGGGCGCTTAGACTTACTCAAGACATCTTTTGCCATTGTTACAGCCCCTTCGTGGTGAGGAATCATCGCATTGATAAAGCGCAGATCGAACTCAGCATCAGCTGCACCTAAATCTTGACTCATCATCATGGCTTTCATTTGATCAGACGACATCTCCATCATGTGGCCCATTTGACTGTCATAAGCCATTGGTTTATCTCCCGCCTTGGGATACCAAGCTTGTCGCCACTGCTTCATCTGAGTGATTTCTTGGTTTTGCGATTTGATGATATTGTCTGCTAGCTTCTTGATTTCAGGACGTTTTGATTTCTGCTGTGCAACATTCGCCATTTCCACAGCCCCTTGATGGTGCGGTATCATCGCGTCGAGAAACCGTAAATCCAAATTAGCATCGGCTGGCCCTAAATCCATTCCCATGCTGTGATTCATCTGCTTGTCGCTAGTATTGGTAGCGGTTACCTTTGGCGCTTGGCTTTGGTTCTGAGAAGCAGTATTGGTACAGGCTGTGATTAACCCTCCTACTGAAGCGATCGCACTCAAGGTTAACGCCAAAAAGCCATTCCTCAAGGATAACAGTTGCATAAATCTCACCTAACAGTTTCCTAATTCTATATTTACTTCTTAGCTTTACAGCCAGAAATGAAATTAGGATGAAATCTAAAGATCCCTGGCTTTTTTGAGGAGTCAGGGATCTTGTTGTTCATTTGTCACTCAAAATTGTGTAAGCATCATTAACTAAGTGCATTTTCTCTTGTGCTTGTTTTAGCAGTTGTGGCTGATTTACAAACAAATCTGGATGCCATTTTTTTACTAAAGTTCGATAAGCCTGCTTTATCTCAGCCTGAGAAGCATTTGCTTGCAGTCCTAAAATGCTGTAGGCGCGGGTAATCTTATCTTTTTGCGTCTGGGTTTTGGGTTGGTTGGGTGCTTTATTGGTTTGAGTTGCATTTTGCTGTTTGCCAGATTGAGAACCAGGCGATGTTTGACGACAAGCATTAGGGCTACGCATCTCTGCTTTCATGCGCGCTATTTCCTCATTGAGTTCCCAATCACGAAATTTCGCCTCCACTTCTTCTGGACGCGGAGACGGAGAAGCTTTTGGCGGTGGTGGAGAAACAGATTCTACCTTTGTCGCAGTATTCTTAGCAGTATTTTCCTGTTTTTGCTTAACACTAGTATCTTTTTTAGGGGAAGTTTGAACTCTCTCTGGCTGTGGCGAATATTTTCTATTGGTATTTGGGTATTTTGGTATTTCTTTATAAGGTTGATGATTTGAGAGGATTTTGACGTTTTCTAACTGTCGTAACAACTGATTAAAACCGTTTTGTAACCGTTGCAAACTTTCACGTTTATTAGTAATCTCTATTGGCTCTTGACTGAATTCAAAGCAAATTACTTTTTCAGCTTTCTGTTCATATTCAGCCAATATTGATAACCCTTGATTACTGAACAAAGATAAATAATCTTCAATTGCAGTTATACAAAGTTTAGCAACTTCCTGATGATAAGATTCCTTTGCTAATTGTTCGTCTTGTTTTTGGATATTCTTGTTTAACAGATAAGAAATACTTCCAACGACAGCAGCACCCACCGGCCCGCCTAACAACCAACCAATACCACCACCAACAGCAATAGAACCAGGTTCGCTCAAATCATCAGTATTGTTTGGCTTTGAAGGTAGTATTACTTGTGGTTCGCTAGGAAAGGGAATCAATAAATCTTGCGGTCGTTCTTCTTGGAAAAATTCATAAGCTTGATAAAGCCATTTTACCGCAGCTAATTGTACTTGAGTAAGGTCTTTTTTTAGAGTATTTGTTTGCCAAGCTTTAAAGTTATTTTCTGCCAATGCAACTGCCGCATCAGCTTGATATTTTGTAAGTAGATTGGGTAATGCTAGCCAATCGCGTAACTCTCCTACGCTAGTTGCAAAACCTTTATAAATTAAGTTGGCTGCTTTTCGTTTAATTTCAATTTTACTATTTTCTTTATCATCAAAGGATTTTATTTCAATAGCACTCTGGTCAATTTTAGCTTTTAATGAGAGTTGAATTTGAGAAGCGATCGCTTCCACTCTTGGCAAACGCACACTACCACGATTTGGTTGCAAAATCCCCACAATATTTTGCAAAGCTGTTTCAAAAGCCGCTAACCCGCTACTATTGGCAGCCGCAACATCGCCTTTTAACCTGGCTCTTAAGGCAGGTAAAGCATCAACACGATATAAATTACTAAAACCTGGAGGTAATTCGGCTCGAAAGCTTTCTGCAACAAACAGCAGGCGATTTTGGACTTGTTTTTGCTCGTCGGGTTCGAGTAAGTTAATAAAATTGGCAACAAATATAACTGTTTTAATACCGCGATCTAATAGCCAATCTCGTAAGTTTTCCCGCTCACCTAAAGTCATTAACTTACGTGCATCTAATAATTGGATGACTAAATCTGCACTTAAAAGTTGTTCTCGGATTAAATTATCTTGTTCATCTCTATCATTTGTGCCCGGTAAATCGAGCAATTCTACACCTGTTTCCAAAAAGGGATGCGGGCAAAAAACTTCTACAGATGCTACATCTTTTCGCATCTGCCTATTGCCATCAAGAATTGCAAATTGCTGTAAAACTTCTGTGCCGCTGCGATAGATTTCTGTACCATCTATCAACATGATGCGAGTTCGCACATCAGAGCCATACTTGACAGTAATTGCCGCGCCTGTGGTAGGAATTAAATCGATTGGTAAAGTCCGATTCCCCAGCATGGCATTCAGTAAAGTAGACTTGCCATGATTAAAGGGGCCAAATACCGCAATCCGAAAGCTAGGATTAACTAGATGATTGCAAATGGTAATTATATCTTGATGTAATTGCGATTTGCGTTCTAAATTCAGTAATGCAGATGCAAATTTGAGAGAATCCGCTAAATCCTTATAACCTTCATACTGTTGTTGCATAGTTCCCCTATCTTCCTCGTTCCCAGGCTCCATCTGGGAATGCAATTCATTGAGGCTCCGCCTCATATTTTTATGGTTATGGGAGGCGGCAGCCCTCCAAGTGGGCATTCCCAGCTAGAAGCTGGGAACGAGAGTAATGAGATTTATTAGCTATAGTAAGCTAATAAATTGCTGTATGCCGCCTCAATTTTTTGCAATTGAGCTATTACATCTTCTTGTAAATCTTTTAAACGTCTTAACTCACTCTCACGATTTATTTCGCGGGTTTGTTTCTGCTGGACTAGATTATCTAATTCAGATTTACGAGATACAATATCATCGTTAATCCGCTTACTAACTTCTCTTTCATAAGAGTCAAAACACTCTTTCACGGCATTGTATACAACCTGAGATTGCTCATGTGCGACTTGGGGTAGGTGTTTAACTAACTCTTTTTTAGCTGTTTTAACTAACTCTTTACGCGCTTGATCTGCTTGCAAAAATCCTACTCCCAAACCTAGCAGTGCAAACCCGATGGGGCCAAGAAAAACACCTGTCACTGCTGTAATTATCCCACCAACGCCAATTACAGTGAAGTAGTTTAACAAGATATTTTTCCAATCAAATCCAGCACCGGCTAGCGCAACACCAGCAAGATTTCCCTTAGATAGGGATAACAATCCCATTGCCCATTTTGCCCAGCCGGGAGAGTTATCTTCTTCAGCAGTAGTAGCGGTATGTATCTTTACGTCTTGTCCAGTGAGCTTTTCTGTAATTTGGTCTGTGACTTGACTGTAAGACGCGCCATATTGTGCAGCACTGCGAGAAAGTTGTTTAAAAGCTGCATTGATATCTTTTTCAGCAGTTAATGTCCAAGCAGCAGATTTATCAGTAATATATTGCTCAAAGGCTTTTTGCAGTGCGATGTTAAATGCTTCTCGTTTACCACTACTGAGAAAATCAAACAGATTTAATTCTGGCTGATAGCGTAAGAAATCGGTTTCAAAGGTATTACCTAAATTTAAAACGTAGCTGCGAAAAGATTCGGAAATCGTTCTTGCTTGAGTATCTCTGGTATTGATAATTTCTTTTTGGAATTCATCCCGAATACCTGTAAGTTTGTTAAACTCTGGTTCTACTGAATCAATCCGTTTTTTTAATTCATTTACATCTTGGTCAAGTAATGGTATGCGTCTTGCAACTGCTTCGCGGGTATGATTGCAGGCTTGTCTTGCTAAGGTTCTGACTTGACGGAGTTCTGCGATCGCACGTTCTCTGGTAAGAAAAGTATTAAGCGAATCCATAAACTTGGGAAAGCCAGTCCCCTCTAAATCAGCTTGGGGATTTTTTAACCGTCGTCTGAGTGCTTGAATTGACGAAAGCTCAAACACGCGTTCGTCATAAATATTCTGACCTTCTACAGAACAATATTCTGCTAAATTCGCGTTAAATACTTGCCGCAATCTATCCTCAGATGCTTGTAATTCTTCAACATCATCAGGATCTATTAATGATTCCCGCACTTGATCCCAAGCATTAATTAAGAAGAAAACTGTCAATCCTCGACCTTTAATGTAATTTTCTAGGTAGCGACGCTCGCCCAAAGTACAAGGTTGAGAAGCTCTCATCACAAACAGAATTGCATGGCAGTTATTTACATAACCCAAAGATAACTCGTTTCGCGCTTCTGTATCATTCAATCCTGGACTATCGACAATTTCAATTCCCTTTTCTAATAACGTTAAAGGATACTCAACTACTGCATAATCAACATCTGGAAAGGCTTGTTTTTGCTCTTGCTCTAATTTTTTGGCTTCAGCCGGATCGATGGTATATTTATATTTAAAGTTTTGAAAGTCTAGCTGTTGCGGGCTTTTCCCATCATTAAAATGAATGGTAACTTTTTTCTCTGGGCCATAGCGTAAAACTGTTAATACTGCGGTACAAGGGTTAACGTCACTTGGCAATAAATTTTCACCAATTAAGGCATTGAGAAACGTGCTTTTTCCCCGTTTCATATCGCCTAATACCAAAAGGCGAAATACACCTTGGCGGAGGTTTTTACTAGCTACTGTAATATCTTCAATATCTCGCTCTAAACTGAGTTTTCCTGATGATGAATCTCCAGCTAACTCAGCTTTATTAATTGTTTCAGCAATATTGCTCAAACATACAGAAATCTCTGATCGCACTTGAGCAACACGCTCTAAATCTTGGATAAATCTGTCAGTTGCTACCTGTTCGCTCACAATAGTTACACCTTTATTAAACATTGGTTTTTTGGGATTCAAAAAATAATTTGTAAGACATCCACCCTAGCGCAGCAACAATAATAAACCCAGCCAGCACTGAGGCTATCTTCACTGCAACCAGCGCTACCACACCAAGGGCAAACAGCTTTCCACCTAGAATCACTTTTTTCATCCAGGGCTTCTGGGAATTTTCCGGCTGATGCTTCACAGTTTGATGAAAAGCCGCATCGGTAGCATGGATGTTTGTTTCCATTTCCCGGAGTCGCAATTCAACTTCTCGTTCTCGTAATATACGTTCCCGTTGTTCAAGTTCCTTTTGGCGATCGCTTTCAGATGTCATCGGTGTCCATCTCGTGTAAGACAATGAAAAGATGTCAGCATTGATTCGTGAATTCTGATGTATCTTAACTTACATAAATATTGGCTAACCCCAGTAATATTACCTTTTTAATTTTCATTGCCTACTAAACTTATAGAGTTAGCCACCACAAAATGCACCTGCTTTCCAAAATCAAAGCGAAGTGCCTAACTACTAAGGTGCGATCGTGCGATGCCTGCGGCGGGTTACGCCTACGCAATGGGCATCATTCACTCTAAATGATGCAGAATTTTGAAATATATCTAGCTCACCTCTATTGTTTTTGGCGGGTTCCCAGCAGCATAAATCTCCCACATAGCAAAGTAGGCAAGTTCAAGATTGCGGGTAAAGCGTGGTGTATCAAACAGAGGATAAGTGGTACGATTTTGTGCTAATCTCTGTTTGAGTTCCTGCAATGCTGTAGGGAAACGGCCTAAATGTATTGCCAATTGTTCATATTGTTCTAAGTTATTAGCGATTAAGTCTGGTAAACCAACTGCCCTTAGCAAACTAGCCCCAACACGAGAAGCAAAGGTTTTTCCTATACAAGTGACGACTGGTAAACCTGCCCATAAAGCATCACTAGCAGTAGTGTGAGCATTACAATAAAGGGTATCTACAAATAAGTCTGCTAATTGATGTCTTGCTAAATGTTCTGCTTTGGTGTGAGAATATTGGGCAAAAATTAAGCGATCGCTATTAATTCCTCGCGCTTGGGCTTCTCTTCTAAGATTATCCTCAGCAGTAGGGAATTTGACAGTTAACCACAACACACTACCCGGAACTGCGGCGAGAATTCTCATCCAAACATCGAAAATCTGCGGTTCAATTTTATAGTTATTATTGAAGCAGCAAAAGACAAAACCCGACTCTGGTAAACCATACTGAGAACGAGTCACAGGGGTGGAAGCGATCGCTTGTTGATAATCGTTGACTTGATAACTGTGGGGTAAGGTGACTAACTTCTCGCTGAAACCATCAGCAAATTCTGGCGGTGTGACTACTGGATCGCTAATAATATAATCGATAAATTCAGCACCCATTGTTCCAGAATAGCCCAAATAACTAACCTGAATGGGAGCAGGTCGCAAAGCCAGAATAGCACTGCGAGAATCAGTAGTATAACCTTTGAGATCGATTAAGATATGAATGCCATCATCAAAAATCTGGCGGGCGCTTTCTTCTATAGATAAAGTAGTAATATCTTGGAAATGTTCGCAGTTAACAGGGATGGGTTGGCGGTATTCGCTGTTATCGTCTGCGCCGAAAGAGTAAGCAAATATCTCAAAATTAGCTCGATCGTGCAGGTTAAATAAGCTTTTCATTAAATGACTAACAGCATGGTTGCGGAAATCATTGGATAAATAGCCAATGCGTAGCCGCCCATTCAAGGAACGGGAATGAGTAAAATTGAGAGATTGCTTTTGACTTGCCCATTGTGCTTTAATATTTTCTCCATAAGTCCGAGCTATTTTTAGCAAAAAAGTCTTGTCCCAAGGCTTGTATAAGCTATCAAAGGGGGAGATTGTTGTGCGTTTTTCTTTCTCAACCTCAGAGAGAGTTTGTTCCCAGATGCGGGTTAAATCAGACTGACGACTACGCCAATCGCAAGTCATTTCTTTGAGGTAAAACAAGTAATTGAATGCTTCAGCCGAGTCTGGTTGCAGTTGTAAAACCTTTTCAAATACTACCCTGGCTTCATCTACTTGACCTTGAGTCGCGATCGCCAAAGATAACAGTGCTGACCCTAAACGGTTATATGCTTTGATATAGTCTGGGTTGTGGCGAATAGCAGAACGATAACAAGCGATCGCACCTTCTAAATTCCCTTGTGCCTCTAAGACAATGCCCAAATTCAGATAAGCTTCTGGATAATTGGGATTTTTCTGTAAAGTCTCTTGAAACTTAGCTGCTGCTGCTGATAGCTTACCTTGCATTTGCCAAACTAGACCAAGATTGTTGTGAGCAAAAGCATAGTTCGGGTTGCTAAGAATTGCAGACTCAAAACAAGCGATCGCTTTTTCTAAATTTTTCTGGGCTACTTCCACGATACCCAAATTATTGTATGCTTCTGCATATTTCGGGTTGATTGTCAATGCCTGTTGGTAAGCCAGAACAGCTTGGTTAGTTTGTCCTTGATTGTCCATAATTACCCCCAACTGATACCAAGCGGGAGCATATTGAGGATATTGGCTAATTATTTGTTCGTATAAAGCGATCGCTTCTGTAAATCGTAGTTGTGTTTGTAAAGCTAATGCTTGTTCATAAATCGGTTCTATGGCCGATAATTCCTGCGCTGGGGTTGGCCATAACCAATCAGAATTAGGCCAGTCTTGATTCTGAGGTGCGATCGCAGAGATTATGTTATCCCGATTTGCGTTGTCAGTAAATTCTTGTGTAGGCGCTGACTTGTCAGTTTGCAAATTTCCCTCTATGAGAGGAGAACGTGGATCGAGGGTAATCAACTGCTGAATCTCCTTAGTCTGGAATCCTAACGCTTGTGGGCGACGGACTCCTGGTAAAACCTGCACATCATAAAGTTCTGTCACTTCTCCTTCTAGACGTAGCCAGTGGACAACTTGACCCGTTTTCAAGTCAATCACCATCAATCCACATCGGGGTTCAGTATTTTTATTGACTAAATTCTCATCCAGTTTTAAACCAGAAAAAGTTTTGTCGCGGGGCTTAGATAAGCCGACAATGGCATAATCGCCAGTAAAAGCCAAACCACGCAAAAAACCCGGACAAAAAGCAACAGCCTGAAATACTCCATCGGAATCGATATAGCCAAATTCCCCCGTGCCAGCATTCAGCAACCACAATTTACCCTGATAAAATCGTGGGGCGTGGGGCATAGATAAACCCCTAGCAATCACCCGATCGGATTGAATATCAATAATACAACCGCCGCTTTGTCGCTTGTCGCGCCAACCATCCACCACATCAGATTCACCACAGAGGGTAACATAGCGGGGTTTACCGTCCACCATCGCCAAACCATTGAGGTGACAGCGATCCTCATTTACCAAACTAGAAATAAATTTAGGTTTCCATAAAGGAATGCAACTATGGCGATCGCTCACCGTCGCCAAACAATTTAATATAGTACTGATAAAAATAATCCGTCCGTTATCAGCTTCCACCGCCAAATCATGAATATCTAAATCTCCCGTAGTATAAGCAATCCGGGGAATATACAGCTTGTCATAACCATCATGAAGTTGTCCTGGAGTCAGCACATTATCTAACTGCCAAAGTTGGGATCTAGAACTGAGATAAATTCGTTCTGGGGTAGCGTATAACCCCATTGCGCGGTCAAAAACACGCTCAAATCCCAACAATTGCCCGTGGGCGTTCACCCCTAACAGCATCAGACGCGAACTTTGATAGGTAGAGAAAGCCAGACTAATTTGCTGGGATTGCAGCCAGTCGATGAAATGACGCGAGGCAAGTATTTCTACAGGGAGAGCAGCTTTAGCAGTGGATTGTACGCTCATTGGCAATATAACTTTTGACACTAGCGATAAACATTGCTAGAGTGTTTGACGTTTAGTTATTAACTATACATACATAAAAAATCAAGTCAATAGCTACATAATATTCATTAGAACATTTCTCTCCCCGCTCTTCGCCGCAATTCTACTGAGGAGCTAGCTGCAAAATCCCTGACTTCTTTGAGTTTTGAGAAGTCGGGGTTCTGACCGCAAAATGATTTTACTTAAGGTCAAATTATTAATATTAAAACAGGGAAATAGTTAAATATAATGACAACTGCAAGTACCACAAAGCACACCCTAGTTATCATCGACTCAGCAATTGGCGATCGTCAAATACTTGCCCAAGGCATCATACCCACAGCCAAAGTAATTACCCTCAACAAACACCAAGACGGCATTGCCCAAATCAGCGCCCTCTCAAAAAACCATCCCGCAGCCAGTATCCAGATAATTGCTCACGGTAGCCCCGGCAATTTGCAACTAGGTAATAGCCAACTAAGTTTAGACAACCTCCACACCTATCGCCAGCAACTACAACAGTGGCTTGCCGCAGAAATCCTCATCTATGGCTGTGAAGTCGCCAGAGGAGAAATCGGAAAAACCTTTATAGAAAAGCTACATCAACTCACCGGGGCAAATATTGCCGCCTCAGCCCAGAAAATCGGCAACGCCCAACATGGTGGAACCTGGGAGCTAGAGGTGAAGATCGGGCAAATCGCCTCCACACTAGCTTTGCAACCAGAAATTAGGGAAGCCTACCCTGGAGTATTTGCCACCTTTGGCACCGTCACCAACTTCACCGTCGGCAGTGGTCTCTATTCAGTAACAGTTGGAGACTTCAACGGCGACGGCTTGCTCGACTTGGCTACCGCTAACAGAAACATCAACAACGTCTCAGTGCTGCTAGGTAACGGCGCAGGGGGCTTTGGCACCCCCAGCAACATCTCCGCCGACAGTAGTCCCAACTCAGTAACAGTTGGAGACTTCAACGGCGACGGCTTGCTCGACTTGGCTGCTACTAACTTCAACAGCAACAACGTCTCAGTGCTGCTAGGAGACGGCACAGGGGGCTTTGGCACCGCCAGCAACTTCACCGTCGGCAGTTTTCCCGTTTCAGTAACAGTTGAAGACTTCAACGGCGACGGTAAGCTCGACTTGGCTGCCGCTAACAGAGACAGCAACAACGTCTCAGTGCTGCTAGGAAACGGCACAGGCGGCTTTGGCACCGCCACCAACTTCTCCGTCGGCAGTTTTCCCGTTTCAGTAACAGTTGAAGACTTCAACGGCGACGGTAAGCTCGACTTGGCTACCGCTAACAGAGACAGCAATAACGTCTCAGTGCTGCTAGGAAACGGCACAGGCGGCTTTGGCACCGCCACCAACTTCTCCGTCGGCAATAGTCCCCTTTCAGTCACAGTTGGAGACTTCAACGGCGACGGCTTGCTCGACTTGGCTGCCGCTAACTACAACAGCAACAACGTCTCAGTGCTGCTAGGAAACGGCACAGGGGGCTTTGGTACTGCCACCAACTTCACCGTCGGCAGTCGTCCCCGAACAGTCACAGTTGGAGACTTCAACGGCGACGGCAAACTCGACTTGGCTACCGCTAACAGAGACAGCAACAACGTCTCAGTGCTGCTAGGAAACGGCACAGGGGGCTTTGGCACCGCCACCAACTTCACCGTCGGCACTACTCCCGTTTCAGTAACAGTTGGAGACTTCAACGGCGACGGCAAACTCGACTTGGCTGCCGCTAACTACAACAGCAACAACGTCTCCGTGCTGCTGAATACCACCCCTAAAATTACCATCGCCTCAGGCACTAGCCCCAAAGAAGGCGGTACAGTCGGCAGCTTTAACATCACCCTCGACACTCCTGCCCCAGTTGGCGGTTTAGTGGTTAACTTTAACACCACAGGTAGCACCGCCACCGCCACCACCGACTACACCTTGGCAGCAGGCACAAACATCACCTCTGTCACAGCCAACACCTTTGCGATCGCTGAAGGACAAACCACCGCTACCTTAACAGTCACAGCGATCGCTGATGGAGTCTCTGACCCCAACGAAACCGTCACTGTCAACTTACAATCCAGCCCAGACTACATCCTCGATGCCAACAGTACCGCGAATTTCCAACCAGCCACTAACTTCACCGTCGGCAGTCGTCCCCGAACAGTCACAGTTGGAGACTTCAACGGCGACGGTAAGCTCGACTTGGCTACCGCTAACATAGACAGCAACAACGTCTCAGTGCTGCTAAATAACGGCACAGGGGGCTTTGGCACCGCTACCAACTTCTCCGTCGGCAGTCGTCCCTTTTCAGTAACGGTTGGAGACTTCAATGCCGACGGCAAGCTCGACTTGGCTACCGCTAACAGTAGCAGCAACAACGTCTCAGTGCTGCTAGGAAACGGCACAGGGGGCTTTGACACCGCCACCAACTTCTCCGTTGACGCTAATCCCTATTCAGTCACAGTTGGAGACTTCAACGGCGATGGCTTGCTCGACTTGGCTACCGCTAACATAGACAGCAATAACGTCTCCGTGCTGCTAAATAACGGCACAGGAGGCTTTGGCACCGCCACCAACTTCACCGTCGGCAATAGTCCCCGCTCAGTCACAGTTGGAGACTTCAACGGCGACGGTAAGCTCGACTTGGCTGCCGCTAACATAGACAGCAACAACGTCTCCGTGCTGCTAAATAACGGTACAGGAGGCTTTGGCACCGCCACTAACTTCACTGTTGGCGCTAATCCCTTTTCAGTCACAGTTGGAGACTTCAACGGCGACGGCAAGCTCGATTTAGCTGCCGCTAACATCAGCAGCAACAACGTCTCCGTGCTTATAGGTAACGGCACAGGGGGCTTTGGTACCGCCACCAACTTCTCCGTCGGCACTACTCCCTTTTCAGTAACAGTTGGAGACTTCAACGACGACGGCAAGCTCGACTTGGCTGCCGCTAATGCCGACAGCAACAACGTCTCAGTGCTGCTAGGTAACGGCACAGGGAGCTTTGGCACCGCCACCAACTTCTTTGTTAGCACTACTCCCACTACTCCCACCTCAGTAACAGTAGGAGACTTCAACGGTGACGGCAAGCTCGACTTGGCTGCCGCTAACATAGACAGCAACAACGTCTCAGTGCTGCTGAATAACCATAGTGCCACTTTAACAATTGCCGAACCTGGTGCCCCAGTCATCACAGCCAGCACCACCGCCCTTGCCTACACCGAAAACGACCCCGCCACAGCCATCGACCCTGGCATCACCGTTACCGATGTAGACTCCACCAGCCTCAGCAGCGCCACCATCAGCATTACCAACGGTTTTGTCGCCACAGAAGACACCCTCGCTTTCACCAACCAAAATGGCATTACTGGCACTTATACTAACGGTGTCTTAACCTTAACTGGCACTGCCACCGTCGCCCAATATCAAACTGCAATACAATCTGTTACCTATCAAAACAGCAGCGAGAACCCCAGCACCACTCCCCGCACTATCAGCTTTATTGTCAATGATGACAACTTAAATAGTACTGTTGTAACCCGCGACATTAATCTCACTGCCGTTAATGATGCACCCACAAATTTGGCGTTGAGTCAGACAAATGTCGATGATAAAGCAGCAGCCAACTCCGTCATCGGCACATTCAGCAGCACCGACCCAGATCAAAACGATAATTTTGCATACAGCTTAGTTTCGGGAATTGACGATGTTGATAATAATGCTTTCATCATTGATGGCAATAGCCTCAAAATCAACAAATCTCCAGACTTTAAAACTAAATCTAGTTACAAAATCCGCGTCCGTACCACTGACGATGGTAATCTCACCTTTGAGAAAGGATTAACTATTAATGTTAATAATGGTATTGAAATACCCAGCCGTCTCACTAACCCGAATGATGATATCTTTAACATTACAAGTAAGGATATTAAAGCCAAACTGGAAATCAAACTCACTGGACACAGTTCTAAGCTGGTGAATGAACTGGGTTTATTTACTGTTGATGATGCTAAAGGTACGATTAACGGTATTGCCCCTGGCGCTGAAGGTTATGCCAAAGCAGCTTTAGAACGGTCAAAGGTAATTTTATCAGCGATCGCTAATACTCCTAATGGATTTGACACCAATAATTTCACCACTCTGCTGGAATTGAATTCTGGTCAGAGTTTTAGATTCTTATTAGTCCAAGATGGTACGCTTGATGCTGTACGCAATAATCCTAACTCCATCGGAAAATTACTGTTTTCTAGCGTTTCAACCCAAAAAATTACAAATTTGGGTGATGATGGTTTCTCTCTCGGTTGGAAGGATGCTTCTGGTAAGAGTGCCACAGATTTTAACGATCTAGTGGTGAAAATTAAGCAGACAGATCGAGCTTTACCTTTGGGTACAAATCTCCAAAATAAATTCCAGGGGGAAGTGATTGATTTGCGAGATGTCAAACAATCAGTCAACGCTGAATTTAACGTTTATAGAGAGGCGGCTTACAACAATTACGTCGGCTTCTATCAAGTGACTGATGAAAATGGTGGGATTGATACCAATGGCGACGGTAATGCTGATATTCTCACGGGACAGGCTGGTTATACTCAGGCTGCTGTGCGTAGTCGGGTTGCTGGTATTGATTTGACCGTGAGTAACCAAGGTAGTGCTACTTACAGTGGTACTTTGCAACCGGGTGGGATTTTTGTTCCCTTTATTATTGTTAACGATAGCCCTGATACGCTTTTAGATAACAATCCTAATAACGATCCAACGGTTTATTTTCCATTCTTGGGTGCTAATTCCGATCGGTCGGATCACATTTGCCTGTTAGCAAGTAACACCTTTGGCTTTGAGGATTTGCCTGCTGGTGGCGACAAGGATTTCAATGATATGATTATCAAAGTTAATTTTGCAACCACAATTTAGTCATCTTTAGGACTTACGCACTATACAAATGCATTGTGATGTGAAATAACTATACGGTTCGGATAAGGTTTTTTGATAACACGCCGCTAATCGCAAAGACGCGATAAATCGCCGTCTTTATAATAATCAGTTCTTTGTAGAGACGGCGATTTATCGCGTCTCCAATTATTTTATTTTCCCAGAGTGACAACAACCTCAGAGGAAAGCGATGCCTACGGCGGGCTACGCCTACGCATATTGGATTTGTAGTTTAACTGCGATCGCCTTCTAATAACCTCCAACCGTTGAAGGAGAAAATGGAGGAATACATGAGGAGGCGAGGAGTATAGCTAGGCTTGCTAATTGACCGTAAGCATCGCCGAGCCTATATTACATCATCCTGGTGTGCCAGAAGAATGTCTAGAAAATCCCGCGAATGTTAGCGGTGAATCGCTATTGCCTGGGTTTGTTTTGAATATGAGTAAAGTTTGGTAGTGTACGCATTATAGGATTTTAGGCAAATTAGTTGTAAATCATGCCACTGCTATAAGCCAAAATTTTTATAGATACTCACACAGGTACAGTCAAAATGGATATTAAAAATGGCTTCGTCGGCGCTGTTGGTAACACACCCCTGATTCGCTTGAACAGCTTCAGTGAAGAAACAGGGTGTGAAATCCTTGCTAAAGCAGAATTCCTCAATCCTGGCGGTTCCGTCAAAGACCGTGCAGCACTTTACATCATTGAAGATGCAGAAAAGAAAGGTTTACTCAAACCTGGCGGCACCGTTGTAGAAGGAACCGCTGGTAATACTGGCATTGGACTAGCGCATATTTGCAACGCTAAAGGCTACAAATGCCTAATTATTATTCCCGATACCCAGTCACAAGAAAAGATAGACGCACTAACAGCACTAGGCGCAGAAGTTCGTCCCGTCCCCGCCGTACCCTACAAAGACCCAAACAACTACGTCAAACTATCTGGCAGAGTCGCTGCTGAGTTGGAAAATGCCATTTGGGCAAATCAGTTTGATAACTTAGCCAACCGCCTTGCCCACTACGAAACCACAGGGCCAGAAATTTGGACTCAGACAGATGGTAAAATAGATGCATGGACAACTGCAACTGGTACTGGTGGTACTTATGCTGGTGTAGCAATGTACTTGAAAGAACAAAATCCGGCGATTAAATGCGTTGTTGCCGACCCATTGGGTAGTGGACTTTATAGCTATGTCAAAACCGGCGAAATCAATATAGAAGGAAGTTCTATCACTGAAGGCATTGGTAATGGTCGTGTCACAGCCAATATGGAAGGCGCACCTGCTGATGATGCCATCCAAATCGATGACCAAGAAGCTTTACGGGTAGTTTACCAACTGCTGAGGAAAGATGGGCTGTTAATGGGCGGTTCAACAGGTATTAATGTTGGCGCAGCTGTTGCCCTAGCGAAGCAGTTGGGCCCAGGACATACCATTGTCACCATCTTGTGTGATAGCGGTTCCCGGTATCAGTCGCGGATATTCAATCCTGAATGGCTAGCCTCAAAAGGACTTTCAATAGATTAGTCATTAGTCATTGGTCATTGGTCATTAGCAAAAGACAAAGAACAAATGACATCGGACAAAGGACAAATGTCAAACATAACTCAACCATCAAACTTGCCGATAATAGACCAACCCTCTCCTCCTAAATGTGTGCAGGTTTGTCAAAATCGTACTTGCAAAAAGCAAGGTGCCCTCAAGGTTTTAGCAGCTTTTGCAGCTTTGCCAATCTCTGGTGTAACGGTAACGGCTAGCAGCTGTTTGGGGCAATGTGGGAATGGGCCGATGGTGCTGGTATTACCCGATATGGTCTGGTATAGCGGCGTTCAACCCAATGAAGTACCTCTACTGGTAGAAGATCATTTGCTAGGTGGTCAAAGAGTCAAACAGATGCTCTATTATCGGTTTCATCCCCAGAAATAAAGCTAAATTTTCAATATCAAGGTCTGCAATCTTGTTGACTGAAGCGAGGCATCCTATGAATATCCAGCAGCTGCGTCAATCCTTAAAACAAAAGTGGCTGATTTACTACGAGCAAAATATTCCCTGGCTGGTCAAAATACGAATTTGGGGCACTTACGACGGTTTGCGGCGTCCTTTGTCCGGTTTTATTTTGGCAACACTGTCTGTTTTGGAACCGCAGTTTGATGAAATACTCTCTTTTATGCTGGATCTGAATAACGATCCAGATAAAATAGTCGCCGCTTTAGGTCTTAACTTCAATCCTGATGAAGAGTTACGTTTAATCAAATCAGAACCTTCTATCGCTACAACCCAAGTTGAAAGCGAGTCGCCAGATGAGAAGCATTTTGAGGATGAACATGTGTCATCGGTTGTAACTCCCAGCAAGATTGCGCCTCATTCTCTTGCCAATACTCTAGATTCCAACTTGCCACGTGCCGATCGAGTTGTGCCATCATTTACAGCTACTACTGAGGTAAGTCGCACACGCGAACCTGAGTTGGTAGTAGCAAATGCAACTAAAATTGCTCCAGATACTCCGGTAAAAACGCCATCCTCCGGTTTGCTAAGGGAATATCAACTAGTACGCTGGCACTCTGGTCAGTTACCTTCAGGAGCATCGGCGACAATGACCAGTGAGGTCAACAGTAAAGCCAAAACTATGCCATCTGTGGCATTAGCTACCGAGGTTAAGAGCAACGCGCCATCTGTCCAAATCCCTGTAGGCGCATCGTTGGCAATTACCACTGAGATTTCTAGTAACGGCAAACCAGTGCGATCGCTAGCAATTACTACCGAGGTTAAGAGCAACAGCAAACACCCGAATAACCAACCACAACACGTTAAGAGGAAAGTGCATTTAATACCAAGCACTAATGCCCGTAGTATAGCTTCTTGGGTAGATGAATTTTGTTATGGCGCTAGGGATAAAGAGAAAGATATTTTGATTTGAATTGCTTATGGGTACTCGTGAGAAACAAAGGGAATTTCTACGACTTCACCCTCGGTTTCTCCCACTTGGACTTTTAAGCCCACGCCACCAGCTTTGGTGCGAATGTAACCTAGTCCAAAGTAACCATCAGCCGTTTGGGTGCAACTGGTAAGTTTGCCAACCTTTTCATCTCCAACTGCGATCGCACTTCCAACTGACGCAGGGGCACTGAGGCGGATACCCAAAAGGTGTTGTTTTACACCTTTATATGTGTTTAACCGAGCGATAGTTTCTTGCCCAATATAGCAACCTTTAGTAAAAGAAATTGTTTGCCATAAACCAACTTCCAGAGGATTGTAATCATCTGTGAGTTCCGCATCTGGGGCGGGGCGACCTTGTAAGATTCGCAATGCATCCCAGGCGCGATCGCTCATCTCTACTGCCCCAGCTTCTAACAATTTATTCCACACCGTTTCTTTGTCAGTATAGGGGAAAGTGAAGGTGTATCCAGGAGCCGCTAACCCACTACCCACAGCAATCCGCACCCCCTCTGCGGCAGCAATGGTGTATACTTTGTGACTACCATAAGGTTGTCCGATGAGTTCGCCAATACCCAACTTTTCTAAAACAGCGTCGCTTCCTGGGCCAATCAGGCTGAAGGTGTTTGTGTATTGTGTAATATCAGATAATTCCACCTTATCAGCATAGAAAATATATTTATCCAGCCATTCCATGAGATATTCGCGGCGGTTGGGTGAAACCAGCAGGATTACCGCATCTTCTCTAACGTAGGCGGTTGCTAAATCGATTGTTCTGGCTGTGGAAGTGACGAAAACAGTATCACAACCTTGTCCTGGCTTGAGTATTTGGAAATTGTTAGTACTTTGGTTGTGTAAGAAATTGAGGCGATCGTCGCCAGCTACTTTGATCCGTCCCCAGGCGGTGCGATCGTATATCGCAACCCCAACTCTGGCGGCTTCGATAGCTGCTGCGTCTTTATCATCAAGTGTAGATGTTGGCATGGTGATGAGAAGTTGCCCTGTTTTAATGTTGTCGCACTGGAAATCTTAGCAAATAAGCGTTTGCGGCTTCAATGCATCTCCGATTTTCTTGTAGCGTATAATCAACATTGCAATTTTGTTAAGAACATTGAAGCTGTGGTTACGACATTAAGTTCTGTCGTTATGAGAGTGATAACGGCGATTCATGGCGATTGCTCTTTTTCAAAATTATTGCAAGCTTCGGTGTAGTTTATTTTATTAGACATTTTTTGTTCCTTAATTTATCTGTTACTCTTTACTGGTAGATTTTTGCACAGATGTGGAAAAAATGATTAATCAAGAGGACTTGATACAATTCTAATAAAATCTTAACTGCTCATTAATCTAAAAAAATATTTAAAGCAATATTTAATACTAGTATATTTGTTGTAACGTTGATGTTGGTATTCTGGTAAATCGAAAGGGGAAAAACAAAGTGTTGAAAAATACTGAACGTTATATTCCTTCAGAAGACAAATATCTGGAGGCGTTCCACTCAATTTATGACGGATTAACTCTAGGACATAAAGCCATTTTAGATAAGTTGTATCAACATTGTTATTTTATGAAAGATAATCGCAGATTACGTACTTGGGAGTTATCTGAAGCTGCGGGATATGATGGTGACTCTTCTGGACAAATTGGTCATTTAGGTACAAGGTTTTGCAAATTTTTTGGAGTAAAAGATGGTGAATTTGGGCAACCAGCACTTGCAATAGTTAATTGGTTTGCAGATGAAACGAATGGGTATTGGTACATTGAGCTAATTCCTGAAGCAGCTAGAGCATTTAAGCGTTTTCGCCTCGAAACTATCGAATAAAGGTAATTTAAATAGCACCAACTTAACAGTAAATCCAAATACTGAAGCACTCTTGCGAAAGCTACTTCTTCACAATTTCCATGACGTGACGATCGCAAACTCTCACCAAAAAACCCTTTTTAAACCCAATAAATGGTTACGCAAAATTATTTATGTCATTGCGAACGAAGAGAAGCAATCCCAAAATCTTGCGATTGCTTCGTTTCGCTTCTCTACGAGACGCTACCGCGAACGCTACACTCGCAATGACAATATATATTTAATTTTGCACTACGACTTATCTGCTCAGTAATCGCCACAACACCATCAACCTGTTGATTAGAAGGATCTGTTGGGATAATGAGAGAAGCGCTAGTTTTGTTACCCTTCTGGCAATTTAGCAAACGCCTGCTCAACCAACTCCTTTGACTTAGCATCCAAACGCAGCCAATCGACTTCACCGAGTTCATCGATTAAACTAGTATCAATATCAGCAACTTCCTTTTGTGGTGTGTATTCAAGAAAACACACTTCATAACACAGTTCCCACAAATCGATACTCGCTTCTTGCTGTTGACGCTGCAAACGTAGATGATATCCTGGATGGGGCATCGGCAGACGAGCCAGAGTTTCTCTGATTTCATCTGCTTCTTGGGGCGTTGCAGTTTCCATTGCTTGCAATAGCTCAGTCACCAATGCTTTGATTTCATCAGTGGTGCTAGGCGGCCAAATCAGGACATCGTGGTAAGTTCCCGTCCAGGAAGATTCATCAAGCGACTTGCGGATATTATCGATAACGCGAATGAAAGCAGGCTGCATGAGGATTTCAGCCTGCTGCCATGAAACTGAGTTTGTTATTTTAGGTGGCATTGGTAGTAAACAGGGGCACTAAAAGAAAAATAAACAGTCTGCGTTTATTAAAAAGCTGCGTTTTTAATCTAAATCTTTTCTCAAGATAGCGGATTTCATTGAAGAAAATTTGGAGATATTTATTACCAGCTGGAAAATTAGGTAATAACTCTGGGGAGTAAATATGATAGGCAAGCTACTAGACCATCGTTACCAAGTAATTCGAGTCCTCGCGATGGGAGGATTTGGTCAAACCTACATTGCCGAAGATACAAGGCGGCCAGGCAACCCCATCTGCGTTGTCAAGCACCTTAAGCCCGGAACTGACCCCAGAGTTTTTGATACTGCTAAACGCCTGTTCAACAGCGAAGCCGAAACCTTAGAAAAACTGGGCAACCATGACCAGATACCCAGGCTGCTAGCGTATTTTGATGAAAACCAAGAATTTTATTTAGTACAAGAATATATTGAAGGACATACCCTAGCTGAGGAACTTATACCTGGTAAGCGTTGGAGTGAAAGCCAAGTAATTCAACTGTTGCAGGAAGTTCTAGAAATTCTCGAATTTGTCCATCGCCAAGGCGTGATTCACCGCGACATCAAACCAGATAATATCATCCGTCGCGCCTCAGATAATAAGTTAGTTTTAGTAGACTTTGGGGCAGTGAAGCAGTTACGTACACAACTGGTGACAGTTGGCGGACAACCCTCTGCCACGGTAGTTATCGGCACTCCTGGCTATATGCCCACAGAGCAAGGGCAAGGTAAACCCCGCCCCAACAGCGATATCTATTCCCTTGGTATTATTGCCATTCAAGCATTAACAGGATTACAGGCAACAGAATTGCAAGAAGATCCAGAAACGGGCGAAATCATCTGGCAGCAATCAGTAACCGTAAACTACCGACTGGCGGCAGTGTTAACCAAAATGGTGCGTTATCACTTCAAAGACCGCTACCAAAACGCCACGGAAGCACTGCAAGCATGTAAAAACGCTATTAATCCTATACCTGCACTTTCCACACCTCAAGAATCTGCCAAAAATTCTAGTTACCAAGTAGCCAAATCTCAGCCTCAAGTATCTCGGTTGCAAACGGTTGCAGTTGCACCTGCAAATCCTGTCGCCCCAAAACCTGCGCGTCAAGACTCTAGTAAATCCGACCCATGGCCGATATTAATTGGCATATTATTGGCGGGTGGCGCGGCTGCCTTGGTAGCAAATGTATATCCAAATGTGAAAAATTTAGCTTTAAATCTTACAGGCAAGGATACCACCTTAGCAAATAAATGCTCGGCTGTTGTTGTCGGAAATTCTAATATCCGTTCTGAACCTAGTTCGATTAATTCTGATAATATTTTGCAAACAGTTGGTGATAATACCAGTTTCGAGGTGACTGGCAAGCGGACAAAACGAGGTTGGATAGAAATTAAACTTAAGTCTGGTCGTTTGGCTTGGGCACACCCAGCCGTGATAACCAATAATCCAGAATGGGCTTCTTGCCTGCGCGAAAAAAGCATTGCCACTAAGATTGTAGATGATAGTACCCTGATTGCTACTCGATCGACTCCCAAGCCAAAACCAAAATCTAGCGATGTAGTAACTCCATTACCAGAAAAACCAAAGGGGTTAACTTCCGAAGCTGAGAAAACAAAGCGATCGCAGCCTAGCGATAACAGGGCCAATATTATAGAACAAGCAAGACAGAAGTATGAATCAGGAGATATAGTTGGAGCGATCGCACTTTTAAAATCGGTTCCGGCAAATGCTGCTTCTGGTATCCAAGAGACGGGCAAAGTGATTGCCCAGTGGCAGCAAGATTGGGCTAAGGCGGAGGCGTTATCTAACGAGATTAATAAAGCAATAGATGATGGTAAATGGGATAAAGTTTTAGATTATAAAAACCATCCAGAAAAGTTGCCTAATACTAAATACTGGCGAAACCGAATAGAACCATTATTTAAACAAGCAGCCGAAAATCTGGCAAAACAGGCACTACCTAAACTAGAAAATCAAGGTAGTCAGAAAAATACCCAACAGAAACTTCCCGATACTAACCAACCTGCTACTACAGAGAGTCCTAATGCTACGGAAACTCCTAAAAGCGGCTTTTAATAGTTATTTCGTTACCAACCTCTGACTGGGAATGCCTAACAAGGAAGCGGAACCTCCTGAATTCGCAGCAGCAGCCCAATAAAAACATTTCCAGGTAGAACCTGGAAACGAGATTTTAAATCTGTGTTTATCTGTAGTTTAATTTCCCTAATTAGTGCATTTCGTCGTATTCTTGGGCTTCAACTCGTCTTGCTTCCATCCGCGAAGCAGGCAGAAACTCAGCGCGACGGACTGGAACCAAGGGCGGTGTATTTCCTTGGTAAGGGTGAATCACTTGTACAGTACGGGCTGGACGCTGCCGTGGTGAGAATAAAGCCAATACCCCAGCGACGACAACACCACCACCAATAGTGAGAGTTGCACCTCCCACAGCCCAAAGCATGGGTGAAGACCACCAAGGATTTTGCGGCTGGAATGCTGCTGCTTTTTGCTGGTTATTCTGCTGGGCTAATTGCCACTGCTGCTGAGTATTAAAATTTTGAACTTGACCCTGTAGCTGTTGATTTTGCAACTTTAACTGTTCGTTGTCGTTTTTTAAACGCTCTAGCTGCATCTGCGTGTTCAACTTCTCCATCTCTAGGCGCTGGTCAGCATTGGGAGCAGTCGATGGTTGAACCTGACCTGGATACATTGGTTGCCCATAAGGGCCGTAAGGATACATTTGTGGCTGTACTCCCGGCGCTACTACAGTCCCTGGCATTTGCGGAGCAACGGCAAAGTTAGGCTGTAGAGGGGTATTTGTTCCTTTGAGCAATACGAGAGCCGCCAGCCCCGCTACGGCAACGCCGCCGATAAACGCCATACTCTCACTCATCGCCTTTGCTCCTCGATTGCGACGTAATTATAACCATTTGTGACTGACTCACTCTCACACTCATAAATTATGCCTACTTGATTTCACATAATACTCAAACTATAAGCGACCGGATCGGCTAGTTTTTTTACATCATGATATCTGATGTTAATATTCAAAACCATAACGGTCAAATTGTCTACCAAACAAGGATAGGAAAACTGCGCTGTTATACTTTTTTAATCTAGTTTCCCCGTCTAATCAAGAGGAGTATTTGTGCTGGTGTTGGTGGTCTTGATGGCTGCTTTGAGACTTTGGCAAAATTCGGCGATCGCATTTAGTCCTTCCTCTGGTGTACCTTGGGCTAACCGTTTCACAAATGCACTGCCCACGATCGCTGCATCCGCGCCCCATTCCTTTACCTGACGGGCTTGGGCAGCTTCGGAGATGCCAAAACCTACACCAATGGGTTTATCAGTAACACTACGAATTTCTTTGAGTAAATCGGACACGCGGTTTTCCAGTTGCGATCGCATCCCTGTTACCCCTGTGACGCTGACTAAATAAATAAATCCTTGGGAAGAATGAGCGATCGCTTCGATCCGTTGGGCAGAACTAGTGGGAGCAACCAACAAAATGATATCAATTCCCTTCTCACTAGCTGCTTGGAGCAATCCTGCTGCTTCCTCTAAGGGCAAATCAGGTATTACCAATCCTGCAACCCCAGCAGCAGCAACTGAAGAGAGAAATTTTTCAATTCCCCGGTGCAGAATTGGGTTGTAATAGGTAAATAGGACAATAGGCGATCGTAATTTGGGAGTAATCCCTTGCAGCATTTCCAACACCTGCTCTAACTTCGTACCCCTTTGTAAGGCGCGAGTCGCAGCAGCTTGAATTACTGGCCCATCAGCCAGAGGATCGGAGTAGGGTATACCTAGTTCAATTATGTCGGCTCCATTGCGATCTAGAATCTGCAACGCTTTTGCTGTTGTTTCTAAATCTGGATCGCCAGCGGTGATAAAAGGAATCAGAGCACACTCACGATTGTGCCCAAGGGTTTTAAAGCAATCAGAAATCGCAGTCATTTTAGTCAAGTGTCAGTGGTCATTGGTCATTGGTCATTAGTCATTGGTCATTAGTAAAGGACAAATGACTAATGACAAAGGACAAATAACAACTGACCAATGATAACTTTACACCTGAGATTGCTCTTCTTGTTCTATTTGGGCTTGAATTCGTGCTAGTTCTTCGGGAGTAAGCTCATCTAACCGCTTTTGCAGAAAGTCTTGCTCATATTGTTCCCGCTGTTGGTGGTAGGTCATTTTTTGTCCCACCGCGCGGAAAAAATAGGTGGCTAACCAGCCAACTAACCCACTGATTAGTAAGACTTGGCTCCATATACCAGCTTTTTGATTATCCAAACCGACTAGCTGCAATCCTACATAAGCCAAGCCGCCAGCAATAAAAACGCCCAAGCCAATTCCAATCGCGTCAATCCGTCGCATGAGAGTTATGACCTACCAATCTAGTTAAACTTCAATTTGTCGCCGTTGGGGTCGAAAATTTAGAAACGGCGATAGAACCAACAAACCCGGAAAGAAGAAAAACACCAAAAAGTACATAAAGGTACGCTCGATGGAGGTAGCTACATACCAACGCTGCTTCAGATACAGCAAAATAGCAATTGGGATTACTAGAAGGTAAGCTCCAGCTAAAATCAGATACAGCAGGGCGACAATCATAAACTTTCAAGTCTTAAGCATCTGTTTTCCATCATAGGCTGAAGAGCGAAACTGAGGAAACTATAGTCATGACGCTTTCAACATAACTACGCCAGAATTCCTCTTATATGTCCAAATTGATTATAAAACGTAGTATTATGCTATAATAGTGAATCCACTAGCAAACAAAGCTCTAGTCAAACAAGATCGAAAACTCATCCAGATGGATTACCAGGAAACTAGGAAACTAGGAAAAATTTTAACTCTGGAAAAAATATTTTCAATCTATGTTGGACAAAAGACACAATTGATGGTGGAATAGATGAGGAGGTATTTGCTGCCTTCACAAAATAACTAGTTATACTAGTTGCCAAACACCTGCGGGGGTGTGGCGGAATGGTAGACGCTACGGACTTAGATAACTGAGCCTTGAAGGAGAAATCCCTCAAGTGGAAGCTCTCAAACTCAGGGAAACCTAAATCTGGTAACAGACATGGCAATCCTGAGCCAAGCCCAAAAATTTTAGATTTGCGATTAGTCTTTAATCCAAAATTCAAAATCTAAAATCCAAAATTGAGGGAAGGTGCAGAGACCCGACGGGAGCTACCCTAACGTTAAGTCGAGGGTAAAGGGAGAGTCCAATTCTTAAAACCTGATTTTGCTAAAGCCATCAGGTAGCAGTGAAAGCTGCGGGAGAATGAAAATCCGTTGACCGTAAAAGGTCGTGTGGGTTCAAGTCCCTCCACCCCCACTAAAAATTTAAAATGCCGAAAGGCTTCCATTGTGACTTTACCCATAACTTTGCCGCAACGGCAAGCTTATGCTTCCAATAAAGGGTGGCAAGGTTATGGTTCCAAACAAATTTCTTTTCGCGCTGCCCTTAAAGCAGCGCGAACTTGTTTGTCACGAAAACATCCTGGTTTAGCCAATAGCTTTGAAATAGCTGCCTCACTAGGATAAATACCTTCATTGTGAACTTGCATAACAGCTTGTTTTACCTCCTCGCAAGACTGTTCGATTCGTTTGACGCGAGATTCTTTCATATACTTAACGTACTCGGCTGAAATCGCTCGGCATAGCTCTGGGAAATGCCTGTAAAGAACTCGCTTAGGATATCCAAGGCGTTTCGCCACTGTTGTCATCGGTAGCGGTTGTTCATTCGCTTGAAGCACATTTTCAAGTAATTGTTGAGTGCGATCGCTATCAAACTTTACTTCAAGCTTTTTTGTACTGCTATCTCTGACTTGGTTTTGAGGCGTAGCAGGAAATTTACTAGAGTTTTCCTTAAGAGTCTCTTGAGTCAAAAAATCCAGTACAGATACCTGAAGAGTAAAACAGATTTTCAAAATCACATTCAGTTCTGGCAAGACTTTTCCCATTTGCCACATCCAAACCTTGTTTTTGGGAATTTCGAGCATACGAGCAAAAGCAGCCGTGTTTCCTTCAGCAAATTGCTCTACGTACCTACAAAACGCTTGGGCAACTATTTCCCTTTGCAAAGGTTTTGATAAGCGGGGGGTAGTAGCGAGTAACTCTCCAATAGTCTTGATAACCCACGTTTGCCAAATAATCTCTTCCTTGGTCAGTGGGGTGTTATCAGAAGACTGGTGATTAGCAGTAACACCAAGCCATTCTAAGCAATATGGACAATAACCTGGCCTCGAATAGGAAGCTAGTGGGGGAATATCTCGTTTGCAGTGAAGGCATTGCTGACATAAATGCTGATTGTGGCAATGACAAACTGTAACTGCCTCAAAAAACCAAATTAAGGGTTCGTAAATTACTTGATCTTTCGAGGAATACCACTCCTCATAACAGTAGGGACACCAAGCTCGTCTAGAACGAAGTAACTTCCTCTGAGGAAAGATATTAGTCCATGTTAATAGAGTGAGGAAGCGCAAATCATTACGTAGAGTCATCGACTCTAGTACTGTGACTAAATCAAATGCCATCGTACCTAATCCATTGAGTGCCCCAGTCAAGCTTCGCATTTCAAAGAGATTTGTAGTTCTATAAGTCTTAGGTATAAAAGATACAAGTTCTCTGGATATTAAAATTTTTGGGGTTACACAATGAGCTTCTGCTAGCCGAGATATATAGCCAGTTAAGCTTTCTACCAATGAACTCCCAATGCCAACAGGCTCTAATTGATACAACCGACTACGAGATGGAATAGCAACCTTTTTTAAATCCCAACATTCGTATGTTATTAATCCATTAGCTAACATCTTGATTCACTCCAATAGGATCTCTTTTGGGATTGCGTTTGCCAACTTTTCCTTGTGGAAGAGTCTTTTTTGGAGCTTCTTCTGGCTGTGCAATTGTCTTTGCTCCAAGTCCTAGAGCAGAGCGTAAATGTTGTACATCTGTTTCTGTTTCAGATAATTGTCGTTCGCCCTCTTGAATTTCCTTGAACATTCTCTGACACTGAGCAACTGACCAAGCACGTTTTTGCAAGTCTTTTAGAGTGACGGTTGTTGCTTCTCGATCCAGAGCATCTTTAAGAGCGCGTGTTAGCCAATTTTTCAGTATGCCAACACATCCTAAAGTACGTTCATAAAAATATTCCCAATGAGTAACTAAATCTGGAGGGTCTGCAAGTGGCATCTGCTGTTGGAAAGTTAACAATACACTTTTAAAAGCCTGTACATCTTCTGCGGTGTCAGCACAATAACGGCGGAAATGAATATCGACGCTACGGCGTGAGAGTTGACCGCTTAAATTACGGAATGTCAGTAATTCGTATGTTCCTAACAGACAATGCAAGATGCCTGTCATATTTGCCACAGATTTGAGACAGTCTAGCTGATCTTGTAGTTTGTGTCCGCTTGCCATTTTCCCAAAATGTTGCGCTTCATCTATGAAAAATACATCTGGATGGCGATAGCTGAGAGCGTTTTCTAAAGCTCTGCGTAGAGCAGGTGCGACCACTTTCGACTCAACGTTAATTTTTCCGAAAATATCACGATAGATACCTCGTACACCGTAATTAAACTTGTGATCGATGAGTGGTTCTTCTAAGGCTATTAAGGCGCGTGTGTAGTAATCTTTCCAGTTAAAGTTTCTCGATTCTGGAGCTACAGCCTCAACTCCAACAACAGGAACGCAACCGCGATCGCTTTCCAACTTAGGTAATGCCAACTCTGTTAATTTTTGCTCAACCCGCAGTCGTAAAGTTGTTTTACCGATACCGCTAGGGCCATAGACAAAAATAAATGACGCACCTGCTGGTTCAGCAATTGTCCGCACTAGAGTTTCATACACCTCTTTGAGTCGGGGATGTGCTACCGTGTAATTCTCGAAATAGGCAAGCCTTTCTGTGACAGATTGCTCAAGGAGCTTGAGAGGAAATCCGGTAAGTATTGTCATAACTAAAACTCCTCGTAAACTACAAGTGTTTCTGGAGTGTTTGCTTGAACTTCAGTCACTTGATTGTCAGTATTACCAAAAGGAATTTGAATAACTTTTGGTTCTTCGTTACGACTGAAAGTAGCTTTTCCGCCTTCAATTACCCTAAAGACTTCTTTAGCTTCTGCATCATAAGAACGCTGTTCTAATAAGGCTTCTTGGGCTTCTACCGAAGCTAAAAATTCCGCTAGATTCTTAGCTGAAACTCTTGATTGTCGTGCATGATTTGAGGAGCGTTTGCGTAACTCGGCACTAGCTAATTTCAGTTCTTTTTCTGAACGACCTTGAAATTCTGCATAATATTGAGAAATACACTGTACCCATAGCCCTCGAACAAAGGCGTAAGCGATACCAATATCAAACGGGTCGTATCTTACCTGGACAGAGGTATTTTCAATTTGCGGGTCACGAAAACTATTAGACCAGTAATAGATTGAGTTAATTTTTACGCCGCTTCCAGATTGAACTTTCGCCTTTCCCTCTGAGGTTGTAGGTAAGGTAAGAATCTGAAAGTTTTCATCGTAAGGAATCATCCGGTGAAGCCGACTACCGCCGATCGCTATACCAGCAGCAAAAGCATCCCTCGGACTCTGGAAAAGAGCGGGATGTTCATCTATATCGTAAACTTCGTAAGCCCAAGCGCAAAGATATTCGTAAAGCAAGCCCAGTGTCCAAATAGCTTGATTTTTAGGGTTAACTGACTTGGTTACTTGGCGAATGTTACGAGTTATCTGTGTATTACCGAGTAGGTTATGAATAAATTGAGTGTTGGAAGTACCAAACAGACGTTCGCATACAGAACCAAACCGTGCTTTGGCTGGAGGTCGATTTTTTTTCGTACATTCAAAAGTGGCTAAAAGCGTTTCAAAATAAACGCTATGAAATTCTGCGCCGTTATCTACCACAATTATCTGTGGCAAACGGTTGTGGCGTTGAACGCACAATCGTAACACCATCAAGCAAGAACGATATGAAGGCGAGTCAAAAGTCAAATAAACAGCTAAGAATCTTCTGGAATACGCATCTATCAAAAAAGTTACCCAAGGTCTACCCAATGAACGACCAGTACGGGAACACACTAATTCAACATCTAATTCTGTATGGTCAATGTGAGCAATTTCAAATGGGCGATCGCCATGCCTGGGCGTTGTCCTGTTGAGTTCCCAATAAAAAGTTTCTTGCTTGTATGCAGCCCTACGACCTTGGCGTTTTTTGATTTGTTTGTAACTAGAACGTTTCTTTATTTCTTTTGTAAACGCTTTATAGCTTGGAGCAATAGCACCTTGTTGTTCGCAAACCCTGACTAAAGCACCATGTACCTCCCACATTTTCTTTTGTTTGAGGGTTTCATAGTCATCAAGGATAAATTTCTCCATCAGCACTAAGGTTTCTTCTGGCAGTTTTCGCGTGCGGTTGCCTTTAGCACTACGATGCGAGAGAAGCCCGATATAACCACAACTGTACTGCTGTTGTGCTGCTAAATACTTCAATTTCCAATGGCGAATAGTCCTCTCTGACACTGTTTCGTTTTCAGGTGGATTTCCATTTAAATATGGTTCAATAACTTTGTAGCGGCGAAGGGCTTCTGCTTGGTCTTCAGGGCTTGCTTTATAAAATTGCTCCCAAGATTCTGCTTTTATATCTGGTGTTTCAGATTTTTGTAAGCTTTTTATTTTCGCTTGCTGAACCAGATTTAAAAATAAACTCTTTTTCAGTTGAATTAATTGCTCAAGTTCATCCTGTAAAGTAACTTCAGTGTCTCCAACATGAATAATACTTAAGCCTTTGCCATCCCAAGATATTGATGTCCCAATAGAAAGGTTAATCGCAGAAAAACTCATGGGAGTTGATGAAGTTGTTGTTTTTAGCATCAAACCATAGGCAGTAGCTGTGTGCTTGTCGGAAAAAACACAAACTCGTTCTGGTTCAGCTAAGGGCGCAACACTTAAATCAACGTATAATTGCTCTGTGGCAATCAAAGCATAAATGTCATCTGCACTAGCTTGTGTCCCATGATTTAGTAGTTCAGCCAAGGAAATTCCTGGTGAGCTTGATACTAACTGCTGAATTTCTGCGTTGATTGCAGTTTCTAAATGAAGAGACTCGGCTCGAAAATAATCTTCCAAAAAAATTACGTTGCGCTGGATAACCCAATTAATTTGAGTGTCTACACATAGGCGGTAGTAAAGCTCAAACTGTTGTGCATAATTTTCTCCTGGTGGAGTGCGCCATCTACTTTCAGAATCGTAAAAATAGCGGTTTGGACTTTTTTCAGCTAGCTTTTTTAGTTCCTCTTCGGTTTTACATTCCTCCCAACCAGCACAATCTCTTCTAATCACGAAAAAGTCTGGTGTATGCAACACCCCTAAGTTTCGACCATTTTTTCCTTGATAGTCCAATTTGATTGGAGAGGGTTGGTCGTAAAACTCTAAAACTTCCTCATCATGCTCAAATTCGTAGATAGTAGGAAGTTCAACACGGTGAGACTCAAATTGAATAGTAGCTCCCATTTTTCGACTGGGATAACGCCCAGAAACATTTTTGCGTCCACCTCCTACGCGGCGGGATGGTTCTGATGAGCGGATTTTTTCAATTAAGTTTTGCGTTTGTTGAGATAGATGAAGGCGACAACACCAAGCATCAAATTCTGCTTTTGACAGCATGAATACCTCCTGTGTTGATGACTAATTGGTTTCATTTATAGGAACAAACAACCAACAACGTCCTTTTTTCATGTCATTACGCTGCCAAGCCCAACCATCTGGGTCGTGTCTTTTTGCCCATTTAGGAAATCTTTCTTTGTTTCTGTTAAAGATAGAGCGAAGTGTATCCGGCTTAACCTGTAATCGTTGTGCCAGTTCATCTGAGGTCAATGCCATAGTTGGATCTAGGGTTTGCAGTTCCGTTGTTTCGCGCTCCTGAACTTTTGCAAACTCTAATGTGCGATTATCAACAGGTGCAGGTTTTAGGAGAGGTATGTTTGCCTTGGTATCAGAATCGAAACCTGATGGTGATTTTGAGGGTATCGTAGTTATTTTTCCTGTTTTAACCCATGCGTCCACTTCAGCTTGCTTACTTTTTAAAGCCTCGGCCTCGCTCGGATTTAACCCTTCGGCTACGCTCAGGGTTAATTTTGCTTCATCAGAGACTGCTTGATTTTTATGAGGTTGTGTCCCATTAGTGTTTTCAACTTCAGTAGAAGGAGCAGAAGGTTTATAGGGGGATGGTTCTGAAAAATGCTGGCTATTTTGGTGGGTAGAATGCTCCCTAGTTAGCTCTTGGCTATCAGCATTTGTGTTTATACCCTGCCGTAGATGAGTTATCAATTCTTGGAGTTTATCCCCTTGATAAAACTGAAGCAGTTTCTCAGCAGCCTTTTTGGGGTTGTCCATTCGTATGGACTTGGAACGATCTTTAATGCCTAGTATGTCTCTAATATGGTTATTGAGTTCTCGGCTGTAAACAGGTTCTTTGTCCTCATCTTCAGGAATTGGGTTAGTATGTATGTACTGGTTTATTCTCAACCCAATCAAATCCCGTTTGTCTACATACTCTCGTTCTTCTGCTGTTA
Organism: Nostoc sp.; assembly: GCF_036917095.1. Taxonomy (GTDB): domain Bacteria; phylum Cyanobacteriota; class Cyanobacteriia; order Cyanobacteriales; family Nostocaceae; genus Nostoc. The sequence goes on from NZ_JBALFH010000031.1 coordinate 47,443, forward strand.
GGTTGTTGAGGTCTTTTATGTCACGTCCTAGTAATGCTGCTACATCTATAGCGATAAGTGACCGATCTAGTAACTCTCCTATTGCTGGAATAGCTTCTGCGGCACGGTTTGCAGCTCGCAAGTTTTCTTGCTGCCGAGAACTGAGGCTACCTAACTTCCCGCAGTCACTGCGGGAAGTTTCATTAATCAGATCAGTTCTTTGTCCTTGACGAGATTCGTAAATAATCGCCTGAAACCTGCGTTGTATTTCAGAATCTGCTTGTAAAACCCGTTCTATTGTCTCAACGCTAGTTTCTAAACCATTAGGACGCTTGGCAGTGATGAATGCTTGAAAATTTTCAGCATCTGTGCCTTTGGTATAACGGCAGTAGTAAGGGGTTACAACTCCCTTTGCCACGTAAAGACACTCCCATAACTTGTTATCAATGATTTCTTTGATAAAGTTAGGAATCTGGTCAACAAAAGCTAAATCCTTACCAATCCCAGAGGCTATACCATCGGAGACAAAGAAAGCTCTGACTGCTTTATCATGTTGTTCAGTTGGTAATCTGTCATTATCAGACAAAACTTTCTGAACAACAGCACTATCTGGTATATAAGATTGGCCTGGGTCAATAGTGTGAAAATTGTTGTGATTCATAAATCTTCAATTCCTTTTAGCGTTGGCGCTTCAGCAATTCGATCACATAGCCATTGATAAATCCTTTCCCAGCCTTCGTGAGCAATAAAACTATTGCTTGGAAGACAGTTTCTTGATTTGGCTATTGTGTGAATTTGCTTCACTTTTTCTTTTTTTTCGTCCTCGCTGGCACTACCATATAAAATGCAGGCTAGCCGATAAGCTTTTTTGTTGGCTTCCCTACGAGCAAAAGCAGTTTTTTTAGTCGGCAAATATCCGTTATATTCGGAAGGAAATCCTTGAAGAATAACAGTGACTGAAGATCCTTGATTGCTTGATGTCTGGTTAAATGCTTCTTCATATTCTTTGCGTAATATGTCAAATAAAGGCTTATCTTCCACCAGCATTTGCGCCAAATGAGCAGGGGTTCTAGGAAAGATTTGCCAAATTGGTTTATTTGCGATTGCCCATTCAGCAACATTGGCGTATTCAGATTCAATTTCCTCTCCATCCACAATTTGTTTTCCCAATTCTCCTGTAGAAGAAATGGGCATAAAATTAGAGAGTGTTAGTTGTTGACCACCCTGAGAATTCCCTGCTTCATTCGAGCCAGACTCATCTTGGCTACTATCGTTTTCCTCCCTTTCCCGTACAACGTGAGCAATCTCATTTAAGGCACTTACGGCTAAATCAATTAAATCTGGGTGGGCTGGAATGAGTGTTTCTACAGGCTCAGGATTATCTTCAGGGAAACGGCGTAACAAACGCCCTAAATCTTGCATAAATGATAAAATGGCACGAATATTGGTCGCATGAATGCGATATTTCAATCGTTTGATTGAAACGCCCTCACCTAGCATTCCTACTCCAATGATCCAAGACCGCGCACTGTAGCCAGTTTCTGCGGCAAACTGTTCAATCTGTTCGCTGGAGTCTCTTCCAAGCTGAAAATTAGTAATTGAGCCGGGTTCGTCATCTCTAGAGACTACGACTAGAGCATCTTCATTAGTAAGACGACGAATGCGCTCTTTCATCTGTCGTGCTGCAAGAATTGTCGGAACTCTGACGTAAGTCGCACATTCAGGAAGTCCTTTGGCTCGGTCTCGTTTCATCCGTGTATGCGCCCACACAATAGCTTCTTGAACCCAACCACCTTCGACATCAATAGCTGTATTCAGAGCATCTTTTAACTGTTGCTCATTAGTTGCATTCGTAAAAGTTCTACCATTGTAGACAGCGCGACCTCGACGGTAAGCAAATTCTCCTTCCATCGTGACAAACGAAAAGGGAGGGATTATTTCGTCACTCAGGGCATCAGCTAACCTATATTGAAAGTCAGGAATACACTGGTAAGCGTTCTCTTCTACTGGCGCATAAGTCAGCCAGTTACCCAAAATTCTTCTGTTATCGGAACGGAACGGTGTACCAGAAGTCATTAATCGATGAGAGATAATCGTGTCTGGAAATGCCGTTTCGCAAGCTTGCCCAAAAGCTAGGTCAGAACTAGCATGATGAACTTCGTCAAGAATCAGAAATACTTTGCCAGCTACAGTTCGAGACAAATCGTTCAAAAGCAAGCTAGCGTTGTTGGAGCTAGTTAGCCATTGATAACTGATTACTAATCCGTGATAATCTTGTTGTAGTAACTCTTCTGGCGTGGGTAGCCTACCTAAACTTCTAACAGTTCCTGAGCAAAAAAGATTAAGACCAAAGAGGTTGAATGCATCTTGAGCGTATTGCCGCATTAGGTGTTCCGCTGGAACAACAACAACTAAGAAGCGCCAGTCCAGGACGTTTTTGAGAGAATCGAAAGCATGTAGCGCTCCAGCAGTTTTTCCTGCTGATGTACAGCCTTCAAGCAAAAAATTCTTTTTGAGATTTGTTTGATAGGCTCTTACAAATCTTTCTTGCCAATCTCTTGGCGCAAAACATAACGGCATAGTTTTACTTCACCCCTGTATTTGGCGTACTTTTATATGATTGCTGGCTTGACCGGATCTTTTGTATCTCAAGAATATCACGGTCGTATCTCAAAAGTAATATGTCAAAAATCGGTAAAGATAAAACTATATCAATCAGATTGTCCCAAACTATGTTGGAAGCCCTGGATGCTCGTGCCATTCTTGATGATAAAGACAGGACTCAAGTAATTAGGGAGGCAATCGCTCAGTATTTGGAGTTGCCAGAAGATTCGGTTGAAGACAGAGTGAACTTGTTGGAGCAGGGTGTAGAGAAGTTGCACGAACAAGTTCAACTCACAGAAGAAAGAACTGACTTGCTGGAAATGCAGTTTAGCGAGTTGAGTCGCTTAGTAACTATGTTTATAGGGCGGCAAAAGAAATAAAATTTTATAATTACTCGCGGCAAGCTTATGCTTCCAATCCTGACTTGCGGCAAAGTTATGGTTCTAAAGGTAGAGAAAAGTTATAATTTATTTGACGCAATATCAAGCTTCACAGACCCTTCTGCGGCAAGCTTATGCTTCTAGTCTTGGCAAAGTTATGGGTAAAGTCACATCCATAGAATGTATGGGCGGGTTGTATCTAAATCAAAGATTAACTCGCCCATATTTAGTTATGTATGGTCTTTGATGATTCCAAGTAAGTAATTTCACTAGACTATTTGATGAAGGATTAAATAATTTATATTTAATCCTTTATTTATAGTCCGAGTTTATCAAATTTGTGTAAAAAGATTACTGAATCTCTGAAGAATATATTGATGCTACTGTTCGCCAAGGTTAAGCTGGTAATAATATGAACAGGAAGCCTTTTTGTCCTGAGAACTGGAATGACCGCTAATAGTTTACCAATTAGTCAGGAAGATCCGCGTTGTGTTACATCTAACACTAAACAGCTAAATGTGCAAATTGCACAAGAGGAGGTTTATAGCTTCTTCGTGGAAATTGTCAAAAAATTGCCGCCAGAAGATGTTTTACGGGAATTCAAAGGATTATTTATAGACGGTCTTGATTCAGAGGATTCCAACTATATACCTGGAATATACAGCATTTTTTTAGATGATAACGATCGGGATTTATGTAATACACTTAAACGCTGTTGCTACATCATAATTAATAATTGGAAAACCAACAGAAAAGACAAATATATCCAAGAGCTAGTTAATTTATTTGTTGATGAAAATTTAAAGATAAAGCCTCATAATCCTCCAGCAGTAAAAATTTGTAAAAGCTGGCTAGAGAATTTTGTCAACAGCAAAGACTACCAAGAAATTAAATTATTTGCCACTAAATATGGCGAATCATCTAAAGGTCATTGGGCTAATCGCTATACTTCCTATTTATTAATCGATCAATCTGTTAATGGAAATAATCCTAAAGAGCAGCAAGAGGCTGCCAGAAGGCTTTCTAAACAGATAAAAGACAAATTTAAGTTTGAACTAGCAATGTATGTTGCTCGTTCTCAATCTGCCGTATCAAGCACAAACCGCTACACAAATCCCAGTATTTTGGGAGACCATGTTCTGCGTTTAATAAAATCAATTGTCTTAAAAAAAGGTGTATTTAGCCATGAAAATATTGCCCATATATTTATCAAACAAACTCAAAATCAAACTTTTGAAGAATTTAAAATAAATCTAGAGAAATATCTATTCTTTTCTGTAGAAAATCAAGAAATAGTTGAAAATTTACGGCAGCAGTTGGCTGATGCTTTATCCTTATGGAAGACGGATTATAATCAAGAAATTATCACCAAGGAATTGTTTCTAAGAACCTGTAATCGAGTCATTGACTGCTTGACAGCAGAAAATGGCAAAGAACCTTCGTCATTATTTATCTTATTGATTAACCAAGGTCATTCTCTAACATTGGTGATTATCCTGTTAAAGATTATTTTGATTTCTAAAAATTCCCGCAGGCATTTAGAGACTCGGATTGCTCATCTAATTCGTTTTTATGAAAAGTATCCAGAAGAAGAATGCAAAGGGGTAATAAATTTTATTGAGATTTTTAATATCACGTTTGCAATTCATGCAGAAAACGTAGAATACAATTTGATTAAGATGGAAGAAGAACAAAGCAGTAATCCGCAGTTGGATCTGGATGGTTATCGTGTATTTTCACAGATGAAGGTAGATAGACAAAAATGAGCGTTGCCTGATTCATGATTTCGCAAGGCGTTCGTCTAAGCAAGCGAAGGCAGCACCCGCAGTTTCAGCTAGAATGCTAATTAGGCGATATAGAGCGATCGCACTAAAAACTAGGGCAGATGGAAAGTGGTGTCGTAAAAGTTCATATGCAGTCGCTTCAAACACACCTAACCCACCAGGCGCACCCGGAATCACAAGCCCCAACAACCAAGCGCAGCTAAAAGCCCCTAACAACAAAGGAATTTGATTCGCATCCAACGAACCCAAAGCGAACATAGTTAATATAAACCCAGTTCCACGTAGTCCCATAAAGCCTAATTCTCCTAACAAAGGTCGTAGGGGATAGTTTTTAAGACTGAAGGGTACAGTTGGTTCAGTCGTGACAGCAGACTTTTTTGTTTTCAATTTGTACAAGAAGCGAATAACTGGGTTTAAAAACCAAGGATGAATCGCACAAAGAACTATAGCTAAACTCAGCAATTGTAGTATTTGCAGAACAAAAGTACTATTAGCTGCTGCAAATTGGCTGCTGCATAAAACAATGATAGTTAAAGCAGCCGCTAGCATGAGTAGGGGTTCTAGCAAAACGCTTAAGGTGGCTGCACCAGCAGAAACATTGGCATTTTTGGCGGCTACAATTCGCCCGTAGTAATGCCAGATATTACCTGGCAAATATTTAGCTATGTTGGTTTTTAGGTAAACCTGGATAAACTGGGGAGATGATACAGGTTGATTTAACTCTTGCAGAATCCAAGTCCAAATCCAGCCTGCCCAAGTATGTGCTAGTAAAGTGACGCCTGTAGCGATCGCTATAATTGCCCATCCTACCCCATCAATGCGGATAGCAGTCACTCCAACCCAATTATCCTTCAGAGCTTTCGCTAAAAAAAACAGCGTTCCGCCCAAAATTATCCAACGTAAAAATTGCTTCATTAATTTAGTAATTTAACGCTTAGAGCAACAAGGGGCCAATGCCTCAACTATTACAGTACATCAGCTACCTATCCAAAGATTTTGAAGTATCAAACAGGTTGATGTAGTTCTTTTTACGAAAAGTATATTACTTTATTTTATATCTCTCTATAGTTAGATAAAATTTTTATTTTTATACTTAGAAAAATGTAGCCTGCGCTAGAGGTAAAGAGCATTTTATTATTCATATCCTTAATGGAGGTTATCGAAAGTGAGCAAACCAAGACAAGCACAATAACTTGCTGACCACTCCAAAGATTCAGCAAACTCTTAACTTATTAATATTTTGGTAAGGAGGACTACGTGAACGCTGTGAGACTATTCTTGAAAAAAATAAGATTGCGCCAAATAGTAACTATCTTTTTAGCTGGACTATTGTTGATAGTTAGCACTGCTTGTAGTGGGGCAAATGCTCAAGGTGCAAATCCACAAAATCCTGCTGTACAAGCTGGTGGAGCAAACAATCCTTATAAGAATGGTGGAGACAAGTATACCAACTACAGAATGTCTACCGATCCGAAAATCGCAAACCCAAAAGCCAATGAGGGACGCGACCAAGCTAGCTTACAACCAAGTTCGCAATTGCTGATTGCTACAACAAATAGAGAATCTGAGATACTTTATCCTGGTGCTGAGACACCAGCAGGTCGAATCCAGAAAGAAGCAGAATTGCCAATTATCACAGACAAGGACTTCCGAGAACCTGAACCAGGTGGTTTGATTCAGAATGAACCAAAGGTAGGAGATCGGATTCAAGATCGGATTGAGACTGTAAAAGAGAATCTTGAAGAAGCTTCCGGCTTTTTGCAAGATAAGGGAGATGAAGCTACTGCTAGACCTGAATTACAGCCAAATCCAGCAGTAGGCAGATAGAACCCTTATTTTTTCTGGATGCCTTGGATGTAAAATTAATTCCAGATGCCGTCTTGGTTGAAGTTTAACTTAGTCACAAAAATGCACGGAGTAGAAGTATGAAAAAAGCAATGAATTGGCTCAAAAGCATTCGTCCCTTAAAAGTTTTAACTGTTTTTTTTGCAGGAATATTCTTATTTCTGACACAAGCTTGTGGCGATCCAGGAGTAGCAACACAACCACCACAGCCTGAAAAGCAGCAATCAAGTTATACTCAACAACGATACGATCCCACAAAAGATTATCCTCTCTCTTCTCCTGAGGGTGGGATAAATAACTTTAGTGATGTAGATCCCAGAGGGAAATCAGATGAGAAGGCAGCTAATGACAGAGCTGATGCGCTGGCGAAAAATTCCCAAAAAAATATCGATCGCAAGGGAATTGACAGCCCAGAGCAATATGGCGAAAATTACAAAACAGGTACACCCTTTGGTGAAAGAGTGAAGAACCTGGGTGAAGATATTGGCAGTTCAGCTGAAGAAGTTCGCAAAGGTGTTGTTAAGGGAACTCAGCGTGGAATTGAAAATATCAAGGGTAATACCCAGAATGCTGCCGAAGACGTGACAAAAAATGTTCGGCGTGGAGCTGAGGATACTGGTAATAATGTTCAGCGCACAGCTGAAGATGCAGCCAACGCAGTGAAGAGAACAGCCAGAGACATTGATTGAGATTAGTTATTCAATCTGTTGCAAAATCTGAAAGCGCCCACAGACCTATAGCTATCTAAACAAAGCCTGCCTATGCAGGCTTTGTTTGAGTTTTAGGTGGGTAGGACTTACGCAGTGTTGATTAGTCATTGCGTTCGCCGTTGGCATTCTCGTTGGCGCAGCCTCTCGTAGAGAAGGGTACGAAGCGAAGCAATCTCATCAAGACTGGGATTGCTTTGCTGACAATTATGGTAAATATTTTGTACCCCTTGACAGACATCGCTCATTCATCAGCAATACTACAAATACTTCTGCAACAATAACCCTAACTTTTCTTTCGTCGCCGCTGGTGCTTTATCCAACTGAGTCAAAATCGCATACTGCAACGCCGAATGCGCCTCACTGGTTGGCGGATTTTCACTCAAGCGCCGCACAGTTTCTTGAATTACTTTTTGAGCATTAACAGCATTTCGCAGCAAATTGCCAATCACCAATTCCACCGTCACACTGTCATGGTCTGGATGCCAACAATCATAATCTGTCACCAGTGCTAAGGTTGCATAGGCAATTTCCGCTTCCCTTGCCAACTTCGCCTCTGGTAAATTTGTCATCCCAATGATTGTTGCACCCCAACTGCGGTAAAGATTCGATTCTGCCTTGGTGGAAAAAGCTGGCCCTTCCATGCACACATAAGTGCCGCCGCGATGGAGAGTAACTTCTGGTAAATTGAGAGATGCGATCGCATCTGCCAACACAACAGCCAAGTTCTTACAAATCGGATCGCCAAAGGCAATGTGAGCAACAATTCCCTCACCAAAAAACGTTGAAATCCGATTTTTCGTTCTGTCAATAAACTGATCTGGCACCACCATATCCAGTGGTTTCGCCTCTTCCTTCAAGGAACCCACAGCACTAGCTGAAATTAAATACTCCACACCCAATTGCTTCATCGCATAGATATTAGCGCGAAACGGTAACTCAGAGGGTAAAAGCGTGTGATTGCGGCCATGACGCGCCAAAAAAGCTACCCTTGTACCATCCAAAGTCCCTAGAATCAAAGCATCTGATGGCGAACCAAAGGGGGTTTGGACATGCACCTCTTCTACATCTTTGAGCGCGTCCATTTTATACAGACCACTGCCACCAATAATCCCAATACTAGCTTGAGCCATGATCCTGAACCTGTTCCTTACCGATCTGCTAAGTTATTTTACCGAAAAGGGGAGTAGCAGAGAAGCCAACAAAGAAAGCGATGTCTACGACGAGGTACGCTTACGCATTTCGTGTCGCTAACACTATTGAATTATTATTCATTAATTGTTTGCGTGCAAATAGAAGCGATCGCCCAGTTATTTGAGCGTTGATTACTAAATATTTAGCAATCAAATCTCCGATAATTTTTGCAAATTAATGGTTATATTCAGCCTTGAAATTAATTGTCAGCATAGCGTTTAATCTATACTAAATGTATACAAATGTTAAGTAACCGCACTCCTGAGCAGCGAAACAAAGCAAGCGTTATACTTTTGGGAAAAGGCTTATTTTAATCCCTGTTTTTAACATTTTCATAAATCAATGGCTCTGAATTTTCGTTTTGCGGTAGTCAGCGACTTACACCTGGCACTTCCCCACACAATCTGGGATCATCCTAGCCGTTTTCATCTGGTAGAAGTAAGTATTTCGGCGTTTCAAAGTGTACTAGAACATTTAACACAACTCGATTTAGATTTCTTGTTGTTACCAGGAGACTTAACCCAGCACGGCGAACCAGAGAACCACGCCTGGTTGCAACAATGTTTAGCACAGCTACCTTTTCCCGTCTATGTTGTTCCTGGCAATCATGACGTTCCTGTGCTGTTGGCCAATCAGCAATCAATTGCTTTTGCGGATTTTCCCTACTATTACACGAAGTTTGGCTATGAAGATCCGCAGCAGATTTACTACATTCGTCAGTTATTGCCTGGAGTTAAGCTGATTGGACTGAATTCTAACTCCTTTAACGAGCAGGGTGAGCAGGTAGGGTGTTTGGATGCCAAGCAACTACAGTGGTTAGAAGAAGTGCTGGCGGCATCTAGTGATGAATTAGTTCTGGTGATGGTGCATCATAATGTAGTGGAGCATTTGCCCAATCAATCGAGCCATCCACTGGCAAATCGATACATGTTGGCGAATTCAGCAGAACTATTGCAGTTGCTAAGGCGCTACGGAGTCAAACTAGTATTTACCGGGCATTTGCACGTTCAGGATATTGCTTACTCAGATGGAGTATATGATATTACCACTGGTTCTTTAGTGAGCTATCCTCACCCTTATCGGGTGCTAGAGTTTCATCGGGATGACCAAGGTAAAGAATCGTTGCAGATTTTATCTCATCGGGTAGAGTCAGTGCCTGAATTCCCCGACTTGCAACAGTCATCGCGGCAATGGATGGGCGATCGCTCTTTCCCCTTCCTAGTTAAGCTACTAACTCACTCTCCGTTAAACTTACCATTATCAGAGGCAAAAGAATTAGCTCCTAGTTTGCGCGAATTCTGGGCAACTATTGCCGATGGAGATGCAGTATTAGATTACCCCCACTTTCCGCTAGAAGTGCGGCGTTACATTCAGTCCTATGGTGCATCACAGCCCAACCCAGGCATAGCTACTAGTGGAACTCTGAGGCTGATTGATAATAACAGCACGCTTCTGCTGGGTTAGGAGTGATGAGTGTCCGTGTGGAGGTAACTTTTTTTCTGGGTTAAAAGCAAGGTGACTTTTTAGATAGCGATCGCTCCTACCATAATTCTCCTATCAAAAGTCACCAAGACACCGACAACTCTTGTACAGACGCGATTCATCGCGTCTCTAATTACCGATATCTTCATTCCAAAGTTCGGGGTTAGTTTCAATAAACTCACTCATCATTTGTTCGCAATCGTCAAGATTCAGATCGATTACTTCCACACCGTGAGATACCATAAATTCTTTAGCACCAGGAAAAGTTCTGGATTCTCCGACTATGACTTTTTTAATCCCAAATTGCACCACTGCCCCAGCGCACAGATAACACGGCATTAAAGTTGAATAGAGTGTAGTACCTCTGTAGCTGCCAACTCTCCCAGCATTGCGGAGACAATCGATTTCCGCGTGGGTGACAGGATCGGCGTCTTGCACGCGTTTATTGTGTCCTCTGCCGAGAATTTTGCCATTCTTGACGAGAACCGAACCAATGGGAATTCCACCTTCTTGTCTGCCTTGTTTCGCTTCTTGAATAGCAACTTCCATAAACTCATCCATATTAATTCTCCTTTTATGACAAAACAACTAGTATTAATGGATCACGATGGCGGTGTAGATGATTATTTAGCAACTATGTTGCTGTTGACGATGGATCATATTGAACTCCTTGGTGTTGTCGTCACTCCAGCAGATTGCTACATTCAACCTGCTGTTAGCGCCACACGTAAAATTATAGATTTGATGGGATTTTCTCATATCCCGGTAGCAGAAAGTACTGTGCGCGGTATCAATCCATTTCCTACTCTCTATCGCCGTGATTCGTTTATCGTTGACCATCTCCCCATTCTCAATCAAAGCGAAACCATTACTACGCCTTTGGTTGCCGAAACAGGTCAAGATTTCATGATACAGGTCTTGCGGAAGGCATCAGACCCCGTAACGTTGATGGTAACTGGCCCGTTGACCACGGTAGCAGTGGCTTTAGACAAAGCACCAGACATCGAAGCAAAGATTCACAAAATTGTGTGGATGGGAGGTGCATTAAATGTTGGTGGTAATGTGGAAAAAAGTCTGGAAGCAGGACAAGATGGTTCTGCCGAATGGAATGTTTATTGGGACGCGGTTTCAGCAGCGCGGGTATGGCAAACCCAAATTGAAATTATTATGTGTCCTTTAGATTTGACTAATAATGTCCCAGTTACATCGGAGTTAGTATACAAAATGGGACGACAACGCCACTATCCCATCTCTGATTTAGCAGGACAATGTTATGCACTAGTTATTCCCCAAGATTATTATTTTTGGGATGTCTTAGCAACAGCTTATCTAGGACATCCAGAATTTTATCAACTGCGCGAATGGGAAACAGAAATTATTACTACTGGTCTTAGTCAGGGGCGGACTAAAGTAGTTTCTGGTGGGCGGAAAATTTATGCAATGGATAAGGTAGATAAAGAGGCTTTTTACGCTTACATTTTGCAGCAATGGGCTAGATAAAAAACTAAAAATTCACATCGTAAAGAATAATGTGGGTAACTGCGATCGCGAGGACTCGCTCCGTGTGAATGATAGCAGCTTATTCATTAGATGCTAAAGCCATAACTGTAGCCTCTTGACAATTAACTTCATCTTGTCAGGCGTTGCTTACCCACTCTAACGGCGCTTTACAGTTTGGATCGAGAATGTGCTAACCAAACAAGAATGAGAGCGATCGTTGCCGGAAGTGTTTGAAGTAGGAGCGTTGTAGGACTTAATGTGACTGCACCATAAAGACCAGCAACGATAACACAAACTGAGAAAAAGAGCCGAATCGATCTGTTTTGGTTAAAAGCCCCCCAGAATAAACCAGCGGCAATAAATGCATTGTACAAACCTGCATTATTGACAATTGGAGCGACTTGATGCGCGATATCAGGCGTAAATCTAAGTCTTTCATAGATAAAGGGGGTTTCCCAGAAAAACATCTCTACCATCGCAATGGCGACATGAATAACAGCAACAATTGCAACAGCGATAGTAGTAACAGTTTTCATAATGTTCCTAATTAAACAAATCAATCTATTTTAGAATCAGAGCCTTTAAAGTAGTACAAGATTTCAGTCACTAACCAGTGACTTTATCTTCAATCTTGTCGGCGGCTTTACTAACCACATTCGCAGCTACGTAAGAGGGTCTTGTGAGATTCCAAGCATATATACCTCGTCTAGGTTATGATGCTTCTCCAAGGCAGCTTCATGAATAGTAAAGTAAAGGGGTGTGCCAGTATGTAAGTAGTCTGGCATTCTTCTTTTAGTTCTGTCATACATTGCTTTAAAAAAGCCAAAAATTGGATTCGGATTTTTGTCCACTCCAGCTACTCCGCCAATTCCAAGTTCTTCTTCTGGTAGGTCATCAGATTGTGCTGGCTTTAAAACGTTTCCTGTTGGAAATGGGAGCGTAGTGATAAAATCTTCCGTGTTGGCAATTCGCCAGTGTCGAACACCTAACTTTTGAAAACTCATTGCAAAATTTCTGTCTCCACACCGAGGGCTAGCAAAGGTGTACAGTACAATGTTGTCAGGATTTTTAAAGTGAGTGTTCTTTAGAATATCCGGAATTGCTAATGTTGCTAGCGCCCCACCTAAGCTATGTCCTGTGACAAAGACCTTAGCATTCGGGGACTTTTGATTAAGTGCCTCAATGAGTTTCTTCCGTAGACTTACATAGATGCCTCTAAAGCCTGCTGTTACAAACCCAAAATCATTGTCAATGTTAGGGATGATGAGTGAACTTTGATTTTCCTGCACAACCCCATCTGCAATTTCACCTTTAATCTCTACTCTTTTACTCCTTTCGTTAGTACTATCGTTAAAGGTGACAAGCTCAATATTCGCATCCTTGAACCATTCAACAAAGCGTCTGGTGCCACGGAAGATTACATATACATTGTCACTACCAGCTTCAGAGGCAACAAACCCAAACGGAATGTCCTTTTCCGCAAATTCAGTTTCTAGTTGGTACACATCCTCAAGCTTAAAGATTTGTGAGTTATTTTTAAGAGAGAACAAATTGAACTGCTTATACGCTTGCTGAGTTAGCCCTGCCAGCTTTCGAGCCATTTCAGCATCAAAACCTTTAGGGTATGTATCAGCATCCAATTGAGAAATAATTACTCTGTCTATGGCCATAACTTCTACCTAAATATTAAGAACGGCTAGTTGGATAGGTTTTCTCGATTTAAAACCTTCAGCCTATTGAGCCTAAGCATACTCAAATCTTATACAACTCATTACCGTATATTTACTATACTTGTTGCAGATATATAAAGTTTTCAGTATATCCTTCGCTGATATCCATAATTTTTCTGAATAACAACCGTATCAGGACATTATACGGAAACTTTCTGAATGTCATTCTCTAGTAAAATGCCCAAAAAGTTGCTGTAAAAGCTTCAGAATATAATTCGCCTCAAGCATTTTTATTAAATAACAGGAAAAAGCTACATTGATTATTAATTAAGTAATAAAGTTTAAACCTAAAAATATAGCCGCAATAGTTCCCGCCACAGAAATTTCACCTTGGGCGATTTTATCTAAAACTGATTCTACAGGAATTAATACAACTTCAATTTCTTCAGTAATATCTAGTTGTTGCTCTCCAACGTTGCTCACATTCTCTGCTAAAAATAAATGTATTTTATTGGTATCTTTACTCGGCTTATCGTATAAAGTTCCGATTTTTCTAAATTCTTGGGGAATATAACCAGTTTCTTCTCTGAGTTCTCTAATTGCTGCTACTTCTGCACTCTCTTTTGTTGGGTCAAAATTCCCTGCTGGTAGTTCTAAAAAAAAATCACCTACCGCATGTCTGTATTGCCGGACAAAAATTATCTCTTTATTACTAGTAATAGGTAAAACCATCGCAACCTCAGGCTTAATACTGACAAAATAATCATCTATAATTTTACCATTTGGTAATTCTATTTCATCTTGCCTCACCTGACACCAAGGACGATCTAAAACCATTTTTGATTTTAAAATCTTCCATTTTTTTAATTCGTTCATAAATAAAAATAATGTATAAAACCTTTAGTCATCAAGCAATGAATGTAAAAAAGTATAACAGATGCATCTGATAATCTAAACTTTGAACTTACACTGGCTTTTGCATAACATAATATGTATAACAACTATGCAAATAAATATAAATTTATTTACAGTAAACAAAAGGTTTCCGTTGACTATTAGTCGAGGTACAACGGCACAGACAACGAATGTATGGGTGAGAATTTCACACGATCGCATCGAAGGCTGGGGGGAAGCATCGCCATTCGGTGTGGGTAATCATCGGCAATCAACTGATGCAATCAAAGACGCCCTACAGCAAGTTGTGCCGCTATTACAAGGATTCAGCCCTTTACAGCGACAGGAAATTGAGCAAGTTTTAACACAAAACCATGTTCCTTCTGCTGCAAGAGCAGCCTTGGATATAGCAATGCATGACTGGTTGGGTAAGCGCGTAGGATTACCCTTGTGGCAAATTTGGGGACTCGATCGCAATCAAATAGTACCGACTTCTGTCACAATTGGGATTAATTCGCCTGAAGGAGCCAGAGCGAGAGCGCGAGACTGGTTACAATTTACTGATATCCGCCTTTTCAAGGTGAAGCTAGGTAGTCCAGATGGCATAGATGCAGATAAAAAAATGCTCTTAGCAGTGCGAGAAGAAGCACCATCACTAGAATTTTTTGTTGATGCTAATGGGGGTTGGAGTTTAGAAGATGCGATCGCAATGTGCAATTGGCTAGCTGAATTGGGTATAAAGTATGTAGAACAGCCATTGCCACGGGGGCAGGAAAAAAGTTTAGCAAAACTCAAAGAACACTGTCCCTTGCCCATCTTTGTCGATGAAAGTTGTTTCACAAGCTCCGATATTCCCCATTTAGCAAACTACGTGGATGGTATTAATATCAAACTGATGAAATCAGGGGGACTAACGGAGGCAATGCGAATGGTACATACAGCACGAGCCTATGGGTTGCAAGTAATGTTCGGTTGCTATTCTGACAGTTCGCTAGCTAATACAGCAGCATTACAGCTAGCGCCACTAGCTGATTATTTAGATTTAGACAGTCACCTCAACTTAATCAACGATCCCTTTACGGGAGCATTGGTAAAAGAAGGGAGAGTTTTACCAAACGATTTACCAGGTTTGGGGGTACAACACAGTGCGGCTATCACTTAATCAACGAGTAGCTATCTTGCTACATGAAGGAACTACTGGAACTCAAGGCAAAACGGGGTTATCTATTTTACGCTATAGTGAAGCCCCAATCGTAGCCGTAATCGATCGCGAGTGTGCTGGCAAATCCTTACCAGAATTAACAGGTCTCAAGCGTGATGTGCCCATTGTGGCATCGCTAGCCGCAGCCCTAAAGTACAAGCCAGAAGTTTTGGTAATTGGTATTGCTCCGGGAGGTGGTGCTGTACCAGATGATTACTGGGTGGAAATCAAAGACGCTCTAGAAGCTGGAATGTCGCTGGTAAATGGTTTACATACACCAATGGCAAGCATCCCAGAGTTAAATGCACTGCTCAAACCAGGACAACTAATTTGGGATGTACGCAAAGAGCCGTCTAATATAAGTGTTGCTAGTGGAATGGCACGCACCCTTCCTTGTCGGCGGGTGTTGACAGTCGGAACCGACATGGCGATCGGTAAAATGTCAACTAGCCTAGAGTTACATTGGGCATCAAAACTGCGGGGCTGGCGTTCTAAATTCCTGGCTACAGGTCAAACTGGGGTGATGTTAGAAGGGGATGGCGTGGCTTTAGATGCCGTGCGAGTAGACTTTGCCGCTGGTGCTGTGGAACAGATAGTTATGCGCTATGGCAAAAACTACGACATCTTGCACATTGAAGGACAAGGTTCGCTGCTACACCCTGGTTCAACAGCAACCTTACCGCTCATCCGTGGTTCGCAACCAACCCAACTGGTGTTAGTACATCGCGCGGGGCAAACTCACAACCGCAATAATCCCCACGTACCAATTCCACCTTTACCAGAAGTAATCCGGCTTTATGAAACTGTCGCTAGTGCTGGTGGTGCTTTTGGAAGTGTTCCTGTAGTGGGTATAGCTCTTAACACAGCCCATCTTGATGAATCTGCGGCAGAGGATGCGATCGCTCAAACAATAGCAGAAACCGGGCTACCTTGCACAGATGTAGTCCGCTTTGATGCCAATGTGCTTTTGGATGCGGTGATGAATAATTAGATATAGATTTTACTTCATCCAAAACAGATGGAGCGCTAAATGCGATCGCTAGTCAGGGCTATTTCATTCTCATCTAGCCCACCTCAGAATAAATTCTGAGGCTAATAGCACTCATTCGTCTAAAGACGACTAGAAAGGCTTTTAGTCCACTAAGCGTGGACTTGGGCTATGAGCCGTGGAACTTTAGTTCTGAGCGGTTTATGTCTAGAACGAAATAGCCCTGGATCGCTAGTAGAGACGCGAAATCGTTACAGCAACGTGTTTCTACTCTTTTATACCATTTTAGATTTTAAATTTTGCAATTAAAAACTTTCGGCGGCTGGAGCAGCTTCGCCTAAATCCTCTATGCCTGATAAGTAACTTTTATTAAAAGCATCAGTCTTTTTTTGTCAAGTCCTCTTGACGTTTTGTAACAATATTGTTAAATTTAGTTACATAAGGAAACAAAAAAGAGAAAAAACTATGTATACCACCACTAACGAAGACGGCATTCTCAATAACTACGCAGCTGAACCCAAGATGTACTACGCCGAGTACCCGGCAATTTGGGAACAACGTAAATATGTTTTACAAAGTCTTTTTGCGACTTTAATAATCACAACTTTAGTTTTGGTTGGTTTTAGCGTTAGCTAAGATTTTTTAGATTTCGGTATCGCTGTATCTCATTGTCATTCGTACCTCTCTCTCTTACCTCGGCTAGTTTCGCCGGGGTTTTTTGTGTTTTATGCATTACAAACAGCGAGTGTATTATATTGTCAAACAAGCGTCACATCTCGTCGCCGATATCGCTCAAACAATAGCATAAACGTGTTGATTAATATGGGAGGTAAATTATGGATGGAGAAGAATTGAGAAGAAGATATGCTGCTGGGGAAAGAGATTTTAGCGGTCTCAATCTCAGGGGTATTAATATCAGTGGCTCCGAACCAATGGAAGATGTTTTTATTAATATTGACTTGAGTGGAATCAATTTGAGTGGAGCTAACTTGACTGATACTATCTTGGCTGGTGCTAATCTTACTGATGCCAATTTGAGTAACGCCAATCTGACTGGTGCCGATTTGGGTCAGTGCAAATTGATTCGTACTAATTTGAGTGGAGCCAATTTGACTAAAGCTTGTCTGGATGCTGTTAAGTTCATGGATACTGACATGAGTGGTGCTGAATTGCGATCCGCTTCTATCACCCAAACTCAACTGGGTAACACCAATATGAGTGGTGCCAAGCATGTGAGTAATGTTGACTGGACTGGTACTCGCGTCAGAGGTCTTGTTTTGGAGGATGGGAGTGTCCTCAACGACGATCACGACTGGTGAGACTGTTGTTGGTTGAGAATCAGTGCGATCGTTAGTAGTGCGATCGCTTGTAGGTTGGGTTGAGGAACGTAGATCCAAAGGGGCTTCCCGCAGGGTAACCCAACATTGATTACCAATATCTCAACACAAATCTCTAAAAGAATTCACAACCATAATTAATAGAGTCGCAATCAGCGTAAGTATTCTCAACGGGGTCTTAGGGCTATGGAACTTATTTTATCTGCATCCTAGCCTTTTTTGTCGCCCCGTCAGCAACAAGCTACGGGTCAGCCATAAAATAAAGACAAATCAATAAAAGGGGGTGTTTATGGCAACCCAACTCGGTGAAGCTAAATCTTCAATAGAATTGGTAATATCTTGGGAAGCGTTGCCCGCAGATTTTCAGTTAGAGGATGAACCAGTGGAAAATACAGGTCAGCCACTATTAGCTGGTGCTTTGCGCGAAAGCTTAGAGATAAGTGGTTTCATCCAACCGCAGATGTTGATAGCCTCGAATTTTGGACTTTGTGCAACGATAAACGGGCAATTTGTTGCTAAAGCACCTGACTGGGTTTATGTGCCATCGGTAAATCAAGTTTTAGGAGAACGCAAAAGCTATACACCCAATTTAGATGGACATATTCCGGCAATTGTGATGGAATTTCTATCTGACACTGAGGGTGGAGAATACTCTTTTAAGCGAACCTATCCACCAGGAAAATGGTTTTTTTATGAGCAGATTCTTCAAGTTCCAATTTACGTAATTTTTGACCCAAATGGCGGTTTGTTAGAATTTTACCAACTCGAAAACAGGCGCTACGAGTTAAAGCAACCTGATGAAAATGGTCGTCATTGGATTGATTCAATGGGTTTATTTCTAGGAACTTGGCAAGGAACAAAAGAAGCTAGAACTGGTTACTGGTTGCGCTGGTGGGATGAGGCAGGTAATTTGTTGCTTTGGGCAGTGGAACAAATTGAACAGGAACGCCAGCAAAAAGAACGGCTAATTGCCTATTTACAATCTCAAGGTATCGATCCAAATAATTTGCAATAGCATATATAGACAAAATTTTCAAGTATTTCAATGACTCAGTTTAAGCAAATAAGTGCTCCTTTTAGTTGGTTATCTTCGCACCCAAGCGGTAGTAAGCGAGTTAGTAATGTTAGAAAATCTCATTATCCGTAGTAGCTACAACCGTCACGACTATGAAGGAGTGAGGAATAATGTATAAATTCAAACATGGATGAAAAGGCTACTCGAAGATCAAAAAGTAACAGAGGAAAAAAATAGCGTTTTTGATGAATCAAAAAACAGAATTATTCGTCAATGAAACTATCAATTCCCTATCTATTTCTACTGGAGGATGATTTATGTCATCACAACTGCTTCGATTGATATCTTTGGGCAGTCTTGGCTTATCTTTGTGTCTGGGCAATTCCGCAGCAATGGCACAATATGATGATTCTACTGGGGAGGGTGTAGTAGTGCCAACAGTGCCATCAGGCAGTACATCAGCACCAGTACCAATAGACACATCGACAGGTGTACCACCTTCATCCTCAGCTGACGGTACAACTCGGTTTACCTGTCAGACTTACAATGGTCAGTCCACCGTTATGTATCAGCCACAAAGTCAACCAGGACAGTTCTTTCCTTGGGCAGCGCCTGCGGCTTTGGGCGGTGGTTGGGATGCACAAAAACGTTGTGCAGCAATTGCCAGTCGTTTAGAACTTTATCGCCCAGATGGTTTACAAGAACTCCAGACAGCTGTAGAAAATAACGAAAATATTGTCTGTGTCACAACTGAAGCTAACCCAAGCTGTAGAATTGTGCTGACAGTCCCCCGTGGGAAAGACCCCTATGTTATTCGCAATAGCATTTTTCAGAACTTGACTACTGCTGACAGTGGACAACAGACTATAGCCGTTAACACTTATGGCGATCGCAGTACTGGAGGCAACGAATTATATAATTTAGGACGCACACTTCTAGGCAGTGGCAATAATCGGGTTAGTTCATCTAGAAGTGGCATTAATCTAAAACCTTTCCTCGATCGCCAAGATGGCGGTACTGGAAACAATTTGCGGAGTGGAGTGGCAATTCGTAGTCAGTCTCAACCTAACGGTGCTCGTCTAAAGCCTGGTAATTTCCGCTAATTGATAGTTCATTGGTTGATATCAAACAGTTCAGTTAAGAAGAATTGTAGTTAAGAAAAGTTGTAGGGTAGGCTGTTTGCCTACCCTAATTTTCGTTTGACTAAGCTTGACTTTATCCAAAATTAAGAATTAGTGGTTTGTCTCGTTAGATTTTCAGGGATAAGAGAACGAACCGCAAAGGCGCGAAGTACACGAAGAAAGAAAGAAGAGAAATTGAAATTTGATTCACCTATCCAAATTAATGGGACAGGTTACTAGGTTTTTTCGATCCGGCAAAAACCCTGGCTTTTTAGCAAATACTGGTTATGGCAAGTTTTTTAATTAGGAATTAGATTTTTTGTCTTAACCTTTTGCTAGCTGTTTCTTAATCTAGCTGGGATAGTTTGAGGATGCCCAATTAAGAACTAATACCAAAAAGTTATGTAGCTGTCTTCTAACAACCTCTAAGAATAGTGGTTTGGAAGACGTATTTTATTTTGTCCATGTTGATATTGCGTTCATCGTACCCCTACTCTTCGACTTGGTTCTGTGGTTTTCCGTAGATAACCACTAATCTTCGCAAAACTTGAATCTACCCCAGAACTAACTTATGGTAACTAATAATACAATCCGCTTTTCCCAATTCAATGCTTCCCTAAACCGTAACGCTGAAGCTGAGTTAGTAAGCGATTTGTCAACCCCCGATAATGCTCAGGCAAAAGCTGTTGCAGAAATTATCCAGCGTAATAACCCGGATGTGCTGCTAATTAACGAGTTTGACTACTCCCAAGAGGCAGTTCAACTATTCCAGCAAAATTATTTAGCCATCAGCCAAAACGGTGCAACTCCCGTTGACTACCCCTACTTCTACATCGCTCCTTCCAACACGGGTATTGCCTCTGGATTTGACTTAAATAACAACGGTACAGTTGTTACAACCCCAGGTGCAGCCGGATACGGTGATGATGCTTTAGGATTCGGAAATTTCCCTGGTCAATACGGGATGTTGCTGCTGTCCAAATATCCCATCGACACAGCCAACGTCCGCACCTTCCAAAACTTCCTCTGGAAGGATATGCCCAATGCTGTGCTTCCTGACGATCTTACAACACCGCAGCTAAATGATTGGTATTCTAACGAGGAACTCAAAGTTCTACGCCTGTCCTCCAAGAGTCATTGGGACGTACCTATTCAAGTGAATGGGGAGATAATTCATGTTCTCGCCAGCCACCCCACACCCCCAAGCTTTGATGGCGCGGAAGACCGCAACGGTAAGCGTAACCACGACGAGATCCGCTTTTGGGCAGACTATATTACCCCTGGTAAAGGTAATTACATCTACGATGATGAGGGTAAAACGGGCGGGATTGATTCTGGTTCAAGCTTTGTGATTGTGGGCGATCAAAATGCAGATCCGTTGGATGGTGATAGTTTTGATAACGCTATTCGCCAACTGTTACAAAATCCCAATATCAATACTAATGTCATTCCTACCAGTCTGGGTGGTTCCCAACAAGCAGATTTACAAGCTGGTGCAAACGCTAGCCAAAAGGGTAATCCTAGCTTTGATACCGCAGACTTTGCTGATACGACTCCCGGAAACTTGCGAACAGATTACGTACTACCTTCTGCTGACCTGAAAATTGCCAACTCAGGAGTATTTTGGCCGCTGAATACTGATTCGATTTTTTCCCCAGTAGGTACTTTTCCATTCCCCAGTTCTGACCATCGCTTGATATTCGCAGATGTGCAAACCGGGCCAACTGAAGCAGGTAAAACCATTCCTAATGTAGAATTTTTGGGACAGAAGACCTTCGCTACAGGCTTTATTCCCTCTGGTGTCGCAGGAACAGTGAATGGGGTACAGACTCCAGTGGGTGGACTTTCTGGTGTCACCTACGATGCAATTAACAACCGCTATTATGCTATCTCAGACGATCGCTCCCAAGTTGCCCCTGCCCGCTTTTATACCTTCACCACTGAGCCAGGTACTATTTCTACAACGGGAGTGACTTTTACCAATGTCACACCTCTGAAAGATACCAGTGGCAAATTCTTTGCACTCAATAGCCTTGACCCAGAAGGCATTGCTTTAACTAATAATGGAACAGTCTTTATATCTTCAGAGGGCGAAGTTAATCCTGGTGCAGGTCGCGTTACCAATCCCTTTATTAAAGAATTTTCCTTGACAACGGGGCAAGAAGTGCGGTCGCTATTTGTCCCCCGCAAATTTCTACCAGTAGTAGAAGACAGTAATGGCAATGGTGTTATCGATGCCGACGATACGCAGACATCAGGTGTTTACAATAACTTAGCCTTTGAAAGCCTCACCATTACACCCGACCAGAAAACCTTATTCACCGCCACCGAAAACGCCCTGTCCCAAGATGGATTAAAGGCTTCACTCACTAGTGGCAGCCGTTCCCGAATTCTGCAATACAATCTGGTTAGTGGACAGCCAGAAAAGGAATACCTTTATATTACCGATGCTATCGCTCAATCGCCCAACCCTAGCACAGGCTCAAGTGACAATGGTTTGACAGATTTATTAGCAATAGATAATCGGGGCACTTTACTGGCGTTAGAACGTTCCTTTGCACAAGGCGTAGGCAACACCATCAAAATTTACGAAGTTTCTTTGCAAGGTGCAACTGATATTAGTTTCTACGATTCTCTCAATAATTTGAGTGCTGAACAACTAGCTGCTATCAAACCCGCTCAAAAACGTCTGCTGTTGAATTTAAATGACTTAAACTTGCCTAACGGTACAGATAACATCGAGGGTATTACCTTTGGCCCCAAACTAGCAGATGGTAGCCAGTCAATTGTGCTGGTGAGTGATAACAATTTCAACCAAAGCCAATTTACCCAAATTCTCACCTTAGATGCAGACTTAGTTCCAACTGCTGCACCCATAGTAGAAACCCGCCCCGATTTATTTGACGATGAAGATCCGGCACTGCCTGCTGTAGATCGAAATGCTGATGCTGACGATCCTGCGATCTATGTCAATGCCACAAATTCTGCCGATAGCCTAGTACTAACCTCAGTCAAAAATGCTGGACTGCGGGTTTATGACTTATCTGGTAATTTGTTACAAACAGTTAATCCTGGTGGTATTCGCTACAACAATATTGACTTGCAATACGGTTTTAAATTAGGCAATCAATCTGTTGATATTGCCGTAGCTAGCGATCGCCAAAATGATAAACTAGCAATCTTCAAAATTAACCCCAACCCCACCACCCCCGGTCAATATTTGGAAGATATCACCGATAGCAATATTGCTACTATCTTCCAAGCATCACCTTTTGAACCTCCTTATTCTGCATCAACTCGCAGTTCTTACGGAGTTACTTTATACCGTAGCCCCGTAACTAATGATTACTATGTCTTTACTAGTCGCCGACAAACTGGAGATATAGCTCAGTTCAAATTGATTGACAAAGGGAATGGCAAAATTGGAGCAGAACTGGTGCGGGAGTTTACCATCCCCTCGCCCACCACAGAAGGGCGTTCTCCCCAAACAGAGGGGATGGTGGTTGACCAAGAAACCGGCTTTCTCTACATCGCCCAAGAAGATGTGGGCATTTGGAAATTCCAGGCTGAACCGGACGGTGGCACAACAGGCAAGCTGATCGATGGCGTTCGTTTTGAGGGTGGTTCTCACCTCACAGATGACGCAGAAGGGTTGACTATCTACTATGGCAAAAACGGTACAGGCTACTTGCTAGCATCCAGCCAAGGCGATAGCACCTTTGTTGCCTACACACGTGAAGGTAACAACGAATATGTGGGTAACTTTGCCATTGGTAACAATGGGTCAATTGATAGCGTGCAAGAGTCAGATGGGGCTGATGTAATTAACGTACCGCTGGGGACTAACTTCCCATTTGGTTTATTTGTTACCCAAGACGGCTCCAATGAACCTGCCAAGACAATCGATGGCGAAAACGTCAACTCTAACTTTAAGCTGGTGCCTTGGGAGAATATTACCAATGCCTTCCCCAATTCTTTAAATATCGACACCACTAGTTACGATCCTCGCAATCCTGTCGCCCAACCCAAGCTAACCATTTATGAATTTGAAAACCTACCGAAGTTAGGTATCACCTCTAAAAATCAAGATATTTTCTTGGGTGGTTTTTCTGGGTTGTATTTCCAAGGGTTTGCAGCAAATGGCAACCTGAAATTTGTCACCAACACAGACCGTGGCCCCAATGGAGAATCTAACGGTTCAAACAGACCATTTTTCTTACCCAACTTCCAGCCAGAAATAGTCAGCTTTGAACTCAACCGCACCACAGGTGAAATCAGCATTACCAACAGAACAGGGCTATTTCGCCAAGAAGGGACGACGCCATTAACGGGACTGCCTAATTTGCAAGCAGGGGCAAATGGTACAGCCTATACCGATGAAATTGGCGTCGATCTGGACAATCAACCCCTAACGAACGATCCTTTGGGTGCAGACTTGGAAGGGATTGTAGTTGAGGAAAATGGAGATTACTGGATGGTAGATGAGTACCGTCCGGCAATTTACCACTTTGATGTTGATGGTAAACTGATTGACCGCTTTATTCCCACAGGAACTGCTACTGCACCCGACCCAGATCGACCAGTCAGAACTTTTGGTACTGAGGTATTGCCAGCAGTTTATGCCCAACGCCGCAATAACCGGGGCTTTGAAGCTGTAGCGCTACAAGGTAATAAATTATATGCCTTTATTCAGAGTGCGATCGATAATCCCGATGTCTCCAATGATGCGACTTCCAAGAGTTCTCTCAATCTGCGAATTCTAGAGTTTGATATTGTCACCAAGCAGGTAACAGGAGAGTATTTATATCTGTTGGAAGGTTTACCAGGAACCGATAAGATTGGCGATGCAGTCTCCTTGGGTAACGGCAAATTTGCAGTAGTTGAGCGAGATGACAATGCTACATCTGCTGGCAATAAACTAATTTATCAAATTGATTTAGCTGGGGCGACCAATATCAACAACCCTGCAAACTTTACCTTGCCATCTGGTAAAACTATTGAACAACTGACCTCTGCGGAGTTAGCTGCTGCCAATATTACCCCTGTCACCAAGAGTTTGATTGCTAATGCTGCTCAAGTTGGTTACACCGGGGTGGAAAAGTTAGAAGGTCTGGCACTGGTAGCACCGAACACTCTAGCTTTGATTAACGACAACGACTTTAATATTACGGGTAACACGCCTGCTGAAAAACTCGGCATTCTCGAATTACCCAATAACCTAACAACTGTACAACCTACTTTTCCGAACGGTTTTGGTTCTAACAACAGCGATACAGTCAATCTTGAACCAGGACAATTCTTTAATGCAGGTGACGGAGCAGACTTTGTAGAGGCTAGTAAAGGTAACACAATCCTGTCTGGAAACGGTGATGACACAGTGCTTGCAGGGAGTGACTCTTCAATTTACGGGAATGACGGTAGCG
Source organism: Nostoc sp. (assembly GCF_036917095.1). Classification (GTDB taxonomy): domain Bacteria; phylum Cyanobacteriota; class Cyanobacteriia; order Cyanobacteriales; family Nostocaceae; genus Nostoc. The sequence continues at coordinate 72,567 of NZ_JBALFH010000031.1, forward strand.
ATCGCATATTTATTGGTCAAAATGGCCCGGCTCAAAATACCAGTGCCGATGGTGGCGGTGGTAATGATGTTATTACCGTCGTAGAAGCCAGTGGTAGTAATAATTTGTTTGGGGCGACAGGTGATGATACTCTCACAGTAATTGAAGGTTCTCGTCAATCATTATTCGGTGGCTCAGGTAACGACACTCTCACCAGTGACGGTAGCAATAACCGTCTTGACGGTGGTTCTGGAGATGACAAACTCTTCTCTAATGTCAATGACTCCCTGTTTGCTGGCGATGGTGATGATGTGCTATTTGCTGGTCAACAGGGTAGTAATCGCCTGAGTGGTGGTGCTGGTGCTGACCAATTCTGGATTGCTAACGCCAGTCTGCCAACTAGCAAGAACATTGTGACTGATTTTGCGATCGGCATTGATAAAATCGGGCTGGGTGGTATTGGTGTTACTCAATTTAGTGCCCTAATGCTATTGCAACAGGGTGCTGACACTATCGTGAAAACCGGAAATACAGAGTTGGCTTCATTGCTGGGAATTACAGCAACTAGCCTGACTGCAAATGACTTCGTTTTCTCTGCCAGCGTAGTGGCTTAGTCTGTTTACCTAGATTTTCGTAAAGAAGACACAGCCGATTGTATTTGAGGCTTTCGTAGGGGCATCTGTACGCCCCTACTAGCCGATTTATTTATTCTTATGCAGAAAAATTGATGCGATCGCTAGCAAATTCAAACTGAAAAATTAAGTTCTATTTCTTCCGAATTATCAAAAATATTTTGGTAGCAAAACGACAAAAAATTAATTTTTATAAAATTTAATAAATAAGATTTTTTTAGCTGAAGTCTATTTTAATCATATCTTCTGCTTCACTTATTCTTTTCTTAATCTTTTGATGAAAATATGTTTGGTATTAGCTAAGTTCTCTTGTAACTACTATCGACAGATTTAAATTCGTAATCCAAATATTACACACTCACTAACACATATTAGTAGTTAACATCCCATTATCATTTCTCAAGCCTTCCATAACTCTCACTTAACGGACTTGCCCAAACTATATTTTTGTAGTTCTGAAATTTCCCCGTAATTCCAGTTTATAAAATGAGAACATGATTTATTTTTTCCACAAGTAATGTAATGAGATAACTTGAATAGCTTGTGATGCAATTAAATCCAAATACCCAACAAATATTCCAACATTCTAATTATGACAACTAAGTTAGTAGGCTTTGCCTCTTTACCCGCTGATACCTTTAGTGATGGCCCCGCTTCTGGTAAGGAAGTCTCAGCCAATGCTAGAACGGGGCCTTTCCCAGGACAGCCAATTCAAGGCTTCAGTGGTGTCCAATTTGCTAACAGCAACTCTTTCTACTTCCTATCAGATAATGGTTACGGTAGCAAAGATAATAGTGAAGACTTTTTACTGCGGATCAACCGTCTAGACCCAAATTTTAAGGGAACAGAAAATGGCGATGGCAGCGTTAAAGTTTTAGATTACATTCAACTGTCTGACCCTAACAATAAAGTTCCTTTTGAAATAGTTAATGAGGGAACTACTGGAAGATTACTGACTGGTGCAGACTTTGATGTAGAGTCATTCGTCTTTGATAAAGACGGGACAATCTGGGTTGGAGATGAGTTTGGCCCCTATCTGCTGCATTTTGATGCCACTGGTAAGTTATTAGAGGCTCCCATTTCTACACCCGATCAATTCAAGACTTTAGATGGAGAAGCACCTAAAGTTATTGGTCATAGAGGTGCAAGTGGTTATCGTCCAGAGCATACCTTAGAGTCTTATAAGCAAGCAATTGCACGAGGTGCTGACTTTATTGAGCCTGACTTAGTAGTTACAAAAGATGGTGTGCTAATTGCTCGCCATGAACCTGCTTTAGCAGTTTTGAACACTGATGGCACTGTCAATTTCAGCAACACAACCACAGATGTTTACAAACATCCAGAGTTTGCCGATCGCAAAAAAACAGTAAGTTTAGATGGAAACACACTTACAGGTTGGTTTGCTGAAGATTTTACTTTAGCTGAAATCAAAACTTTACGTGCAGAAGAACGTTTACCTTTCCGCGATCATTCCTTTGACGATCGATTTGAAATTCCTACTTTCACGGAAATCATCAATTTGGTTAAGGATGTAGAAGCGACAACAGGTAAAAAGATTGGCATCTACCCTGAAACTAAGCATCCTACCTATTTGGCCAATGAAGCTACCTATGTAGGCACCACAGAAAAAGTTAACAGAAACATCAGTCAGTTACTAATTGATGCGCTGAAGGCAAATAACTTTACTGACCCCAATCGGATCTTCATCCAGTCCTTTGAAGTGAGTAATCTCAAAGAACTCCACGATCGCATTATGCCTGCGGCAGGGGTGGATATTCCTCTAGTTCAATTGCTAGATGCAAGTGACATTGATATCAACGGCAAGATTATAGAAAGTCAGCCTTATGACTTGAAGGTAAGCGGTGACACTCGCACCTATGGCGACTTGCGAACTCCAGAAGGCTTGGCTGAAGTTGCCACCTATGCTGATGGCATTGGCCCTTGGAAGCGGATGATTGTTAGCGTCAAAGGTACTGATGCTAATGGTGATGGCAAAGCCGATGATGTCAATGGCGATGGAGCAGTCAATGATGCTGATAAGACAACGTTACCTCCCTCTACCTTAATTCAAGATGCTCACAATGCCGGGTTGCAGGTTCATCCTTACACCTTCCGGGCGGAAGATCAATACCTAGCAGCAGATTATAAAGGCAAGCTAGCACTAGAAATTCAGCAGTTCTATCAATTAGGGGTAGATGCACTCTTCTCAGATTTCCCAGATATCGCCGATGGAGTACGCGATCGCCTCAGAGACGATCCTCAATATAATATAGTGCGATCGCCACAAAATCCCGATGTTCTTTCAGGTGATGCTTTTGCTAACTTGGGTAGTTCCAAAGGTTTTGAAGGCGGAGCAATTAACGCCAGCAAAACCAAGCTTTATTTCCTTCTAGAAGGTACTGTTCAAGGCGATACTCCTGGTGCTTTACGGATTAACGAATTTGATATAGCCAGCCACAAATACAGCGATCGGTTACGCTACTACAGATTGGATAATCCGTCAAATTCCATCGGGGATTTAGCAGTTATTAATGATAATGAGTATCTAGTTATTGAACGGGATAACAATCAAGGGGCTGCGGCTAAATTTAAGAGGATTTACAAAATAGACTTGTCTAAAACAGATTCTAATGGCTATGTAGCCAAACAAGAAGTTGCAGACTTGTTAAACATCCAAGACCCTAACGATATCAACGGTGACGGGAAAACAACCTTTGACTTCCCATTTCAAACAATTGAAAATGTGTTAGTTGTTGACAAAGACACCATTTTGGTTGCTAATGACAATAACTATCCCTTCTCAACAGGGCGTCCTGGCAACAATCCTCAACATCCAGTAATAGACAACAACGAAATCATTTTGTTGAAGCTGGAAAATCCTCTCAACCTTGCTGCTGGTTTAGGTCAACCTCAAGCTGAAAAAATTAAGTTTGGCTCGACTAACAACGATGATATTACCGTTCAGCCAAATCAAACCTTATCCACAGGTGATGGAGCAGACTTTGTAGAGGCTAATAAAGCTAACACAATCCAGACTGGAAACGGTGATGACACTGTACTCGTTGGCAGTGACTCTTCAGTATCCGGGGGAGACGGTAACGATCGCATATTTATTGGTCAAAATAGCCCAGCTCAAAATATCAGTGCCAATGGTAGTAATGGTAATGATGCGATCGCTGTAGTTGAAGCTAGTGGTAGTAATAATTTATTTGGGGCAGCAGGTGCCGATAAACTCACAGTAATTGAAGGTTCTCGTCAATTATCCTTCGGTGGCTCCGGCAATGACACCCTCACCAGTAATGGCAGCAATAACCGTCTTTATGGTGGTTCCGGTGATGACAAACTCTTCTCCAGTGCGAATGATTCCTTGTTTGGTGGCGATGGTGATGATGTGCTATTTGCTGGTCAACAGGGCGGTAATCGCTTGAGTGGTGGTGCTGGTGCTGACCAATTCTGGATTGCTAACGCCAGTCTGCCAACTAGCAAGAATATTGTGACTGATTTTGCGATCGGCATTGATAAAATCGGGCTGGGCGGTATTGCCGTCAGTAATCTAAGGCTATTCCAACAGGGTGCTGACACTATCGTGAAAACCGGAGATACAGAGTTGGTTTCATTGCTGGGAATTGCATCAAGTAGCCTCAGTGTAAATGATTTCGTTTTTTCTGCTAGCGTCGTGGCTTAGTCTAAACGCCAAAGTGCAGCGTGGTTTAAATAACTATCGAAACAGCGGTTTTCAATTACGTAAACTAGATCCAGTAAATAGTTCGTTATTGTGGGGTGGCCATTGTAATGCCCACCCCACCCGCGTTTCACTGGAGTCCAAACTACTAAAATCCTTAAACCTCTACTGAGATAGTTGGTCATAGGCAGTATTAATACCAGATGTTGGTAAACTGAACCAAATGGACTCACGCCGCTTCTGGGGTGGGTTTGTTTGGGGAACTCCAAAAAATAAATTATCCAATTTTTGGAATCAAAACGACTTTTGCTTCCCCAGCTAAGTGCCCGGGAGCAATGCGATTTTGTGAGATGGGTAAGCTCTTGAGGCAGGGGAGGCAGAGGAGGCAGGGTGGGAGAAAAAAATAAGTGTATTCATGGCTATTTAGGTAGTAAAAATCACCAATTTTTTCTCTTTGTTCCCCCTGCTCCCCCTGCTTATTTCACGACGATCTCACTTTTTCGCGTTGCTCCCAAGTGGCCCCTGCCTTAAAAGCGATGGGATATTTTTTTATTTGGAAGTCTTTTGATTTTGGGCAATAGAATGGACTCGATATCAATTAAAACAGTAATTTTACTGTAGTTAACTGTTAACTTTTTCTATAAGTTGAATAATTGACCCTTCCGCTATGCCAAAAAATTCTGCTTCCACGTGATTTCCAGGTTATGACACGTAACGGCTGCAACGAAAAAACTATTAATTAATTAAGAGTAATTATGTCAGACACCATTCCGATCGCGATCGCTACTCAGCCAACTCAAGACTTGCACGAGCAACTACCTGCTACTCGCCTAGTTTTCATCGACCCACAGGTTGAGAACTACCAAAGTCTAGTAGCAGGTGTCTTGCCGAACACCTCTGTTGTAGTCTTAGATGCTGACCAGAATGGCATTGAACAAATTAGCCAAGTGCTGGCAACTCATCGGGAAATCAACAGCCTACACATTGTTTCTCACGGCGCACCAGGGCAAGTCTACCTGGGGAACAGTCTACTCAGCCACGAAACCCTCAACCTTTATGCTTGGGAACTCATGGGCTGGGCAAATGTTTTGAGTGCGGATGCACAACTATTATTGTATGGTTGCGAAGTCGGGCAAACAGAGCAAGGTAAAACATTTCTACAGCACCTGAGTGAATTGACAGCTGCTGTAGTAGCAGCATCTGATGACTTAACAGGGAGTGCTGCATTAGGTGGTGACTGGGAACTGGAGGTTTCTACAGGGGGAATTGTTCCTGCTCTGGCGTTTCACCCAGAAGTAATGGCAGCCTACGCTTCAGTACTAACTGCTCCAATAGTAGCGAATGCAATTCAAGACCAAATAGCTACTCAAGATATTCTCTTCAGCTTCATTGTACCAGATAACACTTTCACGGATGCGGATGGAGATAGCCTCACCTACACTGCAACTCTGGACGACGATACCCCTCTGCCGACTGGGTTGAACTTCGATACTGGTACCAAAACTTTCAGCGGTACTCCTGATAATGGGGACGTAGGTATTCTAAATATCAAAGTTGTCGCTCAAGATCCTGGTGGAGATACAGCCAATGATGTGTTTCAACTCACGGTTAATAATGTCAATGATGCTCCAGTGGTGGCAAATCAAATCCTTGACCAAATAGCCACTGAAGATAGTCTCTTCACCTTCACTGTACCAGATAACACCTTCAGCGATCCAGATGTCGGAGATAGCCTCACCTACACTGCAACTCTGGACGACGATACCCCTCTGCCGACTGGGTTTAATTTCGATCCTGCTACCAAAACTTTCAGTGGTACTCCGACAAGTGGGGATGTAGGTAGCCTAAACATCAAAGTTACCGCTCAAGATGTTGCTGGAGAAACAGTCAGTGATGTGTTTCAACTCACGATAAATAATGTCAATAATGCTCCAGTGGTGGCAAAGGCAATTCAAGACCAAGAAGCCACCGAAGGCACACTCTTCAACTTCACCGTCCCAGATGACACCTTCAGCGATGCGGATGTTGGAGACATCCTCACCTATTTTGCTACCCTAGAAAACGATGAGCCTCTGCCGACTGGATTGAAGTTCGATCCTATTACCCAAACCTTCAGTGGCACTCCTGAGAATGAGGATGTAGGTAGCATAAACATCAAAGTTACCGCTCAAGATGTTGCTGGAGATGAAGCCAGTGATGTGTTTAAAATCACGATAAATAATGTCAATAATGCTCCAATCTTGGTAAAAGAAATTGCAGACCAAGAAGCTACCGAAGGCACACTCTTCAACTTCACCGTCCCAGCTAACACCTTCAGCGATGAGGATCTTGGAGACATCCTCACCTATTCTGCTACCCTAGAAAACGATAAGCCTCTGCCGAGTGGGTTGAAGTTCGATCCTACTACCCGTACCTTCAGTGGCACTCCGACAAATGAGGATGTAGGCAACTTAAACATCAAAGTCACCGCCAAGGATGTTGCTGGAGATGAAGCCAGTGATGTGTTTAAACTTTCTGTTGCTGAAGATACTACTTCTAGTATTCAGTCGATTACCCTACTGACAATAGTTACAGGCGATATCTTTAGTGTCAAGACTAAGCAGAACATTAAAGGTGGTAAAAGAAAACTCTCAATCAAGATTAAAAATAACACCGCTAAAGAGGTAAATGAACTATGTGTATTTAATGTTGATGATGATGAAGGTAAAATTAACGGCATAGCTCCTGGTGCACAAGGCTATACGCAAGCTGCTCTTTTGCGCTCAAAGGTGATTTTATCTTCCATTAACAAGCTGCCCAAGGGTTTTAAGCAAACTGACCTGAAAAATATATTAGAATTTGAGTCTGACACCAAACTCAGATTTTATCTGGTATCCAACAGTACTACTCAGTCTGTACTGTCTGGGAAAACCTCCTCCTCAAGTGTCCTTTTTTCCTCAACTACAAATAACAGCACAGAAGAGGAAGGGTTTTCTCTCAACTTCCAGAATTTGGTTGTGAATATTCAGGCAACAGAGCAAGAGGTATCTTTAGGTACTGGTCTGCAAGGCAAAAAGCAAGGTGAAGTGATTGATTTACGGAGTGTGACACAATCGGCAAAAGCTGAGTTTGTAGTCAACAGAGAAGCATCTTACAACAACTTTGTCGGCTTCTATAAGGTGGCTGATGAGAATGGTGGTATTGACACCAATGGCGATGGGAAAGCAGATATCCTCGTTGGCCAGGCTGGTTACGCCGAAGCCGCTGTGCGTGGGCGTGTTGGAGGCATTGACTTGGCGGTAGAAAACCAAGGGAGTGCAAATTACGCCGGTACTTTCGGGGGGAATTCTTTGTTTGCACCATTTATTATTGTAGATGGCAAACCCGATGCAATTCTCGATGCCAATGGCAATGCCAATAGGAAGATTTACTTCACATACTTGGGTGCTAACTCAGATAAAGTAGATCACATTCGCCTGTTGGGAAATAATACCTTTGGCTTTGAAGATTTAGCAAATAGTGGTGACAAAGATTACAACGATCTGATTGTGCAGGTAAATTTGAGTGTCAATGTTGCGTAATATTAAATTCAAGTAATTATATCAAGTCCGCTTAATCACTTACGATATGTCATTGCGAGTGAAACAGAGGGGAACGTTAGCAATCACTTCGGATGCGATTACTTCACTCCGCTATCGCTGCGTACCCTTCTCTACGAGAGGCTGCGCCAACGGGAACGCCAGGAGCGAACGTAATGACAAGTATTTAGTCGGACATGATATTACTTAGCAAAATAGAACAACCTCATCCTAGTTAAGGGGTGGGGTTATTTTATTGGTGGCGATTAAATGGACTCGATATTAATTAAACTAGTAAATTTACTGAAGGCAGTTATAGTGTTTCCTGCGTAAATTTAATAGTTGATTTCTCTACGAGGACAAAAATCTTCACCTTTACTTTTCTAGTTAATTTTTATAAAAATTAACTAGCAAAAAAGTGATAAAGAATTATTTAATAATGGAGCGTAGCGCTGTTTGGCAAGCAAAGCTCACAGTCTTTCGCCATCAGTGATACTGTCAATCTTTATATTTAATAATTTGTAAAAAATCATTCAAAAAATTAAAGTTTTTTTTCTTACATATTTCTTAAATAGGGTATTTACTTAGGAAAGCATCTGTGATATTTTCATGTTGATTATCATAAATTAAAATATGCAACGCTAAGTTTAACAACCGCGTTTCTGTGTCTTAATTTAATGATAAGTATCAATATTGCATACCTGCAATGCTAAATAATTATTTTAAGATAGTATAAACTATGTAGTGCGAACTAAGTGATAGCTTGTCCTCAATCTACTTAAACTATCATTGTTTTGAACAACGCATAACAAACAGCAGGAACTCTGTGAGGTGAATGCAGGTATGGAATTAGACGAACCTCGCCTCTGTGCTTTTACATATTTAAGCACGCTGATTCTACAGAAGTCTTGCAGTTGCTGGCATAAAAGCAAAAACTGCCACCGTTAGTAAAACAGATACTCCCTAATATTCTCGGCTTTATTCCTCGCTTTTACCTTCGACTTGTTTTTTATGACTTATATTAAGAACACTTTTGTTGAATTTATCGCCACCCTAGAAGGGTTTGATGGGTTACCAGATGCAGCGATCGCTAATCTATCAGAACAGGTGCAAGCCTGGCGCTATCGCATAGGTCAGAAAATCATCGGTAAAGAAAGTCTCCCGGAAAACATTACCATAATTTATGAGGGACAAGTGCGCCTGTTGGGATACGATCCCCAGACGCAAATGCCAATCACCCTAAAATTACTGCAACCTGGGGAAATTCTTGGCGAAATAGGTTTGTTGCGCGATATCGCCTGTGAAACAGCGATCGCCTCCACCGAAGTAGTATGTTTAACCTTGAATGCATCGGCATATTTTAGTTTTCTGGCTTTATACCCAGCTTTTGCCAATGCTCGCAAAAACCGCAGTTATTTGATAGAAGTTTTCGATATTCTCAGTTCCTATTGGCAAAAGCAAGCGATCGCTACTTTAAATCTTAGAGAACTGGCAGAAAATGCCTTACCAAAGGCGAAAATACATTACCTCCCTCCAGGAACAACTCCATTCAACCAACTAGATAAAGAAAGGGTCTGGTTTGTGAGTGGAGGTGGTACCGTAACGAATTTCTCACCTGGCGATCCTCTAGAATCGGACGATGACAGAGACAAGATCCAGGTCCTAAGTCAAAACCCCGCACGGTTGCTTGGTATAGATCCGTCAGATTTGAGCTTGGAAGATAGCCATCAGATAGAAGTTGTGGTAAGCGACACCAAATCAGATCGCGCAGAGGAACTAGATATCCCCTACGCATCGGACGAAGAAGTTCCACAGACAGCCCCCCAAACCTCAAACAGCTCGTCAAAACAGAAATACCCGTTTTTTGGTGGTAAGGGAGAACTAAATACAGCCTTCGCCTGCTTCCAAATGATTGCGAAGCACTTAGAAATGCCGTTTCGTCGAGAGGTGGTTCGCCGCATCTTAACTGAGCAAGTCAAACGTCAGGGTGTTATATCGTTTCAAGTTACTGCTTACCTGGCAGAGTTAATCGGACTTAAGGCGCAGTTGATAGAGCTACCAGTCGCCTCGGTGACGCGCGTTCCTACACCAGCATTGATTCGCTATGGTGAGAATTTTGCCGTTTTATATGAAGCGGGTGCAAATACTATGGTTCTAGGTGTGCCATCCAAAGGAATTGTCCGCTGCAAACCTGCTCAATTGGTTGAACAATTAGATGTTGACCCAACCGACTTTCCGCCCAAAGTTAGGGTATTATTGCTCACTGCTACTAAAGAAACACCTCAAGAGCGCTTTAGTTTACGGTGGTTTCTGCCCTATTTATCAAAGCACCGTCGAGTCCTAATAGAAGTCTTTATCGCTTCCTTTTTCGTGCAGTTGGCAGCGTTGGCAAATCCGCTAGTCGTTCAGTTAATTATCGACAAAGTTATCACTCAAAATAGTATTGGCACGCTACATATTTTGGGGATTTTGCTATTAGTAGTCGGGCTATTTGAGGCAGTACTGACTACCTTACGAACCTACTTATTTGTCGATACCACTAACCGGATCGATATGGGTTTAGGGTCGCAAATCATCGACCACTTATTACGTTTACCACTGCGCTACTTTGAACGCCGACCGGTGGGCGAACTTTCCACTCGCATCAACGAATTAGAAAATATCCGCCAATTCCTCACGGGTACTGCTCTAACAGTGGGGTTAGATGCTCTGTTTTCGGTGGTCTATATCGGTGTAATGCTGATTTACAGTTGGCAACTCACCTTAGTAGGCTTAAGCACAATTCCAATATTTGTGATTATCACCTTAATTGCTTCTCCCACCATTAGCAGACAATTACGTGCCAAAGCCGAACGCAACGCCGAAACTCAATCTTATTTAGTTGAGGTGATGTCAGGAATTCAAACAGTAAAAGCGCAAAATATCGAATTGCGATCGCGCTTTTCCTGGCAAGAGCGTTACGCTCGGTTTGTCGCCGCTGGTTTTAAAACAGTTGTGACTTCTACCCTGGCTAATTCTACCAGCAACTTCCTCAACAAACTCAGCAGCTTACTAGTTTTGTGGGTAGGAGCTTATCTAGTACTGCAACAAGAATTAACTTTAGGCGAATTAATTGCTTTTAGAATTATATCGGGTTACGTCACCAGCCCAATATTGCGCTTGGCTCAACTCTGGCAAAGCTTCCAAGAAACAGCTTTGTCTCTAGAGCGTTTAAGCGATATTGTCGATACACCGCAAGAAGGAGAAACAGACCGCTACAATATCCCCTTACCTACGATCAAGGGAGCAGTGAAATATGAAAATGTTTCCTTCCGCTTTGGCACAACTGGCCCTCTGCAACTTTCCAATGTCAACCTCGAATTTGCGCCAGGTAAATTTGTCGGCATTGTCGGACAAAGTGGGTCTGGTAAAAGTACGATGATGAAATTACTACTCAGACTTTATGAAACTGAGTCCGGTAGAATTTTGATTGATGGTTATGATATTGCCAAAGTAGAACTTTATTCACTGCGACGGCAGATTGGCGTAGTTCCCCAAGAGACATTATTGTTTGACGGCAGCGTTCAGGAAAATATTGCTCTGACGAATCCAGATGCGACAACCGAAGAAATTATCGAAGCGGCTCAGGTGGCGTGTGCCCACGAGTTTATCATGAACTTGCCCAACGGTTACAACACGCGGGTGGGAGAAAGGGGTTCTGCACTTTCCGGCGGACAAAGACAAAGAATTGCGATCGCTCGTTCTGTTTTACAACGACCAAAATTATTAGTTTTAGATGAAGCAACTAGCGCATTAGATTATCCCACAGAACGGCAAATATGTCTCAATTTAGCTAAGGCATTCAAGGGTGATACAGTATTTTTTATTACCCACCGACTGAACACCGTGAGTAATGCAGATATGATTGTCGTGATGGATAATAGCAGGGTTATAGAACAAGGTAGCCATCAAGAATTAATGGCTACTAAAGGTCATTATTATTACCTGTATCAGCAACAAGATGTCAACTTGTAATTAGTCCCTGCTGGGGGCATGGCATCAGTAAATTCTCTGTTTTCCCAACATTTTATAGACGCAGGAATCAGGGTAGAGTAGGTAATTTTACAAATATCAAAATCTAGGTTTTCGGTATAGATAAATAGTACCCACTCTACCCACCCTACAAAAAATCCCAAATCTAAAATCAAAAATCGTTATGACTCAACTTAATGGGAATCACCTCAACGGCAATCAGAAAAACGGAGTCAAGCAAGATTCACGAGTACTTACAAAACAACAGAAAACTGGTCAACAGCCTTTAATTAACTCAAACAGTCAGGAATTTGAGCAATCCATTGTCTTGCGCCAATCTCCAATTTGGTCGCGGACAATCATGGTGACTCTAATGGGGCTAGCCTGTTTTGCAATTGCTTGGGCTTATTTTGCAAAAATTGAGCAAGTAGTGCCAGCAACAGGGCAATTAAAACCCCAAGGAACAGTCAAAGAAGTTCAGGCTCCTGTTAGTGGAGTGGTGAAAACGGTTAATGTTAAAGATGGACAAGCAGTAAAACCAGGAGATTTGTTGCTGACTTTTGATTCCATCGCTTCTGTTGCTGAATTAAATTCTTTGAAGAAAATTCGCATTGCATTACTTAAAGAAAACCAGATTTATCGTCGATTGATGGGTGCAACTACCACCACAGGATCTGAACTGTTATATTTGCGCGGTAATTTGCCACAAGAAACTGCTTTTCTGCTGAAAAATCGGGCAGCGTTAGTAGGAGAAAATGAATTCTTGCGAACTCAATTAAGAAATTCCGGTCAATATTATGCGCTAGGAATTGATGAGCAACAACGTCTAGAACTTACCAAAAAAGAACTATATTCTCGCTCTTTAGCAGCGCAATTAGAAGTAGAAAAAACTAAAAAACAACTGACTCAAACTCAGATTAAGCAGGCAGATAGTAAAGCCAGTTTAGCTATTCAACAGCAGATTTTAGATAAACTGAGGATATTAGCAGAAGAAGGTGGCATTTCTAAACTTCAGTACCTCAACCAGCAACAAGAAGTACAAAACCGCACGGCAGAAGTAGCACAACTTGGTGAGGAACAGAAACGCCTCCAGTTTGATATAGAAAAAGGACGACAAGAGTTAAGCAATACGGTGGCTCTTTCTGATAAAAACATTTCGGATAAGATAGCTGATAACAAACAGCGGATTGCCGAAATCGATAGCCAATTTATGAAAGTTGTGCTGGATAATGAGCAGCGTTTAGCAGATGTCAATAGTAAAATCTCTCAAGCAGAGTTAAATGTTAGATATGAAGAACTCCGTGCGCCTGTAGCTGGAACAGTTTTCGATTTACAAGCAAAAAACCCTGGATTTGTAGCAACTCCGACTACAAAACTGCTGCAAATAGTCCCCAATGAAAACTATATAGCTGAAGTTTTCATCACTAACAAAGATATTGGTTTTGTCCGAAAAGGTATGAAGGTAGATGTCAGAATTGACTCTTTTCCTTACAGCGAATTTGGCGATATCAAAGGGGAAGTGGATGGGATAGGATCGGACGCATTACCACCAGACCAAACACATCAGTTTTATAGATTTCCGGCAAAGCTCTCATTGGATAAACAATCCTTAGTGATTAAGGGTAAAAACGTTACCTTACAATCAGGTATGTCAATCAGTGCCAATATAAAAGTGCGCGAAGAACGGACTGTGCTGAGTTTATTCACTGAGTTGTTTACCAAGCAAATTGATACTCTTAAAGAGGTACGTTAATTTGACATCAAGATTTTCCGATGGTTAATTCTCAACGCATTGAACCCGCTCCCGGACAAGAATCAGTTTGGGATTACCCCCGTCCTCCTCGTCTGGAGGACACAAGTAAACATATCCAAATAATCTTTAACGGCACAATAATTGTAGATACCCACAACGCCAAACGTGTTTTAGAAACTAGTCATCCTCCTTCTTACTACATTCCCCCTGCGGATATCAAAATGGAATATTTGCAGCCGACACCGCAATCTAGCTTTTGTGAGTGGAAGGGTAGTGCCGGATACTATACAATCCGAGTTGGCGAAAAAGAAGTTTATAATGCTGCTTGGTTTTACCCTAACCCTACACCAGCTTTTGCAGCTATCAAGGATTATGTAGCTTTTTACGCTCATTTAATGGAGAAATGCTACGTGAATGGCGAAGAGGTGCAACCACAACCGGGTAACTTCTATGGCGGTTGGGTCACCAGCGATATTGTTGGGCCTTTCAAAGGCGCTCCTGGGACTTGGGGATGGTGAGCCAATTTGAGATTTTGCGGAAAGTTAACCCTAGTTGCTAATTATTCATTGGAGCGATCGCCGAGATAGCGATCGCTTTGGGATCTAACATACTCGCCCGGCATTTGCTCTACGCTAATGCCGCTATTTTCTCTAACAATCCCTGAAACAACCTCAAGCCATCGCTATTCCCCAGCATAGGGTCAGACGCCCTTTCTGGGTGCGGCATCATCCCCAACACATTGCCCTGGCGATCGCAAATCCCGGCAATGTTGTTCAGCGAACCGTTGGGATTTTCCCCTTCATAGCGAAACACGACTTGCCCGTTATCTTCAATTTCTGCAAGAGTGGCTTCATCAGCGTAAAATCGCCCCTCTCCGTGGGCAATAGGCAAAGTGATGACTTCACTATTGCTATAAGCTTGCGTCCATAAGAGATTAGTCCGCTCAACTTTTAAGGGGGTGCGATCGCAGATAAAATGCAAATCCCGATTTCTAGTCAATACCCCCGGCAAAAGTCCAGCTTCAGTTAATACCTGAAAACCGTTGCAAATACCGAGGACAAACTTACCTTTTCGAGCGTGTTCGACAACCTGCTGCATCACGGGTGAAAAACGCGCGATCGCACCGCAGCGCAGATAATCGCCGTAACTAAAGCCACCAGGGATGATAACGACATCCAAATCAGCAATATCTGTTTCTTGATGCCAAACCATGCGAGTTGGTTGCCCTAGCAAGTCTCTGGTTACATAAGCAACATCGCGATCGCAATTAGAACCGGGAAAAACAATAACACCGAATTTAGTCATTAGTCATTAGTCATTAGTCATTAGTCATTGGTCATTAGTCATTGGGAGTGGGGATGAGGGGGATGAGGGAGAAGCAATGCTCAATCCTCAGTCCCCAGTCCCCAATCCCCAGTACCTAAAATACCCCAGTTTGGGTTTCGACCTCAATCAAATCAAAGCGGTAGTTTTCAATTACGGGATTTGATAGCATTTGGTCACAAATGGTATCAAGGTCTTTACGCGCTTTCTTCTCATCAGTTGAGGTGATGGTGAGTTCAATGTACTTGCCAATCCGCACCTGGTCAACGTTATCGTATCCCAGTTGCTGAAGACCGGATTGTACAGCCACACCAGCAGGGTCTAAGACTGAAGGACGAAGTGTCACGAAAATTTTAGCTAGATACTTGGTTTGCACGGGCTTTTGCTGAATGCTGCGATCGCTATACTATAACTTTCTGTTCCAACTGAGTGAAAATAAGATTACGAAGCCGTTAAAGTTAATCGATCGATTAACCCATCTAACAGCTTCAACTACAAGTGGCATATTTAAATTATTGTCTATGAGAGCCATACGCACCCGCAGTCAAGAGCGTATTTTGAACCTACTGAAAAACATCAAAAAAGGCATTTCTGCCCAGGATATTTACGTAGAACTACGTAATACCAATCAGAGCATGGGTTTAGCGACAGTTTACCGCTCCCTAGATGTCTTAAAACTCGAAGGCATCGTACAAGTGCGGAATTTGGCTAACGGTGAAGCCCTCTACAGCCTAGCGCAACAAGACAAACACCACCTTACTTGTTTGCAATGCGGTGTCTCAATTCCGATTAGTCAATGCCCAGTCCATGACCTAGAAGACCAGTTAGAATCCAGCCATAAGTTTAAAGTTTTTTACCACACCCTAGAGTTTTTTGGGTTGTGCAGCGAATGCCAAGTAAATCAAGCTACTGGGATTAGTCAATAGTTATACCGATTTTATCAAAGGAATAAAGCATGTTTTACTTCTGTTAGCGGAGCGGAGCGTAGCCCATTCTGAATTCCGACTCCTGAATTCTGCTGTAATAAATGCTTTATTCAAACAAAGCTCAACCAACTAAATACGTCTGCAACTGTTAATTGCCAATTCTCCAAAACACTTAGAACGGGCAAAATATCTTGTTTTTCTTTTAATTCTGGTAATTTATTGGGTTCAAAAATCATGATTGACTCATCAGCCGAATCGAGCAACCAGCCTAGCTTTGCTCCATTTTGAATAGAAAATGTAATTTTGCGGATAACTCGGTTGGGCGATTGTTCTGGTGAGAGAATTTCAATTATCCAATCTGGGGGAATTTCAAATTTATTCGCAATTCTACCCTTAGCAGCAAGGGGAATTCTTTGCCATTCAAACACAGCAATATCCGGTACTATTGAACGACCTTCAAATGTACAGCGTAATTCAGGAAAAGCATAAGCAATTTTTTGCGGTTTAGCAATCTCATTAATAGCTGTAACTAAACTGCTTTGTAATGTACTGTGTTCTCCTTGTGGCATAGGTTTCTGGTAGATTTGTCCGTTAAAATATTCGCTTGCTGGTTTTGTCTCTGGTAGTTGTAAGAACTCTTCTATATTTAGTGCTGTGGTTGGCTGAATAGATAATGTCATAATTTTAAACTTATCAAAGCTTGATTATTTTATCGCTGGAAGAATGCAACAATTAGTGCGTAGGCGTAGAGCGTCGTAGATATCGCATTCTTTTCACTACACATTGTGATTTTATCAAATAGGTCAAATTAAATATGAGGCCATGTCTACCACGGGCTAGCTTACCATCAAGTATCGCCTAAAATTTATTCCTTATCTTCTATAGCACCTAAGACTTTGAGAGTTGCTTTTTTAGATTCATTTAAACCTGTAACGCCTGTATCGTGACTAAAGTCAACTGAAAGTATTGCGTTAGTATGTCCATTAAAAGTTAAAATTTCTTCGCCAGTAGTAACTTTCCATATACGAACAATGCCTTCACCATCACCAGTAACTACAAATTGACTATCAAAACTATACGCAACTGAGAAAATTGCACCAAATACTTTAGTAAAAGTAGTGTCAACCAAATTTGCTTGTGCAAAATTAACATGACGCAAGCTAGCCTCACTAAAATCAGCACCTTTAAGCACAGCATGGCTTAAATCTCTTCCATCCAAAGCAAACTTGTCAATCTTTACCAAAACTGTTGCTGCGTTTCCCCCGACATAACCAACCTCATCCTCACTTTTCCCCCGCGTCTCCTCAATAATCTTAATTACTGACTCCTTAGCCTCAACATCAATCATCCCTACCAGCAAATCCATCACTGCTTTTGTTAAAGGTGCTTTACCAAAAGTCACCCTCAATTTCTCCAACGATTCACTTATAAATCTGTTCAATTCCGCAGCTTGCAAAATCTCCCCAGATGCATCTACCTGACGAATAAAATAAGAAGACCAACTATAATCAACAGGTGCAGCATCATGATTTATCTGGAAGCGCACCCGCGCTAACTCAGTAAAATCGCTAGATAACGCTCCTAACTCTGCTGCAAATTTATACGCTACAAAAAACTCTAACAAAGACCGGTGCGCTGGAGTATAATCACCATCAGCATTGCGGATGAGCATTGTTTGCCCCATCATGTCGTAATGCCAGTGGTCTAAATCTTTTTCTTCTTGCACCACCGAACCAAATAACCGCCGAATTCTGTCAGGGAAAAGCCGATAATTGAGGCTCATTTGGTCTGTAGACAGCATTTCCCAAGATAGTTCGCACAAAAAGTATAACTTTTCTGCTAAAGAAGTAAACGTGCGATCGCTCTTAATATCCCGTTCCATTTTCCGCCGCACCGCATACAAGTAAACCCGCGACATATCTACAGGTTTACCCGCCTCAATATCTGGCAAAGCTTCTAAAATTAACTCAGTCATCACCGGACGACGGGCTAAATCCAATAATTGTGGATTTCCCATTACTTGTTCAACTGTTGCAGCTTCTGTTTGGTGCGACAACACCAGTCGAATTTGCTCGTCGTTAAATTTCTCCAGTTCCAGCACTTCAAATTGCGGTGTTTCTCCCGTCAGTTGCTTGGTAGAAGCTTGCAACTCGGCATTGAGTAGGGCGCGTCCTTCCTTGGCTTCGGGAAAATGTTCGGTGCGACAAGTTAAAACAACTTTAGCACCGGGAACCACAACTATAAACCCCACTAAAATCTGCTGGTGGATGCTCTGGGTCAAGGTTAAACTGCTGAAGTAATTTAATTACAGTCTCATTGCGCTGAATTTTTTCCTTAATTAAAGGATTAGCGATCGCAATAATAGCGTTGATAACCTGTTCTGGGTTAATTATCATTAGTCATTAGTCATTAGTCATTTGTCATTTGTCATTGGAAAAAGACAAAGAGACAAGGAAGAAGCTTGTCCTCCCTTGTCCCTACTCTCCACCTCTACTGCTAACTAGCGCGGTTATTTTCTAATCCTGATATTTGTTTAGAAAAGAATTCGTTAGAGTTACCCTGACCATCTGAAACGACAGAACGTATGCCCTCTAAAGCGGCGGGAATGGAACGCGGATCTATAAAAATCACCTTGCTGCTATCGCTTTTACCAATTGTCGCGCCCATATCGAGATAACCCAAGGCAAACAAAACTTCCACTGCTTTATTGGCATTGGGGTTATTGTGGAGCTTTTGGGCAATAATTTCTGATGACTCTGCGATCGCCTGCGCTTTCAAAACCTGTTGCTGACGTTCAGCTTGAGCTTTCAGAACGATCGACTTTTGTTCAGCTTCCGCTTGCAAAATTGTTGATTTTTGACGAGCTTCCGCATCTAATATTTGCGCCTCCGCTTTACCTCTAGCACTATTAACAGCAGATTCGCGTTCGCCTTCAGAAGTTAAAATTGCTGCCCGTTTGCGTCGTTCTGCCGACATTTGCAATTCCATCGATTCACGCACGGCTTGAGACGGAATAATATCTCGCAGTTCTACTCGTGTCACTTTCACACCCCAAGGATCGGTAGCAACATCCAAATCCTGTAATAAAAGTTCGCTGATGTGGGAACGAGCAGTAAAGGTTTGATCCAACTCCAGTTGTCCCATTTCAGCACGAATTTGAGTCAGCACCATATTTACCATTGCCGACTGGAGATTTTCTACCTTGTACCAGGCTTTTTCCATATCCACGATCCGCCAATAAAACACAGCATCTACCTCAATGCCAACGTTGTCACGGGTGATGCACTGTTGGGGAGGAATATCTAAGACTTTTTCTTTGATAGTTTCTCGGTAAACAATTTTATCTAGGAAAGGAATAACAAAGTTTAGTCCTGGTTCCAATTTTTTGTTATAACTACCCAATCTTTCCACCAAAGCTTGATTGCCCTGATTGACGACTTTCACAGATCCTGCTACCGCAGAACCACCAAGGGCTAAAAATACTAGTAAAAAGAACTGTTCCATTGTGAACCTCCTGATTTTTTAAGTATTAAATGTCACTCAAAACTAAAGGGGAGTCGGGAGCAGAAGAACTACTAATATCATGTCCGGCTGATTAGTTATGATTCCTCCATCTGTGCAAAATGAAAACTCTTTCTTTCTCCCCCTGCCCCCTGCCCCCTTGCGGTCTTAATGAGAGATAAGTCTTTATAACTCTTGTTTCCTACTTTCTGCCCTCTTGGCTAAGAATTCAACAGATTGTCTGGTATCACAATCAAAGTAGTACCTTCTCTCCTAACCACATAAACTTTTTGATGGGGTGGTACGGTAAATTTGTCATCGTCACATCGTGCTTGCCAAGAATTTCCCTCATACAACACCCGCCCTGTTTTACCAGGCGGAATTTCTGTTAAGGTTTCAGCTATGACTGCATCCTGAATTTTCGATTTGCGTTGTCGTGGTTGCAAAAACCGACGAGAAAGGACGATTAGTAATGTGGAAACTAATAGCCAAAGTAGAACTTGCAACCATACATTTCCCAAACCCACTCTAGACAGCAGCGCTACTACAAAAGCGCTAATTCCCATCATGAAGGCAACAAACGACGATGGTAAGAACAATTCCATCAGACACAGAACTGCTCCTGCCAGAAGCCAGATTAAGGTAAAACTTGGCATAGCGCCATCCTAGTCTCTACATTGACGTAAATGCATTTCTACGATTAGATACAGCCAGACGTAAGTTATTTACAGAAAACAAAACTTGGTATTTCTACCAGTAATTTGGATTAATTTCAGTAACAAGGTGTAGCTAGCGGTACACAAATCCAGTCTATTCTAGCCTTCAAGTCATTGCCAGCTAAAGTTAATCGAAGTTCATGAGTTAATTGATTTTTTAAATTTATACTTTTATGATTTCTACTCAACGGATAATTTATTGTATAAATCCAGGCTGTAATAGCCCGATTAATCCTATGGGAGATAGTGTTTGTGCCAGTTGTCAAACTCCTTTAGTTCACCGCTATCTTTGGGCTACTAGCTCATTGTCTGCTCAAATCCCGCCAGGCACAAAGGTAGCTGATAGGTATGACGTAATTAGTCGCCAGATTTGGCTAGATACTCAACCGGGACTGCCGCCAGATGTACCCGAAGAATTGCCAAAGGAAGTAATTCCTTACCTAAAGTTATATCAAGAGCGGTTACATTTGCCCCAACCTTATGGGTTTGCTAGTAATTTTGAGGGAGATACAACTGATATCCTCTTATTGGAAAATGTGCCGATAGATGAGACAGGAAATATCTATCCAAGTATTGTTGAGGCATGGGAGGAAGCGACAGGGGTACGACAAGTTTATTGGCTGTGGCAAATTCTCCAACTTTGGACACCTTTATCAGAATTGGGATTTAGCCGCAGTTTACTAGTAGTAGATAACTTGAGAGTCCAGGGTTGGTGTGTGCGACTGTTGGAACTCTACCAAACACCAGCAGATGAGGAACTGAGTTTACAAAATCTGGGCGAGTGTTGGCAGTTTTGGGTATCGTCTGCAAAGTTATCAGTAGCTAAAGGCTTACAAAATATAGCTCAGGAGATGTGTGAAACTGAGGTTGAGTTAAAAGCTATTAATATTCAACTCAATAATTTATTACTAGCATCTGCGGCAGAATTGCCATTAGTTTTGAAAGTGGCAGGTTCTACAGATATTGGCCCAATTATGGCGCAAAATGAAGACGCTTGCTACCCCAATGCTTTGAGTGATTTAGATGAACCTTTGTTACGCCACTTGTCAATTGTTTGCGATGGCATTGGCGGACATGAAGGCGGCGAGGTTGCTAGCCAGTTAGCAGTGCAGTCTGTAAAGTTGCAAATTCGCGCCTTACTAACAGAGGTAACAGAACAAACTGTACTTGTACCACCAGAGTTGTTGCAGGAACAACTAGAAGCAAGCTTGCGAGTGGTAAATAATGTGATTTGTGCCCGCAATAACGAACAAAAACGCCAAGGCAGAGAACGCATGGCTACAACTATTGTAATGGCAGTGCAAGTTCCACAACGAGTGCAGACCAGTACCGGGTGGCAATCAAATAATAGCCATGAACTTTACTTGATTAGTGTTGGCGATAGCCGTGCCTATTGGATTACTCACAATTATTGTCAGCTATTGACAGTAGATGATGATGTGGCAACGCGGGAAGTACGCTTTGCTAAAAGCTTGTATCGAAAGGCACTTGTGAGATCGGATGCTAGTGCTCTAACTCAAGCATTGGGGACAAGAAATTCAGAATCTTTGCGTCTCAAGGTTCAGCGATTTATTGTAGAAGAAGATGGGATATTGCTACTGTGTTCTGACGGTTTAAGTGATAATAACTGGGTGGAACAATCTTGGCAGGATTATGCAATACCCGTGTTAGCAGGCGAACTGACAGTTGAAGATGCTGTTTGCAACTGGATTAACTTAGCAAACGAAAAAAATGGGCGTGATAATACCTCGGTTGTTCTCACTTATTACCGTGTCTCCCCAGAATACTTGCTACCTGTGACTCCGGCGTTGCCAGAAGAGATTATAAAAGCAGAAATACAAGAGGAAATACAAGAAGAAGAATTACAAGAACAAGAGGAACTACAAGAAGAAGAATTACAAGAACAAGAGGAACTACAAGAACCAACTGATTTCACAGAAGGTTCGCGATCGCTGTTAGATTTGGATCTAGATTTGGATCTTTCAGAGGAACCACCTTTAAACCCAGAAATTCCACCAACCTTAATTACAAAACCCAATCGGGGTAAACGTTTGGTAATGCTGGGGGGAGTGTTGGCGTTGCTTGTGGGGGGTACAAGTCTGGGATTATTTGCTTGGTGGCAAATTAATCCTCAAGCATTCCAGCAGATGTGTCGGCAATTTCCCCAAAAAGTGCAGCAACTTTGTCCGCCTGGAAAATAGGCATTGGGGACTGAAGAATAGTTTATACCGAAATCTTGCGATGTTAATGATGAATATCGCAATGTTGATGATGAATATTACGATGTTAATGATGAATATCGCGATGTTGATGATGAATATCGCGATGTTGATGATGAATATCGCGATGTTGATGATGAATATCGCGATGTTGATGAGGAATATCGCGATGTTGATGATGAATATCGCGATGTTGATGAGAAATATCGCAATGTTGATGATGAATATCGCAATATTGGTAACAACAGCTTCTAGATTCAGGGTGACGACCAATGAAGTGGTGATATTGCACCCCACACGCCAGTCGCTCATGGGGAAACCCCCAGATGCTCGTACCTCGCTAACGCCCTTTGCGTCTCCCCGCTTGCGGGGCTACGGTGTACACACAAGTCTGAAATAGCTAGCTGATTAACCGGGGTTTTACCCCACCCTAACCCTCCCCTTATAAAAGCTACGGTGTACACACAAGTTCTATCTGCAAAGGTTTCAAGGTTTCTAGTCTCAATAAAATTGTCATTACGAGCCAAGCGAAGTAATCGCAATAATCCCGTAGTTAAAGCGATTGCTTGTCTGCGACACGCACTTGCGTTCGTCGTTCCTCCTCTCTACGAGACGCACTCACGTTCGCAATGACAGGCTGACGGAGCGTTCCAACAGCTTAGAGCTAAACGACGGAACCAGGCGTTAGGTAGAATTTCACGACTTGTGTGTACACGGTAGCCCAATATATCGGGGGGATTAAGGGGGGTAACTCGACTTGTGTGTACACCGTAGGCTTGCGGGGAGGGGATTAAGGCGAGCCAGCGCGGTCTTCTCCCAAGGGGAGACGCCAAGGGCGATAGCGCAGCGTAAAGCCTTCGGCATGGCTTCGCTTAGAGCGAGTTATCGAGCGTCTGGGGGTTTCCCCCATAAGGGTGTGGGGTGCAATGACTGTGGGAATCACAACTAATTATGCGGACATGATATCATTCTCGAAAAAAGCCAAAACTTTGTTGATTGAGCCTTCTAGTAGCTCTGGCTCTAAGTTGACTATGCACGAAAATTCGTAAGAGAGTTGACCTGGGGAACATCCTAGAGTCAAGATAAAAGGGTTAGATATCTTGTCAAAGTACTAAGCACATCTGATATCGCCTGGTTTCCTTTCGTTTCCCTGCTTTTGGGGTAAACACAGAGGGTAAGGGCGATAGGTATTAACGCGGCAAAAATACTTAAAAAAGTACGCACGGATTGCTAAGACGTGCCTGGACGCAGAGGGTTAAATGCGCCGTTGCATCCCGACGAAGCGTCAAGAAATAGCTGATTAAATCAAATTTAAAGCGATTTAATCATATATTTTGTAGCAGATACTTGTGGAAAAGCAAATGCTAGGTGTAAATGTTGTTATGAAAGTTGGCGATCGCGTCCGCGTTAAAGATTCGGTAGTAGTCTATCATCATCCCGAACATCGAAATCAGCCTTTTGACATCAAAGGCACAGAAGGCGATGTAGTAGGTATTGCCACCCAATGGCGAGACAGACCAGTAAGCGCTAATCTGCCGATTGTAGTTCAGTTTAGTAAAAAGTTTAAAGCCCACTTACGTGAAAATGAGTTAGAAGTCATCTAAATCGCTTATCGGCGGCGAAACCACTGAAAAATATTCAGTTCGCCGCGCATTTTTTTAAGCTCTTGGCGGTTTTGTTCTGCTGTTGTATAATACCAATCACAATAATGCTGAAACTCTGACCGCGACCGAACTTCGTGGTAGAACTGGTGGGTTGTTTGGTAAGCGGCAAAAGCTTCCTCAACTTGGGGTTGAGGGGATGGCATAATATAAGGTAAATTTTTAGACATAAAATTAATCGAGTTAGCTATTAGTCATTAATTATTAGTCATTTACAATTAGAGCCAACCGCGTAAGCGATAAACTAAAGAACCAATGTACTCTTTTAAAGCTGTGGTAAATTGGTGCAAGTTGTCGGTATCAGGTAATAAATTCAGTATAGCGGCTTTGGGAGTGCTGCCGAGTTCTTGCAGTTCACCCTCACTAACTAGAAAGTCAGTCGGTGCAGGAATAACATTGATTCCTTGACGCTGGAAAATCTGAAGCGATCGCGGCATGTGCATGGCAGAAGTTACTAATAATACCTGACGAATGCCACGAGATGACAAAATCTTTTGGACATTTACAGCATTTTGATAAGTATTCAGAGAGTCAGGTTCTTGAACAATCGCCTCTGATGGAATACCAAGAGATGTAAGTATTGTTGCCATATCTGCCGACTCTGGCGAACCACTTCCACGCCAATCAATGCGTCCCCCGCTCAGAATGATTATAGGTGCTTTTTTCTGGCGATACAGTTGTGCGGCATAAATTACGCGATCGCCTGCTTCACTCAAATCGACGGTAGGTCTTGGGAAAAAAGCTGATTTAGTTGCGCCACCCAAAACCACAATTGCTTCTGCAACTGGTATTTGGGCGGGTGGAAGATTTTGCCATTCTAGCGATCGCACTAATGATTTAGCGATCCAAGCATTACTACAAAATAGCAATAAAGTCAAAGCAAAAGCAATTGCGATCGCCGCAGTGCGCGGTCGTTTCCCCAACGTGACTAATGCTACGACCAAGCTCACGCAAGCTAATCCTAGTGGATAAAAAAATAGTGGCAGTAATTTGGATAGATATAAAAACATAATGGGGAATAGGAGAAGAACTATTGATTATTGACCAATGCCGAATTCCCAATTCCCAAATTACTACTTTTCCCAAAACCGGAAATTGAAACTACTTCCAGGAGGGCGACGGTAACGGCGACCGGCTTTTCTTATTTGCCGTTTGTTGATCCTCTCGTTTGTTGGTTCAACTTCACCCTCTTCTAACTCTTGAACTTGCAATTGAGTTCTAGTTTCTTCCTTACTTCCCCACCAAGCAGTAATCCAGCCTCCAGCTAAAGCGCCTATTCCACCTAGTAAGATACTCATGGGTGCTGGATACCCCAAATATACAAAACCAAGCATAAAAAATAACCAGTATTTCAGTCCTGTATCGACGCCATCAGAGGAGGCTACAGTTGGAGCTTGGGCGCTATTATCAGTTACATTTGTAATCCAGCTTAAGATAAAACCTCCCATGAGACCTAAGAAGATGCTCAAAGGTGGTGCGGAGCCGGTCATTATTAATATAAATGTTAAAAATGCCCCAAATAACAGTTGAGAAAAGAAGCTGGGAGAAATACTGAAAAAGTCGTTCTTTTTGTCTGCCATAAAATAAGAAAGTTATTAACTAATTACTTACGAATTATTTTAATTGTGCCTGTTGTGGTTGAGTTGTATCGAAAATCTTTACGTAAGATTGTTCTTCTTCAGTGAAAGGTTCAGCTTGTTTGATTTGTGAGGCTAATAAATCGGCAGTGGCATCAGCAATATCACCAGTGCGGTTATTCAAACGCTCTTTGAGAACTTCAAGCGGTGCTGTGCATTGGATAATCTGAAGGGGAAGTTGATGCTTTGTAGCTTGAGCGATCGCTTCTTGCCGTAACTGTTGTTTATCATACTTGGCATCCAAAATCACCGAAAAACCTTGTTTAGCCAGTATAATCCCCAATTCCAACAGCCGTGTATAAGTTTTCTCGGTCATCTCCGGTGTATACAAATCAGCGCCACCCTTTTCCCACAAAGGAATTCCCCCTAAATGCTTCCGCACCGCATCAGAACGCAGGTGAATCGCTCCTTGTTGACGGGCTAAATGCCTTGCTGTGGTACTTTTACCAGAACCCGACAACCCCGACATCAAAATTAGTTCTCCCAGCTTTGGTTTAGTGTATTCCCAAGCCTGTTTGTAATAGTCAGCGGCAGTTTTTGTCGCTTCTTCTTTCACCGTCGCGGGTACGCTTGGATCGCCTAGCAAAAATGATGTCACCTTTGCCCGGACATAAGCCTGACGACTTAGATACAAGGGCAACACCTGTAAGCCTTCCCAGTCTCCAGTTTGCTCTATGTAGGCATTCAAAAACGCATTACCTAAGTCTTTGCGCTGCCGCGCTTCCAAATCCATCACCGTGAACGCCACATCGTACATGACATCGACAAAGCGAAACGGCTCATTAAACTCAATGCAATCGAACAGCAAAATTTTATCGTGCCACAGCGCAATATTTCTCAGGTGTAAATCCCCGTGACATTCACGAATATAGTTGTTGTGAATTCTGCTGGCAAATAATTCTGGACGTTCGGCAAAAAAGTTATCTGTATATTGCTTTGTTTCTGTAAATTGTGCCTGAGTCTGGGGGCCACCAATATAATTCTCACTTTGCTGAAAATTTTCGTCAAATGCAGCCCGGACATTTGGCACTTCACCAAAACTGCGAATGTAATCATTCGTCTGTGCTTGGGCATGGTATTGAGCCACTACCCGTCCCAACTCATCCAGGCGGGTCTCATCTAACTTACCTTCTTCAAAAAGGGTACTTAATAGCAACTCTTGAGGAAACTGGCGCATCTTCAGCACGTATTCTACAGCTTCAACCGTTCCCCCTAACTGGTATTGCTCTCCTACCAAAGTTATGGGCAAAACTTCTAAATACAGTTCGCCTGCTCCGCGTTGATTTAACCGTAACTCTTCCTGACAAAAATGCTGCCGCTTCTCTAAGGTAGAAAAGTCCAAAAAACCAAAATTCATCGGTTTTTTCAGCTTATAGGCGTAATCCCCAGTCAGCAGCACATAAGAAATGTGGGTTTGAATTAGTTGAATAGGTTCTGTTACTGGATGGGGATAAAATCCCGGCTGCAACATTTGCTGAATTAAGACTGGAAGAGTCGCCTCTGTCATCTCTGTTCTCTGCGCTCTCTGCGCCTCTGCGGTTCAAATACAAAAAAAACCAGGAGTTTCCCCCTGGTGTCATCAAAAATTATTACACAGTTTACCTAGCTTAAGAAGCTGCTTCAGTTTCAGTTTCTATCCCAGCATCTTCAGCGCTAATTTGTGGTGGCAAAACGCTCACAACAAGTCGCTCCGATTCAGCTAGAGGTGTTACACCTTCAGGAAAGGGTATATCACTAATACTCAAGCTGTCTCCGATTTGCAGGTTAGAGACATCGATTTCAATTACATCTGGGATGTTTTCTGGCGCACAAGTCACTTGCAATTCAGTGACTACGGTGTCTAATACACCACCTTCTTGTTTAACACCAACGGCAGTTCCCACAAAACGTAAACGTACTTCTACAGTAGTGTCGCCGTGGCCAGCAACCGCGAAAAAGCTGAGGTGATAAGGCGTACCTTTGGCTGGATGGATCTGAAGTTCCCGCAGCAAGGTTTTGCCACGCCAAGGTGCATCAGCAATATTCAACTCAATCAAGGTGTTGTTGACGGAAGCTCTTTTGAGCAAACGCTCAACAGTTTTGGCCTCAATGGTCAAAGAAATGGATTCTGTACCCTTATGACCATACAAATTGGCAGGGATCAGTCCAGCACGGCGCAAAGCTCTTGGCTTGCTGCCTTCTGGACGTTTTTGAGATTCGACTGTAATAGCCATAAAAGTTGTCCTTTGTCATTAGTCATTTGTCATTAGTCATTAGTCATTAGTCATTTGTCCTTTGCTAATGACTAATGACCAATTTACGCACTGAGCAAGGTAGCAGGTGTACCGTCAGCTTGCAATAAAGCACGTTTGGGCCCGTGGATGGGGTCTTCTACGATTATGGTTTGATCGCGGCTTGCTCCGAGTGAGACGATCGCGATCGGGACTTCCATCAATTCAGCGAGGAATTTTAGATAGTCCAGTGCTTGCTGTGGCAAGTCTTCCAGGGTGCGGCAGTGGGTTGTTGACACTTTCCATCCTGGTAAGGTTTTGTAGATGGGGCGACATCTGGCAAATTTACGGGAACTGGTGGGGAAGTGTTGGGTGCGATCGCCATCTATGTCATAGGCGACACAAACTTGGATTTCCTCTAATTCATCGAGGACATCCAGTTTGGTGAGCGCCATGCAATCCATGCCGTTAATCCGCACAGCATAACGACCGATGACGGCATCAAACCAGCCGCAACGCCGTTTGCGTCCGGTAGTTGTGCCAAATTCAGCACCGCGATCGCACAACAATTCTCCCAACTCTCCATCCAATTCGGTGGGAAATGGCCCCTCTCCCACACGGGTTGTATAGGCTTTCGACACCCCAATTACCCGGTCAATCATTGTCGGCCCTACCCCCGTACCAACGCAAGCGCCCCCTGCCACAGGGTTAGAGGAGGTGACATAGGGATAAGTTCCGTGATCTAAGTCTAGGAGCGTACCTTGTGCGCCTTCAAACAAAATATTCCGCCGTCGCTGAATCGCATCAGATATTTTCAACGATGTATCAACAACGTAAGGGCGCAACCGTTCTGCGTATCCCAAATACTCTTCAATTACCTCTTGTGCATCTAGAGGCGGCAAGTTGTAAAGCTTTTCTAAAATGACGTTTTTATAATTAATCGTCCACTCCAACTGCTCGCGTAACCCATCCGGGTTCATCAAGTCTAAAACCCGAATGCCTGTACGTTCAGATTTATCAGCATAAGTCGGCCCAATGCCCCGACCTGTTGTGCCGATCTTATAGCTTCCCCGACGTTCTTCTGATGCCTGGTCAATCAACCGATGATAAGGCATTGTTACGTGGGCTGTTTCAGATATCAGCAGGTGGTCAGTGGAAATATTTAATTCTTTTAATTGGTCGAGTTCTGCGATCAAAATCTGTGGATCGATTACTGTTCCACAACCGATAATGCAATCGGTGTTTGGATACAAAATACCAGAGGGAATCAAGTGCAGCTTAAAGGTCTGACCTTTGACTACAATTGTGTGTCCAGCATTGACACCCCCTTGATAACGCACCACAACATCTGCGGAACGGCTGAGTAAGTCAGTTATTTTACCTTTTCCTTCATCGCCCCATTGGGCACCTATGACAATGACGTTAGCCAAGAGCTTATATTAAGAAGTAAAGTTTCCACAAACTATAATTATTAACACATTGCATGAATCATGTCAATAATCAAAATACCCAATTTATCGGGATACTTAGGGATATATAACGTTTTGCTACCGAGAAGAGGACTTTTCAAACATCCTCTAAGAGGATGTTTGAAAAGTTGTAGCTGAAAGTATCCAAAACTTTAGATCCTCCTTTTTTTGCTCAAGCTAACTAAAACAAGCCTTGGCTACGCAGCAACCTTTGATATTGGGCTTCAAATGGGTTAGTCATATCATGTCCGGATAAATAGTTATGATTCCCACAGTCATTCCACCCCACCCCCAGCCCCTCCCCGCTCTTCGGGAGGGGAGACAAAGCATAGCTTTGGCGGGGTGGGGTTCTTCGGGTTTAATAAGTAATCAAGCGGACATGATATCATTTGTCCCTTGTAACTCTTAACTAATGACTAATGACCAATGACTAATGACTAATGACTAATGACCAATGACCAATGACTAATGACCAATGACCATTCGGTTAAAAATCGAAGGTTGTGCGAAGCACACCCACATACTGCGTATCATTTCTGCTGTCGTTTTCCGGGTTGAGAATCACCCAAAAACCAGGAGTAACTGAGATATTGTCATTTAGTCGATAACGATAAAATGCTTCGATATGGTAAGCGTTGTCTCGGTCTTGACGGACATCACTGTTAGAAACACGCGGCGGTATACCAAAGAGAATTCCCGGCAGGTTGCCTTTACCACCCACATCGGGAAACGACATACCAATTGCCCCAAACCAGACATTGGCATTGTCACCACTGTTTACTAATAGAGAATCTGTTCCACCTCTGCCATTGGAAACATCGCTCAAACCAGAGTTCTTGGCATTTGCCCAAATATATCCACCCCAACCGTGGATTTGGAAATTCGGGGAGAAGCGATAGAATCCCTGTGCGCCGACAATATCGTTGGAAGTCGCAATGTTGTTGCCAAAGGGAGCGTTTGACAGGGCGCTACCCGTCCCAGCGGCGACATCGACTACTCCAGCAGGGCTATAGCCATGAGAGTAGGCAACACCGATCGCTCCTTGGTTACCATAATAGGCTAAGTGCGCCAAGGCGTTGTAGCCGCCATCAAATAACCCGTTGCTAGTCGATGGGACATTGGGACTGCTTGCTAAATAGCCCAAGGTGAGAACCAAGTCTTTGCTAATGTTCCAGTTAGCGGCTGCACCGCCGCCACCTCGCCGGAATAAGGGACTGTATGAGCCAAATAGTGAGGGAACCCCATTACCGTCGTCAGCGATTGTGGCGGGAGTGACGGTGGTTGAAATGTCGGTGTAACCAATGCCTGTGGGCCCAACAACGAAGTTAAGAGAATCACTGACTGGGAAGTAGTAACGGATGTGGGGAACAAAAAGTGTATTGTTGCTGTCATAATCGAAGTTCAGGCGTGTCATCCCTGTGCCTGTTGCTGTGGCAATTTGGCTTGTACCATTAGAATTTGCAAAGTTGCCAAATTCTAGCCGGACTCGCAACAAATCTTTCCCGGTGAAACTGCTCTCAAAGTTGAGACGACCCCGGTTTGCAAAGTAGAGACGGGATTCATCGCGATCGCTACCCACTCTATTACCAAAGGTATCACTAATGGCGGTAATAATTTGAGCATTCAGCTTAGTAGTAGTGGAAAACTGCTGCGCTTCCAGTGTTGCTGTACGTGCCTCCAGGGTATCCACTCGCCCGCGCAGAGTTGCCAGTTCTGCTGCAAAGTCTGACTGCAACTTTTGCAGCACTGCCAAGTCCTGCTTATTAACTAAATCGCTAGTAGCTGTGGCAATCAACTCATTAATCCGATCCAAACAAGCATTTAAACCTGCGGCAAACTCATAACGGCTTAAGGCACGGTTACCGCGATAGGTGGAATTGGGATAACCTGCAATACAGCCGTAGCGTTCGACTAGCGATTGCAATGCACCAAAAGCCCAATCGGTTGGTTGTACATCAGAAAACTGGGAAACTGAGGTGACTTGTCCCTGCAAATTTATATTAGTATCTGCTGCATTAGAATCATCTTCTGGAGGTGCTGCCCAAACTGCTGGAATTGCCAAAAATAAGAAAAAAAAGCTATGAAAAATAATTTTTAGCATTGATTTATTATTTGCAAATGGTTGAATTCTGACTTTGTAACTAAAGAGATGACACTCGAATTAAAGCTTTTAGCTTATAAGCTAATCAGCATTAAAGTTACATATTTTGAGTTTAGGTTTTAGACCACTCAACGCAACTTTATAACTTTTTGCTCGTTACTGCTTTTAATAGCCGCTTCTATAATCCGCATTACATTAATTCCATCTTCAGCAGTAACGGCAATTGGCTGATTATTAACAATTGATTGGTACATTGCATCGTAATAACCTAAATAACTGCCCTGCGAACTTTTCACTTTTTCGCGAATTACTTTTGTGTCTTTTTCTGTATGAAGCAAGCCATATTCACTTTCCGGCTCTGTATACCAATCAAGGATGTTAGGTTTCATCCCTGCTACTAAATACTCTTCTTGTTTATCGGCTCTGCTTTTAAGAAAAGAACCTTTAGTGCCATGTATGATATAGGCAGGCGCAGGCTCACGCACGAGGAAGCTTGCTTTTAATTTTACGTGCAGCTTGTCGTAATATAGTATCAATTCAAAATAATCATCTACCTGCGATCGCTGCCTGGTTATGCGGATGTCTGCAAAAATAGCATCAGGCATTCCAAATAAATCCAAAGCCTGGTCTATTAAGTGCGGCCCTAAATTGTTTAATGTTCCTGCCCCCGGACTTGGAACTTCTACATGTTGTTTATGGCTGAGGGTTGGTTTATATTTTTGAAATTGAAGTTCTGCTTCAACAATATCACCTAGCAAGCCTTCCCGGACAATTTTTTTAACTGTTTTAAAATCACTATCCCATCTGCGATTTTGATATACAGATAATTTTTTTCCCTGTTTTTGTGCCAATTCTTTCAGTTTTTCGGCTTCTGCTACCGTTGTGGTAAATGCTTTTTCTACCACTACATGTTTATCTGCAAGCAAAGCCTGTTTAGTATAATCGTAATGGGTATAAGTGGGTGTATTTACTACCACCAATATTACTCGATCGTCTGCTAGCAATGCTTCCAAAGAAGGATAGCTTTTTACTTCAGGATAATGTTCCTGTATCAGCTTTTTGCTTCTTTCCCAAGAGCCGGCTAATTTAAATCCGGGATGCAAATCAATAAACGGCGCATGAAATACCATACCGGACAAACCATAAGAACAAAGAGCCGTATTGATAGTTTCCATCTTTTTACTGATTTACTGAAGCGAAAGTTTGTATTTAGTTCACCAAATTAATTTTGATAAGTTCGTAGTGAGTGGCTCTAACTCTCATCTAAGCACTAAAGTGCTTACTACAAACTTAGGACTTACGCAATAACTCTCTGAAACTCTCATTCCTACCCTTCGGGAACGCCAAGGGCGAACGTGTCCTTTGCGCCTTCGCGGTTCGTTTTTCCATTATTTTGCGTAAGTCCTGAAACTTTCTTAACCTGTCATAATACTTGTGGCAAAATCAGATTTCATGGGGAGCATCCCAAATGTGCAAGTTTATCTTTATAGGGTATTTTGACTTAGGCAGAGAATGAAATAACGAACCGCATAGACGCAAAGCGGCTTCCCGCAGGGTAGGACGCAAAGGACGCAAAGGAAAGAGGTTTATAGAGAGTTTCTGTACCAGTCCTGTGTCTTTTGTCCAAATTGGGATGCTCCCGACTTGATGAGACTACAAATTACATATCTTCTAACTCAATTCCTTTGGTTTCCTTAATAAAAAAGAGAATGAAAAATAATGAGGTAGCCGCCGCAATTGTATAGAGTCCGTAGGCAGAACCTAGACCGAAATATTGCAGGATGGGAGGAAATGTTGTGGAAATGACGAAATTCGCAACCCATTGCATGGCAGCAGCAACTGAAAGTGCAGCGGCTCGAATTTTGTTATTAAACATTTCTCCTAACAGCACCCAAACGACTGGCCCCCAGGAGAAACCGAAGCAAAATACATAGAGGTTGGCTGCGATGAGAGCTACAGTACCAGCGCTTCCGGTGAGATTGGGGTTCCCAGCAGCATCGAGGGGAGCATTGCCAAAAAGATAAGCCATTGTCCCCAAAGTCAAGGTCATGCCGATTGACCCTAGTATGAGCAACGGCTTGCGACCAAATTTATCCACGAAGGCGATCGCAATCAGTGTTGTAATAATGTTGACGGCTCCTGTA
This sequence comes from Nostoc sp., assembly GCF_036917095.1. Lineage (GTDB taxonomy): Bacteria > Cyanobacteriota > Cyanobacteriia > Cyanobacteriales > Nostocaceae > Nostoc. Next base: position 106,088 of record NZ_JBALFH010000031.1, read on the forward strand.
ATCACCGTGATTGATAGGGAATCTTTTTCGGAAAACCCGACTGCCCGCCACAAAACACTGCTGTAGTAGAAGATTACATTAATCCCAACAAATTGCTGTAATACAGATAAGCCAATTCCTATCCAAACAATGGGGAGGAGTCCGCCACTTCTGCTTAAGAGGTCAGAAAATCTGGGTTGGCGTTCGCGAAGCACTGTCTGCCGAATTTCTTCAATTTTTGGCAGTACGTCACCCCCCAAAATCTTGGTCAGAACGTTAGCAGCTTCTGATTCTCGTCCTTTGGCAACTAAGTAACGGGGGGATTCAGGAATTGTTAAAGCCACCATCCCATAGAATACAGCTGGCGGGACTGCTGTCCAAAACATCCAGCGCCAAGCTGCAACCCCAAACAAAAACGGCGAGTCTGCTGAACCTGCTGACGTAGCGATAAAGTAGTCGCTCAATAAGGCGACGAAAATTCCCACTACGATCGCTAATTGTTGCAGAGATCCTAACCTTCCTCGCAAATGGGTGGGAGAACATTCGGCAATGTAAGCTGGGGCGATGACGCTAGCAACGCCGATGCCAATCCCACCCAATACTCGCCAAAAGATAAAATCCCAGATTGTGAAGGCAAACCCAGAGCCAATAGCACTGATAGTAAACAACGCCGAAGCAACCACCATTGCGTTGACTCGACCATAACGGTCTGCAATCTGTCCGGCAAAGAAGGCTCCTATCGCAGATCCTAGTAAGGCTAGGGACACCGCTAGCCCAGTCACCCAACTACTGGTGTTAAAAGCTTTTGCTAGAGATAAAACCGCGCCGTTAATCACAGCGGTGTCAAAACCGAACAGAAAACCGCCGAGGGCAGCAGCACCAGCAATCAAAATTACATAAAACGTGTTGGCTTTACGACGAGTTGTAGTGGAGGTCATAGTTTATATATTGGGAATTGGGAATGGGGAATTGGGAATTGGGAATTGGGAATTAGTTATTTCCCCCTGCTCCCTGCCCCCTGCTCCCCTGCTTCTTTACCGTCTAGAACGTCTGCGGAGTCGGTCAATCATTACTGCCAAAATAATTACTAGTCCTTTGACGACTAGTTGCCAGAAGTAAGATAGGTTCAACAGAGTTAAACCATTGTTGAGAATAGCAATGATTAATGCACCTAGAAGAGTGCCGCCAATGGTACCAATACCGCCTGTAAAGCTGGTTCCACCAAGAATAACAGCAGCGATCGCATCTAGTTCGTAACCTTGACCTAATAAGCCACTAGCACTATAAAGACGGCTAGCACTCATGATTGCTGCTAAACCTGCCAGTAATCCACTAATACCATAGACGAATAGCAACACCCGATTAACTTTAATCCCAGTTAATCGGGCAGCCCGCTCGTTACCACCTACGGCATATATCTGCACTCCTAAAACAGTTTGCCGCAGCACAAACCAGCTAGCGATTACAGTCAGTAACGCAATGATCACTAGCCAAGGAAGGGGGCCGACATAACTATTACCCACCCAAGCAAAATTGATATCTCGGTTAATCAGCGTTGTCCCCTTGGCAATTAAATAAGCCACACCCCGCAAGGCAGTCAGCGAACCCAGCGTGACAATAAAAGGTGGCACATCCAAAAAGGTGATGAGAGCGCCGTTGAGTAAGCCCAAAAACAATCCTGCCAGCAAGGCAGCAGGCACAGCCGCCCAACTTAAAGCCGGCAGTAGCGATACCAGCAGCGCAACTACGGCAGAAACAGCCAATATTGACCCAACTGAAAGGTCAATACCTCCGGTGAGAATCACAAAGGTCATTCCTGTCGCCAGCACAATATTGATTGATGCCTGACGCAAGATATTAACGATGTTACCGCCGGTGAGGAAGTTGGGAGAAAGGAATGCAAATAAGATGCAGATAATTACTAGGATTGGCAGAATACCCGCAACTTCCAGTAGAGTGCTAATTGATTTCTGGTTGCGGGATACGGGATTGTTGCCTAATTTCTTGGCAGGCGGTCTGACTGTTTGACTCATGATGCTGATACCTCCGATGCTCCAGTTGCATAGTGCATAATCTTTTCTTGGGTGATTTCTTTACCAAGACTGCCATCCAGTTCGCCTACCAACTGACCTTCTCGCATCACTAAGACGCGATCGCTCATGCCGACAATTTCCGGTAGTTCGCTGGAAACCATCAAAATAGCAACACCTTGTGCTGCTAACTCGCTGATAATTCGGTAAATTTCGCTTTTAGCACCGATATCTACGCCACGCGTTGGCTCATCTAGCATCAGGATTCTCGGCTTAATGGCTAACCAACGCGCTAGCAGTAGCTTTTGCTGATTACCACCAGAAAGATCCAGCGCTCTGATTTCCAAATTAGCTAGGCGGATATTAAAGTTTTCCACCGCGTCTGTTGATAGCCGATTAACTGAACTCCAGTTAACAATTCCAGCTTTGGCTTCCTGCTTGAGTGTGTTGATGGCAATATTCTTGCGGGAACTCATTTCCAGAAATAGACCTTGGTCTTTGCGGTCTTCTGGAACGTAGCCAATGCCGGCAGCAATAGCATCGCTGGGCGAATTAATATTAAGTTTCATCCCATTCAGGAATACTTCACCACTTGCCTTGCGGTCAGCACCAAAAATCAGCCGGGATACCTCTGTGCGTCCTGCACCAACCAACCCCGCTAGACCAAGAATCTCTCCAGCGCGAATTTGAAAACTAGCTGGGGTAATTTTGCGTCCGTCACTGATATTTTTGACTTCCAGCACTACCGGGCCATGATTGGTCTGCCGTTGATGTTCGTAAAAGTCTTGCATGGAACGACCAACCATCATCTGCACCAATCGCTGTGCAGAAATTTCATTCCGCGTGAGACTGCCAATATATTGACCATCCCGCAGCACGCTAATCCGGTCAGCTAGGGCATATATTTCTTCCATGCGGTGGCTGATGTAGATAATAGCAATGCCGTCGTCTCGTAGTCTGCGAATTACCTCAAATAAATGCTGAGTCTCGCGGTCAGACAGGGCTGCTGTTGGCTCATCCATTACCAAAACGCGGCTTTTGTCCTTCAGCGCCCGCGCAATTTCTACTTGCTGCTGCTCTGCGATCGACAAGGTACCAACCACAGTCTGCGCTGTAAAATTGGCTCCAAGGCTTTGCAACACTTGCTCTGCTTCCAGTTGCATACCTTTGCGGTCTAAAAACTGACCTCGCCGCAACTCGCTACCCATAAACATATTTTCGGTAACGGTTAAATTAGGTGCAACATTCAGTTCTTGATAAATGAGATTAATACCTGCCTTACGTGCTGTCGCCGGATCGGTAATTTTTAAGGGTTGACCATTGATCCGAATTTCTCCTTCATCGGCAATATAAGCCCCTGCCAGGATTTTCATCAATGTGCTTTTACCTGCTCCGTTTTCACCCATGAGAGCGTGAACTTCTCCTGGATAAATCGTGAGATTGACATTTTGAAGCGCAGATACACCATGAAATCGTTTCGTAATCCCTTGCATTTCTAATACAGGGGTGGTGGTCGGTGCATCAGGAAATGAGGTTTCAATACTTGTTGTCATGAACATCTCCTGGAAAAAGAATTTAAAAATCGCATTTGTGAGTTAGAAATCAATAAACTCACATCTGATGTGAAATTAAAATCATCACAAAATCATGTTTTCAAAACCTACCATTATCTTGGAAAGTTCCGAACGTCCTTTTCCGACATTTAGAACTTTCCGCGGATGCATATATATACATCATGGGTATGTGCAAAAACTCTGTCAATGCATCGGAAGGCTCAACTCCGATTAGACATAATTTGTAATTGCAAATTCACAATTTTTATTATTTACCAGCCTTTTTCTGTGCTGACATTATCTTTTGTAATCAACTTAACTGGAATCAAAATGGTGGGATTACTTGGTTTTTTTCCTTTTAAGATGTCGTTGCCAACTTGAACTGCTTTTTCGGCCATTCCTCGTGGGTTTTGAGTAGCAGTTGCAGCATATAAACTATCTTTTGCTTTGATTGCTGCGATCGCTTCTGGCGCACCATCAACCCCAACAATAAAGAATTCTTTACGTTGTGCTTGGTTAGCTGCTAGTTCTGCGCCAACTCCACTCGGATCGTTGATGGCAAAAACAGCATCAATCTTTGGAAAGGTTGTGAGCAAATCAGTCATAACTCTGAGTCCTCCATCCCGGCTACCTTCTGCATTCTGGTTTTTGGAGAGGACTTTGATATCAGGATATTTAGACAATACATTTTCGCAGCCACTAACTCGCTGAATTACTGAGTCCACCGGCGGGCCATTAACTATTACAACATTACCTTTACCTTTGAGGCGGTCAGCAATATATTTGCAACCAACTTCTCCAGCTTGGACATTATTAGTAGTAATGGTAGCGTCCACCCCTCCTTCAGCGCCTGTATCTACGGCAATGACAATTCTACCTGCTTGTTTCGCTTTTTCAATTGCTGGTTTAATGCCACTTTTATCAGCAGCATTTACGATAATAATGTCAGTATTAGAAGCTGTGAAATTTTCAATTTGATTGGATTGTTGGTTGAGGTCATAGGCACTGGAAACTACGGTAACATTGACATCCTTACCGCCTATTTTCTTTGCTTCTGCCTCAGTTGCTTGCCCCATCAGAACGAAGAAGGGGTTACTTAGATCGCCAACGGTGAAAGCAACCGATCGTAAGTTTCCATTCCCAGCGGCAGTTTTAGTCTCTGCACTAGTATTGGTAGCAGGTTTTGTATCAGTGTTAGTAGCAGTGTTGGCATCGGGGGAACCATTTGTACAGCCAACCAGACTGCCACTGATGATACCTAGTATGCTAGCTGCGATTACGCGAAGCGTAACACTAGAAGCGATCGCAATCTTTTTCATATTTATCTATTTCCTAAAGTTTATGTAATTTTTCTGAGTTACCAGCCTTTGTAGCTGCTAAGGTTCTCTCTAGTAACCAACTTGACTGGAATCAGAATCTCAGATGACTCAGGTTTTTTGCCCTGAATGATATCATTTCCAACCTGAACCGCTTTTTGAGCCATCCCTGCGGGGTTTTGAGCAGCAGTTGCAGCAAATACACCATCTTTGTCTTCCATTGCTTTGGTTGCATCTGGCGATCCGTCAACCCCAACAATAAAAAATTCATTGCGTCTTGCTTGTCTAGCTGCTAAATCTGCACCAACACCGCTTTGATCGTTCGTGGCAAAAACGGCATCAATTTTGGGAAAAGTGGTGAGCAAATCGCTCATGACTCTCAGTCCTCCATCCCTAGTCCCTTCGGCGTTTTGGTCTTTAGAGATGAGTTTGATATTCGGATATTTGGACAATGACTTCTCGCAGCCACTCACTCGCTGATTTATTGAGTCCATCGGAGTTCCGTTGAGGATGACTACATTACCTTGACCTTTGAGGCGATCGGCAATATATTGGCAACCAACCTCACCAGCTTGGGTATTGTTGGAGCTAATCATCGCATCCACATCTGCATCAACGGCTGAATCTACTGCAATCACAACCTTACCTGCAAGCCTTGCTTGGTCAATAACTGGTTTCACTCCTTTTTTGTCAACAGCACTGAGAATAATTAGGTCAGTATTCGCAGCCGTGAAATTTTCGATTTGGTTAGTTTGTTGGTTCAGATCGAAGGCACTGGAAACCGCATTAACTCTAATATTGCCCCCGATTTTCTTAGCTTCCGTCTCAGCCCCCTTCTGCACTGCATTATAGAAAGGGTTACCCAAGTCACCCAAGGCGACGCCGATTGTTTGCAATTTTCTATTTGGAACCTGACTCTCTAAACTAGCGTTGGTAGCAGTGTTAGTACCAGTATTAGTAGCAGTGTTGCCATTTTGAGTCCCATTTGTGCAACCAACAACAGCGAAACCTAATATGCCAAGTATGAGCGAAATTCTCTTCATATTCATCTATTGTTTAACAACGGATTTAAATTTCAAAAAGGTCAGAAGAATATAAATTTGCCAATTTATCGCAATATGAGCTAGGTCTGAAAAACTCAGATCCAAGCTAGTAATACTGCTGGCTTTGGCAATTTAAACTTTTTTCAAAGGACTTATAATAATGTGACTTGATTCGAGTTAGTGCTATTAATTGTCTTAAATTCCATGTTTTGTTTGTTAAAACAAAATTATGAGCACTACACTACATCAAAAAAACACATTTTTTGTGAAGCTACATTTGAAAATTGCCTGGGCTAAAAATAGTGTTAAACTGAAATTCTTAAAACTTAATGTATAAAACCTGAAATTTGGTATTTGGTTTTACATTGATTTTAGTTTAACCTGGATTGTTCCAAATATGAGCGCCGTTTATCGAACTTTACAAAGTCAAGAAAACTGCTCTATCTCTATGTATTTTTAGCTTTTTGTTTTGGAGCATTTGCAAAAAACAAGAAGTTTTCAGCTTAGGTAGAGTTTAAAAAAGTTAACATATTTAACTTAAGTTGAATTGAGAAAATTTAATACCATAGGAGGTAAAATTTTGCTTTCAAATCTATCTTTTAGGGGTAGAAAGCTATAGCATATTACCATTTTCATAAATCCTGTTGCCTGATTTTCAGAGTTGACTCAAATATGTTTGTAAAGTGCGCTTATTTGCTATACTGAGTCGCCAGAGATAGGTTTTTTATATCTCCCTCAGAATACTTCTTTAGATATAGAGAGAAGAAATACCAAAAAAGTAATTCTCACCGGATTACCGCCGTCGTTAAAATGTGAAATAACGGACGTGATGACAAGTTTGCGCCTGTTCAGTTGGTCTGGGAATTAAAGAAAAGCCGAGTGAGTTCCTATAAACCTCAAAACATCTGCACAGACGTTTTATATTTTTATAAGTGGCAATGTGCTATTGTTTTTAGAAAACATTCCACTCGGTTTTAGGCTTGCTGAAGAATTGTTATTCATCATTCGGGAAAAATAATCGCAATCTCCAGAAGCCCAATCAGCTACAAAGTCTATAGGGTATATTTTAAATTCTTTGCCTTTGCTACTAGCAAAAATTTAGAATTTTAAGGTTGTAGGTAAATATTTAGCCACTAAATCTTCATAGTAAGGCTTTAATTTTTGCCAATCTGGAGGATTAGGGTTTTTTGAATACAAATCGTAGGGATTGAATAACTTCACCCATTTAAACATTTCTTTATCGTGTTTATCCATCAAATGTTCGTAAGCATTTTCACGATGTTGAGGATAAAATGAGTGATAGCGAAGGATGTACAATGCAGATTCTGGCAAATAGTCTTTCATCATGTAATATACATACTCATCATGTCCCCATGACATATGTACATTACTCAAACCACAATTTGGCTCGTAAACACCATATACAGAGTTATATATAGGGTTGTTGTAATCAGGGTTTTGTTTGAAAAATTCCGAGAAAACAATCTTATCAGAAAATGCACAACCCACAGGATAGGTATCGCCTACTGTGGCCCATTGGGGTTCCCCAAATAAGCAAAGTACCTTCCCCATATCGTGAAACAAGCCAGTAAGTACCATCCAGTCTGGGTGACCATCAGCGCGAATGGCTTCTGATGTTTGCAATAGGTGCTGTAATTGGTCTAAGTCTGTATCAGGATCTGAATCATCAACCAATTGATTCAAAAATTCTAATGCATCCCAGACAGACATTTCTTTCTTATCCAACTTCAGAAAGTTTTCTTTTTTCTCTAATACAAAATCATACGTTTGATTGATATGATTTAACCGATAAAATTCTTTTACCGTGTCTCTAGTAGGCGTTTCGTAATTCCTGTACTCTTCGGTAGTTTTACCTTCTTTAACTATGCTTTCCGGATCGGGATAGCGATGAAGTAAGTCTTCTTCCCATTCTTCTAGCGAATGTAAGGGATTGTTTTGAGCTTGTTCGACGGAATTCTTTAGAGTTTGAGACATATCTTTTTACTGGTCGATATTGATTTGTTAAATGGTACTTTCGCACTCCACCTTGTGCACAGGTGTGCAGAACCTGTCTTGGACTTATTTTTAATTTTTGCACACGTGTGCAAAAATGTGTGTTAAGTTTCTTTTCGTCTTTGCAGACCTGTGCACGATTCACTTTTTCAAGTGTTTTGTCCGATCTGCTTGGGATCGGAATAAATTAGCAATTAGCTAACACATTGACAAAGTAGCCAAGATGGGGAATTGAATTAAGACAAAGCACTGATGCGATCGCTAGAGACTTTGATGCCTTCTCGGTAGCAACGACCTTGTACCACAGCGCCGTATCGCGCAATGTCGGCAGATCGCGGTGCTTCTATCAATTCCTTCAGATGTTGACGCTCAATCGGACATTCATACCACTGCACACATCACATCACCGATTCCGGCCCAACTAAATTAAGCTGTTCCACATTTAAATTGCATAACTAGGGCGGGCAAGATGCCCACCCCACAAGAGTTTGATTTAATCTGATTATGCAATTTAGATGTTTTTTAGCTTATAATCTCTGTGCCTAAACTTGCTTTCCATAAGGTTCTCCTACATCTGCACGTATCCAGTGGCTTCAGGACTAGCCGAAACCATCACTTCATTTACAAAGAAGTAGGTCGGTGTTGAAAATTGTCGTTATGACAAGGCAGGAGGCAGCAGGAAAGAGCTTTTTGAGCAACTTTACTTTTCGTTATATATTTTGGTTTTTTGCACCATGTTACTTACATCTGTTGGATAAATTGTTTAATAGGTTATGCACAGGTGTGCAAAATACATATTAATTTTTTTATCGGCTTCACCCAGAGAAGTGTCAATTTGTCAATTGTATGACTGGAGAATACTTGAGAATATTAGCCAACTCTTGTAACTGGTTTATCGCTTCTGCACCCTCCAACTTCATTAATTCGCGATCGTCCCACAATTCCATCCAAGTAATCCCGTAATCAGACACTAAAAACCGAATCAGGTGCTTTTCTCCCAGGCTAACCATAAATGAAGCACTGTTCATTTGGTCGCCGCATGTATAACAAGATGCAGTATAGCCACGCAGATCGAGTGTAATTGTCAAAGCTTGTAGGTTCATTACCAAGTCTTGGACAAATTCTTGATGTTGTTGCGCTAATCTTAGAAACACTAGTTTTCTCCTACCACTATAGTTATGTGGTTCCTTTGAAAATTTATTTAGACTGATATTTGATGTAACTTAGTTGTCAAAAGTTCGTGTTTTAGTTGAGACGTAATTAATCTTAATCTTCTGATTGTAAGCAATAAGCTAAATTCCCAAAGCCGTTATAATGTTTTGTACAATTATTTGGGGTGGCTGTACAACATCCATAGATATAGAATCTAATGGCTCTTCAAGAGTACTAAACTGACTGCCGAGGAGTTTTTCGCTCATATAGTGATTGCTACGCTCTTGCAAACGCATTTGAATCAACTCATAAGACCCTTTGAGGTAAACTAGCTTGATGCGATCGCTATCCACTACCAAAAATTGCCGATAGCTATCTTTTAGAGCCGAACACGCCAGCACCATATTTTTATTTTCTTGCAGCCAGTGTTTAATAGCTGTTTGCAAATCTTGCAACCAAGGTATCCTGTCATCTTCACTCAGGGGGATACCGCGCCGCATTTTCTCAACATTCTCCGGCGAGTGGAAAGTATCAGCGTCGCTAAACTCCCATTCTAACGAGTCTGCTAGCAGCTTTCCGATGGTGGTTTTGCCAGAACCGGATACACCCATGACGATAATAATCATTGACTGCTTAATCATCTTTTTCTTAAGAAAAGTTAAGTTATTGAAACGCAGGCAGAATTCAAGACTCTTGACTTCTTTCTAGGCAAAATGTGAATTGTATTAAATCTGTTGACAAATAACAATTATTTTCTATAATACATATAAATGCACACGTGTGCAAAGTTTAAAAGCTAAGATAAAAAATGAATAAACGAAGAACTTCAATTGAAGATATTGCTCGCAGAGCAGGCGTTTCTCATTCTACAGTTTCACGCGCTTTGCGAGATAACGCTCTAATTAGCCCGAAGGTGCGAGAAGAGATTAAGCGACTGGCACAGGAGATGAGCTATGTGCCAAATGCTATAGCTCAAAGCTTGCAAAATAAACGTACTAATACCATTGGTGTAGTAGTAACTTCTATAGCAGACCCCTTTTTTGCGGAGGTAGTAGAAGGAATCGAGAAGATAGCCAGACCGGCAGGTTTGAGTGTTTTGTTGAGTGCTTCACACCGAGATTTTGAGCAGGAAATAGCAGCTATTGATACTTTTCATCGCCGAAGAGTAGACGGGATATTAATAGCCGACTCGCGAATTAGTAAACAGCACACAAAGCAACTCACGCAAATTGCTGTGCCCACAGTTCTGATTAATAGTCAGACAGAAAATCAATCCGACATATTTCACTCAGTAGCAATAGACGATCGCTTAGGTGCTAAATTAGCCACAGAGCATCTAATAAGTCTGGGACACACCGCTATTGGTTATCTGGGTGTAGGCGATCGCAGCAGGTCAAATCAGCAACGCCTAGAAGGATATCAAATGGCTCTGGCTGAAGCTGGTCTACCACAAAATCCTGATTGGGTTTCAATTAATGACGAATATGATACCAGGATAAGCGATGTTGCCACCGGGCAAAATATGCTTTCTAAACTATTAACTGCTGAGGTAACAGGCATCTTTTGTTACAACGATATGGTAGCGGTTGGCGCTCTGCTAGCCTGCCAAGAACTAGGTATTTTAGTCCCGCGAAGTTTAAGTCTGGTTGGATTTGATGGTATTGCTTTAGGGCGTTACGTTACGCCAGCACTCACCACAGTTAGCCAGCCAATGTTGGAAATTGGTGGCATAGCCATGCAAATGTTACTCGATTTATTAGAAGAAAAAACTGTGGAAAACCGCGTTTTATCTCCTTTTTTATTAGAGCGTGGTAGCAGTGCAGCATTGAGAAAGTAATCTGAAACCGTATCTATCTTGAAAACTGTAGTTTGGTTGTAATCAGAATAAAGCTGAGAACTCAAGCCACAATCAAAAATATACTCTCATTAAAAACTCCAGGTTTCAAAATGGACGGGGTTTAATTTGAAAAAATTGGAAACTCTTACTCTCTCGTGAAGCAAATTTATATTTTCACTCAGCAATATTCAAGATTTTAACTAAACAAAAATTATGTTAACCAAAAAACCGACTTTATCTCGCGATCGCTGCTTTTCTCCAGAACCAACTCAAAGACGACTAGCCCATCAATTTTTTGACAGCATATCTGCGCTACCCCTGGTCTGCCCACACGGACACGTAGATCCAGCCTTGTTAGCTAATCCCGCAGCCCGTTTTGGTTCGCCGACCGAACTATTTATTATCCCCGATCATTATCTTTTGCGGATGCTCTATAGTCGGGGCGTACCTCTGCAAGCTTTGGGCATACCTACCACTGATGGTTCGCCAGCAGAAACCGACCATCGCAAAATCTGGCAATTGTTCGCCGAACATTTTTATCTATTCCAGGGTACTCCATCCGGGTTATGGCTGAAAGACGAACTAACTAACGTCTTTGATGTAGATGAACCTTTAAACTCTCACACTGCCGGACATATCTATGATTATCTGGAACGTCTGTTAGCCTTGCCTGAGTTTTCCCCTCGTGCTTTATTCAAACGCTTTAACATCGAAGTGCTTTGTACTACCGATGCAGCCAGCGATACCCTAGAGAATCAGCGATCGCTCCACCAAGAAGGTTTTACTCAAATCAGACCAACTTTTCGACCAGATGCAGTAGTTAACCTGGATGCTCCTGGTTGGCGCGAAAATCTTAGCAAATTGGAAAGCACTGTTGGCAGAGAAATTACCAGTTACGCCACTTTTGTACAAGCTTTAGAAGAACGTCGAGCTTTCTTTAAAAAAATGGGCGCGACAGCTACCGACCAAGGTGCAGCTACGCCTTATACCACACGCCTTTCCGACCAGGAAGCAGAAGCTATCTTTGCTAGAGCATTAATCGGCAAGCTGAATCCAGGTGATGTAGAACATTTTACCGGTCATATGTTCGTGGAAATGGCGCGGATGAGTGTGGAAGATGGCTTGGTGATGCAAATGCATTGTGGTGTTATGCGTAACCATAACCCAGCTTTATTTGAGAGATTTGGATCTGATAAAGGTGCTGATATTCCGCTAAAAATAGAGTGGACTCAAAATCTACGCCCGTTGTTGTCAGCCTACGGTAACCATCGCCGCTTCCGCTTAATCATTTTTGGCATAGATGAAAGTACTTATAGCCGGGAAATGGCTCCGTTAGCCGGTCATTATCCTACTGTATTGCTCGGGCCGCCTTGGTGGTTTAACGACAGCGTAAATGGCATGGAGCGCTACTTCAATCAGGTAATGGAAACTGCCGGAATTTATAATACTGCTGGGTTTAATGATGATACACGGGCTTTCGTTTCTATTCCGGCTCGTCACACAGTCTGGCGGCGGGTAGCTTGTAATTGGTTAGCTGGATTGGTAACACGTGGATTGGTTGAAGAAGAGGAAGGGTATGGTATGGCTCGTGCTTTAGCTTACGACCTCGCTAAGGTTGCTTACAAATTGGATTAATACCAATTTTCCAAAATCAAGCTATTAGGGCTAGTCTGTGTTTTCAAAGTTTTAGATCCCTCCAACCCCCCTTAAAAAGCTACGGTGTACACTGACTGTCACACTCTGCGACATCCCGCCCAGAACTAAAGTTCAGCGGCTCATAGCTGAAGTCCACTTAAGTGGACTAGATTGATCGTTCAGTCCACTTAAGTGGACTTAGGCTATGAGACTCGGAATTCATTCCGAGGCGGGATAAAAACGTAGTGCGAGATTTATTAATAAAGATATGGCTGCAACAGGACTTGTGTGTACACCGTAGCCTAAAAAAGGGGGGCTAATAGTCTCTTAAAATCCCCCAATTTATCGAGGAATTTAGGAGGATCTAAAGACTTAAGAGGCTAAACAAGTAGTTTTAAAACACGCTCTAGTCCTAACTACAAACGAAACCTGGAAACCCAGATTAAATATTGACTTTTTTAATTACTAATTAGAATAAACAGGGGAATCATTGATGCCAGATTTGATTTTAAATAAACTTTTTAGCCTAAAAGAACAAGTAGCAGTAGTCACAGGCGGTTCTGGTGTGCTTGGTGGGGCTATGGCAAAGGGTTTGGCCCTTGCTGGAGCGCAAGTAGCCGTTCTGGGCCGCAATGAAGCACGGGCGAGTGCGGTAGTAGCTGAAATTACCGCTAACGGTGGAGAAAGCATAGCTGTGCTGGCAGATGTTAGCGATCGCTCCCAATTAGAAATAGCCAAAGGTGTTATCCTACAGCGTTGGGGTCAAATAGACATCTTGGTAAACATGGCTGGCGGTAATATTTCTGCTGCCACAATTACTCCTGATGCTACTATTTTTGATATGCCACACACGGCTTTTGAGGAAGTGGTTAGCCTCAACTTAGTCGGTACTCTACTGCCCAGCCAAGTTTTTGGTCAAGCAATGGTCGAAACAAATCAGCCCCACGGTTGTATTGTCAATATATCTTCTATGTCTGCCATTCGGGCGATTAGCCGCGTCGTTGGCTACTCAGCCGCTAAAGCGGGGATAGATAACTTTACTCGCTGGCTAGCGGTAGAACTCGCCCAAAAGTATGGAGATGGATTAAGAGTAAATGCGATCGCGCCAGGCTTCTTTATTGGGGAGCAAAATCGAGATTTACTCCTAAATCCAGATGGCAGTTTGACCGAACGCGGGCAAAAAATTATCGACCATACCCCCGCCGGACGTTTTGGAAAACCAGATGAATTACTCAGCACTTTAATCTGGTTATGCAGTTCTGGTTCTAGTTTCGTTAACGGGGTAGTTGTGCCGGTAGATGGTGGATTTAGTATCTACAGTGGAGTTTAAACTAACTGCGATAACGCCCAACGGCTAACGCGTCTACGTCGGAATAAACCACTTGCTAACAGATCGTTTCTTTACTAGTTAATCTGAAAGTTCGATGATTCAAATTCGCTACGGCCAAGACGAAATTAATATCACTGGTATACCTGAAGAACTGCGAAGCATTCGACATCAAATTTTGAACTTATTGCAGATTCATGAGGTGCAAGTTGACATTTCGGCTGATGCTAACTTCGATCCAGCACCATACAATCGTCTTGATTCTTTATTAATCTGTCAGGCTATAGGTGCTGTCAAATTTTCAGTTTCAGCGAATTTTCTGAAGGTAGAGGGAGAAGCATCAAAATTAGCAGTTTTGGCAGAGTGTTTTAATTTCTCAGATAGCTCAAGACGTGGTTTGCACTCTCATGTTGAGTATTATCAGGGTCATGAATGGATAGCGTCTGATTCAATTCCTTGCGTAATAGGCGTGCGATAGCCACAACCTTAGTTAATCGATAAGAACAAACAGAATTGGTACAAGTAGAAATATTTATGCTTTTTAAGCATCTTCCCTGCTACTCAACTGAGAAACTTCTCGTAATAAGGAGAGTTAAAAATGTATTCACTAGCCGTAACTAACGGGATACTTTCAGATGAACAAGTTTCCGGGCTAGTTCATCAAGCTTTAGCAGACCCTAATTTGGATGGACAGCGCATCTTGGTATTAATTCCAGATGGCACCCGTACAGCTCCTATACCTCAAATGTTTCGATTGCTTCATCAAGAATTGGGAAAAAGGGTAGCAGCTCTAGATTTTTTGATCGCTCTGGGTACACATAATCCCATGAGTGAGGAACAAATCAATCACTTGGTGGGGGTGACACACGAGGAGCGAGAGACAACTTTTAAAAAAGTTAGCATTTTTAACCACCTTTGGGATGAGCCGGATACCTTTATTTCTTGTGGAGTAATTTCGGCAGATGAGATAGCAGAGATTAGCCGTGGAATGCTACATCAATCAGTTGATGTACGTGTTAATAAGCTTGTAACAGAGTACGATCTAATAATGATTTGCGGCCCGGTCTTTCCCCACGAAGTTGTCGGTTTCTCTGGTGGAAATAAATACTTTTTTCCCGGCATTGGTGGTCAAGAAGTAATTGATTTATCACACTGGTTGGGTGCTTTAATCACCAGTTATGAAATTATTGGTACACCGGGAATAACACCAGTTCGGCGCTTGATTAACCGAGCCGCTAGCCTGATTTCTACCCCGAAACTTTGCTTGGCGATGGTAGTCGCACCAAAAACGAATCAGCTAGCTGGACTTTATATAGATAAACCAGAATCAGCCTGGGAAGCTGCTGCAAAATTATCAGCTAAACTGCATATTAAATATGTAGATCGGTCTTTTAAACAAGTACTTTCAGTAATGCCCCAAATGTATGACGACATTTGGACAGCAGCTAAAGGAATGTACAAGCTAGAGCCAGTAGTGGCGGACGGAGGTGAAGTAATTATATATGCCCCTCACATTACTGAGTTTAGCTATACACACGGCGAAATCCTAGCCCAAATTGGCTATCATGTGCGCGATTACTTCCTCAAACAGTGGGATAAATTCCAAGCGTATCCCGGTGGAGTACTGGCTCATAGTACTCACTTAAAAGGTATGGGTACTTTTGATCCTATACAAGGGGAACAAGCGCGGATTCGCGTCACTTTAGCTACGGGTATTTCTGCTGAACGCTGTGCTGCTCATAACTTGAACTATCGCGATCCGGCTACCATTCAACCCACTGAATGGGCTAACCGTGAGGATGAAGGTATTTTGTTTGTGCCGAAGGCTGGCGAGATACTATACCGTGTAATATCAAGTCCAGATAATTAGAACTACTGTACACAGACAGTAGCAGTTCCCACAGTGCTTTTAGACGTTGTTTTTAATTGCTGCGATGCCTACGGCTGGCTATTCGGTGTCACGCTTTATTTTGTAGTAACTAAGATGAACTTAGATTTTTTGTAAACCCTTATTGTTAAGTAGCAAACTTAAACTAGATACTCCTAGTAAAGCCAAGATTACTGAAGGTTCAGAAACAGATTTATATTTAGATTTACCTTCAATGGAGACAGTAATTTTTACTGGAACATTACCTGTTCTGCTAAACAGTCCAGTTGCTCCAGATAAAAATTCTCCATTACTAAAAGTCAGTACTTTACCATCCAGAGAAATCTCCTGCTTTTGAAAAAAGCTAAACTTAGAAGCTGGATTCCAAACAACATTTTGGTCAGGTAAAATCGTATAGGTGATTTGAGATAAGTTAAAATTTGTATCATTTTTGACGAATCGAGAAGTAGTACCTTCAGGAACAGAGACAGTAATCACGTCCCCTGGTTGACACTGTTTTAAGTCAACACAAAGACCAGCAATATTAACATCTGATGGAGAAGTCACCAAATCTCCAAGGCTCAAAGCTAGATTAACAGCTTGTACCTGATTATTACTGATAAGCAGCGTTGTTAGTACTGTGGCAGACATGAGTATTAACTTTATCAGTTTCATCGACTTAGTTTCTATAAAAGTAATAGTTGTGGACTGGCTCTCTAAGCTTTGTTATGTTTTCACACTAAATCCTGGAAATGCAAGGACAGTTAAGACAGTTAAGCCAACATTCAAATAAGCTTCATGTAACAACTTAATTGCTTTATACTAAATTTATATATGTTGGTTACTACGACATTTGACGGCAGAGATTAAGCAAGGTGATAGAATGTCGTAGTTCAAATGTGGGGTTATGATGTACGTAATCGACTGGTTGCTGATGTACTTTATTGCCTTTGGGCAAAAATTCATCAAATTCACCAACACCAAAGAAATACTGGTAGAGACGGCGTGGCACTGGGAGTGGGAATGAGTACTGGAATATGCCAGTAGCTGAAGTGCGATCGCTAATCAGTGTTTCAGGCGTTGCCAGTAAAGAACTTTATTGTTTATGTACAAACCTACAGCTGATAAGAAGCCGTCAAAGCCACCGCCAAAGCATCCGCAGCATCATCCGGCTTAGGAATTTCATCTAAATCCAACTCCCGCGCCACCGCATCTTGCACTTCTGACTTATCAGCATTGCCATAGCCTGTTAAAGCTTGCTTAATTTGAGCAGGAGTAAACTCTACGTAGGGAAGACGACGCTGGCCCAACACCAAAATGAGTACACCCCGGGCCTGTGCAACCAGGATTGTACTTGACATACGATAGAAGAATAGTTTCTCGATCGCAACCAAATCCGGTTTAAATTCCTCCATCACGGTGTGTAAATCATCAAACAAGGTACATAAGCGCTGTCCCATTTCTACATCTGCCGAGGTTTTTATTACCCCAAAATCCAGCATATTTACTGTAGTTTCTTGTATCTTGTTAGGTGTTTGTGTGCAGGTAATTGCCCCAAATCCTAAAATTGCCAGTCCTGGATCTAATCCTAAAATTCGTTTTTCCATTAAATTCACTTTTACCAAGCCAGGGATATTGTTCAACTAGGAATACTGACAATCTTGACCACTTGCCCTTAGTCTAATGGGATTGACAAATATAATAGTTTCACGCCTAGTGTTTTAAACCAAGTGGTGTACATTTTCTGTTAATTATTGTTTGTAGCACTGCTCCAAATCAGGTATGTCAATTGGTTTTCTCAGACAAGCCCTCAACGCCTTGCAAAAGCAATCGCGTTCTCGTACTTCCTATCGGGTTAACCAGTGGTTCAAATGGTTATCCCCTGGACTATCGGTAAAACGTTGGTTGTTGATCAGTACTGGGGGTGTACTGTTCGCGAGTTTGGGGTTAGCTATTTGGATTAAGCTGACCCCAATTTTTTGGATGATCGAGTTGGTTAGGGGTTTCCTGGGAGTAATCACCAACATCTTACCCAACTATATTAGTGGGCCTTTGGTGCTGCTTGGCGGCTTGCTGTTAGTGCTTTGGGGACAAACTCGCACTGTAGGCTCAATTACTAAGGTACTAAGAGCAGAAGGTGGAGAGGAACTCATTGATGTCTTGCTGGCCCATCGTCGATTGTACCGAGGCCCGAAAATAGTGGTAATTGGTGGTGGTACGGGACTTTCTACGTTGTTAAGGGGACTGAAAACCTACAGCGCTAATATTACTGCGATTGTCACTGTAGCTGATGATGGTGGATCTTCTGGGCGGTTGCGTCAAGAATTTGGAGTGTTACCACCAGGCGATATTCGCAATTGTTTGGCTGCACTAGCAGATGAAGAAAAGTTATTAACAGAATTGTTTCAATACCGTTTTCGGGCTGGAGATGGGTTGACGGGTCACAGTTTTGGCAATTTGTTTTTAACGGCAATGAGTGATATTACTGGAGATTTAGAACAAGCCGTTGCAGCCAGTTCTAAAGTGCTAGCGGTACGAGGACAAGTACTACCAGCAACTCTCAGTGATGTTCGCCTCTGGGCAGAATTAGCCGATGGTCGCCGTATTGATGGGGAGTCTAGCATTCCCAAAGCTGGCGGTAAAATTGTCAAAATTGGCTGCATTCCCGCTAATCCGCCAGCGGTACCAGCAGCTATTAAGGCACTTAAAGAAGCTGATTACATCATTATTGGCCCAGGTAGCCTTTATACCAGCCTGATTCCTAATTTATTAGTACCAGAGATTGCCGATGCGATCGCTCAATCAGATGCCCCCCGTATTTATATCTGCAATATAATGACTCAACCAGGAGAAACTGAAGGCTACACTGTTGCCGATCATATCAGAGCAATTGATGCTGCTTGTGGGGAAAGACGACTATTTGATGCTGTACTGGTACACAAAAAATCCCCCTCAGAGCAATCACTGCTCCGTTACGCTCAACAAAATTCCCATCCCGTATTCTTAGATCGAGAAACCATATATCAGTTAGGACGCAGGATTGTTCCAGCTAATGTTTTGTATGAAGATGAAACGGGTTTTGTACGTCATAATCCGCAGAAACTAGCACGAGTGTTGTTGCGGTGGTACGGTCGAGCTAATCAGGGCAGATAAATGTCAATTGTCATTTGTTTAGACTAATGACTAATAACTAATGATCAAAATTTTTCTTGCAGATACAGAGGCAACTTTACGCTTAGGTATTACTCTCGGTAAAACCCTGACTCCTGGCAGTGTAATTTTACTAGAAGGTGACTTAGGCGCTGGGAAAACTACCTTAGTACAAGGTATTGGCAAAGGTTTGGGAATTACTGAACCCATTGTCAGTCCCACTTTCACTCTGATTAATGAGTACGCGGAAGGACGCCTTCCGCTTTACCACTTAGATTTATATCGCCTAGAACCACAAGAAGTTGCAGCCCTGAATTTAGAAAGCTACTGGGAAGGTGTTGAAGCGACACCGGGAATTGTCGCAGTTGAATGGGCAGAACGATTACCCTACAAGCCAGATAGTTATCTTAGCGTGTGCTTGACTTATGAGCATGAGGGCACTCGTCAAGTCGAAATTACACCATTCAATTGTGCCGTTAGCGAAGTTATTGACGAAATAATTACTAATTCGTAATTCATAATTTATGATTAAGAGTTCCAATTATGAATTACTTTGTCGAGAGAGAACTCTCCACTCTTTCTATCTGCCACTTCCGCGCTCACCACTGGAAATCATTAACATTGTTATCTCAACCCATAATAAATGAAATTTTTTTCAACAGCAGCTTTATTGCTACAATAATCAGTTAAAAACTGATTTAAATGGTGTATGAATCAAGCAAACGTAAACTGTTGTTGGGTTAAATAAGAGTTTTCACAGAACTTAGTCAGCTTGATTTAACCGATTTGTTCTCTACTTTCATTAAGAGAACAAATCGGTATTCTTTAGCAGCCAAAGCTAGTAGAGAAAAGTTAAACAATATCAAGTTATGTAGAAGTTGTCTAACTTTTCCTTATACTTAATATACTCGCTTTAAAGTTATAAAGTATACACAAAACTACTGAACTATCAAAGATTTTTCAATTAATTTAAATAATTTTGACTAGCAATAAATTATTTAATTAACATCTGTAATTAACACTAACATTAATAAATATTTAAATAAGGTATCTCGTATTTGCCCGATGTTTTCTGTAGAAATACGAGATATTGTATAGAAAATTAATTAATATTAATATTTGCCTACGTGCATGTACTAGTTATCTCTAATGAAAGAGGCGATCGCCTTCTTTATCGGATAACCGGAGTCGTCTCTAGTATAGTACGTAAGACCTTTATCAATAAATTCAGAAGTAGTATCTATTAACTGGTGAAGAATCTCTGAACTAGCGTTATCTATTTCTTCATTGACTTTTTCCCCTGTAAATCGGTTTGTTCGAGCTTCTGGAGGTAATACAATCCGAGGATCTTTATAAGTCTCTTCTGGCTTGGGTTGGAATTTCTCATTTAAATCAAACTGAAGACGTAAGTAACGTTTAGAATCATATCCACCCATAATTTGGCGGCAAATCGTACTACCAATCTCAGATGTAGGTTCGATAAAGATATTAGTAAGATTTTGTGCCCAATTGAAGCCTCTCCATTTGCTTATTTGCTCATATTGATATGGTTCACCAGTTTGGCCTGTGCCAATAGAAAGGATAGAAATATCTTCCAATCGCAGATTATCAAGTTTATACTTTTGCTTTATTATTGGAGAGACTGAAGACTGAGCGATCCTCATAACTAGACTTAAAGCTGCAAGAGAGGGGTTATTAGCAGAAACTCCTCCATCAATGTGTGGGAATTCCCAATCACCAAATTTTTGTTTATCTACAGGTTCTAATTTATATGGTGGAAAAAAACTGGGAGCTGAGGCAGAAGCGGTACATATCTCCCATAAATAACAGTCATCGTACCATTTGTCTCCGAGATCGGGATGACAATTTGTAAAAAATGTTGTATTCCGATATAACGTATCGTAAGCAAGAATCAAAATAATTGGTTTTTCAATATCCTTTATTCTTGTAGATTTATACGCATCTTTGAGGACGCTAATAATTCCATCATGAGAATATTTAGGTACTGAAAATACATCAAGAATGGATTTTATGATGGGCGGCAAGTTTTTATAGCGATTTTTTCTATTCGGCGGGAATATATCTTTACCTTTATCTCTATAGAGTTTAATGAGTTCATCACTCTCCTTTCCTACAGCAATTCCGCCCGCTAATATTGAACCTGTAGAAGTGCCAGCAATCAGGTCAAAATATTCGTGTAAAAAGTTTCCTTTCCCCTGATTTCTAATTTCTTGTTCTACTTGTTGAAGTATTCGTGCTGCAATGACTCCACGAATACCGCCTCCGTCTAAAGCCAAAATTTTGAAGGACATCGCAATTCTCCTTGATTATTTTTTTTGGTTATGTTTCTGGCGAATACATGACCTGGATGAAGGTCAAGCATCATGAGATTAATCGCAATACGGTTCCATTTTGTTTACTTCTCTCCGGCTGGAAGAACATCTAAGTTTTTTAACGTAGACGCAAAGCGGCTTGCCGTAGGCGACTGGCGTTAGCAACGTACCCCTAGAGGGGAAGCAAGCTACGCGTAGCCGCACCAGAAGGAGCGTTTACCAAAAGGCAGGTTCCCGACGCATAGCAAAGCGGTAGCGTCTGGTTCGCTACGAGACGCTGCACGCTATCCGTTGTAGCAGCTGCCGTGCCAAGAACGCCAAGTAGGGAAAAGAAGAATAAATAGCAATACGCTTGGGTTAAGGCTAAAACTTTTTGTCAAAGTTATTTTTTAACGAACCGCGTACTCCTACGGAGAAGCAAGCTACGCGTAGCGTCTCGCAGAGAAGGACGCAAAGGACGCAAAGGAAGAGAAAAAAGAGAAGGAAGAAATGCTTAACTGAACTGTATTGGAATAAATAGGTAATCTTATAGGGGAAAGGAAATAGCTATTGAAGATTTGACTTGAAACACTTACAAATAAATTCAAGGTTTCAAGTTGCAATTTTTGATACAGCAACAAGTCAATACCCTTTGGTTAAAACGGTAAACGAGGAAAAACAAGGATTTTCACCTTTTAGCTTTAACCAAACCGCATTGGTCTAGTCTTGACTCTGGATAGATGAAAATCTTGCCAGTTAAAGTATGACTTTGATGTATGATTATCCGTCAACTACGTAAGCTTAAATAAATATTTGCTACAAGAAAGTTAAAGCTTGACCCCGCACTTGCGTATTTACCTGGCCTTTGTCATAAACTATCTCACCGCCGACAATGGTAGTTGTAGCCCAGCCGGTAAGGTTCCAGCTTTCAAAGGGACTCCAACGGGATTTGGTTAAAAGTTCTTCGCGCCGGACTGGACGGTATGTATTTAAATCTACAAGCACTAAATCGGCATCATAACCAGGTGCGATCGCTCCCTTATTGGGAATACCATAAGCTACAGCTACATTCTTAGACATCCAGTTAACAACTTGAGCAACAGTACACTTTCCTTCCATCGCCGCAGTTAACATCAAAGCTAGGGAAGTTTCTACCCCAGGCATTCCCGAAGGACTATTGGGGTATTCTTGAGCTTTTTCTTCTAAGGTGTGCGGCGCGTGATCTGTAGCGATGAAATCAATCACACCATCGCGCAAAGCTTGCCAGAGAACTTCGTTATCGTGGGGCGATCGCAAAGGTGGGTTCATCTGTGCTAAAGTGCCAATCTTCTCATAGGCACTCGTATTTAACAACAAATGCTGTGGTGTAACCTCCGCTGTTACCCAACTAGGTTTATCCTGACGCAGCAAATCTGCTTCTTCAGCCGTTGACATATGCAGGATATGCAGACGACGTTGATATTTTTGAGAAAGTTTTAATGCCAGTTGAGTTGCAAGCACTGCCGCTTGATTATCTTGAATTTGCGAGTGAACGGCTGGATCGTGAATATTGGCAAATTCTTGGCGGCGTTGGTTAATTCTAGCTTGGTCTTCGGCATGAACGGCAATCAAGCGATCGCCTTTAGCAAATATTGCAGAGAGTGCTGTTTCACCATCAACCAGCAGCTGACCATGCATCGACCCCATGAAAATCTTAATTCCCGGTGTTGGCTTTGCCAAAAGCAAATCTGGTAGATTCTCTGGTGTTGCCCCAATAAAAAAGCCATAATTAACCAAGCACTTGTGTGAGGCACGTTCTAGCTTGTCGTCTAAAGCTTCCTGTGTCGTTGTCAGGGGGCGCGTATTGGGCATTTCTAAAAAAGAAGTGACTCCACCTTTAGCACAGGCACAACTGGCGGTGAATAAATCTTCCTTGTGTTCTAGTCCAGGTTCTCGGAAATGCACCTGCGGATCGATAACTCCTGGCAACAAAGTTAAGCCTTCTGCGTCAATTTCAGTGGCTACTGCTGTTTCGGAGATTTCTGGCGCAACTTCGACTATTTGGCGATCGCGCGTCAACACATCCCCAATCATCAGTTCACCATTGGGTAGGATTATGCGAGCGCGGCGAATCAGTAAAATTTGTGGAGATGACATAGGGATAAGGATTTGAAAATTCAAAATGTTCGCGTAGCGTCTCGGAGAGAGGAAATGCAATCTTGGCAAGCATCCTGGTTCTCGACTCGATGTAAATTAAAGCAAGGGCAGCTTATGTATTACAGAGAACTATGCTTTTAGGTTAAACTGAGTCGCGATCGGAGTAACCAATTTTTGCCGGACGTTAAAAAAAGTTTATTTTTAATTTATGATGAACCCCGTCAATCAATTTTGGATTTTAGATTTACGATAGCGTAGCTAAACCAAGTCCGCGAGCGTCTTTGGGATTGAGCGTAAAAAGGGATGCGGCTTGGGGATTTGAAATTGGTTTCGTCCATCAAAGGCGAGTCACGACCCAGAAGAAACACCCCCAATCCCAAATCTCAAATCCACAATCTAAAATTGGTAGTCAACATGCAAACATGACTAGAAAATTAAAGTTTTCCCGTTAAGATTAACAGATAAAGTCTCACTAGGCGAGTTAATTACCTACATCTTTCCTTCAGTTAAGTAATTTCATGCATAATCAAGTGTCTGATAACAATTCTAGTCAACAACCTGATAATTCCTGGATCGCAGAGCTAGGTAGAACAATTGTATTGAGCATTGTTCTAGCTCTGGGAATTCGTACCTTTGTTGCGGAAGCACGCTGGATTCCTTCTGGATCGATGGAACCAACTCTGCATGGTACGCCAAACCAGTGGGAGGCAGACAAAATTATTGTCGATAAGTTGAAGTATAAATTTGCTGACCCGCAGCGGGGAGATATCGTAGTATTTTCACCTACTAAAGAGCTACAAAAAGAACAATACCAGGATGCTTTTATTAAACGTGTAATTGGCTTACCTGGAGAAAAAATCCAACTTAAGGATGGCAAGGTTTATATCAACAACAAACTTCTCCCAGAATCCAATTACCTAAGTTCTGGACAGACCACAGTTATTGATGTTTGCCAATCAGGGCCACAGCCACCTTTTTTGGCAAAACCCCAGACTATACCAACCGATTCATATTTAGTACTAGGTGACAATCGTAACAGCAGTTACGATAGCCGCTGCTGGGGTGTTGTCCCTCGCGAGAATATTATTGGACGTGCTGTAGTTCGCTTCTGGCCTCTAAATCATGTTGGAGGAATAGATAAATCGCCACTATATCCATAAATTAACAAAATCGATCGAATGGATAAGTAACAAAAGAATTTTAGATTTTAGATTGGGGACTGCTAAATCACAAGAAACTCGTCCAATGGCACCGAAGCCACTTGGCTGTCTTAGAGTGGAAGAAGTGCCAATGGAGAGGGTTTGTCCCTACAACGGATAGGGCAGTATTAGCGAGTCAGACACTACGCATAGTGGCTACCGCTTTACTATCGAGCGTCGGGAACTTGGCAACGCGCTGGCTCATTTATTCGCCTTGAATATTTAACCGTGGTGTGGGTGTTCAATATATCTTTTGGAGCGAGGAATGAGCGTCGCCCTTGTTTTACGCGTCTTTGACAGGAGAAGGGAAAGGGAGAGCAATGTACACCACGGAAGCTTAACAATCTTTTAATCTAAAATCCAAAATCCAAAATTTTATGATGCCTTACCTAGCCAAGATTTTACTGTATCCAGTTAAGTCACTGGATGGTGTTGAAGTTGAGAACGCTACAGTTCTTGCCAGTGGTGCACTACAGCATGACCGCGAGCTTGCCATTTTGGACGAACAGGGGAGATTTGTCAATGGCAAACGTCATGCTAAAATCCATTTACTAAGGGCGCAATTTGCGCTCTTAAATAGAACTATCTCCTTGCAAATCCCAGGCGGCGACTTACAACAAATTTTTCATATGGATAAGGAACGACAAGCGTTAGAAGCAACTTTGAGTGATTTTTTTGAGTTTGCTGTCACATTGGGACAAAACTCTCTGATGGGTTTTCCTGACGATATACACTCACTTGGCCCAACGGTAATTAGTACGGCAACGTTGGCAGAGGTAGCTTCTTGGTTTCCCGGTTTAAGTGTAGATGAAATGCGTCGTCGGATGCGTGCCAACATTGAGATTGATGGTGTACCAGCATTTTGGGAAGATCGGCTATTTGGCGAACAAGGTGATTTAGTTTCTTTTCGAGTCGGAGATGTGGACTTTTTTGGAGATAAACCATGTCAGCGTTGTATAGTCCCAACACGCGATTCTTATTTAGGGGAAGCTTACCCAAACTTTCAAAAAACTTTTGCAACGCAACGGCAAGCAACTTTACCAAATTGGGTTGCTTCATCGCCTTTTAATCACTTTTACAGATTGAGTGTCAATACCCAATTACCCCCATCGTCAGCCGGAAAAATTTTACAAATCGGCGATGAGGTTGACATACTTCCACAATAAAATTAACATTTATTTAAAAATAAAAATCCCAAGTAAACTTTTTGGAATTTTTTTATTTTTTACTATGTATTTGCATAAAAAGTTTAAAATTGCTGTAGTTAAAGATAGTTGTATAACTCTAGAGGTTTTAAGACTGGAAAATCAAGACTTTAGCAATTAAAAATTAAATTTAGGATTGACTGCTGATGGCAACCTGAATTTGAGAATGGCATACTGTAGCTTATCGGTTAAATTTCAGTTCATCTGAGGAAATTCGTTGAAATATTGCCAGATAAAACTGAGCAAATTCAGGTGCGATGTCTACGACGGGCTAGGCATATCGCAAGTTTGAAAATTAGGCGTTGGAGGAAGTCAGTCAGTCAAAGAAGTACACAGCAAGAGTTTAGTTATTTTTATACGAAGAATAGGAAAATGTGATAGCCAAAGTCAATCATACGCCGTAATTATGCTGGGATTAAATGTAGCTGATATGGCAAAGATGCCCCCAGTATATGCTGGGGAAGAATGAAACAACAATGTTATCCAAAATTCAGCCCGTCAAATCTATTAATCGCTTAGTTGGCAACGTTTATGCCAAGATGCCCCTGAGGTATGTTCTGATTGTGCCCTTTATATTGCAAATTTGTGGGGCGGTAGGACTTGTGGGCTATCTTTCGTATCAAAACGGCCAAAAAGCGGTAAAGGAGCTTGCTACTCAATTAGAAAATGAAATCTGCGATCGCATTGAACAACATCTCGATAGGTATTTAACAACGCCGAAGCAAATCAATCAAATCAACTTAGATGCAATTGAGCTAGATTTGCTCAACCTTTCAGACTTTAAAACCACCGGAAATTACTTTTGGAAACAAATGCAGGTTTTCAATGTTGGCTACAACAGCTTTGCCAATCCCAAAGGCGAATTTATCGGTGTTGAACGTCTAGATAATGGCAAGCTCTTGATTAATGAAGTTAGCCAAAAGTATGGCGTCGGGAAACTTCAGATTTACAATACAGACAACAAGGGGAATCGCCACCAGCTTCAGCAAGTCAAAAATTACGATCCTCGTGAAGAAGCCTGGTATACAGATGCAGTCAAGATAGGCAAACCCGTCTGGAGTCAAATTTATCCATGGGAAGATAAACCAGAAATTTTATCCATATCTTCCAGCTATCCTGTTTACGATAAAAATAGCAAATTTGTTGGGGTGATTAGTGTTGATTTGCTCTTATCACAAATCAGCAATTTTTTAGCCAAATTAAAGCTTAAAGAGACGGGTAAAACTTTTATTTTAGAGCGTTCTGGCTTAATAGTCGCTTCTTCTACTAACGAGCCACCGTATACCATCATTAATGGTCGAGGAAAACGTCGAGCGGCATTAGATAGTCAAAATCCTTTAATTAGACTTACAACACAGTCTTTGATCGAACGCTTTGGCAGTCTTGGGTTTGTTGTGGGAAAACAACAGCTAAGTTTTACCGCCGATGGAATGCGTTATTTTGTGCAGGTAAAAAGTTGGAGGGACGAACTGGGTTTAGATTGGCTAATCGTGGTGGCGATCCCCGAAGGCGAATTTATGGAGCAAATTAACGCTAACACCCGCATCACCATTTTGTTGTGCATAGTTGCATTTTTAGTGGCTACAATAATTGGGATTTTGACTGCTCGCTGGGTAATCAAGCCGATTGTACAATTAAACAGATCGGCGAAGAAAATTGCTAAGGGTGAATGGGAGCAAACACCAGAAATTCAGCGCTCCGATGAGCTGGGGGAACTAGCCAAGTCATTTGAAACTATGGCAAAGCAACTGCAAACATCCTTTAATACTTTGTCAGCAAAGAATGCCCAGATGCAAGTTTTAAATGAGGCGCTATCTCACAGTCAGAGTCGGCTAACTCAATTTTTAGAAGCCATGCCAGTAGGTGTATTTATCATCGATGCTGAAGGCGAACCTTATTACACAAATCAAATTGGGCAGCAAATTCTTGGTCAAGGAGCGATCGCAGAAGTTAGCGCCGAAGAATTGTCAGAGGTATATCAAGCTTACCTAGCTGGGACAGATCGACTTTACCCCAGCGATCGCCTGCCGATTTTGAGAGCATTGCTTGGGGAAAGTGCCAGGATTGATGATATGGAAATTCGCAGTTGTGACAAGATTACTCCCATTGAAGTTTTGGGAAAACCAATTTATGATGAATCGGGAAATCTGGCTTTTGCGATCGCTACATTTTTTGATATCACTCAACGCAAACAAGCAGAAAACCTATTAGCTGAATATAATCGCACCTTAGAGGCTCAAGTAAAAAAACGTACTGAAGAGTTTCAGCAAGTTATCGAGCAACTGCAAACCACCCAAGAAGAACTGATTCAATCGCAAAAAATCGCTGCACAAGAACAACAAGCAGCCGTTCGAGAAGCCGCGCGAAGCGCCGCCGCCAACCTCGCCAAAAGCGAATTCCTCGCTAACATGAGCCACGAACTGCGTACTCCACTCAATGCGATTCTCGGTTTCACCCAAGTCATGAACCGAGATTATTCGCTATCTGAAGAACACCAAGAAAACTTGGCAATTATTAATCGGGCTGGCGAACATCTACTCAACTTGATTAACGACATTCTAGAAATGTCCAAAATAGAAGCTGGCAGAATCGCATTAAATCCTAGCAGCTTTGACTTAATTCATGTGTTGAAGAACTTAGAAAAGATGTTACACTTGCGTGCTGCATCTAACAATTTAGAATTAGTGTTTGAATATGCCCAAAACCTTCCTAAGTACATAGAAACGGATGAAAATAAACTATGTCAAGTCTTGCTCAACCTCTTGGGAAATGCCATCAAATTTACTGGTACGGGGAGGGTGACACTACGGGTAAGACTGGGGGCTGGAGACTGGGGACTGGGGGCTGGGGATTGGGGAGCAGAGAGGAAAGAAGAAAGAGGTAATTCTTCATCCCCCTTGCTCCCTGCCCCCTACCCCTCTGCTTCTTCATCCCATTCCCTAATCTTCGAGGTACAAGACACTGGCTGTGGAATTGCCCCAGAAGAAATGGACTTGCTATTTGAGGCTTTTGAACAAACCGAAATCGGCAGAAAATTCCAACAAGGGACGGGATTGGGTTTGGCGATTAGCCGCAAATACGTGCAACTGATGGGAGGAGATATTACTGTCAGCAGTACGCCTGGCGTCGGTAGTACATTTGCCTTTGATGTTCAGATTGCTCTAACTTGTCCCAGAGAAATGCCGACAAATCAAATTAAATCGCAAATGTTAGCTTTAGCACCTACTGAAAAAGCATACCGAATCTTAGTAGTTGACGACTCCAAAGAAAGCCGTTTATTACTAGTTAAAATTCTCACATCTATCGGCTTTGAAGTCAGGGAAGCTACAGATGGGAATGAAGCGATCGCTAATTGGAAATCTTGGCAACCACACTTGATTTTTATGGATATGCGAATGCCAGTCATGGACGGTTACGAAGCGACAAGAATAATTAAGGCTAGAAAAATAGGGCAGGGGGCAGCCAGTATGTTACCCAAAGTTATCGGCGCGTCTAGCTTCTCTGCGAGATGCTCCGCAAACGCCAACGCCACGGGCGAACTGAATTTTGGGAGGCTCCCTAACTTCTACTCCTACACAGAAACAACTGGTTTCATCGGAAATGATGCTTCTGGTGCATCCACTTTACAAACGCGGACACCAACAGCCCTGGCTCCCCCTTACGACTTCTCTGAAGTAACACAGGGTTGCTCCAATACAGACACGGTGATTATTGCTCTAACTGCTAGCGCCTTTGAGGAAGAACGCCAGAAAATTTTGTCCATTGGCTGCGATGATTTTATTCGCAAGCCATTCACGCAGGAAGTATTATTGGAAAAACTGAGCCAACATCTGGGTGTAAACTATACCAACCAAGTAGAAATCACAAACACAGCAGTTGTCGAGCAACCTACACAGATGTTTGTCAGTGTTGCCGAACTCCTGAGCCATTTATCACAAATGTCACCTGAATGGCTCCAAAAGATACACTATGCCGCAGCCAGCTGTAGCGACGAACTGATTTTAGAGTTAATCAAGCAAATTCCATCAGATAATGGTCAAGTTTTCCAAGTTCTCCGGGATTTAGCAAATAACTACCAGTTTGAGAAAATCATGGAATTGACTAGAACAAACATAGAATGAATTACGAGCACTTAGACCCTGATAAAAAAGATATTTTGATCGTTGATGATATGGCGGACAACCTCCGGGTTTTATCCTCCATATTGACAAGGGAAGGGTATAACGTTCGTAAAGCCTTAAACTGGCAAATGGCGCTGACAGCAACTCAAACAGTATTACCGGATTTGATTTTACTGGATATTATGATGCCAGAAGTAGATGGGTATGAAATTTGTCAGACCCTTAAAGCTTGGGAGCTAACAGCCGATATTCCGGTAATTTTTATTAGCGCTTTAGATGATGTTTTTGACAAAGTTAAAGCCTTTAGGGTCGGTGGTGTAGACTACATCACCAAACCTTTTGAGTTTCAAGAAGTTTTGGTGCGCGTGCAAAATCAACTGGCATTGAGGTCGGCACAATTAGAAGTATTGAAACTAAATATCGAACTGGAAGATCGGGTAAAACAGCGGACTGGGGAGCTAGAAAAAGCTCTACAAAAACTCCAACAAGAAATCAATTCTCGCCAGAAATTGCAAAGTCAACTCCTAGACATAGCGCTGCATGATTCACTAACTGGATTACCAAACCGAGTTTTGTTTATTAGGCGACTAGAAAATGCTTTAAACCGAGCCAAGCAAGAATCTAGTTATCAGTTTGCGGTACTTTTTTTGGACTGCGATCGCTTCAAAGTTGTCAATGATTCTCTTGGTCATTTGGTGGGAGATGAATTGCTGATAGCCATCGCTCAACGCCTGCAAGGATGTCTGATATCTATTGATACTCTAGCACGATTAGGCGGGGATGAATTTGGAATTCTTTTAGAAAATATCACAGATATCAACATAGCAATCCAAGTTGCCGAACGGATTCTAAAACAGCTATCACTTGCTTTTAAGCTGTCAAGATATGAAGTCTTCATGAATGCCAGTATTGGTATTAGTTGGGGTAATAAAGAATACGATCGCCCAGAATATTTGCTACGGGATGCTGATACGGCAATGTATCGCGCCAAGGCTCAAGGAAGAGCCAAATATCATGTTTTCAATCCAGCGATGCATCAGGAAGCTATTCAGCTTTTAGAGTTAGAAAATGACCTGCGAAGGGCTGTTGAAAGGCAAGAATTCCTCGTTTATTATCAGCCAATTGTTTCCCTAACTACAGGCAGGATTTCTGGATTTGAAGCCTTGGTGCGTTGGCAACATCCGATTCACGGTCTGGTTTCTCCCACAGAATTTATTCCTGTGGCAGAAGAAACAGGTTTGATTAATCCCATCAATACTTGGGTATTACAGTCAGCTTGTCATCAACTAAGCATCTGGCAACATCATCCAGTCACACCAGAACCTTTAACTATTAGTGTCAATTTGAGTGCACGGTTGTTTTCACAGCCCGATTTGGTAGAACAAATTGACCGAATAATTTATGAAAATAAAATAAATCCTGCATATTTAGAATTAGAAATTACAGAAAGTGTAATTATGGAAAATACTAATGCGATTAAAATAATTCTTCAACAACTAAAGCAGCGAAAAATCAAGTTGATTATGGATGACTTTGGTACAGGGTATTCCTCTTTGAGTTACCTACACATCTTTCCTTTGAATGGACTCAAAATTGATAAATCTTTTGTCAAACGGATGCAGGAAAACAAAGAGAATATGGGGTTAGTACCAGCAATGATTGGCATCGCCAACTCAATGGGGATGAGTGCGATCGCTGAAGGTGTTGAAACCGAAGAACAGTTAGCCCTATTGAGAAGTTTAAACTGTAATTTTGCTCAAGGATATCTGTTTTCTAAACCTATAGAACAACAATCGGTTCTGAAGTTGCTTGCCGCAGCACCTCAGTGGTAGCTATCAAATAGGCTACGAAAACATTGCAATTCTTTACCGATACGCTGCCGCGATCGCTTTTTTCTTGAATTGTCGTGAGGAAATCGAAGGAGGCGGGCGGCTATCCGGGACACCCCTTGAAGAGATGGAATTACCGCCAATTTTGGTTGAGGCTCGGCTAGATAATCTGTACGTGCTATCTATTATACTGCTGTAAGCAGGCTATTAGGTTCGCAACTGATTGCTTGTCTTTCAGGATTGGCTATTTGTACGCTATATATTACTGTAAGCAGGCTATTAAGTTTGTAAGGCTGATAACTAGCCTAATAGCCTTGATAGTCTGTAAAACTCTCCAGTCGCTGTGGAAGCTAAACTATAAATATAAATATTTTGGTGAAATTAATCAACAAATTTTAGGGTGATTTCAAAGAAGCATTTCCTATCCTCAATAATTATAAGCATAGCTTTTGAGAATAATGCATTTTAATCAAACTAACCATCATAAAAAAAATATTTTGGTGGTCGATGATACCCCAGACAATTTGCGGCTTTTATCGGCAATGTTGACTGCACAAGGTTTTGAAGTTCGCAAAGCCTTAAACGGTAAAATGGCTCTGACTGCGTGTCAAATGGTTTTGCCAGATGTAATTTTGTTGGATATCAATATGCCAGATATGGATGGCTATCAAGTTTGTCAACAACTTAAAGCTGATGATAAAACTTCTGAAGTCCCAGTAATTTTTATTAGCGCTCTGGATGATGTTGTAGATAAAGTAAAAGCCTTTGATGTTGGGGGTGTTGATTATATTGCAAAACCTTTTCATGGGGCAGAGGTAGTGTTGCGAATCGAAAATCAGATTAATTTACGTATGCTCCAAGTTAAACTGCAAGAAAAAAACTTTTTGCTCCAACAGGCTCTTGATAACTTGCAAGCCTCTCAAGTTAAACAGATTCAGAACGAAAAAATGGTGGCGCTAGGGCAGTTAGTGGCTGGGCTTGCTCATGAGATTAATAACCCTATCAGTTTTATTTATGGGAATCTCCAATATACTGGTCAATATGTGCAAGACCTAGTAAATATGATTGAGGTCTATCAACAGGAATATCCCAAACCCACACCAAAAATTCAGCAAATAGCCAAAAATCTAGACCTGAATTTTATGATTAAGGATTTGCAAAACCTGATAGGTGCAATGTATAGAGGCTCCGATCGCATTCGGGAAATTGTACGGGCACTACAACATTTTTCTCGGCATGATGAAGCAGAGATGAAACGGATAAATATCCATGAAGGCATCGAAAATACTTTGGTGATGTTACAACATCGACTCAGGGAAGCAGCAGACTGTCCCACAATTGTTGTAGTAAAAGATTATGGTAACTTGCCCTTGGTCACTTGTTATGCAAGCGAACTAAACCAAGTATTTATGCATCTGTTGAATAATGCTATTGATGCAATAGAAGAGAGAGTGGGGAATCAATCTCTTACTCCCTACTCCCTCCTCTCCACTCCCCAAATTCGGATTCACACAGAGGTAATAGACTTAAATATGGTCAAGATTGCGATCGCTGATAATGGATCTGGTATACAAGAGTCGTTGCGATCGCGTTTATTTGACCCATTTTTCACCACAAAACCTGTGGGCAAAGGCAGTGGGTTAGGATTATCTATTAGTTATCAAATTATTGTGCAAAAACACCGAGGAAATATTACCTGTACTTCTTCTGTTGGGCAAGGGGCAGAGTTTGCAATCGAAATTCCCATTGAGCAACAAAAGCGTTAGCCAACCATCTTTCTCTAAAGCGTGTTTTACTACATGATAGAAAATTTCCAACGCTTGCATAAATTACTGTTGAGCATTTTAATTTCGATCGTGCCTTGAGTTTAACTGTTGATTAATCTGTTGTGTCACCAATCACTCTGACAAGCTCAACGGCAGTTGAACTGTAAACGTCGTCCAGCCCTGAGCGCTGCTAACTTCAATTGTGCCTTCGAGATATTCGACCAACTTCTTCACTAATGCTAAACCTAATCCTGTGCCGCCATGTTGCCAGCGATCGCTTTGAGGAATTCGGTAAAACGGCTCAAAGATTCGAGACTGTTCTTTTTTCGGGATTATCACCCCAGAATTGCTAATTGTGATTTGAAAGGAGGGAACTTGAAAATTACGTAATACACTAGATTCAGCATCCTTATTGATTAGGTTTTTTGTGGTGTAAATTAGCCGAACATCCACTGTAATCAGTTCGTTAGGTGGAGTGTACTTACAAGCATTGTTAAGTAACTCCGAGACAATTTCGGTCAGACTAGCCAAGTCTGAAACTAAAGCTGGTAAATTTGGAGGTATGCTAACTTGCAAAGTCTGTTGTCTAACTCCAGCACGTTCCTGAAAATACTCGGCAACGTGAGGCAGCCAGTTTTGTAGTTGAATTGAAGTTAATTCCAATGGATAGACTTTTGCATCAAGCATTCGTATATGCAGCAAATTGTCTACTAAATCTAGCTCTTGTTCGCACTGATCGCGCAGGATAGTTAAGTAGCGGGTTACAGATTCTGATGAGGAAAGTGCGTTTGAATTTAAGATGCCCTGCCGATCGAGAAGATTTTCTAGCGCGGAGATTGTCATTTTGATGTTTGACAAAGGCGTTCGCATTTCATGAGAAGTAGTTGCCAGAAAATCCTCTTTCAACTGGTTCAGTCGTTGGAGTTCTGCCACTTGAATTTCTATTTGTTGGGCACGTTCGGCTGCGAGCTTCTGTTCTTCGATTAGCCGTCGTTGCGTATCATCCCGTAAAACTAGTACGGCTCCTGTAATTACACCACTATTATTTCTCAGGGGAGTAGCGCTATCAGCTATTGGTATACTTGTCCCGTCTCTGGCAATTAGTAAAACCCGACTGCCTAGATAGATAGGAGTTTCTTCTTGGAGAGCTGCGATGATTGGATTTTGGACGGGGATTTGAGTTTCTTCGTCAACGAATTCGATCGCCTCGGTTAACATCCGTCCCTTGACTTCATCCCATCGCCACCCTGTCAATGCTTCAGCCACCTGATTTAGGTACTTGATGTTTAACTGAAGATCGACTACAATCACCCCATCATTCATTCCCCCAAGCACAGAACTCAAAAATTGTTCGCGATCGCAGCGGTTGAGTGCTGTTTGAATAGCAACGTAGAGTTCTTGCTCCTTAATCGGTTTGAGAATATATCCAAAGGGGGATGTCAAAGTTGCCCGCTCTACTGTATTTCTATCAGAATGACCTGTGATGTAGATAACAGGAATTTGCAAATGATGCCAAATTTGCTCAGATGCTTGAATGCCGTCTATGTCACCGTGTAATCTGATATCCATTAAAATCAGGTTTGGGCGCAGCTCGCTTGCTTTCTCAATTGCTGCTTCTGCGGAATCGGCGATATCTACAACAATATATCCCAGAGACTCTAAATTTTCTTGTAAGTTGAGCGCAAGGATATACTCATCTTCAACAACAAGTATCCGAGCCGCCTTTGTTGTTTGCGTATTTGATGAGATGCCAATCATGTTTATGCCCGGCTGTTTGTAAAAGTAATTTTGAATTCTGTTCCCTGTTGAGAGTTAATTTCAAGCTTTCCCCTTAGCTGCTTGACTAAACCCTGGACAAGGGTTATGCCCAGCGTTTTAGCTTTCTTGCTATCAAAGTTTTCGGGTAAACCAACACCATTATCTCGAATAATGAGTGTCAAAGTAGACTCGGATTCTTGATAAAACTTAACTTGAATTTCGCCTCCACAACGATCGCCAAAGGCGTATTTCAAAGCATTGGAAACCAGTTCATTGATAATTAAGCCACAAGGAATGGCGGTTTGGATGTCTAGGCTAGCATTATCAACTTGAATTTTCAATTTGATCTGGCTGGAACTGACGTTATAGGAATCAAATAAATGAGTCGTTAAATCTGGAATGTATTGAGCGAAATCAATATCAGCGAGGTCTTCAGAGCGGTATAACTTTTCATGAACTAAGGCAATGGAGGCAATGCGGTTTTGGCTATCGCGCAAAATTGCAGTTACCAGAGGATCTTGTGTACGCCTGCACTGCATTTGCAGCAAACTGCTGACAATTCCTAAATTGTTCTTCACCCGATGGTGAATTTCTTTAAGTAATACCTCTTTTTCTTTCAAAGAGGCTTTGATTTTTTCCTCTGCTTGCTTATGCTCAGTGATATCTTGTTGGACAGCCACAAGAACCCTTCCATACTCAGGATGTTCAAAAATGGAAGTGTTCGCTCTACACCAAAATGGAGTGCCATCTTTTTTAAGATTACAGACTTCATAGGTTGCTTCACCATCTTGCAAGACAGCAGTCCTAATCGTCTCATTCACATATTCAGGTGTATTATGTTCGTCACCGTAGTTAATAATCGATACATGCTGACCGATTAATTCACCAGGTTCATAGCCAAACATCTGCTCAAATTTAGGATTAGCGTAGACAAACACGCCATCTGTGGCACGAACTAGGCAAATTCCCTCCGCTATGTTGCGGGTGATTACTGCTTGCAGTTCTAACATTTGTTCAGCGCGTTTGCGATCGCTGATTTCAACTACAACAACGCCAATGCTAATGGGTCGATCGGCTTCAGATTGAATCGGAAAGTAGGAAGCTAACCAAGTCCTGATTACACCGGGGAATTTTGGGGTTTCTCCACTGATTTCCAAATCCAAAATAGATTCACCCGTTCTCAAGACATGTTGAAAGATTTGCTCCTGCTTTGATGCCACATCAGGAACAATTTCCCACGGTCTCTTGCCAATATGGGCGGCTGCGGGAATGCCATTAATTTCTGCTAATGCTTCATTAATCAATGAGTAACGCAGTTCCCGATCGAGAATTGTTATACCAACGGGTGCGCTATTAATGAAGGTATCCAATAACTTTTGCTTGTGAGCCAGTTCTCGCTCCAAAATCTTCCGTTCTGTGATGTCAATCGCCACCCTACCCACTAGCTTTTGTTCGGACAATCCGAGAATCGGGAACTTGTATACCAAGAACTCACCAAGGGTGCCGTCAGGACGGGGAGCAACCTCGATCGCCTCAATTACCTGATTTGTCTGTATAACTGTCTGAATGCGATCGAAATGCTGCCGAGCAATTTCATCAGGGTAGAGATCAAAAATGGATTGTCCAATCACCTGTTCGGATAGTAATTTAAATGTCTGTAGGTATGTTCGGTTTAAGTAAAGTACACGCCCATCCGGATCGGTTATCCAAGCTAGCACGGGGCTATTGTTCATAAATGCCTGGAACCGGGCTTCACTTTCTTGCAGGGCTGCTTCTGCTTGCTTGCGTAAGCGAAGCTCGTCGTAGACATCGCTGATATCAATAATTACGCCCAGCATCCGAACAGGTTCGCCTGCTTCGTTGTAAATGCCACGCCCTTTCCCAACGAGCCAGTGAACCCCGCCATCGGGATAAATCACTCGATATTCACCTTGAAAATTAGTATGTTGTGCTAGTGCATCTAATACAGCCTGTTCAATTCGGTTAACATCCTCTGGATGAGCTGAATCGCGCCATCGCTGATAGCTGGCTGCTGATATTTCTGGCTCTAAACCCAACAAACGATAATGGTTGTCGTTCCAGATAACATCACCTGTTTTAATATTCCAATCCCAGATACCAATGTGGTTAAATTCCAACGTTAGCCTCAGTTGTTCTTCACTTTTGGCTAAAGCTGCTTCGGCTTGTTTGCGTTCGCTGATATCCCGATGAATACCAGCCATCCGCAGGGGATTACCGCGTGCATCTCGCATTACAACCTTGCCGTAGCTGGCAATCCATTTCCATTCGCCAGACTTGGTTCGCAGTTGATAGTCAAATTTGTAGGTTACTGAACTGTCCTTCACGTGGGCTGCTAAGATTTTCTTTACCCAAGGAAGATCGTCTGGATGAACTAATCGCTCCCAGGTACTAAAATTCTGTGGGAATTCATCAAAGTTGTATCCGAGCATTTTGAGATAAAGGGGGCTGTAATAAACTTCTCCAGTCAAAATATTCCAGTCCCACAAACCATCCCCAGAAGCCTCAAGGGCTAATTGTAGTCGTTCTTCACTCTTTTTGAGAGCTATTTCTGCTCTTTTACGATCTTCTTCATTATGCTTCCGTGCAGTAATATCTGTGATTTGTACCAGTTGCATTAAAGTACCAGCGACTGTGATTTGTTTGACTGCTATGTTTCCCCAAAAGGAATTGCCCTGCTTGGTAATGTATTCAATTTCTCGGCTCCAAAACCCTTGGTGGTTAATTTCTTCTACAAAGGTGGCTATCTCATCGGAAGTGAGCGGTTGTTTATGCAGAGTGCGACCTTTAGTATTAATGAATTCAGCTTTGCTAGAGGCTGCAAATAGCTTCACTGCTCGATCGTTGCAGTCAGCAATCAGTAATGTTTCTACATCTACCAAAAAGAGCGCATCGGCGGATTCATTATAGACAGCTTCTAGCAGGTCACGACTACGAATGATTTCTAACTCGGTTTGTTTTCGTTCTGTAATATCTAAAACAGCTCCCAACAGCTTAACTGCCTGCCCTTGAGCGCGATCGGCTATCTGTGCTTTCGACTCAATGTAGCGCACCGAACCATCAGGTCGGATAATTCGATACTCAACATTGAAAGGGGTGATTTGGGCGTAGGCGTAGCCCGTCGTAGACATCGCCTGTTCCAGTTGGGTCTCGATCGAGGCGCGATCGTCTGGGTGAATTATTTGGAAAAATTCCGCTTGGGTGGGTTTGGTTTTAGTGGGATTTAGGCCAAAGATGCGAAAGGTTTCCATTGACCAGTAAAGCTTTTTCGTTTCTAAGTTCAATTCCCAACTGCCTACATGGGCGATTTGTTGAGTAGTGGCTAGCAGTGCTTCACTTTGTCGGAGTTTTTCCTCGGTCTGCTTGTGTTCGCTAATGTCCCCAATTGAACCGACCAATCGCACTGGATTTCCTTGCTCATTCCAGATCGCTTTTGCCCGCGATCGAAACCATCGGTAGCTGCCATTTTTGCACTGGAGACGATATTCGACGTTATAATCTGAAACTTGCTGGAGCAAATAAGCTTCTTGTGCTGCCATGACTCTGGTATAGTCATCAGGATGAATGCGAATACTCCACTCATCATTTTCATTGCTGATTTCATCGGGTTCATATCCCAACATTGCGAACCAAAGCTCAGACCGGAAGGTTTGATTAGTAGATATATCCCAATCCCAAATTGCTTCATTAGTACCTGCGATCGCTAATTGCCAACGTTCTTCAGCTTTTTTGCATTCGCGCAACAAGGCTTGTTTTTCGGTGATATCTCGCCCTTCTGGAATCAACAAAACAACTTGACCCGTCTGGTCTAGAAGCGGACGCAGTGAAAAATCGATTGTTGCTACTCGGTTATTTGCGCCTAGAATATCAACTTCATAGCGGATAAACTCTCCTTGGGCAGCATGGGCGATCGCTTGTCTTAATTCTTGTTGAGTTTGAGGTGAAATCGTCCACCAGTGTGCTTCCCAAAAAGGGCGATTGATGACATCCTCTAGCTGAAGTCCGCCAAAATCTAGCACAGTCTGGTTCGCCTCCAGTAGAATACCATCCGGCGTCAGTAAACCTATGAATTGGAAGGTGTTATTGAAGATGGTACGAAATCGGCGATCGCTTTTTTGTAGTGCAGTAGTGCGTTCCTCCACTTTGGTTTTTAACTTGGGGTTGAGGGTTTGCAGGTTGTATTAGAGTTGGGCTTGTTGAATAGCGATCGCTAGTTGCACCGCCAGTTGGTTCCGCAATTCTATCTCATCTCTTGTATGGGGTAACTAATTTGAGTTATCGCGCGAACTGCAATCCCTATTGATTCACCTTTTGGGAAAAGTAATCAAATTTAACCCAGGTTTGCGGTAAGGGATTTTCAACAAATAAATAAATAATCCAATCTTGTGGGATAGAGAAAAGTCATCGCGCCACCTACCCTGCGAGAACGCCTAAAGACCGGCATATCCTTATGGTAAAGCAAGCTACGCGTAGCGTCTCAGACAGAAAGCATCAGAAAAATTAGGAAATCCGGATTTTTTCTCGCTCGCAGGCTACTATTTTTAGTTGCATAAACGCATAATAGAAGTGTGACTGATCTGTTCGCCCCTTTACAATCTCTCAAACAAGGTCACTGGTTCAAGCTTATCTGCGGAGCCAGCTTCCAGCATTTGCCGGCAGTCAGAAGTTTAACGTTAGCCTATACTTTGGCGGGCGCTGACTGCATAGATGTCGCAGCTGATCCAGCGGTGATTGCAGCGGCGCAAACAGCGCTACAAGTAGCCAGAACTCTTGCTAGGGATGCCCAAAAGCGAGGCTTTGACTACAAAGGCAACTCACCCTTTTTGATGGTCAGCCTGAATGATGGAGAAGACCCCCATTTTCGGAAAGCAGAATTTAATCCTACTGAGTGTCCTACAGACTGCCCTAGACCCTGTGAACGGATTTGTCCGGCACAAGCAATCGTGTTTAACAGTATAAAAGAAGACTTTTCGGGTGTATTATCACAAAAGTGCTATGGCTGCGGTCGTTGTATCCCAGTTTGTCCCTATAGTATAATTGATACAAGTTCGTATATGTCAACGCCGGGAGCGATCGCGCCATTGGTAATGTCAACGGGAGTAGATGCCGTAGAAATCCATACAAAAATCGGGCGGTTGGCAGAATTTGAACAATTATGGCAGGCAATTTCACCGTGGGCCGATCGACTAAAGTTACTAGCCATCAGCTGTCCCGATGGCGAGGGGATGACTGACTACCTAAGAGCAGTATATGACCTGATTGCCCCACTCAAGAGTGCTTTAATTTGGCAAACCGATGGTCGTCCGATGAGTGGTGATATTGGCGATGGCACTACTTTAGCCGCGGTGAAATTAGGGCAAAAAGTTTTGGCAGCTAAATTACCGGGATATGTGCAGTTAGCAGGCGGCACTAATAGCTATACCGTTGCTAAGTTAAAGACAATGGGACTACTCAAAGAGGCAGAGGGGCACTTGACTGGGGGCAAAGGCGAAAAATTTTCCCCCCTGCTCCCTGCTCCCTGCTCCCCTGCCTCTATCGCCGGAGTCGCCTACGGTAGCTACGCCCGCGTACTGCTGTCACCAATTCTCGAACAGTTAGAGAATAAGGAGGTAAGTAACACCAATGTGAAGGCGACTGTTCGCCTAGAAGAAGATGACGTATTACTTTGGCAAGCTGTAGAACTTGCCCATTCTCTCGTTTCCCAGATCAAGTCACAGTCCAAGCGCTAATCGCTATATGTTTTGAGCATTAGGATGAGCATCTAAGAAAGAGCGAAAACTGAAAGTATTGATTTACGTTGTTTCCGTCACCAATAGAAAGCATGACGATTACAGACGATCTCCAAAAGTTATTAGACATTTTGCCCCAAGACCTGCAACAAGTACTAGAGAATCATCCCAAACGAGATAGTTTAGTAGAAGTGGTCTTGGATTTGGGTCGTCGCCCAGAGGCTCGCTTTCCCAATCAAGCTGAGTATCTGAGCGAAGTACCCGTTACTCAAGAACAAATAGATGATTGCATTCAACGAGTCGGAATCTTTGGCGGAGATAATCGGGCAGGAATTGAGCAAACTTTGCATCGGATCAGCGCCATCCGCAACCGCACCGGCAAGATTATTGGCTTGACCTGTCGCGTTGGTCGAGCGGTATTCGGAACCATTGGCATGATCCGCGATTTGGTAGAAACTGGTAAATCGATTCTCATGCTGGGGCGTCCAGGCGTAGGCAAAACTACTGCCTTACGGGAAATCGCCCGTGTTTTGGCGGATGATTTGCATAAACGAGTGGTGATTATTGACACTTCCAACGAAATCGCTGGGGATGGTGATGTTGCCCACCCCGCCATTGGCCGCGCTCGGCGGATGCAGGTGGCTCATCCAGATCAACAGCATCAGGTGATGATTGAGGCAGTGGAAAACCATATGCCAGAAGTCATTGTCATTGATGAAATTGGCACAGAACTGGAAGCTTTAGCGGCTCGTACCATTGCGGAACGGGGTGTACAGTTAGTAGGTACTGCCCACGGAAATCAGATCGAAAATCTGATTAAAAACCCCACCCTGGCTGATTTAGTTGGGGGTATCCAAGCTGTGACACTGGGAGACGATGAAGCCAGACGCCGGGGCAGTCAAAAGACTGTTTTGGAGCGGAAAGCCCCTCCTACCTTCGAGATTGCTGTGGAAATGTTGGAACGCCAACGTTGGACAGTACACGAAAGCGTTGCTGATACGGTAGATAATTTGTTGCGGGGGCGTCAGCCTACTCCACAAACCAGAACCGTTGACGACCAAGGCAAAATCGCTGTTACAAGGCAGTTAGCTGTTGTCAACGGTCGCGGTGGACAGCTAGCGACAGTGGAAGAATCTTTCCCACCAGCCCGACAGGCTAATGGCTGGCGTTCATCTGGACAAATGGTAGCATTGCCGCAATTGCCTGTAGAGCGGGTAACTGGACGCAGTGAATTCGATCGTTTGCTGGATGAATCCTTCAATTATTCTGAGAGCATTGATTTGGATGCTGCTACCAGACAGCCAGGGCCGAATGGTGAAGATTTGCCACTGCACGTTTACCCCTATGGCGTTAGCCGCCACCAACTGGAACAGGTAATTAGCGTGCTAACTTTGCCCGTGGTCTTGACAAAAGATATAGATACTGCTGATGCAATTTTAGCATTGCGATCGCACGTCAAAAACCACGCCAAATTACGCCAAATGGCTAAAGCGCGTCATGTACCCATCCACGTGATTAAGTCCAGCACCATTCCCCAAATTACCCGTGGTTTGCGGCGGTTGCTGAACATTGACGACCCAGAGATGGCGGATGACCTAGAACTGCAACTGTTTTTGCACAATGGTAGCGATGATGAGATGGACGCCTTGGAAGAAGCTAGACTTGCTGTTGAGCAAATTGTGATTCCGAAAGGACAGCCAGTCGAGTTATTGCCGCGTTCTCCCCAAGTTCGCAAAATGCAACATGAGTTGGTAGAACATTATCGCCTCAAGTCGCATAGTTTTGGCGAAGAACCAAATCGCCGCTTACGCATTTATCCGGCGTAACCTCACCCCTAACCCCTCTTTGCAGTGCGGAGAGGGGATGCCACTAGGAGACACTTGATGTTCTATAGAGAGTTTTCTTTAAGAAAAGTAAAACAAGACTTTAATCTCACCTTAGTAGAAGGTGGGCGATTTTTACCTCCTATAGAACCAATTTCACCTAGCCCTCTGCTGGCTGAATTTTTAGCAGAAAGTATCCAGCTAGCAATTGCAATGGGTTCTGAGAAAGCTAGATCGGAATTGATTATCAGCCCAATATTGTTTGAAGTCCGAAAAATTCTCAACAGACAAATCAGTTTTTTTTTCTAGAGAAGAATTTAATGTTGAACCAGAAGTTGGACTGGCGGGATTTTGCGACTTTCTGATCGGGCTTTCGCCAGAACAGTTATTTATTGAAGCCCCAGCAGTGGTGATAGTAGAAGCCAAAAAGGAAAATCTTAAAGGTGGTTTGGGGCAGTGTATCGCAGAAATGATCGCCGCTCAAAGGTTTAATGCCAAATACGAAAAACCTATTGCGACTATCTACGGTAGTGTTACTAGTGGCAACCTGTGGACATTCCTCAAGTTGGAGGATAGCACTGTAACTATTGATTTAACTGAATACTTAATTTCGCCAGTAGAGCAAGTCTTAGGTATTTTAGTGTGGATGATTAGCTCACACTCAGCTTTTGATTGTTGTTAATTTAGCTAACTATCACAAAAAAATTTGGCGCAGCCTTACAAAGAAAAAAGAAATAATTAACTCTAGCTCACGACAGATACTTGTAGGTTAGCAAATGTGTGATAACCTGCCCGCGTACCTCATTCAAATGAGAATTGCTATAGTAGATTTTAGGATTTAATTAGATTAACAGAACCTGGAGCACATTGAATTTTACTTCCAACTAATCGCGGCATTTCAGGAGGTATTCTTGAGGGGTTTACTGTTTCACAAGCTGTAGCAATTGTGGTCTCATCTCCCTTTATATTTTCTTGAAATACGACACCTATATAACTCTTTAATCCATCTGATTTTGCAGTAGCTGTTACAACGCTCTTTGTCTGATCTACTACAATAATTTTATATTCATAATTTTCTGTTTGTGAGCAAATATCTAATTCAAGTTCGTTTAGTGTAGAAGCAAATTTTGAATTTTCTAAATAAAATACTTGTTGTGCTCTATTTATAGCTCCAATGTAGCTTTTGGCCTCAGACTGTTTAGCTTTTGTGACTTGCTCAGTATAATTAGATACAGCAGTTACTGATAATTTATTAACTAGTTGCAATAAAGGATCAATATCAAATTTTGAATTATCTGCACTAGGAATCTTAGAGTTTATATCTGGATCTGGCAACCATGAAGCTGTTTTATTTAAATTTCCCGATTGCAACTGTTTTTTTATCAGCAGTGTAGGAGTAAGATGTTCTGGAATACCTGCTATACGGATGAGTCTACAGCCAAGTTTGTATGCAAATTCAACAGATTTACCCGCACCTAAAGCATCGTAAAAACCGACGGCAAATTCAATTGCTGCCTTATCTCCGATTGCCTGACTCATGCCAATTACATAATCAATATGTTGCACGATCGCCTTAGCTTGAATCTCGGAATAACAAGCGTTGAGTAATACACACTTTACATGATCCGCGAACAACTCAAACAGTCCTGCGAGTGCTTCTGCATCTACTAGCTTTACCCCTCCTTTTACATCCTCAAATACTAAGCCATCCTCTCCTGCTCCATGTCCTGAAAAATGGACAATCTCTGGCTCAAAGTCCATAATCTGGCGGTGAATATCTCTATGGCGTACTGCCAATGCTAGCTTTAATACAAACTGCTCGCGTTTTTTTGCCCTTAGTAAACCTTCCTCGATATCACGTAACTCTTCCTCTAAACGTAATCTACTCACGCCTTG
The DNA here is from genome assembly GCF_036917095.1 of Nostoc sp. GTDB lineage: Bacteria > Cyanobacteriota > Cyanobacteriia > Cyanobacteriales > Nostocaceae > Nostoc. The sequence continues at coordinate 150,782 of NZ_JBALFH010000031.1, forward strand.
CGGGTTGGCTGCTAAAATTAGGATTTTGTTCATTCGGGCTAATACTCTGTTGCGTTAAGAAATAACATCTTTGATACTCTTCTGCCTCATCAAGCTAGATTTATTAGGGCTTGTGTGTACACCTTAGCCCCGCTTGCAGGGAGGATGCCAATTGGACATGAATATCACTCACCTGTGCGATGCCTACAGCGGACTACGCTAATGTCTGCTATTAGCTTGATATCAGTGCTACTCATTGAAATTGAGATCACAGCGTCTGTCTGGGAATTTTGCTATTATTTGCTTCTTTAAAATATATGCAAATAATTGAAATTTCCCCATTCCAAGCATTTCGCCGCAGTGTGGCAACGGTGATCCAGGTAGTTCCAAAGGAGCTACGCTATGTGACAATCCTGGCATTACTGGGTGGGGCAGGCCCAGCGATCGCCATTTGGCTCAACAAGGTAATTATTGATGAAATAACCCGCTTATTAAGCGCCGGGACAACGCAGAATGCGATCGCCCTGATACTTGCCCAACCTCTGCTACTTTCCAGTATTGCAGGTTCACTGTTGGTAAATTTGGTGAGTGATGCGATCGCTAACATCAATAGCTTTGTATATACATCCCTGCGCGATCGCATTACAGGCTTTATCCAAGGACAAGTGATTGAGAAGGTTGCCACTTTTGAAGATATTGCCCTGTTTGAAACACCAGATTTACTCAATTTGTTGCAATTGACCGAAAAGGGAGTGCAACGACTTCCAGAGCTTTGTGTCAGGCTTGTGATGATGTTAGAGGGAATTTTTATCTTCATTCCAGCCATACTGCTTTCGGTGTCCCTTGCTTGGTGGATACCACTAATTTTGTTTATCTGCGTTACCCCTGGTATGTATGTAGAAAGAAAATACCGTAAGCAAGTTTGGAGGGTAGAAAAAACCCAAGCGAGCGTTCTTCGGGAAATGAACTTATATAAAACGGTTTTAACTGGGGAGACATACGCTAAAGAAATACGCTTGTTTAGCTTGCAACCCTTACTACTAGAACGTTGGCACGGACTTTACCGTACCATTTTTAGAGCAATGGAACAAATTCGCCGTCGGGGGACAACGGCGGTTATTAGTTGGTCTTTACTCAGTGGCTTAGGCTTTGCGTTACCTTATGTGTACGTAGTTCAGGGAGTGCTAGGTGGAACCCATACTTTAGGGGATTTAGCACTTTACACTGGGGTAATTTTAGAAGTGCGTCGAAGTTTGGATAATTTGATGTCTGGCGGGTCAGAGTTATATGATATTGCACTGGCAACAACGCCCATTTTCCAGCTTTTGGAATTAGAGCCGCAGTTGTCCCATTCTCAATCAAAGTCAGTAACAAAGGCATGGGGAGAAGTCAGAGAATCGGCTGTTAAGAATCGGAATTTTCAAAAAAATGGCAAAAATTCATCCGATCGTCGGCAAGTTTTACCAGGTATAAATACAACTGAGTATGAAGCATCAGAGACAGGTATTGATATCAAAAATCTGTCCTTTACCTATCCGAATAGCGATCGCGCAATCTTGAAAAATATCAACCTAGCGATTCACCCCAACGAGATGATTGTATTAGTGGGTGAGAATGGTGCTGGTAAAACCACATTAGCAAAGCTATTATGTCGCCTTTACGATCCTAGCCAAGGTGCGATTATTTGGAATGGTCAGGATTTACGATCGCTCCCCTTAGAAGATTTGCGATCGCGGATTGACGTAGTTATGCAAGATTACGCTCGTTTTCCCACTACCGTGCGCGAGAATGTTGCCTTTGGGAATTTACCGAAAATGCAGGATGATGAGGCAATTAGGGAAGCGATCGCTGAGGCTGGTTTGGCTAGAGTGATTGAAAAGCTAGATCGCGGTTTAGAAACCCTCTTAGGCAAACAGCTAGAAGGTGGTATCGATCTATCAGGGGGACAATGGCAAAGATTAGCGATCGCTCGTGCTTTGTTGCGACTATCTCCAGCCGAACTACTCATACTTGACGAGCCAACAGCGAACCTCGATCCAAAAACAGAACACGAGATTTACAACATTTTGCGTACCCTGGCGAAGGGCAGAATAGCCGTTGTAGTCAGCCATCGCCTCGCCTTAGCAAAACTAGCAGACCGAGTAGTAGTACTAGAACACGGTCAAATTATCGAGGTAGGCACTCATGACGAACTAATGGCACAAGGCGGACAGTATCATTTGATGTTTACTCGTCAAGCTAGTAGTTACAACTGAGTAGAGAATGGGGAGCAGGGGGATGAGGGAGCATGGGGAGAGGCTTAAGAAGATTTTGCCCTATAGCTTCCTTCGCTCAACATTGCATTCTATACTTATCATAGTTTTTTATCGGTAATTTTACTTTATGTATTACAAAAACTTGTAAATAAAAACCGTGTTGACTCTGAAGCCAAAAATCATGTTTCTGTTGAATCATTAACGTATCAAAGCCAACTACGGGAATGTTAAAAATACTTAAAAAATGGCAACTGACTCTAATCAAAACCAAACCCCAGATTCTCCTTGGAATCCTTTCCTCCCCACTAAAAGAGATATAAGCAGAACTGAAGAACTAGCGCAAAAAAGCCCTGTCGTTGCTGGTGTGTTAACATTTTTTCTTCCCCTTGCTGCCATGATTTATCTCAACAGAGGAGTAAATAATCTAAAAATTCTTGGATATGTATTTGTCACTGCTTTTATAGTAGGTATAGCTTCATACGATAAAAAAGATTCTGGAAAAACGGAAAGAATAGGTAATCTAGTTGGATTATGTGGTCAAGTAGCTATAATTACCGAGAATGTCAAAGCAGTTACTCTAGCCCGTAAGCGATTAGCGTCTCAGCAGTTTTAATAATTACTAAAGATTAAGTACTGTCCCTCAGCCGAAAATTACAAACAAGCTTTTACTACTTAGTATATAAGTTTGCCACTAGACAAAAAAGCCTGCTTTTGCAGGCTCAGATATATTTCACACAAACGCGAAACACTATTCTGGTAATTTATATTGCCCAACAATACGCTTGGCAAACTCTGGAACGTGCGCTTCTAATTTCTCAGGATGATTTCGCTTCACATACAAATAATTCCGAGTAAAGTGAGAATCAATCGAAAACCGCGCATATTCTAAACCTTTGGGGCCGATTTTTTCGATAACCACACCCATCAGTTTTGCTGCCCACATGGGCAGGGTAACGCCTTTATCGTAAGCAGGAATACTTTGCTGTACAGCTTCCTTCCGGTTGCCTTTAGACATTACTGGTTGGGTGTCTAACTGGTCTTTCACCAAATCCAGCATTTCCTTACCAGTATCATTTCTAACTACAATCCATTGCCACCCGAAGGGTGCGCCCATGTAGCCAACGACTAAATCGGCTAGGGAATTGACGTAATCAAAGCAACTCATACAGGACGGGGCAAAGACATCTTTGAGTTGGTTTGTCTTCAAGCCAAAGAAAGGCACGGTTTCTGTTGAACCATCCTCATGTTTGAAGTGAACCCGGAAGTCTTGCATGAATTCGTAATGCACAACTGTATCAGGCGATCGGCTGGTGGTTTCTAAGAATTTTTGCAGTCCGGCGCGGTTAACATTATCTACGCAGGGCGTACCCAAAACATACAGCTTTTCTAAACCAAGTTGTTTTTCAACGGCTCGTAATGCCTGGATTTGGCAACCAACACCAATGACTAATAGCCGCTTCATCCCCGATTTCTCTATCTGTTCCAACACAGAAAGGTTTGGGGAAAGAGTTGGTTTATTTACCCGCGCTGCTAGTATTTCTTCTGGAGTACGGGCGATGACGGGCATGGGTTGAAAGCGGTCTTCTTTGGTATTTTGCACGCAGACGACACCTTCAACGATGCCGCGATTGAGCATTTCAATGGCAATGCTGCTAACAATACCCGTCCATTGTGCGCCTTCGATGGGCTGTTGTTTCCGCGCCGCTATCATGTCTTGGTGAACACCAAAGTACAGTTCATCAGGGTTTTCGAGATGGCGCGATCGCGTGTGCGTTTCTTCTTCAAGTTCGCCTATCTGCTGATTAATAAAAGCGCAGGCTTCCTTGACATAGTGAATATAGTATGTATCGCATAGTCCGCACTCGCTACAGAGTTCTTTCGCAGGGCGGCGGCTGGTAGATTTTAAGGCTCTGGCTTTTTTGTGCTTGCTAGAATCAACTGAAGTCATATAAATTTTTTGTTTTATTTCAGGAATCGCTTTTATTACAATACCTTCACTGGCTATGAACTTGACGATAGAGTTTTAACAGTCAAACTCTTATTAGCGGTAGCACAGACTCCACAATAAAATTGCGAATCGCGTATGCGTTTTTTGTTCAAGTTCGCCTATTTGCTGATTAATAAAAGCGCAGGCTTCCTTGACATTATGAATATAGTATGTGTGGGACAGTCAGCGATCGCTAGAGTTCAAGCAGTAGCACTACGTGTTTTGACAGATGAACTTGTAATGTTTTTAAACGCAGAGGAACGCAAAGTAAACGCGGAGTATCGCAGAGTTTTGCCTAGTAATTAGCTAGGAATTAATGAAATATTGTGTTGAGACTTTTCTAACGTAGCATTAAAAGCAAAGTCAAGGCTTAAGTAATTTTTACGAGGACGCAACAGTATTAATTAGTCTACGCTCTGGGTAATAAGGCTACTCAGATAAACTTATGGTACTTTACGACCAAAATCAATTATCACAGGATGCACTACGAAAGTTACGCGAAGGAACAAGCCACTCCAAAGCAGCCCAAGAAATTGCTCAACGAGACTATGCGAAAGCTCAAGCGGAAGCTGATAAATGGGAACAAGAATATCAACTTGCTTTAAAAGGAAGTAATCAGGATTTAATTCGTCAAGCAAAATTCCAAAAGGAAGGATACCAAGCAATTGCTAGTAGGCTAAAAACACTGCTAGAAGAGCAACAACCACAAGTAGATGCAATTAAAAGTAGTTTGGAATCTTGGGAGAAAAAGGTTTCAGAAGTACAGAATGATGTATTACGCAGCAAGCCTAACACTAGTAAGGTTTCACGGACATTGATCAGCTTTGAACATGAACATATTGATTTATGTGCTGATGATGAATTACAGCAACTTAAAGAAGTATTATTGCTACCACCTAAACTTCAAGAGCTAACTAAAGCGAAAAAAGACACTAAAGTGCTTTTAGCAGAGGCTATTCACGAGATAGAAGAATCTGTAACAAATGCTGTTGCTAACCAAGAAGGGATTCAGAAAAATTTTGAAAAAGCGCAGAAAGAAGCTAAATACTGGAATGAAAAAGCTCAGACAGCTTTGAGAAACAATGATGATGATTTAGCTCTTGAAGCTGTAGTGAATAAAAAAGTTCAAAATAAAATTGTGCTTATTCTTCAAACTCAGCTTCAGCACCAGAAAGCAACAATAGATATACTTGTACGAAACTTAATGGCTATAGAAAGTCTCGTTGCAAATGAGAAACTATAAAAATACGTAGGCGTAGCCCGCCCTAGGCATCGCACTCTATCTTCTTCATTCCTAATCTGTTCCTCTTCAAAAACCAGTGACACAAAACTCTAAAACAGGCGCAGCATTTATCGCAGGCGGAACCATAGCAGGTGCTGGTGTTTCTACAACGGTAGGCGGGATGGGACTAGCAGGCGGATTTGGTGCAGTTGGCATTGGTGCAACTCCTGTAGTGGCTGCTGGCGGTGTGGCTGGTGCAGCGGCTTATGGTGCTTTCAAAGCCATAGTAGAGGGAGATGCAGCTGCTTTCGCTACAATGGGAATTGGTGCAGTCGGCGGTGCTGGTGTTTATAGCGTCGTCGGTGGTATGGGTTTAGTCGCGCCTAAAGTAGGGCTGGCGTTTGGGATTGGTGCAGTACCGATGGCAGGAATTGGTGCAGTGGTGGGACTCGCCGCCTATGGTATTGCTAAACTTTTAGACGAATCGGGAATTAGCGAAACTCCAGCACAGCTTTTTGAGCGGATGGAAGAGAAAGTGTTGCTGATGGACTACTATTCCGAAGCAGTGATGGAATTAGAAGCATTTTTATCTAGTGAGGATCTCAACCAAAAATTTGCTGTTTTGGAAATCGAAGATGAGTTACAAGCACTTAAGGCTGAATTCAAGAAAAAATCAGAATTTGTTACCCCTAAACCTTCTACTCCCAATATTGAAGCAGAAAGAATATCTCTGACAACCCAGCTACCTGAAACCTGGAGATGTGTACGCACACTCAAAAGTCACTTAGCGGCAGTTAATGCGATCGCTATCAGTCCTGATGGTACTACTTTAATCAGTGGCAGTGATGACAGACAAGTTAATTTGTGGAATTTGAAAACCGGAAAATGGCTTTACACCTTTTCTGGACAAGCTGAGGCAGTTTTATCTGTTGCTATCAGCCCTGATGGACAGCAGATTGCAAGTGGTAGTGTCGATTGCAAAATTAGCACTTGGCAGATGGACACAAAAAAATTTCACCGTACATTCTTTTATTTAAACTCTCCCTATAGTCATAATGGTTTTGTTAACTCAATTGCTTACAGCCCTGATGGGGCAATTGTTGCTAGTGGTGCTGCCGATAAGACTATAAGAATTTGGGGACGCTACACAGGAACAATAAAACGCACTTTGAATGGACACTCAGATGCAGTTTTGTCAGTTGCTATTAGTCCTGATGGTAAAATTCTTGCAAGCAGTAGTGTCGATCAAACTATTAGGCTTTGGGATGTCAAAACTTGGCAACAGCGCTACATTCTCACAGAACATTTGGGAGCTGTGAATACAGTTGTCATCAGTCCTAACAGTCAAACTCTTATTAGCGGTAGCACAGACGCCACAATTAAGCTGTGGAATCTCCAAACTGGAGAATTACTCTCCACTCTGACTGGACACTCAACGGCGGTTTTGTCTGTTGCCATCAGCCCCGATGGAAAAACCCTCGCCAGTAGCAGCAGAGACTGTATTATCAAACTTTGGAACTTCCACACTGGGGAACTACTACAAACTCTCTCTGGATGTAGTCCTGTTGCTTTCAGTTCTGATAGCAAGACGCTGGTAAGTGGCGGTAATGGCGGAAGTATCAAGGTTTGGAGTCAAGTGCAAAGCTTTGATAAATTTACCCTCGCCTCTGTATTATCTGGAGAATGGTGGGAAGTCTTGGGTGTAAATCAGAGCGATCGCCCTAACGTTGTCAAATTTGCCTACCGTCGATTAGCAAGATTGTATCATCCTGATGTCAACACTTCTGTAATTGCAAAAGCCTCTATACAAGCAATTAATCAAGCTTATAAAGAATTTCAGGAACGGGTAATATGAAGTTAGCAGTTTATCGATGCAATTCAAAATATGAATAATATTTCAGGAAATAGTGTTATGTTTCAACATTTAGTAGAAGCGATAAGTTTTGAAGAATTTGTCGAATGTAAACCGGAGAACAGCAGATATGAATTACATAAAGGAGTAATAGTTGAAATGCAGCCGACAGGAGAACATGAGTTAGTCAGAGCATTTCTGATTAGAGAACTCAATTTTGAGATTCGGAGGTTTAACCTAGCTTATTCGATTCCTGCTCAAGCATTAATCAAATCTGTTGATAAAAAATCTGGTTATATTCCAGATGTGTTGGTATTGAATATCCCTAACTTAATTAATGAACCACTTTGGAAAAAATCATCAACAGTTACTCAAGCCGCATCAATTCCATTAGTAGTAGAAGTTGTGAGTACAAATTGGCGAGATGATTACTTTCTCAAATTTGGTGAATATGTTCGCGTAGCGTCTCGTTGGCGTAGCCTCTCGAAGAGAAGAGAGGAACTTGGAATTTCAGAATATTGGATTGTTGACTATGCTGCTCTTGGTGGAAAACGTTTTATTGGCAATCCGAAACAACCGACAATATCAGTTTATAAATTAGTGGAAGGCGAGTACCAAGTAACTCAGTTTTGTGGTGAAGACCAAATTCAATCGCCAACTTTAATAGAGCTAAATCTAACTGCTGAACAAGTGTTTAGGGCTGCTTCAGGAGAACAGTAACGAACATTTGTTAATACTCAGTACTTATGTACTTGATATATTCTCTATACCTTATAGACGGTATTTCGACTCAGCACCTTGATTATTTTTGACGCACTCCGATAAACACCCCATATCATCTGTCAGTAGGGTAAAATATATAACTCTTCAGAAGTATTGACATCTTGACTTTTTGACGCATTTATCTTGCATATTTTGAAAAAACGTTATAAATTATTAGTTTATAGGGGAATAATCTGACTTCTTAATGTCAAAAACTAATCCTGCTCAAGTAAATATACTGCAACCAGTTTTAACTTCATGCAAATCCTAAACAGCACTGAAGATATGTTTTTATTTGGTAAAGCAAAGATTCTGTACATAAAACGGAACAATAAATAATCTAAAAATATATCTTGTGTGACTGTTTATAAAATCATGTTACTGCTTGCGGTGATGAACAACTATAAATCACCAAAAGAGTAATCGATTATAAGCAAATTAACTAGCAATAAAGCTGCATACATGTCAGCAGATTTATTCCTTTTTAGTTTATTAATTTTTCTCCAAATTATATTTGCTATTCAAAGAATTGTTTTTGTTATGCTGAGAATGGCAAAAATAATAAATGAAGACGCAGCTACCACAAATTCACTATCCAAATGGAGCTATTCTGGCGATGCACCTAAACGAATTGGAAACTACTGAAAATTTAAAAGAAGTCGAAGAAGCTTGGCGAACGTTAGAAAAGTCAATTCTATACTATCAAGGACGCCCTGTTGGGACGGTAGCCGCTTATGATGCATCTGTAGAGGCTCTGAATTATGACCAGTGCTTTGTTCGGGATTTTGTCTCTTCAGGTCTAATTTTTCTGATTAAAGGTAGAACAGATATTGTTCGGAATTTTTTAGAAGAAACCTTAAAGTTACAACCTAAAGAAAGGGCATTAGATGCTTATAAGCCTGGACGAGGATTAATTCCAGCTAGCTTTAAAGTTGTATTAGAAAATGGGCAAGAATATTTAGAAGCAGATTTTGGCGAACATGCGATCGCTAGAGTTACACCTGTAGATTCTTGTCTATGGTGGATTATTTTGTTGCGTGCTTATGTAGTCGCCACAGACGATTTTTCTCTAGCCTATCAACCTGAATTCCAAAATGGTATCAGGTTAATCATGGAAATCTGCTTGGCGAATCGTTTTGATATGTACCCAACGCTGTTGGTTCCAGATGGTGCTTGTATGATTGACCGTCGTATGGGCATTTATGGGCATCCTCTAGAATTACAAGTTCTCTTTTACACGGCATTGCGTGCATCTCGTGAACTGTTAATTTGCCAAGGTAATTCCGATATTGTTGAAGCCATAGATAATCGGTTGCCTCTTTTATGCGCTCATATCCGCCAGCATTATTGGATAGATATTAATCGCCTGAATGCAATTTATCGCTTCAAAAGTGAAGAATATGGTAAGGGTGCTGTTAATCTGTTCAACATATATGTAGATTCTGTTCCCTATTATGAATTAGATAAGTGGCTGCCAAAAAAAGGTGGTTATCTAGCAGGTAATGTTGGCCCGTCGCAGCTAGATACTCGCTTCTTTTCACTCGGAAACTTAATGGCAATCATTTCAGACTTAGCCACCGAAGAACAGTCACTAGCGATTATGACTCTCATTGAGGATCGATGGGATGATTTGGTGGGAGATATGCCAATGAAAATTTGTTTCCCAGCTTTGGAACATGAAGAATACAGAATTGTAACTGGATGTGACCCCAAAAATATCCCCTGGTCGTATCATAATGCTGGTAGTTGGCCTGTCTTAATGTGGATGTTAGCGGCGGCGGCGGTGAAAACTAACAAAACAAATCTTGCACAAAAGGCTATTGAAACTGCCCAAGGACGCCTCAGTACAGATGAATGGCCAGAATATTACGACGGTAAGAAAGGGCGACTGATTGGCAAACAAGCCAGGAAATATCAAACTTGGACAATTACCGGGTTCTTATTAGCAAAAGAACTGATGGCAAACCCCACTTATTTACCATTAATCAGCTTTGGTAAATTACCAGCAGAACAGGTTTCTAGAGCATGTGAGCTTGAAATCGCCACTGTAGACCCGTATATGTCTTGATCGGGAAGGAGATAGAGACGCGATTAATCGCGTCCGTACAGGAGTTAGAATACAAAAGCCTTCTGACTCCTGAATCAAGTTTCCATGACAAACCCCCGTCAACTAGCTTTTATCGCCCTGCGAGATGTTCATAAGGGGGCTTATGCTGATGTTGCCCTAGATAGAGTGCTGCAAAAAGTTAATTTGGCTGATAGCGATCGCCGCTTAATGACAGAATTGATTTATGGGAGCGTCAGAAGGCAGCGCACTCTAGATACTCTCATCGATCAACTTGCCAAAAAGAAATCTCATCAACAACCCCAAGACCTCCGCACCATCTTACATCTAGGCTTCTACCAACTGCGCTATCAAGAGCGGATTCCCGCCTCAGCTGCTGTTAATACCACCGTCCAACTCGCTAAAGAAAACGGTTTTTCTGGACTCACGGGTTTTGTTAATGGTCTATTACGCCAGTACATCCGCCTTGCAGAGAAGATAAAGAAAGATCCGTTACAACTTCCAGAAATCCCAGTGGAACGCTTGGGCATTTTACACAGCTTTCCTGACTGGATTATTCAAGTTTGGTTAGAACAACTGGGTTTGGCTGAGACAGAAAAACTGTGTGAATGGATGAACCAATCACCAACAATTGACTTGCGTATCAACCCACTTCGCACTTCAATCGAAGAAGTTGAGGCGGCTTTGCAATCTGTTGGTATTTTAGTGAGACGGATTCCTGATTTACCCCAAGCTTTACGATTGATTGGTAGTGCTGGGTCAATTCAAAAACTACCTGGTTTCAAAGAAGGTTGGTGGACTGTACAAGATAGTAGCGCCCAATTGGTAAGCCATTTGCTCGACCCCCAACCAGGTGAGGTGGTAATTGATGCCTGTGCTGCACCAGGAGGTAAAACAACCCACATGGCTGAGTTAATGGGAGATAAAGGGAAAATTTGGGCTTGCGATCGCACTTCTTCTCGTCTTCGCAAACTCCAAGAAAATTCTCAACGGCTAAATTTACAATCTATTCAAATGTACACTGGCGACAGCCGCCACTTCAAGCAATTTCAAAATACCGCAGACCGTGTATTACTCGATGCTCCATGTTCTGGTTTGGGAACCATGCACCGTCATGCTGATGCTCGTTGGCGACAGACACCAGAATCTGTCCGGGAACTTTCGGTGCTGCAAAAAGAATTATTAGCACATACATCTACTTTTGTCAAACCTGGTGGTGTACTAGTTTATGCCACCTGTACATTGCATCCAGCAGAAAATGAAGAAGTAATTTCGACATTTTTAGCTGAGTCACCTTATTGGCAAATCGAGTCTCCAAAGGGCTTTGAGTTACCTGATTCGACCCATAGCACCCCTCAAGGTTGGTTTAAAGTCTGGCCCCATCGACAGGACATGGATGGCTTTTTTATGGTTCGCTTAAGAAAAACCAATAATTCCGAGTGAATACTGTTTGGGATTGTACGATTTGGTAGAGGCCTGAATCTACCAGAGGAGGCAGCAATGGTTACCCCTTCCAATGTCAAAAATTTAGTTAAAATCCTGATTGGAGCAGCCTGGATCGATGGCAGAATCCAACCAGAAGAACGGCAATATCTCCGCGAAATAGCTCAAGCAAAAGGTTTAGCTAACGATCCAGAAATTAAGCCTTGGCTGTACGAATTGGTTCCTGTACAGCCAAAAGAATGCTACGATTGGGTGCGTGAGTATCTAGGCGATCGCCCCAGTCTGGAAGATTGTGAAAATCTTATTGAAGCCATCAGTGGCTTAATTTATAGCGATGGTGAAGTTGCCGTTGAAGAAGCCAGGCTCTTGACCCAATTGCAGGATATAGCCAAGCCGAATGACTCAACTCAACCGGCTCCCAATGCACTTCTCAAACAAATTCAAAAGCTTTACCGGCGTTGGGTTGAAGTGCAAAATTAATCATAGTCAAAAGTCTATAGACTAATGACTAATGACTAATAACTAATGACTAAATTATGACTTCGGATCGCCCAGACCCGGAGTTTCTTCTTTCTCAACCTTAGGCACAAAATCAGGACGCTCTTTGCTTTCCCAACCTGCGGGGCGTTTCGAGTTGTACCAAGCTATTGAACCAATGGTGACAGCAGCAATAAAACCAACGACATACACCAAGGTGAAAGCAAAGGGAAACTGACCACCACCTGTTGCAACTGAATCTGCTGCCTGCATGAATATATGCATGAGTATATTCTCCAATGTTAAGTAACACTACTTGACACACTATAGAATGAGCGTATCACTTAACATCCCTCTGGAGTTTAGTTTGAGAACTTCATATTGCAGAGAAAAGAGGATGGGGAGCAAGAGTCAAAGGACAAAGGGGAGAATAAAAAATTAGCTCTTTCTCCCCTGCTCCCAGCTTTGTGCCCCTCTGCCTCTTCTCCATGCCCAATGCCCACGATTAGTTAGAAGGTCTAAGTCTATCTCGCCAGGATGGCTGTGACGATGAAGAACCTGAAGAACCAGAACTATTTTCCCCAGAGGAAGATCGCCGAGTTCTTCGAGGTGGGGGAGAATCAGATTCTACTCTTCGAGAGCGCCGCCGTGAGCGAGATGACTCTGAAGAAGAGTTATTAGAACTTGATTCTTCGGTGCGTAGGCGTAGCCCGCCGTAGGCATCGCGTCTTCTCCGTCTTGGGGTATAATCGCTCGATTGCTGTTCTTCTTGAGAATAACTTCTCCTCCTTCTACGTCTCCTAGATGAACCACTATCTTCAGAATTAGAATTTCTAGCGCTTTCCCCTTCTGAGTCATCATCAGAGTCAATAGAACGATTCAGCACTTGTTTGGGCTTGATTGATTGCGCTTTGATGGTGCCTTTACGACCTTCTAACTTGGGTCGTTTGGGAAACTTTTCTACGGGCATCCCTTCTGCCGCTTTTTCCATAAATTCGTGCCAGGTATAAGCCGCACTACCACTGCTGCCGTATGTGGGGCGGTTGTCATCGTTACCTAGCCAGACCCCTGTCACCATCTGGGGAATATAGCCAATAAACCATAAATCGCGGGCTTCGTCGGAGGTGCCGGTTTTGCCTGCAACTGGTCTATTATCTAATTGAGCAGCACCACCAGTTCCCGCTTCCACTACGTTGCGTAGCATCCAAGTCATGATCGCGGCACTGTCAGCGTCAAGGGCCCGTTCTGGCTTGAAATTAGCTGACCAGATTACCTTGCCTTGGCGGTTGAGGATGCGAGTAATACCATGAGGCTCTGCGTGCAATCCTTGAGTTGCAAAGCTGCCATAGGCGCTGGTTAACTCTAGCAAATTCACTTCATTTGAGCCGAGGGCCAAAGAATAGGTGGGCTTGAGTTCAGATTTTATCCCCATATCATGGGCAAGTTTAATCGTTGGGATAAATCCCACATCAATCAACACCTTTACCGCAATAATATTGACAGAGCGGGTGAGGGCATCTCGGATGTTCATGGAACCCCGAAACTTTTCACTATAGTTTTTCGGTTCGTAACCATCTACGACGAAGGGCGCATCCTCGTAGCTATCGTAGGGGCTTTTACCGCTAGCGATCGCAGTAGCATATACAAACCCTTTAAATGTCGATCCTGGCTGCCGCTGTGCCTGGGTAACCCGATTAAACTGGTTTTTACCAAAGTCTTTTCCCCCAACCATTGCCTTAATTTCACCGCTGCGGGGGTCAATGGCCACCATTGCTGCTTGCTTAAAGTTCTCCCAGCGTCCTTGATTTCGCAGCGTTTTGGCAACCGCCTCTTCTGCGGCTTTCTGCCAAGTCGGGTTCAGCGTAGTTTCCACTACTAGACCCCCACTTTTTAGCAGGTTAGGAGAAACATACTTCGGCAATTCTTTTTGGATGTAGCTGGTAAAGTAGGGTGATTCTACTTGCACTCGCTTGGGTAAACTGCTTTTGAGGGTTAGTGGCTCCTGAACTGCTGCCTGCCTTTGCTCTGGTGTAATTACTTTATCTTCTTGCATCCGTTGTAATACCAGATTTCGCCGCCGTTTCGCCGCTTCTGGATTCTTGTCTGGAGCGTATAAACTAGGAGCAGGAGCTAATCCAGCAATCGTTGCCATTTCTGCAAGAGTTAGCTGCTCTGGCGTTTTACTAAAGTATACCCAGGATGCATCTGCCACACCGTAAGCTCCAGATCCCAAATAAACCAGATTCAGGTAACGCTCTAGAATCTGATCTTTGGTTAATTCTTGCTCCATTTTTTGGGCTAAACGGACTTCTTTAAGTTTGCGCCAGATTGTCTGTTCTTGTTTCAAAAAGAGAATCCGCGCTAGCTGTTGGGTGATGGTGCTAGCACCTTCGACTACACCTTGCGATCGCAAATTATTCAAACCCGCTCTGGCAATCCCTTGAGGATCGACTCCGTTGTGTTGCTTAAATCTTCTATCTTCTGAGGCAATGAAAGCTTTTTTTAAATTATCTGGTATTTGTTCCAGCTTTAGCTGTTCTCTGGTTGCTTCACCTTGTTGTTGTAATATGGTGCCATCGGCGGCTTTGATGGTTATTGTTTGCTCTCTGAGCACGGCATTCAACTCGGCCCGATCTGGCAAAGTCCGATCTATTAAACTGATGCCGTAGATCGAGGCAACTATCCCACCACCAACACCCAAGCCTGCCCAAAACCATATGCGAAGGTAGAGCGGTTTACCGCCAGTTGCCTGATTGCCCCTCATTCTAGGTAAAATTTTCATTTTGCTCAGTAACTGCCTCGCCTGCGCCACATGTGCTGGTGGTAAGCTCTCATTTGTTCCTCCTTGTTCAGAGTCACTCAAATTAGTTGGTCTTCGCTTGAACCAGGAGGTAAGCTTCCCCACGTCAGTTCCTCGCTCAAAGTAGTAACTATATAACCACCATCAATCAACTTTGGGGTTAGTGCACCACCATTGTGTTAGTATAATATCCTATAAATAATTAACTAAATTCACCAGAAAATAATGTTTTTAAGATTTAGTTAATTTAGTTTTGTAAAAACACTGCAATTTTGATATCTAAAATTATTGGCATTTTCTGGAACAGGTGTACCGAAGTATTCCCAAAGACAGCCCGAAAACAGCTTAATTCAGGAGAGTGCGATGCTTAAGGCGAGCGACGCCGAAGCAAAGCCAAGAAGAAGCGCCGTTGCCCTTGGTAGTAATATCGGCGATTCACAAACAATTTTAGAAGCGGCTATAGAAACTTTAGCCCAAACACCAGGTATTCTCTTAGAAGCTAGATCCAATTGGTACCAAACCAAAGCCGTTGGGCCACCACAGCCAGATTACCTAAATGGCTGCGTCACATTGCAGGTAGAAATCACAGCCCAGCAGTTATTAGAAATTTTGTTAGGAATTGAACAACAATTTGGGCGTGTGCGTCAAGAACGCTGGGGGCCACGAATCTTAGATTTAGATTTGTTATTATTTGATGACATTATTTTGGATACACCAAATCTCCAGATTCCTCATCCACGAATGCGGGATCGGGCGTTTGTGTTAGTACCACTGGCAGAAATTGCTCCAGATTGGATAGAACCAGTATCCGGGTATGTTATTAAAGAACTGCTGAAAGAGGTAGACTGTTCTGATGTACATTTATTGATGGGCAATTAAAATTACCATCCTTAAACGCAGAAGAACGCTGATTTCACCTCTGTATTCACAGATAATCAGATTATACTATGCCATTAGGTAGAGAATTACCACAACTACTAAGACAACGCCTGTTTTATAAAGGACGCAAGTTTGATTTTGAAGTTAATCGCTTGCGTTTGCCGAATAAATCAGAAGGAGAGTGGGAATGTATTCGTCACCCCGGTGGCGCTCTAGCTGTGCCGGTGACGCCAGAGGGTAAACTTGTACTGGTGCGCCAATATCGTTTTGCAATTCAAGGGCGGATATTAGAATTTCCGGCCGGAACTGTAGAAGCGGGTGAAGAGCCTCTAGAGACGATCCAGCGTGAAATTCAAGAAGAAACTGGCTATAGTGCCCAAAAATGGGACAAACTAGGCGAATTTTTCTTAGCACCCGGCTATTCTGATGAAATTATCTATGCTTTTCTAGCACGGGATTTGGAAAAGCTGGAAACACCACCACCACAAGATGGAGACGAGGATATCGAAACTGTGTTTTTGACTCCCGAAGAATTAGAAAAAGCTATTCTGGAGGGAGAGCCGGTAGATGCTAAATCAGTTTCTAGCTTTTTTCTGGCGCGTCCGTTTTTAATTTAATACCAATATGCTGCTAGAGTTAGCGATCGCCGATGCCTACGGTGCAGGCTTTGAATATGCTGACGAGATGATTGTTAACAACGATTTGAGTCGATACGTCGAACATCCGCGTTTTCGACTCAATCCTGGCAGCTACACCGATGACACCCAGATGAGCATTGCCATTGCCGAAGTGATTGTTGCTCAAGCACCGTGGACGCCAGAAATTTTAGCCGATAGTTTTGTTAGAGCCTTCAAACGCGATGAGAGAGAAGGTTATTCCCGAAACTTCTACCATTTTCTGGGAGAAATTCAAGATGGGGAAGAGTTTTTAACGAAAATTAACCCTGATAGTGACAAAAGTGGGGGGGCGATGCGTGCAGCCCCCATTGGTATCTATGCGACACCAGAAAAAGTCATTGAGGCGGCAACAATTCAAGCGGCAATTACCCACAATACACCTGATGGAATCAATGCTGCCGTTGCGGCTGCCTTGATGTCACATTATTTTATCTATCGATTGGGAGCAAAACGCAAATTAGGACAGTTTCTAGAAGGTTATGTCTCTGGGGAATGGTCTAAACCGTGGGAAGGTAAAGTAAAGTCCAAAGGTTGGATGAGTGTCAGGGCTGCAATTACTGCGGTGATGCGAAATGACAGCATGAGCGAACTTTTACGAGATTGTATCGCTTTTACCGGGGATGTAGATACAGTAGCTGCGATCGCAATAGCTGCTGGTTCTTGTAGCGAGGAAATTACACAAGACATTCCCCATCATCTTGTTACAGGTTTAGAGAATGGCGCTTACGGTAAAGATTACCTCATCGGCTTGGATAAGCAGCTGATGAGTTTGGTAAACAAAAAGACGAGCTAAATGTAATACATCGGTTGAGAAAAGTGTGATTTGCCCTGCTGCTTTACTGAATTAAGGGCAACTTACCTTTTCAAATACTACGGTTTTTAGATATTATTACAGTGATTTAGGTAAATATAAAGCTACCCTAACCTTCACTATCTCCAAGTTGGGGTAGTAAAGTACACATTCGTGGCTTAACTAGATGCCTGTATATATATTCAACACATTAACTGCTCAGTGATATGAAAAGTGACTTCGAGCCAAAGTTATAAGAGTATGACGAGAAAAAGCTTACAACTCCTAAATATGTGTCTCTATACCAGACGCATACATGTTTCACACAGATGAAAAAAAATACAATTAACAGTGCTGGTAAACTGACTGCTCTTTTATTCCTGATAACTCTCTTTCTCACGCCTTGTGTAATTGTAAATGCAGGCGAACGTGGTGTATTGATGAAATTTGGTGAAGTACAAAATCAGATATTAGGAGAAGGACTTCACTTAATTATTCCTGTAGTCAATACTGTGAAAAAGTTGAGTATTAGAGTCCAAAAACAAGAAATTGTCGCTGAGGCTTCTTCCAAAGATTTACAAAATGTTTTTACAGATGTAGCGATAAATTGGCATATTATTCCCCAGCAAGCAAATGCCATTTTTCAAGAAATTGGAGATGAGCAAGATGTGGTTATTCGGATTATTAACCCAGCAGTTGAAGAAGTACTAAAAGCAGTAATGGCAAAGTATACTGCTGAAGAAATTATTACTAAACGAGGAGAAGTCAAAGGTGGAGTAGATGATGCGTTGTCCACTCGACTGGGTAGCTATCATGTTGCAATTGATGATATTTCTCTAGTTCATGTCCATTTCTCAGAAAGATTTGGTGAGGCGGTGGAGGCGAAGCAGATTGCTGAACAAGAAGCAAAACGAGCAGAGTTTATCGCGCTGAAAGCAACAAAAGAGGCTGAGGCAAAAGTTAATTTAGCAAAAGGAGAGGCTGAGGCGCACAGATTATTACGTGACGGTTTAACTCCAGAAATTCTGCAAAGGCAAGCAATAGAAAAATGGAATGGTAAGCTGCCATTAATTGTCAGTAAGGAAGCTCCAAAATTGTTGAATTTAAGTGAATTTTTAAAATTTGATGAAAATTGATATTCTTTTTAACGAGATATCTACTTATACATCAATACAGTTCAGTTAAGCATTTCTTCCTTCTCTTTTTTTTTCTTCCTTCGCTTCCTTCGCGTCCTTCGCGTCCTTCTCTGCGAGACGCTACGCCTAGCTTGCTTCTCCGTAGGAGTACGCGGTTCGTTAAAAAATAACTTTGATAAAAAGTTTTAGCCTTAACCCAAGCGTATTGACTTATACATAGGGATGCACATCTGTGCATCCCCACAACCGATTAATTTTTTAAAATGCGATCGGCTAAATTAATTGTTGGAGAATAAAATAGGAGAATCTAGAATCTTCAACTGGATCAATAGCACAATCAACAAGGTATAAGCTGTTGAAGAAATTAGACCCGTGACTAATTCTTTTTTGAGGTTATGCTCTTGAGGTTCTTTTTGGAAAATGTCCTTAGAACCGAATTGCATCAAGAGAATTCCCACAATATTAGAGAGCCAGTATCCGATAATTGAACAAGGTAGAAGTAATTTTGGGGAAAGTAAACTACATGCATACCCAAAACCATAAGCTATTGGCAAATTAAATAGTAGGTCATTCCACCAACATAGCGGTGATAACAAATATCCCAGTACTAGAAAGAATCCACCTCTGAGTTTTTTGAAAATGTCTTTTTTGAACTCTTTTGGAGTAGGCTGTTGTAAGTCCTCCAGAGCTGTGTTTTCTGCTACATTCAACTCTTGACTGACGTTTTGGACGCTTTCCATAAAAACCCACTATTCTTATCGACTTAGTGTAGTTTAATATATAAACAAAAGCAAAGTCTAGTACAAGAGTGACAATATTTGGGCTTTTTGATGCTGAAACTTTTACCATTGCATAGTTTCAGCAAAATAGAGGTTTAACTCAGATGCCACTGGGCGCTGATTTGTATCAGAGATGCATAAGTGCTCGCTTCTTGCAGAATCTGGGATTGTTCTTCGCTATGTGAGGAAATGGAACAATTTAAACACAATTGAGAGAATTCTCTCTATTTATCGCTCAATAGGTTTCAAAATCAAAATATATCTTTCTAAATCATAGCACACGATGAGATGCAACACCGATACTGCAATAGCCAGAGCCTCTTTAGGGTGGGGTGAGTGGATGTTAAGTAGCAAAATTTTTATGTTTTTGCATATAGCCGGGACAGAAATTTGAATTAATAATAGCTACAATAAAATTACTGAGCCATCTTAATAGGAAAATGACAGATTTAACTCCAAATAGCACATTTTTAATAACAGGAATTGTTTTTATAACGATTGCTGTCATCGGGCAATCTAAATTAGGTTTTATTGAGATTAATCCCGGTTTTTTTGGTAGGTTTTTAGCTTTATTTATTGGGGTTTCGAGCCTATTATATGCTTTGGGATTACTCAATCTTTCAGGCGGAACCTTTGACTTATTAAGAACTTCTCTGACAGAACAAATTAAACAGAGCATAAGTTCAATAAATGACCTTTTGCAAGGATCTTAAGAGGTCTGAAAGATTTATTTTTGAGTGCGTTAAGGGGAAAAGGTTAATATTTCCCCTTAAACTTTGAAAATATTCCTAATAATATGCTCCGACAAGACTGTAAATCAGACTAGCCATTACTAATAAAGTAACAATCACATAGATAAATTCTCGCTGTAGTAGGAAAGCTAATAGGGAGATAAAAACGCGTAAAATTGGAGTAGCGATTAATAGTAACAGTCCGAGTTGAATAATGCCGCGTAGGCGTAGCCCGCCGTAGGCATCGCTACCTGAGAAAACTGCTTTTACTACACCTGCTGGCGAGCGAAATTCTGATGGTTCTCCCTGAAAAAAGTGATATCCAGCAGGTTCCGCACCGTGATGAATTAAGTAGAGTATTCCCCCCAGCAAAACGACAGCACTAGCTATCAAAACGCCATATTTCATCAAGTTACTGAGCAAGTATTCCAATTGCTGCTCGCTTAACGTTTTTGTCACATTTTTGTTAGCATCAATCTCACAGCTATTAGGCAATTGTGCTACTGTGCTACTGTGCTGTTCTAATTGTTCGATATTAGAGTCTGAATCTTTCTGCGGTAAGGTTAGTGTAACCACTTCACTATCGGGCTGTGCCAAGAATGTCCAGCGAAAGCTACTATTAAATTTATACATTTTACAGCCCCCCTATTAAACTGTTGTAGACCATTTTCAAAGCCATTAGCACTAGCACAATACTGAAGATAGTTCTCAAAATTTGCGTTTTAGCGCCTGTCAGAACTCGTGCGCCTAAGAAAGCACCAGGTAATACCCCTAACATCACCGGCATGGATAGTCCCGGATCGATGTAGCCGCGTGCTAGGTAAACTCCGACTGATGCTGCTGCTGTAACACCGATCATAAAGTTGCTAGTGGTGGTAGAAACTTTGAAGGGTAAACGCATAATTTGATCCATTGCCAATACCTTGAATCCCCCGGAACCAATCCCAAGCAACCCAGAAAGTACCCCAGCTATTAACATCACACCAAATCCCATTGGTACTGAATGAACTTGGTAAGACATCACTCCATCAGGAGTTGGATAACTACTATTTAATTTCAGATAATTTGCCATCGGATCTGCTACTTCATCTTCAGCATGTTCTATTCTGGGCCGTTGTGAAAGGTATGCTGAATAAATGAGAACGATCGCTAGTACGATAGTTAGGGCTTTTACAGAAACAAAAGTGGCAATAATTGCTCCTGCGATCGCACCAATGGTTGTCGCTACTTCTAAAAACATTCCCAATCGCAAATTGGTATAACCTTTTTTAATATAGGTAGATGCTGCGCCTAAAGATGTAGCGATTACAGATACCAATGAAGCACCTACGGCGTATCGAATATCAACGCCAAATACCGAAGTTAATAAAGGAACAATTACTACTCCACCGCCTAACCCAGTTAGCGCCCCTAACAAGCCAGCGCTAAATGAACCTATCCAAACCAGTAATGAAAATTCTAAAATAGTCAAATTTAATTCCTCTTTTTTTATATGTATATCAAGATACGAAAAACTTTTTTGTATTCTTTAAAACTTAATTGGCAAGTAACTACTGACTACAGATATAGCTGTTGATAATTGTGCGTAATACCCTGTTGCTTGGGTATTCAAAAGTCAGAAGCCGGGAGAAATTTTAACTCTTAACTTCTCACTCAAAAGTCCCATTAAATTTTCTGAAAGTGCAACGATTAATCAATATTAGATGCTGGGATTGTCGGGGGTGCAATTACAGCGAAAGATTGCGCTAGTACTTCCGATAAAAAAAGACAATCTAGTTTTCAAGCATAAATACCTTGATGGGATGATTATTCTTTTTTATTGAGCAAGTTTTAATAGGCGCAATGGCACATATACCGATAGAAATATAGGTAATTATGGATTAGTTTTTGAATAAAATTTCCTCTTAACCAGTCTCTGACTTATAGTTACAGCCTACGCCTTTGGATATATTTCTAAAGATATATTTAATACTAGTCGATGTATTTCCCGGAATCAAGTATTAATAAAAATTTAATCTTCCTTTTGATACACAAAGAGTAGGGGCGCAAGGCCTTGCGCCCCTACAATAAATAATTTGGAATAATTTATTTTTTGCAAGTCCCTAATGCATAAAATATATCGGAATACTTAAAATTCATTTTTATAAAAAAATACCAGAATAAATACTTAAAAACTCATGAAGATTAATACTAATTAACCATTGCTTAATGCATGATGAAAAGCAAATATCTATAGTGGTTCTCGGTTGAGTGAGGTACAATAACCCCCTAAGAGCAAGCGAGGAACTTGCTCTGATGTACCTTATGTAATTAAGAAACGCTATATCACTCCTCAGTTATCAACTTTCTTTCTTCAGGGAGTAAGTTCGTTTCATCCTCAAGGCGATCGCTATCTACGGATTTGGCTATAGTTATATACGGTTTGATAATTAGACTGACACCCATTGTCCAACCTAATGCAACCATCCAACCTGCGAGAATGTCACTCGGAAAATGTACCCCCAGATAGAGGCGACACCATGCAATAGCTATTATGTATAAACTGCCGAATATAAGAACCAACCAGCGCCAAGAGCTAGGCCAAGTTAAGAATAGCAAGATTGCTACCAGAGTTATACTCGTCATTGCATGAGCGCTGGGAAATGCAAAACTAGACTCAGGTGCAATGGACTGCCACAATTGTGGACGCACTCGATGCATTAATTCCTTTGCTGTGCGGTTGATGATGACACTTCCCAGTGAAGCGGTGAGTAAATAAGCTAGCGATCGCCAGCGTTTTTGAAGTAGTAACATTACTGCGATCGCACCTAAAATCGGTATCGCCGTCCAAGGCAACCCAATTATGGCTAGCGCCACTGCTAAAACATCAAGCTGTGGGTTTGCTGTAGAATGAACTGCTAACAGAATAGGCACATCCCACGGGAAGCCAGCTTGATTCTCCCATATCTTCACTGTCAGGATTTCAAAGACCTGCAAAGGTAAATAAACTCCTATTAAGAGGAGTAAGAGCGATCGCCAACGAGCAATCAACAGGTTTATGAGAAAAGAAAGCGGCGACTGACTCTCTTTATTGGCTTGTTTCACTTTTTCCATATTAAATTGGTTGTAATCAATTAACCTATAAGTTGTCTGTCGATGTCATCTATCAGTAGTCAGTTTTAACTATTTGGACTCATGAACGCTTACCAAATTTAATAGTGTTGTTCTCAGCCAAGCATGGCGAAAGTTTTACTACTTCACTGATTACAAATTACTGCAATTTTGAGAAGTTCCACAATGTTTGCAATACGGCAAATGTTTATAAGTCAGATTATGACAGTTTTGACATTCAATATTTTGATAATAACCGCAGTGCGGACAGTAAGCATCAAGATGTCGAATTTTCTTGGCGCAATTGACACAGCGTGATTTTTGAACTCTGCTAGCTGCCTGGACTTTAGCATTAAAGACAAATTTTTGAAAAAATTGGATAATTCCAAAACCGATAATTGGAATCAGCAAGATATAAGCATAATTTATCAGGAAAAGCAAACCACCAAAAAGGGTGCGAATGATATCAAAGATAAATTTAAATATTACACCTATTTGAAGAAATTCAAATATTTTTATGATTAGTGGAATAAAAAAGATAACTAGCAAATGCCAGCTAATTAGCGAGACGAGTCCATATCCTCTTCCTTGAGCAAATTTGTGAACTGATAAGGCAATGAGAATTAGCGGCAGAAGAAAAAGGGACTGAAAAGCAAGCTGGATACTTGGATACCAAAATGATGCTTGCCGATAGCCTTGCTCGACTTCCCTGAATTGATTGTCATCTTTAAGGAATGTTATAAAACTAATGCTTTCCGGTTTGGCAAGCAGTTCATTTTTAAGAGTAGAAATTTCCTGTTTAAGGGTATTAATTTGGCGATTATTTTGTTCTAATGCTTGTTTAGCTTTTTCAGCGCCGACTTGATTAATTGATTGTTCGCGACCCTGACCTGCAATTTTTTCTAAAAGTGTTGAGTCATATTGAGATTCAATAGTACGATTCGCTTGTTCAAAGCTACTTATTTTCGCTTGTTCCCGATCGATACTTTTTATAATTTGCTGCTTTTCAGGATTGTTAATCTTATCTTTGTAGTCGGCATATTGCAAGCACGTTTTAGAAACCTTACCCAGATGTCCTGCTTCGGCTTGTTGATAGTTTCGCTGAAAGCTGAGTTGATTGCTATTCTCATATGGCAATGAAAGTTTAACAATTTCATAGTCTTTATCTTTAGTGGTTTTTGCCCGATAATTTTGCCACTCAGAATAACATGGATAAGCTTCGGTCGGGCTGATATGCCACCTGCTAATATCATCGAGTCCTGTAAAAACATTAATCAAGATAAAAATATCAATCAAAATAATCACAATCAAACTCACTTTATTCAGTGGTTCGTTGTTGATTGTCCTCGACCTACTAAAAAATTGACTCACAATTCGGCGGATTCTGGCAAACATATTGTCTTTTAAATAAATGCAAATTCAATCCGAGTCAATTTTATATGAGAAGTAGCAAATAGTGGACAAAAATACATCTACTCATCTGAAGATTTGTTAATTGCTGACTTTAAACCTGATACAAGTAAATAAGTGCAAAGTATTAGAAGATAGTATAAGTTACCGCCGAGAATACGGCATTGAGAATTGCCAATTAAGTTCTTCTACAAATAACCTTGCATAATCAGGGCGCTCATGTTCCCTACGCCGCAAGAATTTGATTTAATTCGATTATGCAATTTAGATGTTTTTCAGTTTCATCACGAAAACATCCAAGATATCACTGTTGCTATATAAGTAAATTTTTTACACAATATAAGGCGATAACTACTTACTCTCAATAAGTATGGGATTGATTGTGGTGGTTCTGATCGTCAGCTTATCACTTGCCTTAATCAAACTGTGGTCGTCTCAACCACGGGGCAAGGGTTCTAAGCCATACTTCAGTGACCTGAAAAACAGAAAACTGCAAAAACGTTTACTTATTTTACTTAATGGTGATGGGACAACAGCCGAACGATTACTCAAACAGCAGCGCCAGAGGAACCAGGGTCAATCGGATGAATGGTATTTGGAGAAAGTGATTTATGACTTGGAACGCGATCGCCGTTACTAAAACTCAATCATCCAAGGGCGACCTTTTTATACGTTGTAGGGACGCACATCTGTGCGCCCCTAGTGAAAACTATTTAGCAGCGAAGTAGGCTTCTAGTGCCTCAGAACCACCAATTAATTTACCATCGATAAACACTTGGGGAACTGTTGTCGCACCTGTAACAGCTTTTAACGACCGGGTGGTGATATCCTTACCCAAGGTAATTTCTTCGTAGTTAATGCCATTTTCCTTGAGCATAGTCTTAGCACGGGCACAGAAGGGACAACCAACTTTCGCAAACAGGGAAACTACTTCAGGCTTCACTGCTTGAGGGTTGATGTATCTGAGCATTGTTTCGGCATCGGACACCTTAAAGGGATCTCCTGGCTCGTCTGGCTCAATAAACATCTGGTTAATTACGCCATCTTTCACCAGCATAGAATAGCGCCACGATCGCTTCCCAAACCCCAAGTCTGATTTATCTACCAGCATTCCCATGCCTTCGGTAAATTCACCATTACCATCGGGAATTAGTGTGATATTTTCTGCCTCTTGATCCTTTGCCCATTCGTTCATCACAAAGGTATCATTGACAGAAATACAGATAATCTCATCGACACCATTTTCTTTGAAAACCCCAGCCAACTCGTTATAACCAGGGAGATGAGTTGATGAACAAGTCGGAGTATACGCACCTGGTAAGGAGAAGACAACCACTGTCTTATTAGCAAACAATTCATCGGTTGTCACATCCACCCACTGGTTGTCCAGACGAGTATGGAAAGTGACATTGGGAACTCTTTGTCCTCGGCGATTGGGGAACATAATTTTCCTTGCCTTTAGTAATCAATTCCAGTCATAACCTATCATGGGAGAACTGGTATATATCTAATTATCAATCAGCTAAGAAACTTCATTAATAAATGTCGCGATCGCTGCGACAAATTCAGCGGTTGATTCATATGGTAAAACATTACGCCCATTTATTTTTATACCTCGACCTTGAGGCAAACAGGCGAGATAGTGAGCCAAACGTTCATCTGGCGTTTCTTTTTTACCTTTTTGACTAATACTCGATGCAGTCTCTCCCATAACTGCTAATGTTGGTTGCCGAATAGAGGCCATAGAACTAGTATAATCCTGTCGCCAAAACCCTGCGAGAAAAGAAAACACCGCATGACGACTAGCAGGATTTTCTGCACCTGCAAGCAATGTATTCAACCACTCTGCATCTACAGCATTTTCAGAAGCAAAAAGTTGACGAGTCGAGAAAGAATGTAAAAACTTTCGGGTGCGTGCATAGCGATAAAAAGCACTCCCAAAAGGCGAATCTAAGAGATTCCAAACAAATTTTTGCCGCCATTCTGGTGATTTATTTGTCATCAAAGCCCACGTTGGAGGCCCAGAGAGGACAAGTCTGGCAATTAAGTTTGATTCCTTTTGTGCTAATGCGATTGCAACTGGTAATAAGGCACCTTGTACAACTACAATCACAGGTTTTTGCACTACTGTTTGTAAAAAGTACTGCAACTGTTCTGCCCAATCACTAGGAGTATAAGCCACATGAGGCATATCACTTTCGCCACATCCTAGCAAATCAGGGTTGTAAATTGAATTACGCTGACCTGTACTATACCATTCGCGACAAAATCGCTGCCAAAATTGCCGCGACAATCCAACACCAATAGGATGAATTAGCAGTAACGGAATGCCCTCTGGTGTTTTGTTAGTTGGTTGATGAACTTCATAGGCGCAACGATAATTCTGCCAGCTATAAAACTGGCTAGGAGATGCTGTCAAATTGGTTGTGTTAGTTACAGCAGATGCTTGCATAATTACTAGTTTTTAATACTTGCTAAAAAATCATCTGTGGATGAATTAACTGGTATCCAGCCTCTTTAAGCTTTTCATTCGATACCCAAGCATTATATGGGCGGGTACTCTTAGTAGTTGTATCCCATTTAACTTTGGGTAAATTATATTTTTCAAATAAGCTATCTAGTAAGTCTCGGCTGGTGAGATGTGCATCATCTACTAGATTATAAATCCCTTGCAAACGGGAGTGACGGGCAAATTCTATCGCACCAACAATATCATCCAAATGAATCCAATTTGTAATATCCTCGCCATTACCAGGACGGGTTTCACCAGAATATCTGTTAAATATTTTCAACAGTTCCCTATCAGTCCCATAAATTCCTCCTAAGCGGAAGATACAAACGCGAAGATTTTCGCTAGATGCTGATAGCAGCACATCCTCTGTTTTTCGGAGAATTTGTGCATTTAAATTAGCGGGTGCAAGCGGTGTTTCTTCATCTACCCATACACCATTTCTATCACCATATACGGCATAGCTCCCTGTGTATATTAATTGTTTCACAGTCGGAACCTGCTGCAAGCATGAAACTAAAGTTTGGGCAGTTTGTAGATAAGTTTCTTCATAAACTTCCCCATTTTTTGCACCAACGCTCAAAAGTACAACATCTTGATTGTGCAAAACTGATTTTAGACTATCTAGGTGATTCCCACGGGTAACTACAACTCTTTGGGATACTGATTCTAGTGCAGGGACACGCTCAGGGGAAGTTGTGGTTACAGTGACAACAAAATTCTTTTTTTGCTGCCAATATTGAGCGACTTTATAA
The DNA here is from genome assembly GCF_036917095.1 of Nostoc sp. Taxonomy (GTDB): domain Bacteria; phylum Cyanobacteriota; class Cyanobacteriia; order Cyanobacteriales; family Nostocaceae; genus Nostoc. The sequence continues at coordinate 178,380 of NZ_JBALFH010000031.1, forward strand.
CCAACATAACCACAACCAATAATTGCAACGTTCATGACAAATTAGACACAAATAAATTAAACTACTCATTGAGATAATATTCTCAATTAAGGGACTGGATGTAAATAAATTTAACAGTCCAGAGCTAACAGTCAATGGTACAAAAATTATTACCTAATGACTATTGACTAATCACTATTTTGCTAATTCTTTTTCAATTATGGCAATCATCTCTGATGAATTGGGCTGGACACTACTATTAAATCGAGCTACCACTTCACCTTGTTTATTAACTAAAAATTTTTCAAAGTTCCAAGCAACAGTTCCCGTTGGCTCTACGGCTTTAGTAAGTCGCTCATAAAGTGGATGCTGCTGCGAACCTTTGGCATGGACTTTATCGAATAATTCAAAGGTAACATCATATTTACTCGTGCAGAATTCCACAATCTCTTCATTGCTTCCTGGTTCCTGCGCTCCAAAATCGTTACAGGGGAACCCCAAAATACTTAACCCTGCTTCTCCATACTTCTGATTCAATTTTTCTAACCCCTCGTATTGAGAAGTATAACCGCAGTAGGAAGCCACATTCACAATTAATAGTACCTTCCCGGTATACTCATTTAATTGCTTATCCTCACCGTCGATCGTCTTGACTGCGATATCCGAAATTGTCTTAGTCATCTGAAATCTGATTTATAGGGAATAATGCCAAGTCTCCCATATTACAGGTACTCTAAATTCGGTTTTTTTAAGGAAATTAGCTTTGTTAGCCTTGTTTATCACTACGATTCTATTTAACTCAGGTTATAAGCTTGTATGGAAGTTTCGAGAGATGTTTCCCTCATTTAATGGTGCTTCATAGGTAAGGCGATGTCTAACGACAAGCCAGTAAGCAAAGCATCTTTGCTCAACTGGTGCATCCGATCGATTAAAATAGCGATCGCCTGTGAGTTTACACTTAGAACCAGATTTAACTGAGTGACGATCGATCCGCTATCTCAGGATATGTCTTGGAAATCTGCGTTGTTTTTGATACATTTTTTTTTGCAGAGATAAATTATGAATCCTGACTACTGCGTATACAGACAAATCTAGAGACGAAATATGGCAGCTTACTTGCGAGTATTGACCGAATAATGCCACCATAAATTTGCCCGATCTGAATCAAAGTGAAAACTTAATTTCAGCAAAACTTATTTTACCTTGTGACAATTTTATGGTTAGAGGATTGAGAGCTAGTATGCTGCTATTAGCAGTTCTGGGAAATCTGGTATGGCCATTTAGTGCCAAAGCAAATTTTAACGGCGAACTTACCGTAGAAATTGATGGCTTAAAGAATAAAAAAGGACAAGTCTGTATCAGTCTATTTGCTACCAGTGAGGGATTTCCTAGCGATCGCGGCTTACAAAAGCAGTGTAGCAAGATTACTGCTACTCCCTTAGACATTACCTTTGAGAACTTAAAAGCAGGTAATTACGCTGTTGCTGTCTTCCACGATCAAAATGATGACGGCACTTTCAATAGTAATGCCTTTGGTATACCAGAGGAAGGCTTTGGATTTTCCAGGAACCCAGAAATTCGCACAAGTGCGCCCAAATTTAGCGAAGCAGCATTTTTAGTCGCAGGCCCAAACACTAATATCCAAATCCAATTGAAATATTTTTAGGCTAACAGCGGATTTAAACTTGGTGCAGTAGACAAACTAGAACTCAAAACCATCAAAAACTGTTTTGCTCCTGACTCTGCCAATTTTAGATTTTGAATTTTGGATTTTAGTGAATTCTCCGAACGCGAAACAGCATCTCATAGAGAACGTCTGGGGGTTTCCCGATGAGCGACTGCACCAAGCCGAAGATGTTTAAGGAAAAATCTAAAATCGAATGACTCCTGCTCTATTCTCGTAAATCGTTGTGTGAATCTTCCGGTAGACTTTGTTGCTCTGGCAAGCCACGCATTCGATTCATCTGAGTTAAAGCATATCGTGCTGTTGCTTGCACTTCGGTATCTGGGTCTTCCAGCGCATGGCGCAACATCTGACTCATTTGACCCATCATGTCATAAACGCGTGTCAGGTCACGGATAGCATTTTGCCGCACTTGTGGACTTTCATCTTGGATTGAAATTGCTAAAGCACGATTCATCGGTTTGAGTGTGCGGATACCAATTTCTGTCAAAGCTGCCAAAATTAAGCTGCTTTCTTGAGAATCGGCATCAATCATCAGGTCAACCATAGGTTGAATTGCCCGCGAATCTCCCTGTTGACCCAAATTCCAAATAGCCTTGCGTCGCTTTGTTGGGTCAGAACTGCGTAAGTCTTGAATTAATTCGTCAACGATATTGAGTTTAGCAAGCCGGGAAGTTTTTTCTGGTAGCAGCAATTGTGTGGCGAGTGGTGCATTAGCTGTTTGTGGAGCAGTCACAATTTCTGGCGGGGGTGGTATCATCGAGACTTTATTAGCTTCACTCAAACTTTTAGTATTTGATATTTCGGACTTTTGCACTTGCTTGACCTGACGAAACGACTTCAGCAGGTAAACAAGTGCGCCAATACTTCCTAGAACTCCGATGGCAAATATTAACCACCAAGCAAAACCATTCTCAGTTGGCTTGGGTTTTGCAGTTGGTTTGGAACTTGGAGCAAGAGAGGCGACTCTTGGAGAGGTGACTCTTGGAGAAGCAACTCTTGGAGAGGTAATAATCTGATTTTTGGTCTCCATTGCTGCTTGCAGTTTCGCCCTAGTCGTCAGACCCGTAAGTCCATCTACTTTTAAACCCTTGGCTTTCTGGAATTTAGCTACAGCTATTTCCGTACTGGCGTTGTACTGCCCATCTATCACGCCACTGTAGTATCCCAACTGCTTTAATTGAGTTTGTAGTCTCTGCACATCTGGTTTTGGACTACCATATCTCAACACAGCCGGACTAGCAGTAACTGTCGAACTAGCTTGTGCAAGTTCTAAAATCTCAGGTGCTAGGTTAGGTGTGGCTGTACTTGCGCGATTTGGGTAAAAACCCACGCAAGAAAAACAGGTAAATATCAAAATTGAGGAACGGCATAGCCTCATATTGCAAGTTTCAGCCTAAACGTGCTTTTGAAGTCTTCGATCCCACAATAGCTTCTAGATGACCAAATGTTAACTGTCATTTTTTTATTGGGCATTGAGCATTGGGTGTTCTCTCTCATTTCCCCCAGCCTTTTTCTTCTCTAAGAGACGCTGCGCGTAGCAATATCCCTGTAAGGATACAATTTTGAATTTTAAATTTTGAATTTTGAATTAATTTCTCTCTAACCTCCTCTTTAACTAAATTAGGGCAAAATTTCTGGTTCAGATTCTCTGACTGCTAGAGCTATGGGGTTCAATTTTTTAGCCGATGCCTCTAAAACTGGTTGCTGTATATTAGCTATTTCGCCGACAGTAACTGTGTCGTTTTGCGCTGCTAAAGTATCGCGTTGGTTAATGAGATAGATGCTGATTAAAGTCAAGAAAACACCTACCCACTGCAACGGACTGAGGACTTCTGAGAGAAAGAGATTGCCAAATAGTAGTGCAAACACGGGTGTGAGGAAGGTGAGGGAACTAAGACTGGTGAGACTGCCACTAGAAGCAAAGTAGAAGAATAACCCGTAGGCGATCGCACTGCCAAATACGGTAGCATAACCCAAAGCCACTAAATCAGATGCTCCTAGATTCTCCCACTGCTGGGATTCGACAACTGATGAAACTCCCCATAGTGGCAATCCACCCAAAATCATGTGCCATCCCGTAGCTGTTACTGGGTCAGCATGTCGGCACACAAACCGAATCAACACTGTTCCCACTGCCATTGATAGGGCTGCTAACAGCATTAACCACTCGCCACTAGCAAAGAAATCTTGCCAGCTGCCAGTTGTGATATTTGCGCCTGAGTCGAGAAAATGTAAAATCCACTCATCAGGTAAGCCAATTAAACTAATACCTGTGACTCCCAAGCCTAGCCCCAGCCATCCCCAAAAACCAATGTGTTCTTGGAAGAGCCACAACGACAGTAAGGCCACAGCCAAGGGTTGCGAGTCAATCATCACAGACCCTAACCCCGCACTGGTTCTGACTAATCCCTCTGCCAAAAAGCCTTGAAACAGCGTCCCATCTACTAGGGCAAATAATCCAATCCACAGCCATGCAGCCCAACCCTTGGGCTGGGGTTTACCCATAAATGCGGCTGCAATCAGAATTAACATCCCCGCTGGTATCAAACGCACTCCTGCCATAAATAGCGGTGTGGTATGGGGTATCACTCCTTTCATGGCTACCATTGCCGTCCCCCATAGGAAAAAGGGGGCGATTAACAAAAGGGGGGCGAAGGGAAGTCGAGATGCACTGAGTTTCAGTTGCATGGGTTTACTGATGCCTTTGTTTAACAAGTGCAAAAATTACTTTACCCAATTTTACCGAATTATGTAGTTTTGCGTGGGCATAGCCCGTCGTAGACATCGCGTCTGGCGGGTGTAAAGCACTATCGCGTAGCGTCTCAAAGAGAAGGACTTAATACTCAGGTGTAGCTAAGATGACAGGAGGCTGAAGATTGTAATCAGATAGATACATTTAAATAAAAAGCTTTATCAGGTAGCACAAATGCTTTTAATCGGGCAGATCGGAAGTAGCTTTACATATAAAAGCTATTACTGTTAAAGTGCTTTTTTTAAGTTAAAAATGTAAGTGATTTATCTCTCAGACCAGTTGAATTAATTTAGGAGCATCGAATGTCTGTAGGATTGCCTGAATTCGTTGAAAATCCAGAAAAACGCGCCTATCCAAGAGTTAAATCGAGGACTTGCTGTTTTCAAAGATGAAACGGGTTTCTAGTGGCAAAATAGGGCAAGCTGTAGCTTTAGCAGCTATGGGATGGAATCAAATTACCAGTTAGAGGAAATTTTGTGAATTGGAAAGCTGTTGCGCGTTCGGCTATTGGAACAAGTCATCAAAACCAGGGGATAGTTTGTCAAGATTATGGGGATTATCGCATCTTTAATGATGTGATTGTAGGCGCGGTTTCTGATGGTGCTGGCAGTGCTAAATATTCGGATATTGGTTCTAAATTAGCAGTGGAAACGGTACTAAAATGCTTTTCTGACATTAATGAATATCCTGATAAACAAGAAGAATTTGACCAAAGCTTTTCTCAACCACTGTCCAAAGAAGAAGCTCAAAAACTGTTTGCTAAAATTGCGAAAAAAGTTATTACAGAATTACATAAGCAAGCAGCCAAAGAAGATTATTCTGTCAATGATTTAGCTTGTACTCTTTTGGTTTTCGTGGCAACTAATGACTGGGTTGCAGCTATGCAAATCGGGGATGGATTCATTGTGGTGCATTCCCAAGAATCAGAATATCAACTGTTGTTTCAACCAGATAAAGGTGAGTTCATCAATGAAACAACTTTTATCACCTCAACAAATGCAGTGAAAGAAATGCAGGTAGAGGTTATTTCCGAAAAACAAGAGTTTATTTGTGCTTCCACTGATGGATTGGAAAAAGTAGCAATTCGTTTAAGCGATTGGAAAGCTTTCTCACCTTTCTTTAAACCTTTGGAGCAATACTTGCACGAACTTGTTAATCCAGAGGAGGAAGATAAATATCTGATAGAATTCCTCAACTCGGAACGGCTAAATTCTCGCACTGATGATGATAAAACCTTACTTTTGTGCTTCTTTGATAGAGAGTAAAATGTGATGATTTTTCTCACCTGTGCTATTAAACAAATCAAGTCTTCGTAAGAATTAATAGCATATCGATCGCACATTTATTGAAAAGCTCTAAAGTAGCCTGTAGCTTTGCTTAAGCTAGTACGAATACATCAGATATGGCAATGTCTTCAGGATTGACTGCATTTATCCGCTACGTGACAACTGGATGCCGCTATTAAAAAAGTGAAGCGCGATCGGTATCAAGTATCCATATCACTTGGTTTCATTCTCCGTATCAAGTTGCCGATAATATTCCTCCATTTGTGCATCAAGTTGACGGCGATCGGCTTCTATATATGCCAGCATCTCGTCAAATTGCGGATCGTCCTTGAACATACCCCCAAATTCCATCCAAGAATGCTCGACTTTGGGAGGCTCAATTTCTAAAGTAACTATTTCTGCTTTCTCTAAACGAGCTTGTAAATGTTGGATTAGTTCTTTTAAAGCTTCTTCTTTTGTCGCCCCTAAGCTTTTGCAGTCTGGGAAGCCTAGCACCGTTGCATTAAACCTGCCATCTTGTTCATTTTCAATCAGTACATCGTAAGTTAATTTAGATGCAGTTTTAGCAGGAGAAATTGTCACAGGTAAATTAATCAAATTTTTCTCGCCAGGTTTGATATCGATCGTAGCTCCCCAAAGCGATGAATTTTCACAATTAAGATATGTAAATTATATGCTGAACCCCGATTATTCTCCAGTTCAGAAAAGTGAGCAATTTAGCCTGCTTCATTAAAACTTTATAAAAGGATACCTAAGTTTTCCCAGCTTAGATATCCAATAGCAACATAACCTACATTAAATAGACTATTAACTATAGTGATTATTGTAATTCTAATTTGTGTTTTTAAACTACTTATTTAGGTAGTTTATCAATTCATCCTAAAGTATGATGAAAAAGTATATGAGAATCTATCTAGAGGAATTTTGAAAGCATATGTGTAAGTTACAGATATTTTGTAATGGCGCATATATGTGCGCTTATACTTTATTCAGCAGGTGCGTTATCTGCGTTAACGCACCTCGCTTTCTAAGACAAGTTAGCAACGCTAGATTTTTCTAAAGACGCTACTAATTTCACTCCAAATTCTTCCTCAAATACTCCTTTTTTATAATCTAAGCTCCAAAGTTCTAAAGCACAATCATCATCAGATTGAGATGGGAAAATTAGCAGGTTGACCTGCCGAAATTGGGGATAATACTCACATTGGACTTGAGCGATCGCACCAATTTGTCGTCTATCCAATGCCACTGCCAATCTTAAAATTGCACTCAATTGACTGACCATTTGTCGCTGGTGTTTAGTCAACAAACCTTGATAATTCTCATGTTTTTTCTTGGGTGGCGATTTGCGATGATAACGCGCTAAATTAGCAATGATTTCAATCTCAGTTTCTGTATAACCGAGTAATTCACCATTGCGAATTAGATAGTAAGAGTGCTTGTGGTGAGACGAATGGCTGATATAATGACCGCAATTGTGTAATATTGCAGCCGCCCACAATAATTGTCGCTCGTCAGATCCCCAGTGGTGTAGTGTACCTTGAGTTTGGTCAAATAAACTCTCGGCAAATTTTGCCACGCGATCGCTATATTCTAAGTTGATGTGGTATTTATTAGCGAGTTTTAGAACATTGCGTTCCCGAACTGAACTTTGGTAGCGCAGCTTATCTTCAATTAAACCGTGGGTTAGCATCCAGTCTACGATTACGCCTTCCCTCAAAGAACGCTCGCAGACTGTAACCGATTCACTGCCCAAGAGGGTCATTGCTTCTTGTAATATTACTGCGCCAGCGAGTATAACTTCAGCCCGCTTATCTGGCATACCGGGAATCGCAGCCCTTTCTGAGTTACTCAGTTTCCGCAAGCGATTTACCAACTCTCGCAAGTCTTTAAGACTGAACTGGTAGCCATTGAGAGTGGAAGGAATAACACCCGAATTTTCGCGTGCATGAATCATTGCCAGGGTTTCAATTGTGCCCGCCGTACCCACCAAACGGGGAGATTCTCCAGGTTCGAGATTTGCTAGTATCTCATCCACGGAACGTTCTAACATCCCGCGTGTGTATGCTTGCAGGTGGTGAAACTCGGTGTTGCTGATGGGATCGGTGGCGATTAACTCGCTAGTAAGTCGCACTGCACCAACTTTGGTACTAGTGAGAATGCGTGCTTGCTGACTATCGCCCAAAATTAACTCTGTGGAACCACCGCCAATATCAACAATCATGTGGGGCTGGTTGTGAAATTCCATCCCCGACAGCACGCCAAGGTAGATTCGTCGCGCTTCTTCTTGACCAGAAATCAAGTCAACGCTTAAACCCAACTCCGTTTTTACTCTGTGCAAAAAATCTTTACCATTGGGGGCTTCCCGCACAGCGCTAGTTGCCACAGCAATGATACTTTCAGCGTTGATAGTTTTGGCAACTTCTTGGAAGCGTCCTAAAGAAGCCATCGCCTTTTCAATTATTTCCGGTTTGAGTTCCCCATTACTAAGATTGCGATCGCCTAGTCTTACAGTGTCTTTTTCTCTAGCGATAATGCTGAAAGCTGGTAGTGTCGGGTCAATCTTGACTACTACCATGTGTAAAGAATTTGTTCCCAGGTCAATGGCAGCAATAATCCGATGTTGCTTAGATGGTTGAGTTGGAACACTCTCCCAGCTAGCCGAAGCAACTGAATTCAGCATCTATTTTTCTCTCTTTATAAGAAATGATGGCAAACGGTGGTATGTCGGGGTAGCTGGCACTGATATTTACTGCAACACACTTGCTCAAACTGAGTAGTGTTAGCGGTAGCGGGGCGTTTAGCCCGTACTCAGCACTGAGTAAATTAAAAAATACCCAGCACTCTTCATTTTTGGTCGAGGGTAACTAAGCTAAGTATATTCACCTTACTGCTTTTAACCATTGTGACTATTTAAAGATATTTAAAGTTGCCACTTGAGGTTATGTTTTTACAAATAACAAATAACGTTATTCTATAGATGTAAAGATGTGTGAATTCATCTATCTCAAGTTATTTGTTGATTTCTATGTTAAGGACGCCAGAACGCCCCCAGGAACCAGTTTGGCTTGTAATTATCCGGCTTTTGCGATGGCATAAACCAGAAGGACGGTTAATTTTAATGATTCCTGCCCTTTGGGCTGTGTTTTTGGCAGCTTCTGGGAAACCGCCTTTACCTCTAGTTGGCGTGATTGTATTGGGTACTCTGGCTACGAGTGCGGTTGGGTGTGTTGTCAATGATTTGTGGGATCGGGATATCGATCCAGAAGTAGAGAGAACACGCGATCGCCCCCTGGCTTCTCGCGCCTTGTCTGTGAAAGTTGGGATTGTAGTTGCGATCGTATCCCTAGCATGTGCAGCTATCCTGGCTTTTTATCTTAACCCCCTGAGTTTCTGGTTATGCGTGGCAGCAGTACCTGTAATTCTGCTTTATCCAGGCGCAAAGCGGGTGTTTCCTGTGCCACAATTGGTGCTTTCCATCGCTTGGGGTTTTGGGGTATTGATTAGCTGGAGTGCAGTCACACAAACCATCTCCCAAGCAACTTGGTTACTTTGGGGCGCGACTGTACTGTGGACATTGGGATTTGATACTGTTTACGCTATGAGCGACAAGGAAGACGATCGCCGCATTGGTGTTAATTCTAGCGCTCTATTTTTTGGGAATTATGCCCCTGTAGCTATTGGAATTTTCTTTGCTGGCACAATCTTGTTATTGGCTTGGTTGGGTGTACTCATGCATCTGCACTTAGCCTTCTGGATTAGCCTGGCAATTGCTACTATTGGATGGGTTTGGCAGTCTCTGCGATTAAGACAGCGAGACTTACCTAATCCTGTTTATGGTAAGATGTTCCGGCAAAACGTGTGGATTGGTTTTATTTTACTTGCTGGGATGATTGCTGGATCTTTTTAATAAGTAAAAAGTAATGCATAAAATCCCCATAATTAAAATTACGGGGATTTTAAATTGGAGCGTAGTATTAGATTGAAGCGACTACGCCTCTGTGAGTTATAAAAAAATATTTATGAGTTTTTGTATGGATATATTCTTTGATTGGTTTAGTCCTTTATTTCAGTATCTACGAACTTGCACAGCAATAGGTCTGCTATGTTTGGTCGTCACCTGGTCATTTCCTGCACAAGCTGCTAGCCGCATCGATCCGCAGTTAGAACAGCAAGTATTGCAAATTATCCGGGAACATCCAGAGGCAATTATCGAATCTGTTCAAACTTATCAACAGCAACAACAACAGAAAGTCAAGCAAGCACAGCAAGGATTTTTACAGGATTTAAAAACGAATCCTCAAACAGTGATTGGTGAGTCTCCCACCACAGGTTCAACTAAATCAAAGACTGTACTGATAGAATTTTCAGATTTTCAATGCCCCTATTGTGCTGAGGCGCATAAAACCTTGAAACAATTGTTAGCAAAGTATCCAGATAAAGTCAAATTGGTTTACAAGAATTTACCTCTGACTGCAATTCATGCTGAAGCATTGCCATCTGCAACAGCGGCTTGGGCGGCACATCAGCAAGGCAAATTTTGGGAATATCATGATGCGCTATTTACTAATCAAAAGCAACTAGGTGAGGCGTTATATTTAAATATTGCTAAAAATCTGAATCTGGATTTGGGTAAATTTAAACGCGACCGTACTCTTGCTACTCCCGCAATTAGTAAAGATATCCAACTAGCTGAAAAACTGGCTGTTTCTGGCACACCTTTCTTTGTAATTAATAGTCCAAGTTTTTCAGGAGTGGTACAGCTAGCAGAGATTGAAACTATATTGGCTGATGCTAAGTAAGTTGATGGATTTAAATCTCTTTATACAGTGTAGTTCTTGTATTTCCATAGCATCTGTTTAGATAGATACCTCCTTGTTTAACAATAATGTGCATCTTTAGTTAGAGGTTTAGTGCATCAATAAACTGTTGTATTGAATCAAGTGTAAGAAGTAGCTTATGAGGAGTGATGAAGAGAAATTTTCCTCACTCCTCATGTTCTTAAAAATCTTTACTCAAGCGTAAGATGCTCGATAAACTCATTTCCTTTTTGTTTACCATGTTGATAAATCCCAATTAACCCTGCTTCCGTAGCATCTGTAAAATTAACTTCATACTCTTTGGGGTCAACATCTGGTCTAATAATATGGATACGCGCTCCCTTGTAAATCTCAGGAATTGGTTCTAACTGAAACATATCTTGATAAAGTGTACCTGGTTCGTTAGCGATCGCAATTACTTCCTGATATCCCGCCTCAACCATTGCGATCGCTGGACATAAGCAGGTATAGGACGCATCTATGAAAGGCTTTCCGTCTATCCAAGCGGGGATATTCCAACCGTGAAGCATCCTCGAAGAAGCATAAGCCACTTCCTCAAAATTACTAGCATTCAAATGCAATTCACCTTTGGGGTTGCTGGTGCTAAACAAAGCTACTTGCAAATGTTCATCCACCCAACTGCGATCGCGTTTTCCTGCCGATACCAACAACCTTCTGCCTAAACGTCTCGCTTTTTCAGTTTGAGTCTCGTTAGCAGCACTTTCAGAAATTACAGCACTGGTGGCAATGAAATAACTGGGTGTTTCTGGTGCAAACAATCGTTCTTTGGGCGGACTCAAATGTGCAATTCCCGCAAGTACTATTTGACTCATCCCAATATCTGGTTTTTTGAGTAATTGTAAACCTGCAAACCAGTAATCCACACCCAAATTAGTTGTTTCACCAATGGCAGCCCAAGCAATAGGTACCACCGAAGAAGATGCCGCAGCATAGGCATTGGCTCGAATTCCTGCTGATTCCAAAGCACTTAACACACCATGAGCAAATGCACCTTTAAAACTACCTGACGCACAGGCAATAGCTAATGACTTGTTATTTATCCTCAGCATAGATTTTTATTCAAATGTTGCTAAATTAACTTGAACAATTTTTAGGACATTAAAATATTTACTCCTAAACAGACCGAACGGTTTGTAACAAATCAAAAAAATATCAAAAGTATTCTTATTGTTAAATTTTCCGAATTCCTTGTTGATGCTGTAAAGATTTATTATGTAATTCCTCTGGAATATCAGACTTCTATTTTGTAGTTTACGATTAACTCGTCCCCAGGTAAGCCTCTAATTCCCCAGTTAGATTTTGGCGTTTCAAAAAGTGTGATTTCAATATCGTACACAGGAATATTCAACTGTTCATTAATATTTTTAATTAGCAGGCGAATTAACTGTTTTTTTGTTTCTACCGAACGCCCCTCAAACATACTAATTTCAACGACCAGATAATTATCCGATCTATCAGAGGGATAGTAAAAATCTGATTTATCCAGTGGGAAAAAACGGTGAAATCTTTTTTCAGGCGTAAGCTGTAAAACCTCAATAGCAGAGGTATGGATTATATTTGATAGATCCGCTTTAACAGGATTTAATTTGTCTGCTAAACCATATACCTTGATTTGTACCATACATTTAAAGGTGAGTTTCCAAGTATTGATTTAAGTGATTAATTACCCTGTGCATATGAATTGAATCTCCATAAAGCTTGCTCATCATTATGGCTCCTTCTAGGGTTGCAATTATGATGGTAGCGATTTCATCAGCACTCACTTCAGGGCGAATTTCACCCTTTTGAATTCCCGTTTCAATAATTCGACGAATCAGATGTAGCCAAGAGTTCATCGCCTGTTGAGCACGTTCTCGCAACGCCGGATGAGCATCATCACTCTCCACAGCAGTATTCAGCAGTGGACACCCTCCCTTGATAGGTGGATTTTCTGCGAAGCTACTAAATACGCCAATGATTGCTTGCAGGCGTTCTACTGCGTGGCGTTTGCTTCGTAATGCAAATCTAGTATGCTGTTTAATGCGAGCGATCGCAAAATCAAAAGCCTGTAGTGCGAGATCATCTTTGCTTTGGAAGTGATTGTAAATTCCTCCTTTCTGCAATCCAGTTACACGCATAATGTCTGACATCGATGAACCTGCATACCCCTGTTGATTAAACAGTTCGGCTGCTTGCTCAAGAATTCTGGTTTTTGTTTCTTCGCCTTTGGACATTACAGCGATTTTGATAGTAGGGAGTTTATTGAATTGAAAATTGCTGTAAATAAAATATTACCGACCGAATGGTTTTATTTAAATTATCATGATAGTTGCTTGTAAGTCAAGTTTTTTTCAGCACTGGGTACAGAACTAGTACAGTACGGCGTAAATAAACCACCCATTCAAAACCAATGAAATGCTTACGCTGTATTAATTTTTAATTTTTAATTCCGCCTTGCGGTACTAGGCATTGGCTATAGCCAAAGTTTGCCAATGCAGACTTCACCTGGTTATAGACGCCGTTAGTTTTGATGCTACCCCACCATAATTAATCAGGATTTTGGCATTATCAGGAATTTGAGCAGCAATGTTGGCGATTTGACCTTTGCCAAACAGGATTTTGACTGGATTGCAAAAAACAAAGTTTTCCATGAGTCATTAAATTAGGGAATCGGAATTGACCTTGAGTATTGTAATCACTTTCAGGATGTTGCCTAATTGCAGCATAATGCGATATATCGCGTCTCTACAAAGTTTGGTATTATCCCTATGCTTACTAACTTGTAGGTAATTTTTTGAGTAACCAGTCCGTAGGGAGTTTGACTGACTGCGGTGTATTATCCAGATAATTGAACAATATACAACGCGAATACGCTAGACGTTTAATCATACTTACGAGTAAAATACGGTAAGTGCATCGCCTTACGTGGTTTTATATGTAAAACTGTAGAAAAACCTAGTTAGAAGTTGAGTTGAGCAGAGCGACTGACCAATAAGCAGTTATCAAAGTCTGTTTGAGCTAAACGCCAGTCGTCATGCTTACAAAAACTTCCACACAGGTTTTAAGTTGTCCAGGAATCCTTGAGAAACGCAATAACTTGTCATAACTAGCCCTGTCTACCACTGGGCTATAGTTTGGCTGAGTTTGCTGCTCTCTAACTGCTCGTAGTTAAGTCAGTGAACAGTTATCAAGGCTTCGTTTGGGGAATTAATCAACCCTTACCGACGCTGCTCACTTATAGAAGTGGGAGACTCAACAGGACTTTGATAACTGATAACTGATTGTTGAAACCCCCGAAGAGTATGCACTATCTATTACTACCGTTCTTAAGCTTTTTTGTTGGCATTATCGTTGGTTTGACGGGAATTGGCGGAGCCTCTCTCATCACGCCAATGTTGATTTTTGTTTTTCAAGTTCCGCCTTCCATCGCTGTGAGTTCTGATGTTGTAGCTGCCACATTGATGAAGATTGTTGGTAGCGTCAAGCATTGGGAACAGAAAACCCTTGATACAGAAGTTGTCAAATGGCTGGCATTCGGGAGCGTTCCAGGCTCACTCTTCGGGGTGGGGATTTTGCACTTCCTTAAACGTACAGGTGAGTATAACCTAGATAACATCTTGCTCCGTTTGCTTGGCGGGATGATTTTGCTAGTTACAGTGTTAGCACTAGTGCAATTGTTGTTATTGACTTTTTTCCCCAAATTTAATTTACCCGAACTGCCAAAATTAAACTTAGAAACTAACTTTGGGCGCTTCCTAACAATCACTTTGGGAGCAATTTTAGGCTGTTTGGTCGGTCTAACAAGCGTCTCATCAGGTTCAATGTTTGCCCTAGTGCTGATTGGGTTTTTCCGCCTTGATGCACGGAAGTTAGTGGGTACAGATATTTCACACGCAGCAATTTTACTGCTGTTTACAGCCCTCGGTCACCTCAGTTTGGGAACAGTTGATTGGAGTTTGGTACTGCCTATATGGATAGGCTCTGTTCCAGGAGTGTTACTAGGTGCTAAAATCTGCCAGATAGCTCCGCAACGCCCACTACGGTTTATCATTTACGCCATCTTGATGATGGTGAGTTGGAAATTAGTTCATCAGGTATAAGCAAGCAATTTGAGATTTTCAATTCCAAATCCCGCATCTAACATTGATTAACTTCTCAGCCAAGGTAGTAGAGTAAATGTACCTCGTTCATACATAATGAACAGACCCAAGCCAATTAACACAAAAGGTACGATAGCTTTACCGTAGCGACTTAAAATATAAGCAATGGTAGGTTGACGGCTTAAAAAATAAGCGATCGCACACCAAACCCCTACCATGACAAAAAATATACTTAGAATTACTCCCAAGCTGGCAAGATCGTGACCAGCGAATAAAGGAATATATATACTAATATTGTCACCACCATTAGCAACAGTTATTGCTGCCACTTTATAGGTTTGGGGATGCAAAACGCTCAAAATAAAAGACAACACGGGGTTAGTAGGTGTGGACTGACTAAAATCACTACTGACTGTCTGAACTGTTATTGTTTCTTCTTTTCTAGATACTAATTGTTGAATTCCAATTGCGATTGGTAGCAGTCCTAGCAATCCTATCCATTCTCGCTGTACGACCAATCCACCAAAAAATCCTGGTAAGCTAGCGATGATAATGGCTGTAAAACCCAGATATTGACCGAGTAAAATATGCCGTCGTCGAAAATTAACATCTACCTGTGAGAAAAGTACTAGCAAAATAATGATGTCATCGATATTAGTGGCGATGAAGGCAATTATCCCTTCACTGAAGGCTGTCCCTAGCTTACTCATGCTGGATTTTTAGAACCTACGATTTCTCACCATACCAAATTAACCTTCTAGTACAACTAAGCTTTAAAATAGACAAAGTAATTATTCAAGGAATTTCAACGATTCACGAGGTTTATTGCCAAAATTCAAATGTAGTGTTTGGCATTGCAGAGAAACATTCTCTAAGAGAGGCTTTGCCAATACGAATACGAACGCGGTAGCCTGTTGCAATATAAAAGCATGTCTATGTTTCTCTTAAAATATGAACGAGTTACTTACTGCAATTACTACAGGGGCGATCGCGTTCATTGCCACTAATATTGATGATATCGTCATTCTATTATTGTTTTTTTCTCAAATAAATGCTAACTTTCGCCCCCGGCATATAGTTACTGGTCAGTTTCTTGGTTTTACGGTTCTGTTAATTCTGAGTCTTCCTGGTTTATTTGGGGGATTAGTTTTATCAAAAAGCTGGATTGGATTACTTGGTTTACTACCAATGTCCATAGGTATCAGCAGCTTAGTGAATCGAGAAGAAGATTCATCAGAAGAAATTATAGCTGCAACAGAAGAAACTGAAGCATCAACATTTACTAGTTTTTTTTCTCCCCAAGCTTATAGTGTAGCAGCCGTTACAATTGCCAATGGTAGCGATAATATTAGTGTCTATGTGCCTTTATTTGCTAGCAGCAACTTAGAGAGTTTTTTGGTAATTATCGGATTATTTTTTCTATTGTTAGGAGTTTGGTGCTACGTTGCATACAAATTAACTAACAACAGAGTCATAGCTGATGTATTGACTCGCTACATTAATAATATTGTGCCTTTTGTTCTTATAGGATTAGGCGCTTTTATTGTATTAAAAAGTGAAGCTTTGAGCTTAATAAAGCTAGCTGCTAGTTGTTTCTGTTTGATAATTTTGGTGAAAAATCATCAAAGTGCCGATGAAATTGGCGAAAATTCAAGTAAGTGACCAACAAACCAATTTTATACCATTAGGAGTTACGCGCTGATGTACTCCATTTAACTACCGTCCACGATCCCTTTCGAGCCGAGCAATGGCATCACGATAAAGTTCCATTTCCGATTTATGTGGACTTCGTCTGCGTTCTGCTTCAATATTTCGCTCGCAGGCGCTTTCATCACTATAAAGGAGTTGTCGCAATCGTTTTTTAACTATATCTAATTCAGAGGGAGGTGCTAGTTCCTTAGATTGGCGGAGTTGCATCACGTATTGATGAGCAAATTGATATTCTGCATCTGTCAGATAACCTAAATGATGCCCTGGACGGTAATCATTCTGTGCTGGTTGACGTTTGTATCCTGCAAGAAATATCTCTCCAAACCCACAGACAAACATACACAAATCTGTATAGCGTTCATTTATTTCAAAACTACTTTTACGGATTCCAGAATTGCTCAAAATATAGTGACATACTTCGTGCGCCAGAATGGCTTGCGCTGCCAATTTATCTTGAAATAAATCCGAACTAACTTTGATGGTAACCCAACCTTCTTCGTCCTCCTCAAACATTCCAGCTGCGAATGGTATTGATGTCACGAGTACACGTGGCACCATATATGGAACCTGAAACCCTGGTGTAACCCGTTTCGCATGGCGGATCAAAACTTCAACAACTTGATCTGGTGCAGTGGTATGGGCAAAATCCCCCAAATTCAGCAAAAACTGCGGATGCCGGAAGGATTGCTCTGTTGTCCATGCAATCTTCACAAGTTCGCGCAACTGTGATTGTAGGGATGGAAAAACAGAAGACTGTGATGTGCTAAATGATGCCAGTGCTGTCTGTGGTGGGTTTCGTTTAACGACACGGTGACGATACCATACATACAGCAACACCAGTATCAAAATGATAAATGCAGACCAGATTACGATGTTCATAATCAGTTGGCGATCGCTATGACATCAATAAGATTTTTTTGACCTTAATTATCGCAGCTTAACTTTTTACCTAAGTTAGAGTTTAGCAGTTTAACACGTAATTTTAGATTTTAGATTTTAGGTTGTGAAATAGTTAGTGAATAGCTTTTTGTCGCATCTGTCACAATCATTTTTAAAATTGGTATTAGATTTTGAGAGAAGTCTGAAGCTAAGACTTACTTAAACCACGTCCATCTTGAAAACTGGAGCTATTTCAACAGTCAGTTTAAATATGTAGCCTTTGGTATATGAACTTTTCAGCCAATACTGTAAAAACTACTGGTTTCAACCTCGATGAGGTTTAGCTCAGAATTTCGGAGATTTTGGACGAGAATAAAATCTCAAATCCAAAATCTAAATAATTGATTTCAAGAAAGACGACTCATCTGCGGGAGAATCCAAAATCTAAAATTGGTATGCAAAATCAAACTTTACTCAACCACTCATTTTCTTCTGGATCTTTGAACAGTGAGGTACTGAGGTAGCGTTCGCCGGAGCTAGGCTGGATCATGACGATTAAACGACCTGCATTTTCTGGTCGCTGTGCCACTTTAATAGCCGCGTATAAAGCAGCGCCAGTAGAAATCCCCGATAGCAATCCTTCTTCTTTTGCTAGACGACGGCTGTAAGCGATCGCCTCCTCATCCGCTACCTGAATCACTTCATCTACCACTTCTGGACGGTAAATTGCTGGGACAAATCCCGCGCCAATACCCTGTATTTTGTGAGGCCCTGATTTACCACCTGTTAATACCGGACTGTTGCTTGGTTCAACTGCGATCGCTTGGAAACTCGGCTTCCGTTTTTTAATAACTTCTGCAACTCCCGTAATCGTCCCACCAGTACCCACTCCCGCCACGAGAATATCTACCTCTCCATCGGTATCATCCCAAATTTCTTCTGCTGTAGTTTGGGCGTGGACTTTCGGGTTAGCGGGGTTGCGGAACTGCTGCAACATATAAGCATTGGGCGTTTGAGCTAAAATCTGCTCTGCACGACCGATCGCTCCTCGCATCCCTTCTACCCCTGGCGTTAACTCTAATTGAGCGCCATAAGCTTTGAGCATGGATCGTCTTTCCTGGCTCATTGTGTCAGGCATCGTTAGAATAAGATGGTACCCCTTGGCGGCCGCTACCATCGCCAGCGCAATTCCTGTATTTCCAGAAGTCGGCTCTACTAAAACGGTTTTTCCAGGGTGAATCAAGCCTGCTTCCTCTGCCGCTTCCACCATACTCCCACCAATCCGGTCTTTCACAGAAGATGCTGGATTCATGCTTTCTAGCTTCACCACAATCCGAGCAACCGCTCCTGAAGCTTGGGGAATCTTGTTTAATTGAACTAAAGGAGTCCGTCCGATTAACTCTGTGATATCTTTCGCTATCCGCATGTGTGTACTCCCTCGTGTCTAAATATAATACATCGGACTTTGCTGTGCGCGAGTCTCTCTTTCCTGGCACAAGTCTTGGAGTGTATAGCTACCCAAAACTTCAATTGAAGCAGCGTTAGCTTGCTCCCAAACTTCATAAACCAGAGTCTTTTCCAGAGTCGGAGAGTCAGAGGTATCTTTCTCTTTCCGCTCGCCTTCTACCAAAGTAACAATTTCAAGCAAAGTGATCTGCCAAGGTTCGCGAACTAAAACGAAACCTCCTTTAGAGCCGCGTTGACTCTGCACCACACCAGCACGCCGGAGGTTGGTCAAAATTTGTTCCAGATAGCGCTCAGGTATGGGTTGCTTGGCAACGATCTCGCTCATAGTTAGAGGAAGTTTTTTCCCGTGGTGGCTTGCCAGTTCTAAGAGTGCTAGCAGCGCGTATTCCACTTTGGAAGACAGATCCAAAAGAGCGTAGTTTTGGCTATTCAAGACTGTACTCAATATACTACGGTGAATTGGGGGACTTATCGCAGTTTATGCGAAATTAATTTTCTTAGAGTGTGGAATGTGATAGCATCCCACTTAACTACCCACAAATGCACTATACACTATCGATTTACCGTAGATTATTATCCTACACAATTCCCATGAATGACTTAATCTTTTTGTGGGAATTATCCTGAGTTTCTGTTTTCAGAGCCTCACCTACCAACGAAAACCTCAACAGAGTATGCTACTAACTGATTTGCGAACCATTTTTGAGCGTGACCCAGCAGCCCGGAACTGGCTAGAAGTATTGTTCTGTTACCCTGGACTGCAAGCGCTAATATTCCATCGATTAGCACACTGGCTGCATAAAATTGGAATTCCCTTCATACCTCGGTTTATCTCTCATATTAGTAGGTTTTTAACTGGGATTGAAATCCATCCTGGGGCATTAATTGGCCAGGGAGTATTTATAGACCACGGTATGGGAGTAGTGATTGGTGAGACAGCGATCGTCGGCGACTATGCCCTGATTTATCAAGGCGTCACCCTTGGCGGGACTGGGAAAGAAAGCGGTAAACGCCATCCAACTTTAGGCTCTCATGTAGTTGTGGGAGCGGGTGCAAAGGTATTGGGAAATATTCAAATTGGCGATCGCGTCCGTATTGGAGCCGGTTCTGTGGTGCTACGAGATGTGCCCAGTAACACTACCGTAGTTGGGATTCCAGGGCGCGTGACTCGTCAGAACAACCTAGCTACCAATGTTCTGGATCACGATAAAGTACGCGATGTAGAAGCTGAAGTAATCCGCGCTTTATTTGAACGCGTCAAGTCTCTAGAGAAACAGTTCGAGGAGTTGGAACAATCAAGTTTTTCCCCAACTGAGCTTGACAACGAACCAACCGACAACCCTAAGTGCAAAAATTCTGATGGGATAATTGAAGATTTTCTTGATGGTGCAGGAATCTAAGGGAAGAGGCAGGGGAGCAGGGGGCAGGGAGCAGAGGAGAAAGAGTAAGAGTTAATTAATTTTTAATTCTCCCCCTTGCCCCTCTGCTTCTTCTCCATTGCCCTCTTTAAAATACCCATAGGTTCTTAGAACCTGATATAAATATAATACTACGGTTAGTTTATCGGAGAATAGCTTTATATAATATGGTGTCTTTGTACACAAGCTTATCTAGCTCAACAAGTAATAATACTAATCAACTTTTTGCGCGTAGGTCATTTCTGCCAGAGCATCATAACGGACTTTGGAAGATTGAAAAGGGTTTTGTCAGGACTTTTACCTATCTTGAAGATGGTACAACCGTCGCTCTAGGATTGTGGGGCCCTGGAGATGTCGTTGGGAAGTCTTTGTCAAAATTAGAACCTTATCAGATGGAATGCCTAACTAAAGTAGAAGCGACAGTCTTACCTTTCGAGGAGTGGACTCACCTAACAGAAACTCTACTTGCCCATATCCAACAGGCTCAAGAATTGATGATCATTCGTAGCCATAAAAAAGTGGATACTATGCTCATCAAGCTGTTGGCATGGTTATCCAAAAAGTTTGGTTCGGAAGTTGAGAAGGGACGTTTAATAGATATGCGTCTGACTCATGAAGACTTGGCAGAAATGCTTGGTTCAACTCGTGTGACGATTACTCGTGTTCTTGGGCAGTTTGAACAAGAGGGCTTGATTAATCGTCTTTCCCTGCATCGAATTGTGTTGCGAGAAGAAGAAATTTGGTACTACGAAATTTAGATTATTTCAGCAAGACCAGCTATCGCCGTCAGCATTCGGCTTGCCCACAATTCTCAAATTCAGAGATTCCAGGTAAGCCAGACCGCTACAAATTTGTGGCACTGTTCCCCGCAGTTCAATGTCAAAGCATCCTTCTCCATCTGTATTTGGTTCTAGAATAGCCTTAGTAATATTAACTACCAAGCCATAAGCAGAAATTAACTGCGAAATCACAGGCGCTTGCAGATAGCATTTGGGAATATGTATCCGCAGACGAATCTGAGTGACTTGGCTTTTTGTATAGACTGAAGGAACCACTGATAATCTGGTTTGGGAATTGGTTTGACGGTTATTTAATGCTGCCATTGGATATTGACGATTTTATTAATTAGCGTAGGCGTAGCCCGTCGTAGACATCGCTATAAACGCTAGATAAATCCAGCCAAATTGGTAGCCCCAGTTTTTCTAAATAACTCAGGCTAGAGTAGAGTTGCTTTGTTCGCCCCCACAAATCCAAATCAAACCAACCGTCATCTTCCGTATTGGGTTGAAGTACTGCACTGGTGATATTGACTGTTAGTCCATAACGAGAAACTAACTCGGAAATCACTGGTTCTTCGTAATAAGATTTTAAGACGCACAGTTGCAAACGCAATCGATTGGTTTGACCCAGAGAAATCCATTGCTGAAATTGTTCTTGCCATTGATTTGTCAGCCATGCAGAGTCTTTGGGACTGATGCTAGCTGGATCTGGGAAAGGTAGAGAGTGTTGGTTGGGTTGAATGTGGTTAGCGATCGCTAATTCCAGCAAATTCACTCCCAATCCTTGTAAGTAAGATAGGCTATTTGTCAGTTTTTGGGGATTGCCTGAAAGTTCCAAATCAAACCAGCCGTCGCTGTCACTGTCTGATGTCAGGGATGCAGCTTTGATATTGACGGTTAAACCATAACGAGAAACCAATCGGGAAATTACAGGTTGCTTGTGATAACGCTGAGGCACGAGAATGCGGCTGTGGACTGAAGCGGGTTCTACAGATTTATTCTGAGACATCAGATTAATTCCCAATAGCGATGCCTAGATTGGGCTGCGGCTACGTAATCTTTCGGTTTGGCAGAGAATCTTGCTGATGCCGTGCCCCTACGACTCAACTGTGCCTGCTTGAATGTCATGCTGATACAGATTTTCATATTTTTGGCTCTTGTTAAACTACTGTAACTCTATCGAATTAATGTATTTTATCGTTATGTAAAGGAGATTCGCATAAAGTCCGCAAAAAAACAATGGGTAAATTCACTTAAAGTATGCTCAACTTATCTGAAGTAATTTGATCCGAAACAATTGACAATTTCTTATATCTGTGATTTATAAACGAAAGCTTAGTCTTTAGTATGGAACTAGCAAGGTCATCATCGCACCACTACTTCCGCACCTTTTTGGTATAGTCGCCCCTTACCACCCATATTATTTTTAGTAAAATTTTATTTACTTTTGCCCAAGCTTCACATTAGCAATATCCATTTAGCAATGTAAGTCGGTTATCACTGAGAGATGCAGTGTTCTGATGTATCAGATACGCGCTTAAACATAGAGTTTCCAAACAGATTCTTCTTAGATTTATAACAATTGTCTTGTTAGGCAAAAAGAAAGTGTTGCAACACTACTACTAATTACAGTAGTGGTCACACTATTGCGATCGCTTATCTATTGCTATTGATATCCAAAATATTATTCTGCCTACGTTTGCATTCAATCTGTCCATAAGAGAGAAAAACTTTCATAACCTACCGTAGTTAGAATATGCATCTACCAGAAAATTCAAATTTCAATCTAGCCACCTGTCAAGATTGGCTTTGCCCAAATCTTAAAATTCACTGGCAAATACTTTCTGTATCTGACTCAGAACAAGTGCTTTTACAAGCACTTAAAACAGAGCAGAAATTTCTATTTTCTGCAAATGAAGGCTACGCACTAAAGCATTTTGATGGAACCTTGACAGTCAAACAGGTTCAGGAAAATTGTCAACACAAATTTGGCGAGGAAATTGACTCTACTTTCATCATACAGCTATTGGAAAAATTGTCTGATTTGAGAGTATTGTCCATCCCCAAAAAGAATGAAATACAAAACTTAAGTGCTGAACAAATCACTAAAAATATAAAACTGCATCGGCTAAAAAACACTGTGCAGTGGATATGGCACACAGATGAATATTGGTTATTACGGCTGCAAAATCTAGATAATATTGCTTATATGCAAGTAAGTAATTATGATAAAAACCTAATTTTGCAATTAGGTAACTTACCCGTGGAAAATATTACGGCTAAATATAAAATTAGCCCTCAGTATCTGCAAGAATTGTTGCAAAACTTAGCAGCTAAAGGAATGTTGGCAGGGATCGATCCACCAAAATATAAAAAACAATTTAGCATATTACAACTACTGTTTTTTAAGTTTCGCCTATTTAATCCCGATAATTGGCTCAACTGCAATATTAATAAAATCAGGTTTATTTTCACAACAGAGTTTTCGTTCTTACTCTGCATATTTTTAGGCTTTACTACTGTCATTGCTTTTTCAAAACAAGAAAGAATTTATAACCTGGGGCAGGAGTTATGGAATAGTCAAGGTTATAGTTTAATAATTCCTTTTGCCTTGCTGATGATGTTGGTAGTATCTATTCACGAACTTGGCCATGCTTTCACATTGAAGCATTATAAAGGTGTTGTTTTAGACATAGGACTAATGTTTATCTGTCTGTTACCAGGAGCATACACCAATACCACCGATGCTTATGGCTTAGTTAAACGAAGGCAACGTACTTTAGTCATGGCAGCAGGGATAATTTGTCAACTAGTTATTTGGGGAATTGCATTGTGTTTATGGAGTATATTAACGCCAGGAAATTTGTTTTATAAACCTACTTATTTATTAATGCTAGCAGCCCAATTTACCTTAGCTATTAATCTCAATCCACTTAATAAATTTGATGGCTATTATTTGCTAGAAGCCATGACTGGAATTAACCATTTACGTAAAAGGTCATTTGTATATTATGGTCAACTATGGCGAAGAGAAGATAGTCCAGAACGCACTGAAGATATAGGAATTCTAGCGGTTTATGCTCCTGCTTCTTTACTTTATATCACCTGGCTTTTGGTTAACTTATTTTTTTGGATATGGCATTTATATACACCATTTTTTCCAGGAAAGTAGTTGAATTAAATTCTAAACACTATTATCGAGAGGAAAGTAAAAATCATGGAATTTTCTCACCTAAAAATCACTAGAACTGTTTTATTTGCAAGTGTGTTAGGAGTAACGTCTCTCATTTGGCTAATAAATGTCGAGCCTTCACGCGCAGGTAATTATTATAAACCTTCTGCTCTCTGCAAAACATCTGTTCCTGAGCCTTATCCTTTTATAGGTATATTAGCTTTTGGAATTTTAGGTGGAGGATATTTACTCAAGCAGCGACTGAGAAAAAAAGTTGATGGCTTAAATAATAATACTTGTCCGCCAATTAATACTTTCCATACATTAAATAATGAACAGAGTGAAGAAAATTATCATTCTCTTTCTCCATCTTTAGAATTCCAGTTAATTGATCCCACGGAAATAATCTAAAAAAGTGCCAGTTAAATGAACTGGCTAATACGGGGCAAACAGCCATACGTATGGCAATTAGCTAGCGTTAATACATCTACCTCAATTAATTATTTACTGTTTTCAAGGGTGCATTTATGAGTCTATTTGGATTGGGTGGAAAGAAGAGTCAAAAGGCTAAAAAATCCAAAAAATCAAAACCGAGAGAAGTATGGCAAGGTAAAAGTTTTGCTTTAGATGATATTATTACTCCTAGTGTTCTTGTCGGTGGTGGAGAAAATTCGCCTGACCCATTTTTAATTGATTTACATACTGTTCCAGGTTCGGAAATTGATTTTAGTCAAAGTGATTTATTACAAGCACTAGATCCAAATAGCTTAGAATTACTAAATCAACCACATATTTCCTTATTAGATCATCAAGTAATGAGTGATTGGCTGGTTGACCCTAGTTCTCAGCCTTTACCATTTTTTGATAATCCGGGAGTATCTACAAATTCATTTACTGAAAATGTATCAATACTGGACAGTCCAGATGCTTGTCCTCTAGATTCACCATCACCAGGATCTGGTAATCATCCTGGCGTTAGTGCTGGTACATCTGGTTGGCCTAATTTTGAGCTTCCAGATGTAAATTCTACTGTCCCTATATTGCCTTTTGACCCGTTGGGGACAGATAGACCTCCTAAATTTAATTTTAAAAAGTCAGATCAGCCTTTAATTGGGGTTATTGATACAGGATTTAATGCCAATAATCCAGATATTGATTACAGTCGGGTGAAGTTGGGAAGAGACTTAGTTGATAATGACAATAATCCTTTACTGGCAGATGGTGAAGGCAGCGAACACGGCACTCATGTTTTAGGGATTATTAGCGCTACAGAAGGTAACGACATTGGCATTGATGGTATTAATGACCAAGCACCAGTTTGGGTAGGTCGTGCCATTGGTTCGGGTAAATGGGCAGAATCATTACGAGAATTTGTCGATGAATTTAAAGCATCTGGACAACCAAATGGCGTAGTTAACCTCAGCTTTGACCTGACTCAAACTAACCCCGATGGTAGCGTAACAACACGCTATGAACTAACTCCACAAGAACGAGAGGCATTAGAATATGCCCGTCAAAACGCGGTAATCGTTGTAGTCGCAGCTGGAAACGATGGGGGAACTATGTCTGCCCTCGGTCAAGCTTCTCAGGAATTTGACAATATTATTACTGTTGGGTCGATCGACTGGAACAACAAACGCGCTGAATACTCTAGTTATGGGGATGGATTAGACTTAGTAGCACCTGGGGGTACGGCTGATGAGCCTATAATATCGACGGTAGGTGAAGGAGCCGATCTGAATCTGCTGACCGAGGATGATGAAACATCAGAAGATGAGGTGGATGCTATAACCAACGACTTTTCTGAAGAAGTATTTGGGTGTTATTGCGATACTAAAGAATCTGAAACTGACGTTCTCGATCTGCTAGAGGATCTGACTTCCGAAGAGAAACAAGCCTATGAAGAAGCGATCGCAGAAATCCAAAAACTGCTCTCTGATTACCTCGATCCAGATAATGTATGGTTTGATCTCAACGAGCTTGAACCTGAATTTACTGAGGGTTTGCTGGATGCGATCGGTCAATTTTTCAAAGCTTTTGAGGACGAAGAGGTATCTGAGACTTTGCTTGCAGCTTTAGCAGAGTCATTAGAAACTTCATCAGCACAGACAGCAGATGATTTAGATTTGTCAACTTTAACTAATAGTGATTTCTCCATACCCTTTGATTTTGGTATTGGTGAAATGGCTGGTACATCCGTTGCTGCTGCTAAGGTTACAGGTGCAGTTTCCCAAGTTTGGGCTGCCAATCCTCATTTAAGCTACTTACAAGTTAAAGAAATTCTCAAACAGACTGCTGTCGATCTAAGTACGCCTGGTTGGGATGAAGAAACCGGGGCAGGTCTTGTTAACATTGCAACAGCAGTAGAACTAGCTAAACATACTCAGCCAGAAGCTTATCAGCCTAAGCCTCTACTATCTCCTTTGACTTGGGATGGCGAAGGTCAAGTTACTCCAGGAGAGCGTGCAGTTTCGGTTTTCGTGCCAACTTTCACCGGACGGATAATAAATTCTGGATATGTCAGACAAACAGGATGGTTAAGGATACGTTCTGGCCCGGGACAGAACTACTCAGCAATTGGCTACAAATATCCTGGAGATGCCATTAATTTTGATGCTTATGAAAACAATGGCAGTTGGGTTTCAGATCCTAATATGCCAGGTGGTGGCAGCAGTCGTTGGTATAAGATTGCTGGGACTAATAACTGGGTATCTGCTCT
Organism: Nostoc sp.; assembly: GCF_036917095.1. Classification (GTDB taxonomy): domain Bacteria; phylum Cyanobacteriota; class Cyanobacteriia; order Cyanobacteriales; family Nostocaceae; genus Nostoc. The sequence goes on from NZ_JBALFH010000031.1 coordinate 205,148, forward strand.
TTATGTTGATAATACTCCAGAACAGGCACAAGAAGCTCGTCGTCGTGCTGAAGAAGAAGCTCGTCGTCGTGCTGAGGAAGAAGCTCGTCGTCGTGCTGAGGAAGAACGCCGCAAACAAGAACAACTTCAAGGTATTATCAATCAACTTTCTAAAAAAATAGGTGTATTAGGTAACCCAGTTAGAAGTAACATCAGTAATGGTGTTGCTGTCTATCACTTTGCTAAGGGAATTTTGTACGTTCAGCCTGATGGTAGATATGCTTTTTACGATACTTTTAAGAAAGCTAAGACAGCTCAAAGTATATATGGTGGAGCGAAACGTATATACCAAGGTTCTCAGCTAATTCGCCAGCTTACAAGTTCTAAAGGAACAACAAAGATTGTTTATGATTGGAGTCGCAAAATCAACAATTTTAATAAATTCGCTCTTGGGAGTAAGCAAAAGGTTTCACGCTTAATGACTCGAACTGTAGTTGCAGCTAGGAAATACTTTCTCAGAAGCCAAAATGGACGCTTAGAGGCGAAAATAGCCAAATTTATAACTACAAAAGCGCGTCCAGTTATCAAAACTTTTCAAACCTTTTCTAAAAGAATTAACAAAACACTGCCTTTCTTGCCAAAACTGATAAAGTCTAGCAAACCTGTAGCCAAATTTCTCACTAAGCGAGTAGTTCCTGGATTAAGTCTGGGGTTCACAGCTGTAGATTTAGTCACGGCTAAAACTCCAGAGGAAAAAAGAAGAGCATATTTCAAAGCAGGGGCTAGTTTGGCTGTAGGTGTCGTTGTAGGTATATTTGGCACTCCTCTTGCTGGAGTAATGGCAGCATCACTTACAAGTACAGTTATTGATACTGTTTACCTGGGTGCTGATCTTCTTGGACAGGGAAATAAGGTAGATAATGTTTTAAAAACTAGCTTTGATAATGTAGGCAGTTTCTTTTCTGGGGTTGGGGACAAAATGAAATCCTTCTTCCGCTAGTAGCCATAATTCAAAACTAAATATTGAAGCGATAGCCCTTCATTTCAGCCCCAAAAGCGCTTTTTTTTTGTGAAAGAGTCAAAGGATGCAATCGCTTCTCTGTGAATAATGGAGTGCGATTGCTCTGCTCTTTGGGTAAATATTAAAGAGATAGGAGTGCTGATCGCACCTTTTCAGAGCTGATTTTGACGGAGCGATCGCCTATGGATATCTATGCTTAAATACCTCTAAAAAGAGATATTGTCAAGTCTACGTTCTAATTTGAAAAATTAGCGAACGGCAATCAAACTACTTTACCAATCACTTGCTTTAGTCTCATCCCAAACTTCCAACTCCAAGTCGCGGAGATAGGTTAATGCGCTCTGGATTTGTGCATCTGTTCCTTGTAGTTCAAGGTCAAACCAACCATCACCAACAGCATTGGCTCCCAAAATTGCTGCGGTGATATTCACAGTCAGTCCATAGTCAGACACCAGGCGAGAAATTACAGGTTCCTGGTGATAGTCCTTGGGAATTCTTAGTCGAATCCGTTTATTGGTAAGTGTATTGTCACTAGTCATGATTGTTACCATCAAGGGGATTGGGGGCTGGGGGCAGAGGAGAATAATTAATAACCAATGCCCAATGACCCATACCTAACCTATTCAACATCTTTAATGCGGGTTTTCCGTTCTAAAATTTCTTTGAGCACCAAGGTTACTACTGCTAGCAATGCTAACAGTACAGCCGCAGAGAAAGCAGCCTCGGTTTCGTATTGTTTGTAAGCATCTTCTACAAACAGTGGTAGGCTCTGGGTTTGGTCAGCAATGTTCCCAGATACCACCGAAACTGCCCCGAATTCACCCATTGCTCTAGCATTGGTCAAAATTAATCCGTAGAGTAAGCCCCAACGGATGCTAGGTAAGGTGACACGCCAAAATATCTGCCAATCTTTTGCACCTAGAGTTCTAGCAGCTTCTTCTTGATCCTTACCAAATTCTTCTAAAACGGGAATCACTTCCCGCGCCACAAAGGGCATACTCACGAAGGCTGTAGCCAGCACCATACCTGGAAAGGCAAAGATTATCTTGATATCATGTGCCTGGAGCCAAGGGCCAAACCAGCCATTGCGTCCGTAAAGTAGCACAATCATCAATCCTGCGACTACGGGCGAGATGGAAAAGGGCAAGTCAATAATGCTCAAAACTATGGCGCGTCCGGGAAATTTATGACGAGCGATCGCCCAAGCTGCACATAAACCGAATACCGTATTTAAAGGCAGAGAAATCACAGCCAGCAACAGTGTTAACCAAGCTGCATGGAGAAAAGCTGGTCGCGTCAGGTTGGACAAAAACGGCCCAACACCCTTACTAAAGGCTTGAACAAAAACGTTAATTGCCGGGATATATTGAACTAGCGCTAAATAGGCGATCGCTATACCAATTAAAACTATTGGCACCCAACTTTTCTGCTCTTTAGGCTTGGCTGTATGTGTATCAGATGCAGATGAGTGAAAACTTGGCTTATCTACTGTCATATCGCCTTGCCCATGCTTGTAAGAAATTAATTGCCAATAGCAGTACCAACGAAATTGATAGTAAAACTATGCCAATTACTGTTGCACCAGAATAGTCATACTGCTCTAAGCGCTGGAAAATCAGCACAGGTGCGATCAAATCTTGATAGGGCGTATTGGAAGAAATAATCACGGTGGAACCATACTCCCCAACTGCACGGGAGAAACCCAAGGCAACACCAGTTAAAATTGTCGGAAATAATGGCGGTAAAATCACTTTCCAAAAGGTCTGCCATTGAGAAGCACCCAGACACCAGGCGGCTTCTTCAATTTCATGTTCCATTTCCTGAAGCACGGGTTGCACAGTTCTCACGATAAAAGGTAGTGAGATAAATATCATTGCCACCGCTACTCCCGTGCGGGTAAAAGCTACTTTAATTCCCAGTGGTGCTAGTAGCGAACCTAGCCAGCCATTATCGCTGTAAACTGTTGCCAGAGTTAGCCCGGCTACCGATGTTGGCAGCGCAAAGGGTAAATCTACTGTGGCGTCAATCAAGCGTTTAAAGGGAAAGTCATAGCGAACCAAAACCCAAGCAATTAGAGTACCAAATACGCCATTGAGCAGAGCAGCAAATATTGCTGTCACAAAAGTCACATTATATGTTGCTAATGCGATCTCACTGGTTGCGATCGCCCAAAATCTCGCCGGAGGTTCCGTACTTGCTTTGAGGAACATGGCAACTATGGGGATAAACAACATCACTGTCAGGTATCCTATGGTGATTCGCCAAGTCCAAGGAACCCGCCCCAATCTCTTCCAGAACGGTGTTTTGCGTTCAACTTCCACAGAAGGAGATACAGTTGTCACGTCGTTTCGCTCCGAATTCAAAATTCAAAAGAAATTTTTGTCAGTATTCGTAATTGTTAATTCGTAATTACTTATAGGAGTTGCCCACACTCTACGGATTAAGTAGCTTGCTTATCGCCATTCGCGTAGCGTCTCGTAGAGAGCGTAATTACGAATTATAATTACGAATTATTTAGTTACCGTTTATTTTTTGGCTTGAATTTTGTCAAACAGGCCCCCATCTGCGAAGAACTTCTTATCAATTGCTTCCCAACCGCCTAAGTCTGCAACTGTACCTAAAGTTTTCACCTTGGGAAATTTGTCTGTAACTTCTTTAGTTTGAGCTATAGTTTCATCCACAGGACGGAATCCCAATTTGACAAACTCTTGCTGTGCTTCTGGGCTATAGAGGTATTTCACAAAACCTTCAGCAACTTCGCGGGTTCCATGCTTATCGACGTTCTTATCCACCACAGCGATCGGATTGTCAATGGATATATTCACATCGGGAACGACATACTCAACCTTCTCACCCTTTTGCTGTGCCAAAATAACTTCGTTTTCGTAGTTGATTAAGACATCTCCCTGCCCTTGCTTGGCAAATGTATCAGTAGCTTCCCGCGCATCTTTAGGCAAGATTGGCACATTTTTGTAAACTTTAGTTACAAATTCAGTAGCTTTAGCCTCATCGCCACCTGTTTTAATCACAGAATCCCATAGTGCTAAGAAATTCCACTTAGCAACGCCTGACGTTTTGGGGTTAGCAGTAATCAGTTTTACACCATCTTTTGCTAAATCTTCCCAGTTCTTGATGCCTTTAGGATTGCCTGAACGAGTTACTAATGCTGCAACTGATTTGGAGACAATACCATTGTTGGGAACTTCTTTCTCCCATCCGGGCTGAATCAATCCAGCCTTCTCAATCTTTGAGGTGTCTCCAGCTAGTGCCAAGTGGACAACATCTGCTTCCAAACCATCGATAACGGCGCGAGTTTGGGAACCAGATCCGCCATAGCTTTGCTTGAAGGTGACAGTTTGGTTATGAGCTTTTTTCCACTGTTCTACAAATTTAGGAATAATTGCTTCATGAGCCGCTTTGGTAACAGCAAAGGAAACCAGAGTTAATTCAACATTATCCTTGCTTGCAGCAACAGGACTAGCGGTAGGGGTTTCAGAGGAAGAATTATTCGCAGTTCCACCAGAGCAGGCAGCAAGCGCCACACTCAAAACAGTCCCTACCAAAAAGAGCGATACAAAGCCTTTGAGCGAATTTAGTCTGAACCGATTGGTTCTATGTTCAGCCATCGCTTGTAACCTTTTCAGTGGGCGTTGCCACAAACTCATTTTATTTCCTCCGCTAAAACTACAGATAATTGATGGGAATACAGTTATATAGTGTTTATCATACTGGATTATTTCATGTATCTAGTTGCAAACACCAACAAACCTCACATTCTTTACCAAGAATATGGTGATTTTAGCAGTTCTGTGAGCAATTACAATGCTTTGACTTTCAGCTATCAAGTTGTCATTACATTTGGCTACCTAGTGTATCAAGCAAATTGCTAGAGAATAGCTAATTTTTGAGGACAGTCTATTGGAGGGTATTCTTAACCAGAGACTAGTACTCGACCAACCCAAAAATGATGGATGAGGGGAGGCAGGAGGAGAAAATGACTTGGTTAAATTACTCAATATGAAAAGCATAAAAAATAAAACCCATCTAGAAATTATCTAAATGGGAAAATTGAGCAAATACTTATTTTTAACTGAATGCATATTTCAGAGGTAATCCGTCCTGAAAAACTAGTAATTCTCCCGGTTCGATTTGTGTCCAAATTTCGTTGTCAGTGAGGGGTGTGGTAGCAATGACAGCGACGCGATCGCGTTCAGTAGTCACCTCCCGAAAATCTACGGTCATGTCTTGGTCAATTAAATGGGCCGCTGCAAAGGGCGCTTGGCGAACAATGTAGCTGAGGTTGGTTGAACAATAAGCAAAAAAGTGGACTCCATCTGATAACAGGTAATTAAATATACCCACCTTTGCAATAACAGCAGTAATTTCTTGCAGCACCGGGTACAGTTCCTCTATGTCAGGCTTACCCTCAGGAAAGCGCGATCGCAATGTTTCTAGCATCATACAGAATGCTTTTTCACTATCGGTGTCACCTACAGCTTGATAAAAGCCCAAATTTTCCGGTTCAAAATTTGGCAAATTACCATTGTGGGCAAACACCCAATACTGACCCCACAATTCTCTGCGGAAAGGATGGCAGTTGTGTAAGGCAACTTCACCCTGAGTGGCTTTGCGGATATGGGCTATGACATGGGTTGAGTGGATGGGATAACTCCGGACAAACTCCGCTACCGGAGAAGCAACAGAAGGTTGGGCATCTAAAAACATCCGGCATCCCTTTCCTTCAAAGAAAGCAATGCCCCAGCCATCGCTATGATGATCCGTTTTTCCTCCCCGTGCAGAAAACCCTTCAAAAGAAAAGCAAATATCCGTTGGAACATTGCAGTTCATTCCGAGCAATTGGCACATGGATGTTGTAGCTCTCAATTTTGACTAAGGCCTCAGGATCAAGATACTTCAGAATGCTGCATTGATTCTGGAGCGATCGCTTCAATCTTGGAATTTAAAGCTGAAATATTCCAAATCATCCCCAAAAGGGACTTCCAAATAAAAAAATAATCAATCGCTGGGGGAGGAGGGGGGCAGGGGGAGCAGGGGAGGTAGGGGGAGCAGGGGAGGCAGAGGAAGAAGATATGTGCTAGTCCTCTTGGATGGAGGAATTGAGTAATTTAATTTTTGGAGTTCCCAAAATAAAGAGTCTGCTTCAAGTTAGCAAGATGACACTATTCCAAAAGATGGTAGCGACGGATATCTGGTGCTATAGTCACTAAACCTTCTAGTTTGGCAGCTCCCGCTTGGAGATGGGGTGAATCTAGATGAGTATTCAGGGCTTCATCAGAGATCCACTTCTCTACAAAAGTAAAGTCTGTTGGATCGTACTGGTTTTGCAAAAGTTCATACTCGATCGCACCTGCTTCCTGTCGGGTTGGCTCAATCAGTTCCAACAGTACAGCTTTTACTTCTTCTACTTTGTTAGGCAAAGCAATAATACGGGCAACAACACGAATAGTTTGGTTTGTCATTTGTCATTTGTCATTTGTCATTGGTCATTGAGAAAAGACTTGTTGCTCCTTTGCTACCCTACTCTGCCGTTAAGATTTTTTTACGGATTATCTTAAACCATCTGCTGCAAATATTGTTCATAGCCTAATTCTTCTAGTTTTGCTTGCTTTGCAATTACTGATTCACATAGAGTTTGGCGATATTGTTGTACTTTTTCTAGTAATTCTGGTTGCCCAGTTGCGAGGATTTGTACTGCTAAAAGTCCGGCATTTTTGGCATTACCGATCGCTACTGTTGCCACAGGAATACCACCAGGCATTTGTAAAATAGAATACAAAGAATCAACACCTTGTAAGTTACGAGTGGCCACAGGAACACCAATCACAGGAAGTGGAGTTAAAGACGCTACCATTCCAGGCAGATGGGCAGCACCACCAGCACCAGCAATAATAACCTTAATACCGCGTTGGTGTGCAAGTTGAGCATATTGCACCATGCGTTCTGGGGTGCGATGAGCAGAAACGATCGCCACTTCGCTTTCAACGCCAAATTCTTCACAAACTGCGATCGCATCTTTCATGGTGGGCAAATCGGAATCGCTGCCCATGATAATACCAACTATGGGAGTCATAATAATTCAAAATTCAAAATTCAAAATTATTTGAGCTAGCTTATGGAAGCTAGGTGATGCCGATTATCATCTCATCTATTGGTGTGGTTTTAATTGATTCATTGATGTTAGTTGCATCTAAAATCAGATTTAGCTATCTTCTCGCCAGTGTGATGACCCAAGCAACGCAAAATCCTGTAGATATTATCAATGCTAGAGTGCCTGGTTACAAAGATTTGCAGATGCTCTTGGTTAATCAAGAGGGCATAATTGAGCAAATCTTGCCAATGAGTACAGTAGAGGCGTACAGCCGTGCGCCTTTAGTAAATGTTGCAGGCGACTGGATTTCTTTAGGCGGCGTTGATTTGCAAATTAACGGTGCGTTGGGTTTGGCATTTCCTGATTTGACGGCTGAAAATGCTCATATACTCCAGAAAATAAGGCAATTTTTGTGGGATGTCGGGGTAGATGGATTTTTACCGACACTTGTGACAACTTCGGTAGAAAAGATTCAGCGATCGCTTGCAATTATTGCTGAGGTTCTCCCCAGTCAACAAGCAGATGCCAAGATTCTTGGAGTACATCTAGAAGGCCCATTTTTGAATCTGCAAAAGCGCGGCGCACACCCAACAGAGTACTTGTTACCCTTAACAATCGATCGGGTAAAGCGGGTTTTAGGAGATTATGCCCATGTTGTGAAAGTCATCACCTTAGCGCCGGAGTTAGATTTGACAGGTGAAGTAATTCCATATTTGCGTTCTCTGGGGATTACTGTCAGTTTAGGACACTCTCTGGCAACAGCTGCCCAAGCACAACGTGCCTTTGAGGAGGGTGCAACGATGGTAACCCATGCTTTCAACGCCATGCCAGCATTACATCACCGCGAACCAGGATTATTAGGAGTAGCAATTACTCATCCTGATGTCATGTGTGGTTTTATTGCTGATGGTAAACACGTTTCGCCCACGATGCTGCAAATTTTACTTCGCGCTAGCTATCAAGAAAAAGGGCTGTTTCTTGTCAGCGATGCTCTTGCACCTTTGGGTTTACCCGATGGCGTGTATCCTTGGGATAGTCGGCAAATTGAAGTTAAAAACGGTACGGCACAACTGGCGGATGGCACTTTATCGGGGACGACTTTACCCTTGTTGGTGGGAGTGCAGAATTTGGTGAAGTGGGGAATTTGTGACGTAGAAAGTGCGATCGCTTTAGCTACTAATGCACCTAGACAAGCAATTGGTTTACCAGGAATTGCCAAGAGTCAACCCGCTAACTTATTACGCTGGCATTGGGATGAGACTACAAAAGAATTAACTTGGCAACGATTATTTCGGGATAAACGCAATTAGTGACAGGGATCGCCGAAGTAATAAATGCTGTCGTTGATATGGCAAATGCGATCGCCGAAGTAACAAATGCTGACGCTGATATAGCAAATGCGATCGCCGAAATAACAAATGCTCTTGCTGAAATAGCAAATGCGTAGGCAGCCGTAGGCATCGCTGAAATAACCTTAGTTGGGATCTGACTTTTCACGGGATCTAGAAAAGCGCACGAAAAACCTAACCCCCTACCCTCTTCCCGACGCTCTAAAGGGGAAAATTCAAAGTCTCTCTCCTAAAAGGAGAGAGATTTAGAGAGAGGTTTTCTAAATACCCTGAAAAGTCAGAGTTGGAATCAAGAATAATTTAGGTGCGTTTGCCCTGTTCTGCACTTCTACCAGACCAACTCTAGTTAGGTGCAACACAACCTTTTAAAGTGTGCAAACTACCCGAAAACCGTAATCATAAACTGCTGCATCCGAATTACTCTCGTCTAAACGGGCGGCTGAACGGCAAGAACTTGCCTGACTGAACCATGAACCACCACGCAGCAGCCAAGGATTATTATTTCCACTTACCCAAGCGCTTCCATCAGCAGGCATTCCCCGGTAATCATTGTGGTATTTGTCTTGGCACCATTCCCAGACATTGCCATGCATCTCATACAAACCAAAAGCATTCGGAGGTAAACTACCAACATCGATAGTGTCCAGACGATTTTGACCTTGGGGAGCAGAACCATAAGTATACTCGCCATTATAGTTAGCTATCTCAGTCGTAATTGTTTCACCAAAATAGAACGGAGTAGTCGTTCCAGCACGAGCTGCATACTCCCACTCTGCCTCGCTGGGTAAACGATAGCTCTTGCCAGTCATCAGCGACAGTTTTTCACAAAACTTGACTGCATCATTCCAACTTACTTGTTCGACAGGTCGCTTAGTCCCTTGGAAGTAAGAGGGGTTGATGCCCATAACTGCTTCATACTGCTCTTGAGTGATTGTAAATTTACCCATGAAAAAAAGTTTAATAGCGATCGGATGCTGCGGCCCCTCATTTGTGTTTCGCTCTTTTTCATTTAGTGGTGAACCCATAAGAAACTGACCGCCAGGAATTTCTACCATCTCCAGTGTGTTACCGTTACCGAAGTCTTCTATAAAAAAATTTGCCTGACCAGGACTGATTGTGGTATTGTTTCCCTGCTCATCTACCTTCATGACTTCAAACTGGAAAGTTTTTAAAGCTACTTCTTTAGTAGTATTTACACTTTTTGTCGGTAATGCTGGAGTCTCATTTTGGGACGGTACTTGAATATTATTTGGGGGAATAGATGAGGTTGATGGCAAAGTTTTTATCTGGGCAGAATTGTTGAGTAAGAGTTTCTCAAGCACAATTGCAAAGCTAAAACTACCTCCCATTAACCCCACTGTTTGAATAACTCTGCGCCGCGACCAGTTAACTGTTTTTTGTGGTTGTCTTGGCGCTGTCAGCACTTTTTTTGAAAGGTCTTGTAGCACTTCAGCCGCATTAGCGTAGCGTAAACTGTAATGACGACGCACCATCTTGGTTAACACATTAGCTAGATGCTTGCTTACCCGTGCTTGATGACGCCAAAGAATTTCACCTGTTTTGGCATCCTCTTCAAAGTCCACTGCCGAAACACCAGTCAAAGCTTGAATCACCAACACTCCCAAGGCATATATATCACTAGCAAATATGGGTTTACCATTCTTTTGCTCATTAGGCATATACCCAGGAGTACCGATGACGACACTAGAAGTCACCTTACCTTCTATATTTACTATCAGAGCGCCAAGTTCCTTGACTGCCCCAAAGTCAATCAGAAAAATCTTCCCATCCTGATGCTGCCGCATCAAGTTCTCAGGCTTGATGTCGCGGTGAATTACCTGCTGATTATGTACAAAGGACAAAACTTCCAAAACATCTTGTAATAGCTTAGTGGCATAAGCTTCACTTAACTGCTTACCTGGAATGATTTCTTTCTTTAAATCGTGTCCTTCAATAAATTCTTGAACAATATAAAGGTTCTTATTTTCTCTAAAATGCGCTAATAATTGAGGAATTCGGGAATTTTTACCCAACTTTTCCAGAACAGCCGCTTCTGTTTCAAAAAACTCTACAATCCGAGGATTAGTATGTTCGGGACGCAATTGCTTGACAACACATAACGGCTGACTAGGCTGTAGAAAATCCTTTGCTAGAAAGGTAATCGCAAAGCCACCGCCACCCAATTCCCGAATAATTTCGTAGCGTCCAACCAGCATACCCACAACAATCTTAGACTCCTAGAAATCTGATGAATTTGAGGATAATTGTTACTAAGAGACCATTTATAAAGTAAATCTTAAGTATGGGAGGCAGTTACGGCTTTAGCCTAACGCTTCATATTGTATATCTGTACGTTAGGTGCTTTGATATGTTTTTTGTAAAAAATCATATCGAAATATGCGCCTAACACACCTGACAATAATTTTATTTTTACTTTATAAATGACCTCTAACTGCATCTGACAAATCAACTCCACAGATTATACCAAATTTTTTATCTGATATCCTCCTTTATGGGATGCTCTCCCACCTATGTTAATGCAAATAGATATTCATAAAATTTCCCGCACTGTTACAGATGTTGACTATCAGCGCGAATTACTCGAATTAGTATATAAAAAAATACGGTTTGGTTAATGTTTTTTGATGAAAATTCTAGATCGCTAAAGATGCCATAAATCATCACAAAGACGCGATAAATCGCCGTCTCTACAATAATCAGTCTTTTGTAGAGACGGCGATTCATCGCGTCTCTTGCCTTAACCGAACAGTATTGGTATATAAAACACCTAAAGCAATACGACGTAGACGGAACACTAATTCACCAAAATTTTTATCATATGTCAATAATAGCGCTATTTTTTAATCACCCAAGTCCAGTACTAATCATCCAAAATTACTGATTGTGCGAACGTATTTCACTAATAATATCTGTGCTCTAAAGCTTAAGATTATTGGAAACTGAAAACCAAAATTCCAGGTTTCCAAGCGCATTTTATCAAAAGAAATAGGAATTTTTAGAATAGTGGTTTTGGCAAAAAAGATATTTATAATGGTTAACTCTAGATATTGATTACTTTATCCGCAGCAACAGTTAAGATTTCATCCATCCAAGCATTAAATAATTAAGCGTTTTCCCGCTCTTTTACTCTTATTTTCTCATCCAAAAACTTTAGCTGCTGGTATATACAGCTAATCTGCGGTAAATCCACATCTGCTGCTTGCGCTTTCCGTAATGGGGTTCCAAAAATTGCTTCTACTTCCATAGGCCGCCTTTCGTCGTAGTCAATTTTCATGCTGGTACGATAAGGCTTCATTTTCACGGTGTAATCCAGCATTGTTTGAATGAAACTATCAGGAATGATGCGTCCGCAACTTTTAGATCCTGCTGCAACTTCATACATCAACTGTTCAACTAATTTGCGGGTGTGGACATAGGACATTAATTCATCTGTTCTAGCGTTGAGAATTACAGACAGTCCATTATAGGGAATATTCCACACCAATTTTTTCCATCGCCCTAGTAATAAGTCTTCAGCTAATTCCATTGAAATACCAGCGCTAGCAAAGTCATCGGCAATTTGCCGCATCTTATCTGTAATTCCAGTAGGATCGTAGCCAGAAGCATATCCCCCTATGGTAATTTGTCCATAGTCGAGGTGGCGGATATGTCCTGCTCCGACTTTATTGGAACAGAGAAAACACAGCCCACCAATAATGCTGACATTGCCAACTATTTTGGCAACTTCTTCTTCCACCGCCAGTCCATTTTGCAATACCAACACTACCCCATCATCTTTGACCAGTGGCGGTAATATCTGCGGCAATAAATGGTTTTGTGTCGTCTTTAGCGCTATCACCACCACATCGCATTGTGGCATTTTTTCTACATCATTATAGGCATTGACTTGAGCCAAGGTGAAATCACCATCTTTTGACTCAATAACCAAACCAGATTTACTGACATATTCATAATCACTCTTCAGCAAAAAGTGGACATCTAAGCCAGCTTTTTGCAGCTTGGCACCATAAAAGCCACCTAATGCACCAGTTCCTAGAATGGCGTAACTACGCTTAGACATTTTGCTAACAATGAAATTTTTCTATAAACGATCATAAAGCGAATACGTTGTATGCGTGAAACTTTAGCGATCGCTTGTTGTAAAAGAGTGAGTACCTTAGCGTTCCGCAGGAAAGGTATGGCCTTCTATAAAACCTCAAAAATGAAGCGATACCTAGTGATTGATCGCGATTCCACAGTCCAAGTTGAGCAGTTAAGTTAGCATTGCGGTTGCTGGTTAAACCTCCGACTAGAGGCATTAGTAGCAATGTGCCATCAGCATTACGCTCAAATCTAATTAATTCATTTATCTGACATAACTGGAAGAATTGCTCATCTGTTATTTGAAGAACAGGAGCAAAGTTGATAGTTAAGGCATCCATAAAAAAATTTAAACTTGAATATTCCCATAAAAATGCCGAAGGCGAATGCACTTTAGCGAAAAAAATATTTAGAATAATTGACTCTAAGGATTGATTACTTTATCCGCAGCACCAGTTAATATTTCATCCATCCAAGCATTTATGCTTTTACCAGCCTTTTTAGCAGCAATAAATATTTTTCGGTGGTGTTCTGGAGTTGTGCGGAATGGAAGTTTACCAGAGAATGGTTTATCAGGCTCCTCTCCTAGTTCTTCACAGAAAGCAAGATAATCATCAACAGAAATTTGAAATTCTTGACGCGCTTCGTCTACAGTTTTTGCCTTAAAGGTAATTACGTCATTAATATCTAGGACTTGACCAAAAAGTATTCCCGCTTCTACATCTACCTCTATACTGGCTGTGTATCCTTTATAAGTCATCATATTTCAATTCCTGCCTTAATTAAAAATTCTCTAAAAGATTTGACTGCTCCTTTATCTGTCTCATTTTGAAGATGCGGTTCGTGAAAAACAGCTTTCACATCATTTAATTTCACACGAATCCGCGAACCTCTACCTTGAGTAATATCAGCGCCGAGAGCTATAAATAAACTTTCAATATCTTTCCAAAGAATATTAGATGGTACAGGATTTGTAAAAATTAACTCTAAAATCTGACGTTGTTTGTTATTGAGATCCATTTAATCAATACAATTACAGCCATCTTACAGTTAAGTTGAATATAGCCACAAATTTCATGATATCATAATATGATATCATGAAAAATATAGAAGCGGTCGCTCTTTCTATGATGGCATTTTAGGCGATCGCCTGTTGTGAAAGAGTCAGTGCGATCGCCTTACAGAAAACCTCAAAAATAAGGCGTAGATGCGTAGCGGCTTGTCGTTAGACATCGCCCGTAATTATAGTATTAGGTTCGCGTCTGCCACGATTTTGAATCTCTGCGACCATGAAAAATTGCCGTCACTATTACTCGACTCGACACAATCCGATAGTACACAGCATAGGGAAATCGTCGCACTACTGCTCGTCGAATATCAGCGTAGACAATTACATAGGATTCTGGCATCTGAGAAATTCGATTCACCGTTTCGTCTACACAGTCTAAAAACTCGTCACCGAGACCGGGTTTCTGACTCTCGTACCAACTGTGTGCATCATTGAGTTCTTCTCGAACCTCTGGGCGAAACACCAGGACATAATTCATTGCTACCCCTTAATTGATGCTTTGATTTCCTCCCAAGTCAGCACATTATCTGGATTTGAATCATAGTCAGCAGTTCGACGATCGAGTTCTTGCTTTTGTGCATCGGTTAAATCAGGGTAAACTTGCTCTGCTGCGATGCTATCCCAAATTGCCTGTACAATACAGATTCTATCCTCAACACTGAGAGTTGCGATTTCGTTCAAAGTAGCTGTGATATCCATGCTGATTAACTTGGAGTGAGGAAGCAACTGGTACACCTTAAATATAGCGGACAAGATTTTGTCCATTCACAACCCTAACCAATACCGCAAAGATTGCTCTAACAGTTCAGCATCAGTATCAGCTAACTTGCCAATCACTTTGACAAGTTAGCTTTTATGCACTGTGTATAAACCTCTCTTGACTGCTGTAGCCACGTTTAGCCCTGCTGCTGCCCATTCAAACAAGACAAACTCACCTTCTAGCAATGCTCCAGTTTTGCTCGTCAAAGGTGTAATTAGGATGTCTTGAGAAACGTGTGGCGCACTTACAACAACAGCAGGTCTAACTTTTGAACTGGACAAATCTGAAAAGGGATACTGAACCAAAATGATGTCATTTTTAGAGTAGTTGGGCATAAACATCATCCTCAGTGTTATCCCAAACTGATGAGAGTGATGTTTGACTGGTTTGAAGCCAAAATTCAGTTTCATCATCAGGAAGCAGCGTCACTAGCACTCTTGTCCCTTCCGGTAATTCCTCTGACTCTAGCAATTCGATTTTTCCTTCTCGAACAGTAGCCCAAAGCGTTTTTAGCATATCTGTTTTATGAATAGTCATGCTTTAATTTTATGCTTTGATAGTTTATGAGGAGCGATCGCCTTGTAGAAAACCTCAAAAATAATGCGATCGCCCCGGTAGAACAATAATTTACTAAGCTGTTGCAAATTCTGTAAATTTTCTCACATCTGGAGGCTGAAAGGCTAACACAATATCGCTACTACTTACACCTAACTTCATTAATTCAGTTGCTATTCCTTCTTCTGTCCAGTCTTCTTCTATGAAAATTTTCTCATTTTTAATCCGAATATGAACATGAGTGTATTTAAGTCTTTTGCTACCTTGCCAATCTACAGTTAACCAGAGATAATGATCGTGATTTTCATCAAAGACTAAACAATTTTCAGCAATTTTGTCAGGTGATTGACGAGATAAATTATCATATTCAGTTAGCACCTGTTTAATTAACTCTCGATATGCTGTTAATTTATCCATAAAGTAATTTCCTCCCTTTCATTGTTAAAAACAATAAATTAAATTTGCTGAAGTTTAACTACTGCTTGAATAGATTTTCTTTAAAACAAAGCGATCGCCTGTTGTGGAAGGGTGAGCGATCGCCTCGCAGAAAAGCTGAAAAACAAAGCGTAGACGCGTAGCGGCTTGTCGTTAGACATCCCTTGTTGTGGAAGAATGTGCAATCGCATTATTAGCTGCTTGAATTGTCTCACCTGTAAGTCGCAGACGTGATTATTCTAGTTGTAGTTTGGGGTAAACGCAATGAAACCCAATGAATAATCTATGATCAAGAAGCAGACTTAATTTACTGGAGTGCTTTGCATGGTTTCAGCAGAATTAATTTCCACTTTGCGAGAACTTAGTCGAGCAGATAAGTTTTACATTATGCAGGTTTTAATTTCAGAATTAGCCCAACAGGAAACCAATCTGATTAAGGCCGATCAGTCCTATCCTGTGTGGTCGCCTTATGATGCAGTTGAAGCCGCAGATACCATGTTAAAAGTGCTACAAGCTGCTAAAACTCAAGACCATGCGTAACGCACAACGGTATTCCTTTATCCCAATTGATGTTGCGTTGGGCGAAGCCAGTTTCCGCCCCTATTTACCCCTTACTTTGATCTACCAGCAAAGTTCTGTGATAACATCCGGTCTGTTGGATACTGGAGCAAGCGTGAATGTGCTTCCTTATTCAGTAGGAGTTGAGCTTGGGTATGTGTGGGAACAGCAGACAACTGTATTGAGTTTGACAGGTAATTTAGCTCAATACGAGGCGCGTGTCGTGGTTCTTCAAGGAGTAGTTGGACAATTTGAACCTGTACAACTTGTATTTGCATGGACACAGGCTACAAACGTACCTCTGATTTTGGGGCAAGTTAACTTCTTTATGGAGTTTGATGTTTGTTTCTACCGTTCCCATTTACAGTTTGAGATCAGCCATAAATCGTTAACCTCAGAGTATATTTTTGCAGTTGCCAGTTACCTAATGCATCAATGTAGAGGACGGAAGCCATTGGTAGAGGTAATTATAAAGAGCGATCGCTTTGCAGAAAAGCTCAAAAATAATGCGACCGCCTATTGTGGAAGAGTGAACGCGTTAGCGAAGCTCACCGTAGGTATCGCTTTGCAGAAAACCTCAAATATAAGGCAATTGTCTGTTGTGTAAGAGTGTGCGATCGCTTTGCAGAAAACCTCAAATATAAAGCGTAGACGCATAGCGACTTGTCGTTAGACATCGCCTATTATAGGCAAGACAAACTCACTTTCTTACCCCTCAGCTAAATATTTGGCAATAAAAGGGTTTGTTATGCAGAGTTACAACTTATCGATTAACTTGTCATATTCTGCGTGTGTACCGATCCAAAACCACGAAATTCCACCTTCTACCTCGACACCTAAAGCTCGGTAATTTAGTCCTGCTCGAACTGACCAATACTTGTTACCAATCTTTTTGAAATGGAGTGATAAATGCGACGGATCTGTTTTCAGCAACTCATAGCATTGATCGGCAGTCTGTTGCACATTTTCAGGTAGAGCATTGTAACATTGCCAGAAACGTCGCGTTGTATAGTGCATCAGATTTCCCGACAGTGACCCGCCTTGAATTCAATGATCGCTTCCTGTGCTAAAGCTTCCAATTTTCCATCAGCAATGTCTTTCTCTAATTGCTTATCCCAGCGTTGATAGTCCAAATCAGCAAACCACTCTATGAGTTTTTTATACTCATCAGGTGACAGTTGAAGAATGGCAGACTCAATTTGCTCAAGCGTTAACATAAAGGGATATAAGTTTCACTTTGAATAAATTATAGCTTGCCTAGCGATTTTCCTTGTGTTGTAACCAATGTAGCGATCGCCTTGCAGAAAACCTCAAAAATTAAGCGATCGCCTTACAGAAAATCTCAAAAACAAAGCGATCGCCTTGCAGAAAATCTCAAAAATAATGCGATCGCCTGTATGGAAGAGTGAGTGCGATCGCTTTACAGAAAACCTCAAAAATAAAGCGATCGCCTGTTGTGGAAGAGTTAGTGCGATCGCCTGACAGAAAACCTCAAAAATTATGCGATCGCCTATTGTGGAAGAGTGAGTGCGATCGTACTTAGTATTATCATCAATCAGGCAGATATTAAACGCTGTTTCAGTTCAGGAGTTGGACAATCTGATTCAATTTTTGCCTTGACTAATCAGTTGTGATTATATTTTTAAACTCTTCTAGTGTTGGTATAGGTTTTATTCTGTGTATTATACGGTGGCAATTGGAACATAAAACAGTAAAGTCAGTTGAAGGGTCTAGCTGAACTTTCGTTTTTTCTAGAGTTGCAATCGGTACTAGATGATGAGCTTCTATATAATTCTTGCCTATATTGCCATATTTCATCTCAAAATCAAAACCGCAAGCTTTGCATATATATCCATGTATTTCTTTAGCTTTATTACACAAAGCTTGATTTCTTTCTACTCTTTTATGGATTTTATACTTTGTTAAATCTTCAAACCAAACTTCTTCAGAATCTAATTCATTATCCTGAGTATCTAAAGGTTGTTGTTCGATCAATTCTTCATAAATTTTGATAAAAAATAATAAATCATTGACTAGTTTATCTAAGTCTGGCAAACTTGTTTTTGGATAATAAATAGCTAATATATTACCGGCATGATATGCCTGACCTAATCTTCGAGCAGTAGTTTCTTTAGGAATTGCTTCAAGTTTAAGATCAATATTTTCATAATATTTAATACTTATATCGGTCGATATAATTTTCCTAAAAGTTTTTGCTCTTTCTCGTAATATATCTTTTGCACCTCCAAGTCCATAATTTTTTTTCAAAGATGCTGTACCTTGATTCAAAGATAGATAAACACCAGAACAATCTGCCTGAAACAAATAGACAAGGAAAAATCCAAATCTCACACTTTCTGTGACCAGCTTATTAAAAACAGCTATCCAAGGGATATTTGCCCATGAGCCATTTCCTGCTGAAGCTTGTATACTATATATTTCAGGAAGATTTAGAGAATTATCTAACAACTTTGGAACATCATTCTTTAAATATCTTGGGAAATTATGGTTTTTGAATTTTTCTTGGTTTACTATTGGATATTCGTATAATAATTTTTCAATAGTTTGTTTGAGCATTTATATTTATACAATTAGATTGAAATGTTAAGATAGGCATTTAGCCTGCCCTATAAGGACTATTATATTCCTTCTATTCGGTCTTTAATCTGTTGGTACAAATCGTATAGGCGATCTAAGATTCTTCAGAATTTATTCTAAACCAATATCATTACTTGCTCATATTCTTCTTTATGGCTTTGCAAAGCATCCCAAAAATCAACTTTTTGCTGAAGATTAAGCCAAAGTCTTAGGCCATTTCCTAAAGCTTTACCAAAACATCTCCTAACTCACTGCATATTCTGTAAACTGTCTCATAAAAGGAGATTGAAAACCTAACACAATATCTTCCTTGGGAACTCCCGCAGCTACCAAATTAGCTGCAATATCATCTTCTGTACCATTCCACTGAAGCCAAATTTTCCCACCTTTAATATCAATATGAATAATACAACTATGTACCCAGTCTTGACCTTCCCACCCTACATGAACTATTTGATAATGGTCACGTTCTGTATCAAAAATTGTTTCAACTTCTATATTTCCGTAAGCTGGTTTTTGCTCACTATAATCATGTAATATCTGTTGTACAAGCTGGCGATATCGAGTTAATTTATCCATTGGAAAATCACCTCTTGTTCTACATCATAAATAAGCATTTTCAGTTGATTTTCTACAATCATCTCTTTAGGAAAATCAAGCTGAAAAAATGTTTTATAAGTTGTTAAAGGTACTGCTAAATACAAAACACGCTCCGGTTGCCGCCGTCGTAATGCACCTCTATAATTAATAAACTGCCCTAATGCTGTATGAAATTCTGAAATAGCAGACGACCTCTCTAAAAAACTTTTGACTTCGACTGCAATTTTTTGTCCTTCACGTTCTGCTGCAATCAGCTTTTGGGCGGCTAAATCAATCGAAAGGTTAACTCCTCCAACGCTCATTGTGAGTGGATCGTGAGTAATTTGCCAACCATCTTTCTGTAAAGCTGTTTTGACAACTTCATGAAAGACATCTTTAGCAGACATACCTATCTATAATTATATATTTGATTTTCATTTAGCCGGATTCCATACAATTTGTCAAAACCGTTTTTTATGTAGAGACGTTCTATAAAACGTCCCTACATTTATGATTAGGGATTATTCTATCCCTTCAATCCGGTCTTCAACTTCTTGGTACAACTCGCGTAGGCGATCTAAATTATCCTCGCTAGTCTCCCAATAACCGCGTCCATTCACTTCCAACAAAGTTGATACAATCTTGCGGAAAGAATGGGGATTAAGGTTCAGCAACCGTTTCTGCATTTCTTCATCTTTGATGAAGGTTTCGTTAGTATCCTCGTAAATCCAGTTATCCACAGCGCCGGCTGTCGCACTCCAACCTGTTGTATTCACCAACCGCTTGGAAAGTTCGCGCACACCTTCGTAACCGTGAGACAGCATCCCCTCGTACCATTTGGGATTTAACAATTTGGTACGCGCATCCAAACGCACGGTTTCTGATAATGTCCGCACTTGGGCGTTAGCTGTGGTTGTATCTGCAATATAAGATGCTGGTTTTTTACCATCACCCCGCAGACTTGCCACCAGCTTAGTAGGATCTGAATCGAAGTAGTGGGAAACGTCCGTTAAGCTAATCTCGGAAGAATCCAAATTTTGGAAAGTTGCATCAGCAGTTTTCAATGTACTTTCAAAAATCTGCCGGGATTCGTCCATGATTCCGGGGTTATCGGAATTGAAGGAGAAAGATTTCCGGTTGAGATACATTTCCTGCAACTCGGCTTCGCTATCCCAAGTGCTGTTTTCTACCGCCAAGTTAATATTTGACGAGTAGGAACCAGAAGCGTTGGAGAAAACGCGCGTCGCTGCTTGACGCAGATTAATCCCCATGTCCTCAGCTTGCTGCAAAGCGTGTTTGCGAACAAAGTTCATTTCTAAGGGTTCATCTGCCTCAGCTGCCATCTTCACACCTTGGTCTAGCAGGTTCATTTGGTTGATGAACAAGTCGCGGAATACACCAGAACAGTTGATTACCACATCAATTCTGGGGCGTCCCAACTCTTCTAGAGATATCAATTCCAACTTGTTCACTCGTCCCAAGGCATCGGGAACTGGACGCACGCCAACCATCCACATAATTTGCGCTAGGGATTCACCGTAAGTTTTGATGTTATCGGTTCCCCAAAGGACGCAGGCGATTGTTTCTGGCCATTTTCCTTCATTTTCTGCCTTGTTACGTACCAAAAGCCTGTCTACAACGATTTTGGCTGATTGTACTGCTGCTGTTGTTGGGATGGATTGCGGATCTAAAGCATGGATATTCTTACCTGTGGGCAATACATCCGGGTTGCGGATGGGATCGCCACCGGGGCCGGGTAGGATGTATTCACCTTCCAAGCCTCTAAGTAATGCTCCGAGTTCGTTATCGGCACAAACTTGTTGCAGGCAGAATTCCAAATACTCAAGTAAAGGTTTTAGGGCGGCGGTGTCAACTTTGGGATAACCTGCTTTATGCAATGCTTCTACCCAAGGTTCCTTTTTGCCCATGTTGAAGAAATTCAACCGGGAAACCAAAGAAACTCGTCCTTCCGCGTCGATTTGCTCTTGGACAAGGGCGGTAACTGCTGCACGGGTTGCCAAAGTGATATCTTGCAATAACTGGACATCTTCTAAAATGCCTCTGTCGTTATTTTGGTAAATATCATCAATGTTACGCCCAATGCTATTGGCGATAATTCCCGGTAAGCCTTGAAGTCCCTCTTCCTGACGATCTAGACTAGCAATGTTTACCAGAGTTGCGATCGCTTCTTCTGCACTTGGGGGTTTACCAATGACGTGCAAACCACAAGGCAACAACCGAGACTCGATTTCCATCAACTTGCGGTAGACGTTGCCAACAATATTATCCCGCTCATCAGCACTCATGTCTCTAGCATCGGTTTCTGGCAGATTAATATCCTTATCCAGATTCACGATCCGGCATTTATCCATGATGCTGTTGACAATGGAAACACCGCGTCCACTATCTTTTAAAGTTTGGTAGGAAGCAATTAATTCGCTGAGTTCCTTCAAACCTTTATACAAACCAGCATTTTCTGCCGGTGGTGTCAAGTAAGAAATTGTTTCGGCGTAACTCCGGCGTTTGGCAATTGTCGCCTCACTCGGATTATTCGCTGCGTAGTAATACAGGTTAGGAATTGAGCCAATCAAGTTATCTGGATAACAATCACCAGACATCCCCATCTGTTTTCCTGGCATGAATTCCAAGGAACCGTGTGTACCAAAGTGCAGTACAGCATCAGCTTTCCAAACTTGCTCTAGGTAAGTGTAGTAAGCAGCAAAACCGTGGTGAGGACTAGCTGAACGGGAGAACAACAGCCGCATCGGGTCGCCTTCGTAACCAAATGTCGGTTGTACACCGATGAAGACGTTACCAAATTGCTTACCATAAATCAGCAAGTTTTGCCCGTCACTGTTAAGGTGTCCGGGAGGTGGGCCCCAGTTTTCCTCTAAGCGGTGAGAGTAAGGGGTCAGCGCCTCATACTCAGGAACCGACATTTTGTAAGCAACGTTCAGTTCTGGGCTGTTGTACTGCGCCTGTGCGTCATGGATGACTTCTTGCATCAACGCTTCGGCTGATTCTGGCAATTCTGGTAAGTCGTAGCCGTTATTTTTGAGAGCTTTCATCACCTCGTAGATTGAGCCGAATACATCCAAGTAAGCGGCGGTTCCCACGTTGCCTTTATCTGGCGGGAAGCTGAAAACGGTAATGGCGACTTTTTTATCCAGTTTCGGTTTGCGGCGGAGATTAGCCCATTTTAAGGCGCGTTCGGCTACCGCTTCAACCCGATCGCGCAATGCGATCGCTTTCCCTGTAGCCCCATCTCTACCTGATAAAATTATCGGCTCAATTGCCCCATCCAATTCAGGAATTGCAATTTGCAAAGCTACTTGAATTGGATGTAACCCTAAATCGCTATCCATCCACTCTTCTGTGGTTTGGAATACTAAGGGTAACGCCACCATGTAAGGACGATTTAAGCGTTGAAGTGCCTCAATTGCTTTGGGATGGTCTTGTCTGGCTGGCCCACCTACTAAAGCAAAGCCAGTCAGCGATATCACTGCATCTACTAACTGTGTGTTGGTATTTGGTTCGTAGAAGTAGGCATCCACAGGCTTGGAGAAGTCCAAACCACCAGCAAACACAGGTAGTACCCGTGCGCCTAGTGCTTCCAACTCCTGCACCATTGCTACATAATGGGCATCATCCCCTGTAACTAGGTGAGTGCGTTGTAATACTAACCCGACACAAGGAGCTAGGGGATCTTTGAGATCGCTAGAAATATCCTTACGAGCTGTATACCAATTGAGGTACTCTCTGACATCTTCAAACATACTGGGAGCCAAAGGATGCCAAATCCCTAAATCGGGATAAACCACCGGCTGTTCGTATGTAGAAGGTGCAAAATTTTGTTTGTCTAAACCTTTAAATACATATTTATCAGCTAGCATCAGCAAGAAGTTTTCCAGGTTTTCTGGAGAACCACCTAGCCAATACTGAAAACTGAGCATGAAATTTCGGGCATCCTGTGCCTTGTCCATTGGTAAAAACTTCAGCACTTGCGGCAGGGTTCGCAAAAGCTTCAGCATTCCATCTTGGAATCCCGCACCGGATTTTTCTTTGCGTTTCCGCATGAATTGGGCGATCGCACTTTTTGACTGACCCAATTGTGCCAAAGAAAAGCTGCCCATTTTACTCAGGCGCATTACCTCTGGCATGGAGGGAAAGACAACGGAAACATCAAGATGATCGCGGTGTGGTTCTACTGCTGCTACAACTTTCTGTGCTAAGTCTTCGATGAAAATGAGGGAAGCGATGAAGATATTCGCATTCTCAATTTCTCGTTTGAACTCCTCGTAATTTTCGGGGTCGCGGAGTTCCTCAATCAAGTACCCGCTGATTTCAATCGCCAAGTTAGGATTGTTCGCGTTAATCGTGCGAACTGCTTGCGACAAAGCACTCTGGTACTGGGACTCAAGCACGACATAGACCACCTTGATTAAATTACGTCCGCGTAAGTTATCTGGCGCAATGTGTCTAATGGTGGACTTGACGTGTGTGAACATGCTTCTTCGGCTCCTTTGATGCGTGTTCTCTACTAGAAGTTTTTAGCGGCATCATCAGCCACTGTTAACTTCTTACTTTTTCGGCAATATGTGTTTTTTATCAGAAAACGCTTGCCCACTGGGCATTTTATCGTGTATCTGACACAAATCGATATAAAAAACGAAATATTTCTTTGTAATTATTGACTGTGTTTAAAAGTATCCGCTCACTTATTTGTAACTTTTTTGTAATATTTTATTAATAGTTAAATAGCTATTTAGTTATATTGTTGTAATTACAAAACAAAACCCGCTTGTGCGGGTTGTAAAATTGAATATATTTGACGAAATGCGATGGCCTAATTACTATAATTTCTTAACTAATATTTAGCTTTCTGCTACTGACTTCCCTTGAATCCCCCAGAATTCTTCTTCAACCTTCCCGCACCATCCAAACCAACATTCCTAATAGTATTTCCACTGGCGGAACGGAATAATCATTCAAATCAATACTCAGTGTTTGCTCTTCTAATTTCAAAAATCGCCAAGCTGTACCGCTACTAACGCTGCCATAAATTGTCTTAATCGGTATATTATTGGTTTCATTGAATTTTTGTGCGGCAATCATTTCTGCTGCACATTGCCCTAAACCAGGTTTTAAATCACCTTTTTTCGCTTCAATAATCACGATGACAGGAGCTTCAATAAATATTTGTTCCGGTAAGCGGCTAATTAAAAAATCACATACTCCACTTAAGCCTAGCTCCGATGCAACGGTAAAATCTTCACCCGAAAAAAAGCTGACTTTGCGTTCAAGAATTTTCCAAACTTCTACGAGGATAGGACTAATAATTAACTCTGAGCGAGCTTTTTCTGAATCAGTTGCTGTTGCTAGTGGTAGTCCTTCGCTTAGTGCTTCTTTGAGGTAAAAGCTAGGTTCTATGGACTGTGTTTCGGGTAAAAACCGTCCATTCTCAATTGTAGTTAAGTTAAAGTCGCGTTTGACTTTTGACAGCGAGAAGTCACTATAAAACATTATAAATATGATTAAATATTAATCTATAAGTATCGATCCTATTGCATTTATAGGTAGCCATGTTGCAAAGTCGGCTGAAAATGACTCTGCCAAAAACTTGCAGATGTTATCGAACATAGCCTGCAATTATATCAGTGATGTTGTGCCTCTAAAAATTAGGAACGAATTAGATAATATTTACCTCTTGACTAATGACCCCTAACTCTTGAACATTAACTAATGACTCAAGTAGATATTCTCATCCTATCAAATGGCCCAGGTGAGGTAACAACCTGGGTACGCCCAGTAGTAAGAGCGTTGCGGCAAAAATTCGGCGACGATCGAAATCAAGTCAGGATCAGTGTAGTCTTATCACCTTGCTCAAATGCTAGTGGAAAAGAAGCTGCGATCGCTCTTTCTTACCCAGAAGTAGATAGAGTACAGCCAGCAGAATACTTTTGGCAATTTTTACTTTGGGGTAAAACCTTTGAGAATTGGGATTGGAGAAGTCGCGGTGTAGTTATTTTCCTCGGTGGCGATCAAATTTTCCCCGTAGTTATAGGTAAAAAGCTGGGATATCGCACAGTGGTTTACGCCGAATGGGAAGCCCGTTGGCATAACTGGATCGATCGCTTTGGCGTGATGAAACCCAAAGTTGCTGCTGATGTTTCCCAGAAATATGCTCATAAGTTCACCGTTGTAGGTGATTTGATGCTAGAAGCAGGAGAAAGCCTAGATTCAAATTCTCCTCTGCCTATCACTGCATCACTCCAAACTGAATTGATTGGTTTATTGCCTGGATCAAAAGCCGCAAAATTAGCCCAAGGAGTACCATTAAGTTTAGGCATTGCTGAATACGTTCATGCAAAAAGACCTCAAACTAAATTTGTGATTCCTCTAGCCCCAACTTTAGATTTACAAACTTTAGCTAGTTTTGCCGATCCCCAAAAAAACCCTATTGCTGAAATGTTTGGCTTTGGCGGTGCTGACTTAATTGCCCCAGACGACTCTAGAAGCAAGGCATTGCTCAAAACAACAACAGGCTTAACTGTGGAACTGTGGCAAGAAAATCCTGCATATCACTTATTATCCCAGTGCTGCATCTGCTTAACTACAGTGGGGGCAAACACTGCCGAACTTGGTGCTTTAGGAGTGCCAATGATTGTTTTGCTGCCAACCCAGCAACTTGACGCCATGCGTGCTTGGGATGGTTTACCTGGGTTGTTGGCAAATCTGCCGGGAGTAGGTACGCTCTTTACGAAGGTGATTAATTGGTTATTCCTGAGATTTGTGAGACGCAAAGGTTTATTAGCATGGCCAAATATCTGGGCACAGGAAGAGATAGTGCCAGAACTTATGGGTAAACTTCAACCGCAAGAAGTTGGGGAAATGGTTTTAGACTTATTAGCCCATCCAGAAAAATTGGCTGATATCCGCGCTAATCTCCGTAAGATTCGTGGTGAAAGCGGTGCAGCCCAGAAGATAGCACAGATTGTTGGCGAGGAAATTGGGAAGTAAAGGAAGTGGGAAACAATTCAAAATTCAAAATTATTCCTTCACTTTCTTCTCTACTTAATCGGAAGATTCTCCATCCCTGCGCCCAAGTTCATAAATGCCAGCGCCCATACAAGCTAATATTCCTGTACTAATTCCCCAACTCTCACCTAAACTAATTTCTAGAACCCAGTTACATAAAGCACCAATTACCAAAAAAGGCACAATGCTAAATAATGAAGCGTAGAAAGAGTTTTGGGATTCTCTAGCTTTACGAGTCTTTTCAAATTCTGACTGGCTGGTATAAAGCGATCGCTCGGCAAAGTTAAACCAGCGGTTGAGTTGCTCGATTACCCATTCATTGACTGGGGAAAAACCTAGATATAGCGCCAATGACCACAAACTCGCTCCGGCGATCGCGATCGTGTCTAACTCAAAGCGGAAAGGCAAAATTTCAGTCAGCATTGCTTATGGGAGTCCTGCAAAGGGTTGACTTTAGCTTTTAGTAGATGCTAAATAAACCTCTTGTGCAATTTTAAGCATAAAGGTTAACAAGATTTCAACTACTTGGCAAATCTCCTGCTCTTTTCAGCTAGGATATACGCCTACGCTAAAACTTATATTTCTGCATGAGGTGATTTTATTTGCAATTAACATACGTAATTGCACGACAAATTATCTTGATGAGATATCTCAAAAAGATTGCTAGTAAGTTATTTGACGATTATTTCCAAACATATCTGCAATAAGTCTTTAAGACTTGGTATCAATTATGGCAGATATTTAGTTCAAGTTAGAGATTTTGTGAGAAGATGACCATCCAAAACCAGGCTAAGTTGCCCATTGGCAAGAATGCTAGTTCCTTGGATATAAGCAGCAACTGGGATTGCTTCCCCCAGAGGACGGATCGCAGCGGATTGCTTGCCAATGATGCAATCTACTTCTAAAGCACATCGTTTGTCTAAGTAACGAAATACTAATAAAGGCTTATCCTGCTTGAAAGCATTTAGTGTATCTGTGCTGTAAGTAGTAACTGAGGGAGGAAGCTGGTTAGGACAAATCAGCACCTCAGTCAATAAATGGATAGGGACGAGCATTTCTGTTGTTAGATCCTCACGATCGCAACCAAGGAAGCCACTGGTGCCAGAAGACTGCAAAAATAACATACGTCCCGCTTGAGTTTGGATGATTTGTTCGGACTGGGATAGACAAATCTGCTCTACAGAATCGGCAATAAATGCATAGACTCTGGAGTTAGCTTGACAGACGATAAGTTGAGCAATTTTTTGATCGAGGGGAATTTGGAGCGAGAAGGCTGTACCATGTCCAGCTTTAGACTTCAATACTATTCTTCCCTGAATAGCTGTTAATTGCTTGCAAACTTCAGTTAATTCTACTCCTAACTCTAAGGCAGCACGATCGCATAAAACAGATGAAACCTCTGGTTCAATTACCAGTTCTTGTAAGATATCCCCTGGTTTTGTCAGGTCGATTCCTTGGGCTGAAGCTTGTTGATAAATGTGAGATAAGTTAAGTCCTGCGCCATCATCACAGCCATCAATAATCAGTTGATTTCCTTGCTGGTAAACTTGAATTTCAATAATACCGTTGCTATTTTTACCTAGCTGTTGGCGTGTTTGGGAAGACTCAATACTTTGCTCTAGTAAATAGCAACTTATATGTAACAGGAGAGCATGGAGGCGATCGCTAAATGCCCGACCGACTTGGATATCGCTAATTTGTAAATGTAGTTTAGCAGACTTATCTTGTAGAGCTTGTAACTGAGACCAAAGCCGATGTAAAGGTTCTAACGCTACTTTTAAAGGAATAGTTGTAACTTTTTTGACTAAATTGGAAGACTGGTTAAGTAACTTTTCCTGCTGTATCAGTTCTTGTTGGAGTTGATGATGATTGTTATTCAGCGAATGAACAGTTGATGCCACCTGAGACGCTTCAGCCAAAACAGATTGCAGAGTACTGTATAATTGCTGAGAGCGAGAAGCAGCTAGGGGAGAAAGGGTATCTGAAATTGCTGCTAAACGTCCTGACCATTCCTGTAGATTATCTAGCAGGTGTTGTAATCGTTTAACTTGTCGGAGCAACCGCCCGATCGTATGTTGCTGTTGTTCTTCCTGACAGGATTGCTGATTATAGTTAATTAATAATGTTGCAACTAGCACATTTAGTTGTTCGAGATGCTGAATATTAATGGGTGTGGCGGTTGGAATATTTGTTGCAAGAATGGTAGAAATCGATTCTTGCAAAGAGAGTGGATAGCGATCGCGAACAGATTTAACTAGGGATGCAACAGAAGTTTCAGTAGGCAGGGAAAAATCCCCCAACCAAGCATGAAAATCTCCTTCCCCATACTCCTCCAGGTTTGTTAGTTCCTCTACTTTGATGGGAAGCTGCTCGGTATCTACGTGAACAAGGCTGCCAGACTGGGGGCTAGTTTCATCTATTAATTCCCTGTCAAGACTTTCCTTGTCTTGAACGATAATTTGCTCCGCAGAAGATTCTACCTCGACCAAGCGATCGCCAAACTGAATAACTGGTTGATGTTCCTGCGGTTGCTCTATCAATATCTCAAGGTTTGTTTCCTCCTGGGCGATAACGCTTTGTTGGCGATCGCCAAACTCTGCTTGTAGACGAGCAACAATGGCAGACATCCGCTCTAGAATTTCTACTTCGTCAATTTGCGAAGCTGTTAAAAATGCCATCAACAGCATCTGTAGGCAATCTAATCCTTCCGACAACAGCGAGGCGATTGGGGCGTTGACAGTTGCCCGATACTGATGCAGCAGCTGAAAAATCTCTTCTAGTGCAGCCGCAACGATGGCAATGGCATCTAGCTCAGCTGCTATGGCAATCGAATGCAGAGAGCTAGCAGCTTCCATGAGAGCCAAAGCTGTACCAGGGTTACTGTCTTTTGTATAGTTAGGCAACTCCTGCTCCAAGAACAGTAACAGATCGATCGCTTCTTCTAGGAAGCGATCGTCGTTCTGCGGTTGGGGGACAAAATTGGTACTCATGAAAACAACTCTCGTTTCTATGGGGTTTGTGACAATTCTATGGCTTCGATATTGTTTGGAGGCTACAAGCAGCGATGTCGGCGATCGCTTTGAATTGCTCCTGGATTTGCGCGATTGACTCCAACCCAGCACTGATTTGGCGATCGCACGGTTCGATAGCAGAAGCAACGTCTGCTGCTGCCACCTGGAGTTCTTGGAACCATTCCTCTATATTTAGGGTGCTGTCGCGGGCTTGACGGGCGAGAATTTCCACCTGTTCGGCAGCAGCTAGCAAACCTCTTTCCCGCTCGCTAGCTTTTGTGGCTTCGATAGCTGTATTCAGGGACAAAACCTGAATTTTGGTACTCAAGCCTTCCACAAGGTGAACAAAGCCAGAAGCTTGCTGGCAAAATTCACCAAGATATTGCAGCTGTTTATTAGTAATAGCAACAGTATCTTGAATAGACATTAAATGCTCGCCGGCAAGCTCGGCGATTCTTGCTCCTGCTTGTACAGCCTGGCTCACCTGCTGAAATGGCACTAGTAACTCAGAGCGATCGCCAGATTCAGCTTTTTGGGGAGGCGATGACAGATGTTGAGCAGGTGGAGCTACTATTTCAGCCCAGCGCAAGTTAATTGTCAACATCATTCCTACTTGTTGTAGCAAACTGCGCTCTGCTTCCTGCCATTGTCGGGGTTGGAGGCAATGATGAATAACTAAAAAACCCCAAGGCTGTTGTTTGACAATCAAGGGTAAGCAGAGGCTAGTTTGCACCTGAAAGCGTTGCCAAAATTGCTGTTGGCGGGGAGTTAATTCTAATACTTCAGTGAGGTTGTCCTGCGAGTTTTGTCCGTCGCCAACATCGGGTTTATTAACAAACAAATTTATCGGTAGGGATTGGTTGAGCAGGGATGTCCAACCCGCTTGTATCGCTTCAGCGATCGCCCTACTGCGATTATCTTCCTCAAAACGATAAATCAAAACGCGATCGGCGTTGAGAACATCTCGAAGGGCGGTAACTGTAACCTCCAAAAGTTCGGCTTGATCCTTTGTCTGCTGCATTTGCCGATCGATGGCCGCAAGTTGTTCTCGCTGGAGTTGAAAAGCCCCTCGAACATTTTGATCGTTGTCACTGGGTGAATCCTTAGCCAAAGCTTGGATAAAAGCTTCGATTTGACTCACCTTCTGCTGCAATTGAGCGACCTTTGGCCCCTTAGCAGATTGAAAGACTGCTTTGATTAGAGCCACATTAGCCAAAATTTCTTCTATCTGGATTTCATTTTCAACAGGCTGGGTTTCAGAATTAGGGTCTAAAGTTGCGATCGTCACAGAAAACTCCTTGGCAGCATCAAGTCAAATAGAAAAAGCAGGGGAGCAGGGAACAAGCCTGGATTTCTCACAAGTGAGAAATCCAAGGGGTGTGGGAGGTGTGGGAGGTGTGGGAGGTGTGGGAGGATGGGGAAGAAGTCTTACCCCCCACACTCCCCACACCTCCCACACTCCTCCTCCCCCTGCCCCCTGCCTCTTATCAGTGGGTTTGCCATTGCAATGTCTGGGCGATCGCTCTGGTGTCTAAAATCCAGCGATCGCCTGGCAGAATACCTCGAACAAAATTTAGCAGTTTGTTTGGGGAAAAGTCGGTTGGTGCCGATTGTGCTTGCTGTAAATCCTGCCACTCTACATCGTAGACATGAGCCACCAAAAACCCGATTACCTGATTTTGCAGTTCGATAACCAGAACCATTGGCTTTTCTGGTCGTGACTGCCGCTTCAAAAGCGGCGCATAACCAAGCAAATGTTCCAAGTCAACCACCCGCAGCATCTGTCCTTGCCAATTATAGAAACCTAAAATCCAACTTGGTAAGGCCGGGGCTGGGGAAATTTCTTGGCTAGCGAGATGAATAATGTCCTGTAATGAGTGGAATGGTAGCAATCCACTTCCTCCATCGCCCAAGGAAAAACGCAGAAATCTTTGCCGTTGTTCGCCTGATGTCAGCCCAGGAGCCAAGGTTGGGGTTGTTCCGGGCAACCCCAACTTATCAGCCAATATCTGGCTCATACCAAAAAGAAGTACTTTGAGTGGTTCCTCGTTTGGTGCTACAGGCAAAACAGCCATGTGGCTAATACAGCTTAACTCCGCCACTTGCCGATAAGACCACGGCACCGGACGCACTGCTGACAAAGGAATATCGATTAAGGCAGGGGGCTTGTCCACAGGAATGCCACAAATTTCCCCAGTCCGGGTTTGAGTCAGAAGTAAGAAGCGCCCTGAAGTGTCAACCGCAGAGGGAACTTGATGCGGCTGTTGGGCTTGCACTTGCTGAATGAACTTTTGGCGCAAGTCCACAATTGTGATGGTTTGCGCTCCCAAATCAACCATCCCGATACCACTTTCAACCGTACTCCTAATAGGGGGACAAGCCATCACCTTGAGAACTGCACCAACTGGCAGGGCAAATAAATAGTCTGCGATCGCAAAAACAACGACTCGTAATGAGTCGCGCTCGCTCACAGCGCCAGATAATCGCTTAAACGGAAAGGGAGTGTTAAGCATAGGAAGTTACGGGTGGGGGCAGGGGAAGCAGGGGGCAGGGGAAGCAGGGGGAGAAAAAAGGCTTAACCCAAGGGTATTGGGTTAAGGGTTATGAACTAGTTCAGCGATCGCGGTTAGGAAATTTTGTTCTGAATAGGGTTTGGTCATGTAAGCTTTTGCTCCTAGAGCTAAAGCTAATTGGCGGTGCTTCTGTCCGCTACGGGTAGTCAGCATCACCACAGGAATCCCGGACAAACGCTCGTCTTGGCGACGATGTTCTAAAAACTCAAATCCATTCATCTGCGGCATTTCAATGTCACAAATCACTAAATCGACATCACCGTGTTGCAGCATTTGCGCGATCGCCTCTCGACCATCGGCTGCTTGCAACACTTGATAGTCGGCTTTCTGGAGCGTCTGCACCAAACTTTGCCTTTGTACAACCGAATCTTCTACCACTAACACCATCAGTCGGTTAGGTTGAGCAACGGCTGTATTGACTTCCATCGGCTGTTGCTGCGGTTGCGTTATCGTTAAGGTTTGCTGCCCCTCTAGAGTAAGAACAGGCTCAGGCGCAGGCAATAGTTTAGTTGCAATTGATGCCGGGGAAGTCGGGATCATATCTGTCTCCCAAGTTTGCCGAACTAACTCCAACGGGTCAACGATTAGGGTAAGACTACCATTTCCCAACACGCTGTAGCCTTGGATGTAACTAGGTAAAGTCAGGACTCTGCCGAGGGATTTAATTACTAATTCCTGCTCGACTAAAATCTGATCGACTTGCAAACACAAGTATTGATGCTCTGTTTCCAACAGCAGCAGAGGTTCGACGGTGTTCCGTTGTTTGACTGGAAAAGGACTGAGGTTTAAATTGTGGTCTTGGGTCAATAAAGGATATTTGTAATCCAGCAAATCGGCAAGCGGGCGGATGGGAACGAGTTGCAGACTTTGCCCTTCTCCCCACTGCCAGAATTTTTGGCTGCCTTGCCCGTGTAAAGATTGCTGGACTTGAATCTGCTCTGGCTGCGGTAATAAAACCTGGCTAACTCCTTCAGACAGCAAGCCATAAGTAATACCTTGAGATTGACAAACGAGCAAGCGTGCCGTTGTCAAGCTTAGAGGCAATTGCAGCATGAAGGTGGTTCCCTGCCCTAAAATCGATCGCACCACAATCGAACCTTGTAAAGTTTGCAATTGAGTGCGAACCACATCTAAGCCGATACCACGGCCAGATAACTCACCAACCTGCTTGGCGGTAGAAAAGCCTGGTTCAAATAATAACTCTGCCAGTTGGTCTTCTGAGGCGTAGGCGGCTTGTTCGGGAGTCAGCAGGTGTTTTTCTATAGCTCGCTGACGAATGGCTTCCCAGTTTAAGCCTCGACCATCATCCCGTACCTCAATAGTAGTGCGGTTGCCTTGATGATAGGCTTTAATTGTAATCGTTCCGGTTTCTGGTTTACCCTGCTGGCGACGGGTTTCTACCGGTTCAATGCCGTGATCGAAGGCATTGCGAATCATGTGCAGCAAGGGATCGTACAACTGCTCAGAAATGGCTTTATCCACGAGTACCTTCGTACCGCCAAGCTTGAGTTCAACAGGCTTATGATAAGTTGCTACCATCTGTTGCAGCAGCCGGGGTAATCGATTCAACACTGTTCCCAGTGGAACCATTCTGGCTTGCAGCAAATCTTCCTGCGCTCCTGAAAGCAGTTGCTTGCGCTTTCCAAGACTGAAGCGAGATTGCTGAACTAAGGAATTAACAGCCTCAATCCGTTCTCCTAATTGCACCATGTCTTCTGTAAGATTTTGCAGGAGAATGTGCAACTCGCTATAGTTATCCATTTCTAAGGCATCAAAATTGGATTGTGCCTCGGTAACAGAGATAACTGGGCGGGGAGATACATGCATCTGTCGCTGCTTGCGTTCGGGAAGCAGCAGATGTCGATCCGACCAAGTAAAAACTTTACTAAGTTGTTGTTGACAGTACAAAAACTGTAGTAGAGTGTCTTGAGCTGCTTTCTGGATGTGGTTAGATTGCAGGTTTTGTTGGTTTTCGCTGATTAGCAATTCCCCAATTGTATGGCTGAGGCGATCGAGTTGTTCGATCGCGACTCTGATACTGGGAAGTGATGCCGATGACTGAGCCTGGAGGCTTGGCGCTGGTGGTGGAGAGGCTGGCCGATCTGAGTCTGAGTATCGGCAAGATGTCTCTGGATCTCCGATCCAGATTGACTGTAAAATCCGCTCTATGGCAGAGGGGACTACTACCGAATCCTGAGAATGAGAAATAGGTGCCAGTACCTCCGGTGCTTTCGCTACGGAGTTATCAGTCCGCTTCGGGAAAAACGACCAAATTGATTCCGCTTCGCTGGCACTGAGGAGGGGGGATGGCTGATTCTCAGTTGTAGTCGTTTCTGTGGGTTGGGCAGCGATCGCAACTGGCTGCCTTTGCGGTTCTGGGACAGGAATAGTTAGTCCTGCCCATTCTCGCAATTGTAGAGATATCTCTCCCCCTTGAGTGCGATCGCCTGTAAGTACTGCTGCTTGAGCTGCTTTAAAATTTTCTAAAGCCACCTGAGCGATTTCCAGTACTTTGTTTGGATGTGCTTTGAGCGCGTTTAGGGTCGCCTGGGCAATTTCTTCCAATCCAGATAAGCCATAAGATGCTGCTAGTTCAGCAAAAAATTCGGCTTGGGAGTTGAGTGTTGTTTGAATTTGTTGCGGATCTTGGCTTTGGATGTCAGCTTCCAACTGTTGCAAATCCTGGAGTACACTCCCGGAAA
Organism: Nostoc sp.; assembly: GCF_036917095.1. Taxonomy (GTDB): domain Bacteria; phylum Cyanobacteriota; class Cyanobacteriia; order Cyanobacteriales; family Nostocaceae; genus Nostoc. Next base: position 239,585 of record NZ_JBALFH010000031.1, read on the forward strand.
AGATTGACTCTACCACATCAAAGCCAAGTTCTTCCGAACTGGGAAGCAGAGCCTCACGACCAAAAAAGTCGCCTAGTTTATGTTGGAGTTGGGCGAAGATTGAGGCAGTGCGATCGAGTATTTCTGCCTCATTGCAGGATAAGCCCATCAAGGCTGCACTCAATGGAGTTCGCAGGCACTCATAAGCATCTAGAAGCAAAGCACCCAATTCTGGATCGATTTCCAGTTCTGGAGCGTATAACGCTTGGAATACATCTTCCAAATGATGGGCAATTGTCTGAATAGTTTCTTGCCCAACACTGGCAGCACTCCCTTTGATAGTATGGGCGCTTCGCATCAAGGCATGAACTTTTTCTATTGTTTTTTCATCAAGTAAACCGATCAGATTCTGCTCAATGGTTTGCAACAACTCTGCCGCTTCAGCAAGAAAAGCCTGCTCTTGATTACTGGGATCGGGGTTCATAATACGCTTGGTGTCAAGGAGATTTATCTGTTAAGGCAGGCAGGGGGAGCAGGGGAGGCAGGGGAGCAGAGGAGAGTTATTTCTCCCCTGCCCCTCCGCCCCTCTGCCCCTCTGCCCCTCTGCCTTATCCTGAGAACAAATATTCACCACGACTTACTTAGTCAACTTTGAACTGGCTAACGCTGGTTTCCAGTTGTTGTGAAGTCATCCGTAGTTCCTCAAAAGACTCGGAAATGTGCATGGCACTTTCTGAAGTCTTACGGGCGATCGCCGAAACATCCATCATTGCCTCTGTCAATATGTGAGATTGCTGACTTTGATGGGAAACTGCTTCGGTAATTCCTTGTACTAGTCCACCAATTTCGTTGGTAGCTACGACGATCGCACTTAGGGAATGACGAGTTTCATCGATCAAGTTCGAGCCTTGAACAACTTGGCTAATCCCTATTTCCATTGCTTCGGTAACTTCGTTGGTGCCAGCTTGAATTTCTTGCACGAGTCGCTCAATTTCTGTGGTGGCACTAGCCGACTGATAAGCCAGAGAACGAACTTCATCTGCAACCACCGCAAAGCCTTTGCCATACTCTCCGGCACGGGTAGCCTCGATGGCAGCATTGAGTGCCAGCAAATTAGTTTGAGTGGCAAAGTTTTCAATCAGACTCACTACTTTCGAGATTTTCTGAGAAGCTTCACCAAGGCGTTTAATCTTCTTCGCTGTTTCCGACACGGTTTCCCGAATCTCCAAAATGCCCTCTACGGTTTTTTCCATTAGGATATCACCAGCTTGGACGGTGTTATTAGCTCTTTGAACCGCCTGTCCGACTTTTTGGGCATCAGCAGCAACTATCTGGGTGGAAGTTACCATCATTTGTAATTGTTCCAGAGCGTGTTCGAGCCGTTCTGCCTGCTGTTGAGCTTGGTCAGATAGTTTCACTACTGAGATCGTGTTATCGCTGGAAGTTTCACTCACCCTACCAGCAGCAATCTGCACTTGTCGCACTAAATCTCGCAAACTTTGGATCGTAGTGTTGTAACCATCGGCGATCGTCCCAATTTCATCTTCAGATAGGGGCGCTCGAACGGTGAGATCGCCTCTGAAGGATGGTTCCAAAGCCATGAGAACGCGGATAGCTCCTTGTTGCAGCTTTTCCCGTGCGGTACGTTCGCGCTCTGCTGCTTCTGCTAGTTGCTGCTCTTGAATACGCACCTGTGTTAGGTAATCTGCAAGATTGAGGGCAATACCAATCTGGACGCTGGCTTGGTTGAGAACATCCTCTTCGGATTGCTCCCACTGGCGCGGTGCGCTATTTTGATAAACTCCCATCAGCCCCCAGAGCCGATTTTCTTGAAAAATCGGAGAAATCATGTAGGCTTTAGTTCCCCACATCTCTAACAATTGGACGTGACATTCGTCATGACCGACAGTATATATATTGTCAACCCGCAAACTTTCTTTGCGGACATAACGCCCTCCTTGGTTGTACTGGAGATAGGTATCTCTAACTTTGGCCAAGCTAGTTCCCACCAACTTAGGCCAATCCCCAGTCACAGACTCAACTACAAATTCTCCAGACCAATCAGGCTCAAAACGGTAAACTCCAACTCGATCTACTTTCAGCAGTTGACGAAGTTCGTGGGTGGCAAACTGGATAAATTCCAGAACATTACCATTACTTTGGGCCATTTCTGTTAACCGACTTGGCAGGCGATAGGAAAATCGGGCGTTTGCTACTTCCCGTTCTGCCAGTTTGATCAGTTCCTCATTCTTGGTTAAGGTTTGTTGTAAGTATTGCGATTGCTGGACGGCAACCCCAAACTGCGTGCCGATTTTCGCTACCAAGTTGACTTCATTCTCTTGCCATTGCCGCGGCCCGCTATTTTGGTAAGCTCCTAACAAACCCCAGAGCTTGTTTCCGGCAATAATCGGGGTGATGATATAGGCTCTAATCTGGAATTGCTCTAGAATTTTCAAGTGGCACTGGGCATGACCAGCAGTGTGAATATCATTAATCACAAAGGTCTCGTTGTTGCGATAGCGTCCACCTTGGGTTTGTTGTAGATGTTCGTCTTCCCATACAGTCCTGATATCGGGGCCAACCAAAGCCACCCATTCACGACTTACGGATTCGGCAACAAACTCCCCACCCCAATCTGGATTGAAGCGATACACGGCTAGACGATCGCATTCCAAATGCGATCGCAATTCTGGTAAGGCATTGCGGAAAATCATCTCTAGCTCTTGAACTTGGCGAATTTTTTCTGAGAGCCGTGTCAATGCTCGTTCCCCTTCTGCGGTTCGCGCTAATTCTGCATTCTTCTTCTTGAGTTGTTCGATATACTTAATCTGTTGCAAACCTATACCCATTTGCACAGCTATTTTTCGCAACAGTTGCACATCCTTAGATTGCCACTGCCGAGGGCCAGTATTTTGGTATGCTCCTAAAAAGCCCCAGAGTTTGCTTCCAATAAAGATCGGAGCGAGCGCGTAAGCTTTGGCCTGCATTTTGTCTAACATCTCTACGTAGCACTGAACGTGACCGGCAGTGGAGATATCATTGACAACAAAGGTTTCATGATTGCGATAGCGTCCGCCCTGAGTTTCTTGTAGGTGTTCGTCCATCCAAATCGTTTTGATGTCAGAACTCCCTAAAGACAGCCATTGATCTTTTACGGATTCGGCAATAAACTCCACACTCCAGTCGGGATGAAAGCGAAATACTGCTAGGCGATCGCACTGTAGTTGTTTGCGTAAACTTGGCAGCACATTCAGGAAAATTGTATCTGCCTCTTGAGCTTGGCGAATTTTTTCCACCATCCCTGTCAGCACCTGTTCCTCTTCTGCTGCTCGCGCTAACTCTGTATTCTTCGTTCTCAGTTGTTCGATGTACTCGGCTTGCTGTACGCTTAACCCGAACTGAATGCCCAATTTGGTCACTAATCGCACCTCCTCGGAATTCCACTGGCGCGGGCCGCTATTTTGGTAAGCTCCTAATAAACCCCAAAGTTTGTTTCCAGCAAAAATCGGGGCGATGGTGTAGGCTTTAACCTGGAACTGCTCTAACAGGTCGATATGGCACTGGGCATGACCAACAGTATAGATGTCATTGACGGCAAAAGTTTCATTGTTGCGGTAGCGTCCGCCTTCAGTTTGCTGTAGGTGTTCGTCTTCCCATACGGTCTTGATATCGGGGCCAACCAGAGGCACCCAGTCAGTTCCGACAGATTCAGCAATAAATTCACCACTCCAGTCAGAGTCGAAGCGATATATTGCTAGGCGATCGCATTTGAACAACTGCCGCAATTCTGCCAAGGTAGTGCGGTAAATTGTTTCTGGGTGTTGGGAATGAAGCATTCTATCCGTCATTCGGGCGATGGCGTGTTCTACTTCAGCTACTTGGGTCATTTCGAGATTTTTTAACCGTAGCTGTTCGATATATTCAGCTTGCTGGAGGGCAATGCTCAACGGTTCGCCGATCTGCAACAAAGCACCGGTCTCTTCTTCAGTCCATTTCCGAACATCAGAATTCTGATAGGCTGCTAACAAACCCCAAAGATTACCAGCGCGGAAGATGGGAACATTAATGTATGCTTTGGCTTGGAACTTCTCTAATGTTTCTAAATAGCAAGGTGAAAAACCAGCAGCAGAAATATCGTTGACTTTACGAAAGCGCGTTCCTTTGGTGTACACTCCACCCTGGGTTTCCTTCAGATAGGTATCGGCATCAGGTTTAATCGGGGAGTTATAGTCCTTAATATTGCAACGCTCTGAAGATAGCAGACCTGTTTTTAAAATGCTGTCTTGTTCCTGCATCTCCAACAATGACGACCAACCAGCAGCCACAGATTCAGCGATCACTTCTCCACTCCAGTCTGGATAAATTTGATAAATGACAACGCGATCGCATTTTAAAAATCGCCGCAACTCTTGGGTGGTAATGCGGAAAAGGGTGCGAAGATCCGTTGCTTGCCCAATCTTTTCAATGATGCCGAAAACAGTACGTTCTCGTTCAACAAGTTTGGCTGACTCCTCAGAGCGGTGATAAAGTTGTTGCTGATATTGCACCTGTTGAATAGCAATACTAGACAGAGTTGCAACCTGCACCATTAGTCGAACTTCACTATCTTTCCACTGACGAGGCTGAGAATTTTGATAGGCAGCGAGCAAGCCCCACAACTTTTCTCCCTGGAAGATGGCAACAATAATGTATCCTTTGGCTTGATAGGTTTCTAAAACTTTGATATAGCAGTCAGAAAAACCAGCACTGTAGATATCATTCGTGACTCGATAAATCTGTCCGCGATGGAAATTTTTGCCTTGGGTGTGCTGAATGTAGCTATCTGCACTGGGCGATCGCCCTGTTGTCCCAACCAATCCCCCTTCGTCTGCAAGGTTCCTCACACTGCAATAGTTAACGTTATTGACAATTGCTGGGTTGTTTCGCTGTTCTTCTAATAGAGAAACCCACTCAGATCCAGCAGATTCAGCGATAAATTCCCCACTCCAATCTGGCTGGAAACGATAGATTGCCACGCGATCGCATTTTAGTGACTGTCGCACTTCTTGGGTGGCAACGCGAAAGATGGTATCCAAATCTTTGGACTGGAGAATTTTATTTGCTACACCGACCAGGGTTTGGTCTTTTTCTACTTCTTGTTGCAACTTAGCCTGAATCACGGCAACTTGCAGTTGCACTTCTAATTCCTGCGCGATCAATTTTAGTAACCGAATTTCACCATTTTGCCACTGACGAGCAGCAGTGCATTGCTGCACTACCAATAAACCCCAAACCTCATCTTTTACTAAGATTGGCAAACTCACACAAGCTCTTACCTGAAACCGATCCATGAGCTGCTTTTGGTAAGGGGACAAGCCAGCAGTGTAGGTATCGGCGATCGCAACTAATTTTTCTTGTTGATAAAGCTTGGCAGAACCTAACCCAAAAATGACGGCGGGCAGTTTTTCCTTCAGCATTGGGGTAAAGCCATCCCTCATCCCCTCCGCAACAACTATCCCCAGCGTCGGATTCGTAAACTCATACAGTACCACGCGATCGGCTTGCAGTGAGCTTTGTACCTCCATGACAGCAGTAGCGAGCAAGGTATCTAGATCGGAAAATTGGCGGATTTTGCTGGCGATCGCCTGTACTTGCTCTACCTCTAATCCATCTCCTCCGTCTTGATATGGCAACACACTTAGCAGTTCTTTTAACTTGCGGATTCTCTCTCGCAATGGCCCTGTTTCCACCCAATCAGCTTGATCCAGTTCAGTTCGCAATTCTTCTAGAGCGGAGGTGATTTGCTGTTTTGCTGGTACATCAACGGTATGCCCGTTATCAGTTTCCTTATAACCGTTGCTGGGATTTGATTGAGGTTGGCTGGATCTAAGATTGTGTTGCGCTACCATGATCTTTCTTGCTATGAAGGTTGTCGGAGTTAATTAAGTAGAATGCAGAACGGAGGCTACTAGTTTGTTAAGCTTAAATTGATGGGTAAATAAGTTCGTAGTAAGGACTTTAGTCCTTATTTTCCAAGCACTAAAGTGCTTACTACAAACCCTCAAAACTATCTTGACAAAGTACTACTTATACCAATTCAAAATTCAAAATTCAAAATTCAAAATTAAGAAAGGCAGACAGAACAAGGCTTTGGAAGCGTGTATCTGGAGCATTCTTTTTTGAAATTGGTATTACTTTTCTAGAACGGCTTCAGCGTCCATAAGCCTTTGTGCATCTGCTTTTGGCGTTATATAGGAAGCTCTGAACTTTAAAGAGGCTGAAGGGCTTGAATCACAACCTGGGTGTCAAGTAACATCAAAGGGCTACCTTGAGAATCCACAAAGTAACCCTGTAAGAATGAGCCTAGTCGTGCAGGTAACATCGATGTCGAAATCTCTAACCGCTCTTGGGGATCGTGAACTTCAATGGTATTGACTTGCTCTACCAACAGCCCGACGGTTTGATTCTGGACTTGAACAAGCATCGCCATGCCAGAGTTACGCACACCTTCTCGCCGACACCAGTGTGTTGCTCCCAACAAAGCTGCTAAATCAAGAATCCAGATCGCTTCTCCCCGCCAATTCATTATGCCTAACAAGAATTCTGCTACCTGCGGTACTGGCAAAATCTCGGTCAGTGCAACTTGAATTACTCCCCGCAAATCAGCTAATGGGAGTAACCCATTTACCTTTCCATTCAACGGAAATCTTAAAAACCTCTGGTTGTTTCCTTGAGAAGAGTTTTCAAGTCGAAATTGGCTATTAATGGGTAGCGAAGAAAAGCTATCATTGGCCTGTACCATTGCCCTAGTTTCCTTTAGCGAATAAATTTATTAACAGTCTGGAGCAAGGTATTTTCATCTACAGGTTTGACTAAATAGCCATCAGCACCACTCATATTGCCCCAAGTTCTATCAACATCTGTGTTTTTAGTTGAGCAAATCACTACCGGGATTCCTTTTGTTGTCGGATCGGCTTTCAACTTGCGGCAGAACTCAAATCCACTTTGGCCTGGCAAAATCAAATCCAGTAGAATCAAGTCAGGTTTTTGTTGTTTCAACCTGAGTTGAGCCTCTTCACCACTGCGAACTTCATAAACTGAATATCCTCCTTGCTCTAGGTAACGTGTCATCTTTTCGGATTCTGTGAGGCTATCTTCAACTAAAAGAACTTTTTTCATTTTTTCCTAACTATTTAATTGAGAATTTGAAAAATAATGGCGACAAATGAATTAACACCAAGCTAGATTTAGGGAGCAATTTACCATTCACAATCGGTTTTAAAAATGAATGTAGGGGAGCCACTGTCATAACTACCACTTCAACCTAAACGCTTAAATACTTGTGAAGCACATTGAGTACTTTCTCTGCTTCTACAGGTTTACCCATAAAGTCAGTTGCCCCTACTAATTTTGCTCGCATCCGATCTACTATTCCATCTTTCCCGGTTAAGATGACAACCGGCACATTTTTGAGACTTGGAGTTTTACGGATTTGAGAACAAATTTCATAGCCATTGACTTTTGGCATCAAAAGATCCAAAAAAATGAAGTCTGGCTTGCTTTTAATTAGGTTTAAAACAGCCGTCAAGGAATCTTGAATGCCAACAAAGCGATAACCTTGATGGGTGAGAATTTCCTCCAAACTGCGACAGATCATCGGACTATCATCCACACAGGCTACTAAAGGTCTTGAGACATCAATAATTGCTTTACTAGCTGCTGGGGGGGCAAATTGTATAACAGTGTTCTCTTCTTTCTTCAGTGAAGAATTGAAATTATTAACTGCACTGGACGGACTGACAATTTCTTTACTAGTCGCTGGGGGAGCAACTTTGTTGAAATTGGGCGCAACTTGTAAAACAGTGTCCTCTTCTATCTTGAGTGAAGAATTGGAATTATTAACTGCACTAGAGGGGTTGCCAGTTTCTTTACTAATCACAACCTGCCTGAGCTTTGGGGTAGGTGAAAAAGCGATCGCCCCTGTTTTTACCAATGTCATCAATAACCGAGTCAAAGCTAAGACATCCCGACCGCTTTTTTGCCCTAGACCTCGTAAAGTTTTTGTGCCATCAACTAGAGCAATAATCTGTTTAGAGGATGCTTGTCCTTGGAGTAGCTCAATTTTTTGAATGATCGGAAATAAATTGGGCGAGTAGTTTGCCAGTCCTGCATTTTGCCATTCTTGCCAGGCTTGTGTAGCCCGTTTCAAAACTTCCTCTGTTGGTATTACAGCTAGGAGAACCCCAGGAACTTCACCAACAACGGTAGTATGTGACAACTGCCCTGCTGGATTGTTGCCATTTCTTTTGGCTTCAATGTACTGAATTATATCAAACAGAACTTCAGTGATTGAGCTTGCAATCAGGCTAACAAGTTGTTGTTGTTCGATTAATTTTTGTTCTCGCAACTTAGCAAGAATGGAATACTCACGATAATTTTCCTGGGGAGAGACAAGCTGCTCCAACTGTGTCACATCCAGATTAGAACAGTACCGCAACAAGTGTCGTCGCCATCGCTCATCGGCATTAGAACCGCCAGCCTGCCAAATTAATCGTCCTAAACGAAAATATAGCGTCCAAGTCGGCCCATCCCTTGCTTCAAGATTCAGCCTGCCTGTAAATAATTTAGTTTGAAGTTGCTCGATCAATTGATTCACAATGGATCGCACCTCCTTATATATCTTGAGTTTTGCATTTACATTAGAATTTCTCAAACAATCCAGCTTACTAACTTCATTGTGAGATTGCCAATAGCACAGTTCAAAACCTTGATTGAGCTATCCCAGCTTGTTATATCCCTTTCCAATCTGGATATTTTTAAAGTTAAAAACCGGAAAATTGAACAAAGATTTAAGCTCTTTTTCTAATTATTAATAGGTTAACTTGTTACCATGTTACATCTATTGAGAAAATTGCTTGTATAGATGTAGTTGCAATACCAGACCTGAAAAAGATGGAAATGTTGAATACTACAAAGCATAGACCAGCTTTAATGCTTATCGATTGTGTACTCTGCTGCTTAAAGCGATAGACATAAGCGATCGCCCAACTGCTAGTCTGCAAATACAAAAAATGAGCTTAAATTAAGTTTGTCCAGAAATTGCTTGTTGCCGAATAAAGTATTGGCGATCGCGTTGTTCTAGTACGCCTTGCTTGATCAAGGAGCGCAGGACATCTATCGTTTGCACCCGGCTTAAGCCTATCACTTCTTCAATTTCTATCAGAGTAGCTCCTTCAGCTTGCTGAATGTATTGCTGCACTTTAGATTTAACAGTATCTGCATTCAAGGCAGGCACTTTCTGAGTCATGGTATTGGCGGAAGGACGAAAACCATTAGCTTTAATTGCAGAACGGGAAATTGACCATTTTGGAACTGTTACAACTAATTTTTCTTCTTTAACAGGAGCCGGGGAAACTGGTTGTTCGGGACTGTAATCGCCCCAAACACTGTTATGTAAGATTTCCCGGAAATTTTGCAAGTTTTGGAATAATGCCTGAGCGTTTGCTGAACGCTGTTGGCGGTATTCTTGCTGGCGTTGCGAGACATCTGTTTTTATTTGCAATATTTCCAATTGCCGCTCGACAATCTCTTGCTGAAATTGCTGCTGTTGTAACTTTCTGTTGTTGTCAAGGCTGGTAACAAAACTGCTCAATTCTTGATGAACCACATCTGCTTGCAGCTGAAATTCTTGTTGAGTTAGCTGTTTCCACTGGTTAACTTTTTGACGGCGTTCAGCAGTTATTTGCAATCGCTGCGATCGCTCTTGTTCCCATAAATTCTTGAGAGCCATCAGATGATATCTCCTATTTTGTTAACTAGAAATATTAAATAAGCTGTTACGCATTTAATTTGTACATTTACCTGATGACTGATGACAGATGACTGTTAACCGTCAATAATCATCTGTCAACGACCATCAAGAGTGTTTATATACTTTAGACGCGCATCAGCTTAGAAGCCATAAAGACTCCCATTTTCTAATGTGGTGTTAAGCAGCAGATGGAACAGCAGCCTGGGATGTTAAACCAACTGCCTCGGCATATCTTAAGTAAGTTTCGACTGAAGCAATCACAATCCGAGCTTCTATTGATAACAGTTCAATACCAACTAAAGAAACACGTACCCAAGCATCAATTACAATTCCTTTGTCCAAAATGCGGTCAATAACTTCAGCCAGACTTGAAGATGAGTTAACTTTTTCAACAGCCATTTTATTTTGCTCTCAAAACTCTAATTATTGATTTCATCCTGCTCTGATTGAGCAGTAGGTAAAACTTACACAATGTGTTTTATTCTTCCTGGGTTTAGTATTCCCAAAAATATAAGATAAATATAAGAAAATAAAAAAAATTAAATAAAAAATTAGATCGTCTTTATTCTTTCTGGGAGAGTTTTAAATATTATTTTTTATGAATTTATATGAGAGTATTTTTTAGAAAATGATATGGTGGTAGTGGTTCGCTGAGTGCTAATTGCCAGTGCGAGCATTGTACCTGCCAAAGGGAAAACAGCTGCGTACTGGGCGTTGAATCGTTACGCTGTGCCAAAAAGTGGATTTGCCGCACATCTGACTGTCGAGTTTCACAGATAACATTTGTATATGTTTTGAGAATTAACTGGCTCAAGAGTTCCCACTGTTCGCATTGTTGTGCTTGAAATGCTTGCTGTGTTTGGTAGCGTTGTTTTTTCGCTAATAAATAGGCTTTTCCCTTGGCATCAATAGTTTCAGAATCGTCAAGCAAATCACAGGGTGTCATTTTTAAAGTGTACTCAACTTTGTCTGCTAGCTGAGTTAGGGCTTCTAGATATTGCTCTTGGTGCTTTTCTAGATGATTCAGCAGTTTTTCTACAGAGCTAAAACCCCTCCCAAAACGTAGGGGAAGAAGGGGAGTTTGTTGAAAAAGTTCTCGAATTACGCGATCGTGGTTTAATACAGCTTGAAGTAAATGCTCATCCTTTGCCTGTATTGCCTCCAGTGAGATTTCCGGCTCTACGATCGCAGCTAAACCAGAAGAGTAAACGAGTTCAATATTCCTTTCCATCCCTAAAGGTAGAACCAGCGGTGATGCGGTCGGGATTAGAAGAGCATAAGCGTATATTGACATAAACTTGGGATACTTATTCTGTAATTAAGTTTGTACACATGAAGTTCTCCGGGACGCTTCTTTTGACATCAAAGATGTTTTCGGAGGATAAGTATCGCTCCTAACCCCCAGCCCCTTCCCTACAAGGGAAGGGGAGCAAGAATCAAAGCCTCTCTCCCTGTGGGGGAAAGGAATGGAAGTGGGGTTCTAAGGATAAGTTGCACATTGCGTTAAGTAGCTTCCGCTCTAAACTTCTGTGTTTTTTCAAGTCAGAGACTATTGAGATTGATGCTGATTAGCAAGCATTTGGTATGTAAGTTGGAAATCATCATTTGTAATCTGAATCAAGCTGGAGTCAGTCAATCCTTGGGCGCGGTATCGACGAATTGCGCTTAAAGCAGCTTGATTGCTCAATAAAGCCAAGTCTGCTCCATTCCAACCCTCGGTAACTGTCGCCCAGGTTTCTAAATCGACATCAACCAGGGGACGATCTAGATTGTGAACTCCTAAAATCGCTAATCGGCTGGCTCGATCTGGTAGATCGATTTTTATTTGTAAGTCCAATCTTCCGGCTCTGAGCAAGGCAGGATCGAGCGCTTCTGGACGATTGGTTGCTCCTACTAACAGTACTTTCGGGCATTCATGCAACCCATCGAGTTCGGTGAGTAGTTGACCGACAACGCGATCGCTAACTCCAGAATCACCAGTGAATCGTCCCCGTATTGGTGCCAGGGTATCAATTTCATCTATAAACACAACGCAAGGAGCTGCTTGCCGAGCTTTGCGAAAGAGTTCTCTGACTGCTTGTTCTGCGGCTCCTACCCATCGGCTGAGTAATTCCGGGCCATTCACAGCAATAAAGTTGGCTCTAGCCTGGGAAGCGATCGCTTTTGCAAGTAATGTTTTTCCGGTTCCCGGCGGCCCCCACAACAGAATCCCACGGGGAGGCTTGGCTTTGGTTTGCTCGTATAGTTCGGGATAGAGGAGTGCGCCCTCTACAGATTCTTGAAGTTTTTGTTTCACATCATCCAAACCACCAATGTCATCCCAACTTACACTTGGTGTTTCAATTGCTACAGACCTGAGAACTGAGGGTTTTATCTCCTTAATTGCTTCGAGAAAATCCTGCTGCATGATAGTCATGTTCTCAGGAACGGGACTGTTGAGCGAGGGGACTTGACGACGAAGGGCAATGTAGGCTGCTTTTTGACAAAGAGCTTTGATATCGGCACCGACAAAACCGACAGCCAAATCGGCGATCGCTCCTAAATTAATTGAAGTCTCCAAGGGCATGGCACTTGTCAAAATCGTCAGAATTTCCAATCGTCCATTGCGATCGGGAACTCGAAACTGAACTTCGCGATCGAAGCGTCCCGGACGACGCAGCGCCGGATCGAGATAATCGGGACGATTTGTTGCCGCTAATACAATTACGCCCTCAGTTTTGGCAAACCCATCCATTAACCCAAGCAACTGCGCCACTAGTCTTTTTTCAACTTCACCTTCCACTTGGCTGCGATCTGGGGCAAGACTGTCAATTTCATCAATAAATATCAAACAGGGAGCAGAACGAGTTGCTTTCTCAAAAATACTTCGCAAACGAGCTTCTGCTTCCCCGTAATACTTGCTCATCACCTCTGGGCCATTGATGGCAATGTAGTTTAGCTGTAACTCTTCTGCCAAAACACGGGCTGTTAAAGTTTTTCCCGTACCGGGCGGGCCAACGAGCAAAACCCCACGCGGAGGCTCTAACCCTAATTTCACCAATAAATCTGGACGTTTAAGTGGAATTTCAACTAACTCTCTGATTTCTTGGAGGACATCAGCCAAGCCGCCGATACCTTGCCAAGAAGCTTTTGAGTTCGTCCGAGCTGATGGGGGGGTGACATCAGCATCATCCATTGGTGTAGCTGCATCGGTGGAATTGGATCTGACTCGGCTGGAACTACTTGTTCTCGGAATATTGCCTTTCCGGGGAATACTACTGAGATTATGAGACCGAATTTGAATAGAAGTTTTTAACTCCCCTTTCTCTACTTTTTCTTCTAAAGCTTTGGCAATTTCTAATAGGTGTTCAAATCCTTTGAATATGTCGTCCATTGATTTAACTTAGAGGTTGTTTGAAAAGTGTTTTACTGTGATTTTGGGCAATTTTAGATCCCCCCTACCCTTTACAAGGCTACGGTGTACACACAGTCGAATTACCTCCCTTAATCCCCCCTTGTAAAGGGGGGAAACCGGAAAATCTAGTTCCCTCCCCTTTACAAGGGGAGGGTTAGGGAGGGGTAATTCCAATTCCATAACTTGTGTGTACACCGTAGCTTTACAAGGGTAGCCAGTGCGCGGTCTTCTCCCAAAGGGAGAGGCTAGCGCCAAGGGGGTTTCCCCCATGAGCAACTGACGTGGATTTAGGGGGATCTAGAAAGTTGTGTTATCGACAAGAGGACTTTTCAAACATCCTCTTAAATAAAAGGTAGAGAAAAATTTAAAAATTAAAAGTTTCAATAATTTTTCATTCTCAATTTTTATTGCTATTCACAGAGAGAGGAATTAATCAGTTGGAAGTGGTTAATCGAAGACGAGCAAAGTTATACGGGGCAGTGAAATTGTTGTAACGAATTCGCAATCGGTTTTCAAATTGACGATCGAGTGCTTCAACGTGTTCGCTAAATTGTAATTCTGCTTCCCAAGGAATTAGGTAGGCTGAATTGTAGATCATTGTGTCCACTTGGGGAGTATTTTCCACCACCTCGATCGCAATAGAGTTGAGCGTGCTTTTAAATACATCAATGATGCCTTGCTTGCGATCGTTAATTCCCTGTTCGATGGTTTGCCCTATTTGGATTACCCGCTCCATACTCAGGGGTTGACCGACTAGCTTATCCCTTTCGGTTTTGAGATTTGGGTGTTCTGCCAATAGTCCCTGAATTTCTGCCTCGGTATCCCAAAAAACTTTGACACTAACTTCTCGGCAACCCGATAACTTCGCAAGCAATTGCGTCAATTCTTCTTGATGAGGACGAATTAATTGCTGTGAAACCTTTTCCCAACTGGAAACCAAAAGTCCAAATTGCACGGGCAGTAAATAGCGATCGCCTCCTTGCATGATCTCCTCAAGGACTTTTTCATGACTTAGCAGGTTACGACGGCTGGCCAAATAACGCTCTTGCTGTGCTTCGGAGTAGATGACTGCAAAATCATCCAAAATTTTAATTTGTACGGGTTGCCGATCTAAGCCCTCTAAATTTAAATTTTGTGGAGCAGGCAAGGTCAAAATTCCATAAATGTAAAAGCCATAACTCATAAGAATGTCTTACCAAGAAGAATTTAGATAAAAAAGTTACAGGGGTTTAGAAGTGAGTACTAGTCTTAACTTGGCATGAACTAAGCTTAACTGAGCCAGTCCTAAGTCCAAGTCACCTTCAACCACAACACCCGTATTTAATAGGCGATCGAGAAGTTCTAAAATAGAAGGTTGACTAGAGGTTTCACCGGGGTAATATCCTCCAGATTGGGGAAGTAAATTTCCCATTTCACCCAAGTTAATATTTAGATCGGCTGGGTCAACATCAAATATCTCGCAAAGCTTAACAACCTGTTGTTCAAGCTGTTGTAGGCTTTCGGAAGCTCGATCTAGCTCATGGTCGCTGAGGGTGCCAGCATCCATTCGCCGAATCACCTGAGCTTCCATGAGTTGGCGTATCAGTTCAACAACCGTCAGTAACAACGGTGCTAAACCGGAATCGGAACCTTTTGATTTACTAATCGCCTGCATTCTGATGATTATTAGGATTGAGTGCTTTGAGCGATTGCAGTTCTGTTTCTAGACTGGCAAGACGCTCTTGAAGTTGTTGATTAGTTGCTAATAAGGTGTGAGTTTGACTATTAAGATAGGGGTCGCTCTCCCACCAGTTAATTCCAATCTCTTTGGCTTTATCAACAGAAGAAATCAACAAACGAATCCGAATGTTGAGCAATTCTGTGGAGCCTACGGAAATAGAAATATCTCCTGCGATAACAATGCCTTTATCCAGAACCCGTTCTAGAATATCTGCCAAGGTAGAACCTTGAGTTGATGTGGCGATCGCTCCCCGATTAGTATTAGTACTCATTTGTTTATTAAATGGCCAGAATCAAAAGCAACTGTTTGTGAGATGTTCGGCGACTCGGCATTGCCCTGCATTTGGACTAATACTCCCTGTTCTCTGAGAGACTTGAGTGCAGTCACAATTTGACTGCGATCGATCCCTAATTCTACTGCCAATTCAGAGAAACGCCTTCCTGGAGAATTACACAGGTAGTTGTAGACTTCATGCTCGTAAGGTACTCGTTGTTCCAATACAATCTGATTTTGGTTGTTTGGTATTATCTCTGACGGCTGAGATTGGGTATTTATACTATGATAGAATTCACTTAAAACCTCTTCCAGTAGGCGAGTTGACTCCATGAGAGGTTGATTCGTGCGAGAAAGCAGGATATCGGCACAAATATCTTGGAAGCTAGGATCTCCAGGGTTTACGGAAATTTCGTGTTCGTGGCAGATTTTGGCAATCATCAGACAGGAACGCAATCCACCGCCCTGTCCAGAACCAGATCGACTCCAAAACATCCGTACTAAGCGGACAATTTTTTCTGCTTTCTCAGAATCTATACCTGTTTTATGAACTACAATTTCCTGCTGACTCAGTTCATCAGGTGTAGGCATATCGATGGTAATAACACGATCCATCAAAGCATCCTGAGTTGCATGAACTCCACAATACTCTTGAGGATTTGATGTTAAGATTGCCCGAAACTGAGGATGAACCCGGATATACTCGGCTCGATGTTGGTTTGTTGGTAATACTAACAATCTCTCCTCAAGTACGGAGAGTAAAACGTTATTTACCTCCGGGTGCGATCGATTGAATTCGTCGTAAACCAGCGTGAATCCTTCTTTACAAGCTAGGGTTAATCGTGCATCAACCCAGTGTTGTCGGAGTTCATCCTCAACTTTAACAACGCTGTGGATATAGTTATCAACAACCTTTTTACGGGTATAACCTAATTGATTACCAATCAAGTCTGAGGTTTTAAACTCATCATCTCCAAATAAGAGGATGATCGGCTGGTTGAGCAAATCAGCTAGATGCATTGCCAGAGTAGTTTTTCCGACTCCGGCTGCACCACGTAAGTGTATGGAAAAACCTGACTGTAGATAGCGCAAAGCACGTTGAGCGACGCGTTGAACCGCAGGTGTATTGACAAATCGCTGGGGAGATGCATTTAATACTGTTGTCAAACTCTAAGTACCTCCTCAATAGTAATGTGTTATACGAAAGTCTTTTTTGTTACATTGCAAATATAAAATACAGATGTCAATCAACCTTAACTGGACTCAAATCCAACGGATTTTGGCATCAACACAAGACTAGTAATGTTTAATATTTATGTCATCAGCATGATTACGGTGTTGAGAGGATACCTTTAAGAAGTCAACACAAGTGTAAAAATATGGTTCTGCGCTTCTTACTATTACCGATTACTGGCCCATTAATGGGGGTAACGTGGCTTGGGGAAAAAATTTTAGAACATGCGAGTACTGAAATTGATGATAAAGAGAATCTCAGCAAGCAGCTTCTTGCACTCCAACTTGCTTTCGATATGGGAGAAATTCCTGAAGAAGAGTTTGAAATTCAGGAAGAAGCTCTTTTATTAGCGATTCTGGAAGCAGAAGAGGAGGAACGGAATCAGACACAAGAGTAAGGTTGGAGGCAGGAGGCAGGAGGAGAGGAGGTAGTGCGATGGACGGTTTACCGGCATAAAACAACTGCCGTGGCAGAAGGTAATCCCCATAATTAACAATTCAAAATTCAAAATGACGCTCTCTACGAGACGCTAAAAGCGTAGCTTGCAACTCTTACAGAGTATGCGGACTCGCTTGCCGCCGGCGCTAACAAAATTCAAACATTTTAGACATTTTGCCTACGGCACGCTGTTTGCGTTCAGACGGGGATTTAAACCCCGACTGAAACTGGCGCTACCTGTATTGTTGGGGTCTTAAACCCTTTGATTTACTATAAATTTCAGTAGACCGAAAACTTTTGCCAACATCGAAAATTAGTAGCTTGTGATACCGTGCATTCTTTTTTCACGGACAGTACCCGCGAACGCGAGGCTTTTTTCATCAAATTTAATCCGCGATGTGTGGATGAGGGAAAATATAAGTATCGCGATTCAGAATATAATCAGCCATGACTGAAACCAAACCCGCTCGTACCGCACGCAGAGGAAGAATATTCCCTGAAATTCAATGGAATGAAGAACAAAAAGCACGACATGAAGCCGAACGCGAGGCTCTTTACCAACGTTGTAAACCTATTTTTGATCGAGTCAAATCAGAATTAATTGAAACTCACTACAACTGGTTTGTTGCAGTTGAACCGGATAGTGGAGAATATTTTATTGATAAAGATTTAGAAGTAGTTTCATTACGGTGTCGCAAACAGCATCCAGGCAAAATCCACTATACTTTTCGGATTAATGAGTCTGGGGCTTGCGGCACGATATGACGATTGCCGGTTTTTTTGGTGATGAGGATGCACTACTTTTTGAAATTAATTTAATAACATCAGATGGATTGGAATTACCTGTTGAGGCGATGTTTGATACAGGTTTTTCGTATTGGTTAGCGATTAATAAGCAAGATATAGATGCACTTGGTTGGGAGCGTTTACGAGAGCAAACAATGCGAACTGCACGGGGAGATGTAAAATTTGAAATCTATCTTGGTCAAGTATTATTTGATGGCCAAGAGTTTGACATCCCTGTACATGTTGGCAAAGATTTAACAGAAGTTTTGCTCGGTCGTCAATGGTTAACAAATCGTCGGTTAGTCGTTGATATACAGTCGGGTGAATTAACATTGGGATAACTACGACCGATAATAAATTAGAAAAATGCCTCAAATTTAAGGCCAAAAGTCTTTAAGACTAGTGGTAACTTCTGGATCGGAGACGACTTCCCCATTAGGCATAATAGTCTCACATCTTTTAGTAGGCCCAGAAATATTTTCTAAAATAGCATTTCTGAAATTAGTTCTGTAGATATAAGTATTTTCAAAGGAAACTTCAACAATATTGGCTGACTCTAAATCAGCTTGCCTCAAATTGCAACTGTAAAAGCTGACTCTTTCCAAATTACTACACCTGAAAATCGTACCTTCAAAATCTCCATGCCCAAGATAAGCATCAGCAAGGTCGGCTCCTTGCAAACAGGCATAGCGCATGACAACATAACTCAAATTGGCTTTTCTGAGAATAGCTCGACTAAGATTAGCCCTATCAAATTGGGACTCTGCCAAGTCAGCACCACTCAAGTCAGCACCAGTGAGGTTAGCATCACTAAAGTTAGTAAAAATCAAATTGGATGCACTGAGGTTAACATCAGTGAGGTTAACGCCAGCCAAATCACCAGCCTTCAAATTAATCCCACTAAAGTCTCTTTCCCCAGTAGCGTACATATGCAACAACTCTTCAACAGTTATTCTCATCTATACCCATCCACATTAACCAATACATATTGCTCTAAATTAGCCGCTTTCCCTTGAATGTCGATTAACCCGAATTTCACGACATTAGTTAAGGGTTTTAATGCCGATATTTTAATTCAACTTTAAGCCGCGACCGCGCAAGTAAGTTGCGAAGAATAGGCAGCTGAAATCTTAGTACTTAGTATTCCAATATTATGGTGTTGAATTTTGGTGTCTTCTTCTCCAAGGCAGTCTTTGCTTGCTGATGAGTCATGTCCCCTTCAGCAATTGTTTGACTATTTAAAATGGCAAGACGCTCCTGAATCTGATGTCGGCGTGCTTCGAGTTTCTCTAGTTCCTCCTCTAAACGCTCCTTCTCTAACATCATTTTGTAAGCATTTAAGTAAGCTGTTGCTTGAGAACGTTGAGGAGGCATGGTGCTAAATTTGGCTGGAATTTGTCTGCGGTTTGGAGTGCGATGCATAATAAATTTCTCTTTGGGTATGAAAGAATTTAGTCTAATTAGCCGTTAAAATAAACAGGTAGCTGCTCCTTGGATGCGTTCTAAAGGCTGAACTGAGCGAGGAAGCATTGGTAAGCGAACTATTGTCAAACCTGGAAAATTTGTCTCGCAGTCATCGCAATTAATGGTTGCTTTAGAAGTAAAACGGTTGAGAACAAGGTAATTCTGGCTCACACCTATTTCTTGCATAGATTTGAACAAGCGTTGTTGTTCGGCAAGTACGCTAGTCTGGTTAAGTGTAACCCCAATGAACTCTGCTTGTTGTGCGTCTTTTAGCACTTTTTGGGCTTTGACTACGCGCTGTCGCAAAGTTCGTAAACGCCCCATAAACTCTGTACGACCAAGGACATTCTGATACTTGATCCAGAGTTTGAAAATCCAACCTAGCCAGTCTGCCAGTGCAGTTGGCATTTCTAGAAAACGCAGAAGATGACCTGTAGGAGCAGTGTCTAAAATAATCAAGTCTTCTTCTTGTTGCTCTAGCAATTCCATTACTGTTAACAGGGAAAGTATTTCATCAATCCCTGGTAAAGCTTGATCGACAATTTTGCGCCAGGCAGCAGGAGCATAGGCCATTTCAATACCTTCGCTTGTTTGGGTTTCGCCACTCATCATTTCGGCCAGTTCCCATAGGTAATCGGCTCTGAATTGATCGACAATGCGATCGCCATCTACTTCCTGACCTCGAAGATTGGTAGTTATTTGATATGGTTCGTGTCCTAAACTCAAACCAAAGGCATCACCCAAGGAGTGGGCTGGATCGATAGAAACCATGCGAATTTTGCGATCGGGATGTTGTTGAGCCATAGCCCAACCAATCGCAGCTGCTACTGTGGTTTTGCCTACTCCACCCTTACCGCCAATTAGTAACAGGCGACGACCTTCGGTCAGAAAATCTCCAAAGCTGGGAGGAATTTTTTCAGGCCATTGAATTGGGAGTAGATGAACAGGAGATAGTGGTTCAAGCTGAGGAATATGGATTTGGTCGATAATATTGCTGAGGGCGACAATTCCCAAAGGCTCCTTATCTTGTTGTGGCACAATAAACATCGGCTTTCCGTTAGCAAGAGCCGTATACTGGCTGATGAGCGGTTGTTGTTCTTGGTAACGATCTGGGTCAGTCGCACTGGCAAGGATTTGGTTAACAAACAACCCTCCGCAAGGAACCTGCATAGTTTCTAAGGCTTCTAGGAATCGTTTTGACTCCAACCAACTCATTGGTTCGGCGATCGCAACTAACAAACAAGCAGTATGGGTGGGATCTTGAAGCAGACGACGACCTTGCGACAGTTCAGCTTTCAGGGTTTGCAAAAACTCGTCAGCGCGATCGGGTGTGTAACTTCCAGCAAAGGTCTTGCTAATAATCCGATGCTTTTCTTGAAACAGTTCAAGAGAGCCGAGGAAAGTGTCTAAAAAGTCCATCAATCCAAACAAGTTGAGAGTATGACCGCTAGGAGCCATATCTACTACTACTCGATCTACCCGCTGCTCCTGAAAAAGGCGTTGGATCTCTAACAAGCCCATCAACTCGTCCAGTCCAGGCCAATTTAAATCCCAAACTGGCAGCAAGTCTGCTCCTTCAACAAAACTACCGCGCTCCACTAACAGTTCTAACACCTGACCATAACGTTCTTTAAACTCTTGTAGCAGAAGCTTTGCATCCAACGCCCTTACTAGTAGATTGGGTAGTTCCGCTATGGGACGAGGAATGTCATCAACGCTAACTTGTAAGACATCTCCAAGAGAGTGAGCCGGATCGGTTGAGATTAAAAGAATTTGCTCATTAGCAAATTTCTGCGCCCAACGACATGCAAAGGTGCAGGAGATTGTCGTTTTTCCGACTCCACCTTTGCCGCTAAACATAGCAAGGTGTAGGTTATCAAAAAGTTCCATCCCGTTTGTCATTTTTGGCGTTTTAGGATAAAGTTACTACATTTTTTGGAAAGTTACTTAAGTAATTTTGCTGAATAAACCTATTTAAAACCTTAATTTTTCACGGATAGGATTTACAAAACTTCTATGCTATGGGCTACCGTGTACACACAAGTTGGAAATGCTGATTAGCCAAGGTTTTACCCCACCCTAACCCTCCCCTTCTAAAGGGGAGGGAACTAGATTTTCCGGTTTCCCCCCTTTACAAGGGGGGATTAAGGGGGGTAATTCGACTTGTGATCCTATAGGGCGGCGATAGGGAAAGCTTTACAAGAGAATGTGTAATTAATTTTGTTGAGTTACTTACAAAGATTAGCCGAGGAACTATAACTGAGGTAAAGATTTAGCCAGAGATGTCCAAAAGTAAGGAGATAAGATGGTTAACAGTTCTGAAGGCGATATAAATATTGGCTGTAATGTCCAAGGTATTTCTGAATACGACTTTTTTTCTGACAGTAATTTTGAGGACATTCATTGTCGTCCACTCAAAACAGACTCTCCCTACTTAGGACTAAAAACTTTTGAAATTAAAGATAAAGACAAATTTTTTGGTCGGGAGAAGTGGATTGCTAATCTGGGCGATCGCTTAAAAAAAGATAATGTACTCTTGCTTTTAGGAGCATCAGACACTGGCAAATCATCATTGATTCGGGCAGGTTTAATTCCTTATTTAGGATCTAATAAAAAATCATTAATTAATATAAGTTTTCACCCAGATGAAAATCCTTTTAAATCTCTTTATCAGTGTCTTGCTTCTACTTATGGTAAAAAATCGTCACTAGCGGATATTTCTAAAGAAATAAGAGAAAATACCCTAATTAAAATTGTCACATTCCTCAAACAAGATTATCAGTGTATTCTGATTTTTATTGACCAATTTGAAGAACTGTTTACAAAAACTCAAAAACCGGAACGCGATAAATTTTTTGCTAGTCTCTTTCAACTGTTCCAGCAGCAGGATAGCTCTGTCAAAATTGTTTTAACAATGCGGTCTGATTTTTTGGATAAATTTAGCGAGTATCCCCAACTTGCAAAGATCCACGATCGCTATAGTCGTATACTCACTAGAATGAGCGATGGAGAATTAAAGTTAGCGATCGCTGAACCTGCTGCTAAAAATGGCGTTACCTTTGAACAAGGATTAGTTGAGCAAATTATTCATGATTTTCACCAACAAAATGATTATTTACCACTTCTGGCATACACCTTAGATGTGCTGTGGGAAAGAGAAAATATTGTAAATCGGGTTCTGAAGACAAAGACTTATCAAGAACTAAAAGAGCAAACGTTTGGTTATTTAAGCGAACAAGCTAATCAATTTATTAATCCTAGTCTTGGATGGCCCGATCGCCAGGAACAAGAGATTCAAAAGTTAAACCTTGCACTGACTGAATTAAAACTACGCGAACAATCCGCCAGAGTTTTGAATTTACTTCCTGTCCAACCACTAGAGGGTTTGGTGCTGGCAATTCAAACAATGGGTGAGAATTTAGAGAAATATCCAAACCAGCTTCTAGCTCCTGTTTTGGGAAGCTTAAAGGAAGCAATGAACACACCCACAGAGGCAAATAGCTTGCGCGGACACGAGCAAGAGGTTAATTGTGTAGCCTTTAGTCCTGATGGCAAGTTTATTGCCAGTGGCAGTAGCGATTCTACGGTGTGCTTGTGGAATATCATTGGCAATCCTACTGCTCAATTTTTGTGTGGACACGAGCAAGAGGTTAATTGTCTAGCTTTTAGTCCTGATGGCAAGTTTATTGTTAGTGGCAGTATTGACGGAATTTTGTGTTTATGGGATCTACAAGGTAATCTCATTGCTCAACCGTGGCAGGGACATGAGGAAGGAGTTATTTCCGTCGCCTTTAGCCCAAATAGCGATGGCTGCGCTAACCCCTCCGGGGTACGCATTGTCAGTGTTGGTTTTGACGGAACAGTGTGTTTGTGGGATTTACAAGGTAACGCCATTACTCAACCTTGGCGCGGACACAAGGAAGGAGTTATTTCCGTCGCCTTTAGCCCAAATGGCGATTGCATTATCAGCGTTGGTTTTGACGGAACGGTGTGTTTGTGGGATTTACAAGGTAACAGCATTACCCAACCTTGGCACAAACATAAACATGAGGCAAAAATTATTTGCGCCGCCTTTAGCCCCGATCGCAATTTGATTGTCAGTGGTAGTAGTGATTCTACAGTGCGGTTGTGGGACATCCAAGGTAATCCCATCGGTCAACCTTGGCACGGGCATGAAGGACATATAAATTCTGTAGCGTTTAGCCCTGATGGCAAGTTTATTATTAGTGGTAGCTGCGATCGGACAATACGCTTGTGGAATATCAATGGCAACGCGATCGCTCAACCTTGGCGTGGACATGAAGGACAGGTTAATTCCCTAGCCTTTAGCCCCGATGGCAAGCTGATTATCAGTGGTGGCGATCGCACAGTGCGTTTGTGGGAGCTAGATCAAATACTACAAGATCGGGTCATCAGGCGATCGCAGCGCAAATATGAGAATTGGGTCAATTCTGTCGCCTTTAGCCCTGATGGTCAGTGGATTATCAGTGCTAGCAATGATTCGACAGTGCGCTTATGGGATATTCACGGCAACCCCATTGGTCAACCTTGGCGCGGACATGAAAAAGAAGTTAATTCTGTCGCCTTTAGCCCTGATGGTCAGTGGATTGTCAGTGCCAGCAATGATTTGACAGTGCGCTTGTGGGATATTCACGGCAACCCCATTGGTCAACCTTGGCACGGACATGAAAAAGAAGTTAATTCTGTCGCCTTTAGCCCTGATGGTCAGTGGATTATCAGTGCTAGCAATGATTCGACAGTGCGCTTATGGGATATTCACGGCAACCCCATTGGTCAACCTTGGCGCGGACATGAAAAAGAAGTTAATTCTGTCGCCTTTAGCCTTGATGGTCAGTGGATTATCAGTGCCAGCAATGATTCGACAGTGCGCTTGTGGGATAGCAACGGCAACCCCATTGGTCAACCTTGGCACGGACATGAAAAAGAAGTTAATTCTGTCGCCTTTAGCCCTGATGGTCAGTGGATTGTCAGTGCCAGCAATGATTCGACAGTGCGCTTGTGGGATAGCAACGGCAACCCCATTGGTCAACCTTGGCACGGACATGAAAAAGAAGTTAATTCT
>NZ_JBALFH010000032.1:0-204995 GCF_036917095.1 Nostoc sp.
ACCTTCTATACCAAAAACATTTTGCTGAACGAGGGTATCCGCGCTTGGATGGCTCCTCAAGATCAACCCCACGAACAATTTGTATTCCCTGAGGAAGTTCTACCTCGCGGTAACGCTCTCTAATATTAAAAGCCGACTATGCATAGCCTGAATTAGGTTGTGCTTGGCGGTAATTGACACCCGCCAGATGAAA
Source organism: Nostoc sp. (assembly GCF_036917095.1). Classification (GTDB taxonomy): domain Bacteria; phylum Cyanobacteriota; class Cyanobacteriia; order Cyanobacteriales; family Nostocaceae; genus Nostoc. Next base: position 194 of record NZ_JBALFH010000032.1, read on the forward strand.
TAATTTGCTTGTAAAAGGCAAGAAAGTGTCAATCTTCTTCATTCTCCAGCGATCTCCTACCTTTTAGTGGGAGATTTTTTTCTGTATATGGTTAATATCTTTAAATTTGTGTTATGTTAGATGAAGGTTATAAACCCAGAGTAAATACTCTGCCCTTTTAAAACTAAGACCGCTTAGGCAATAAGGAGGTGATGCCCATGATAGAAAGTAGTAAATGCATGGGTCATCAGGTTGCAGTTAGCCGGCTGCGTGCCGGGGCTGTTCTCTAAAAGTTAGCCTTAGTTATCCTTGAGATACTAAGTTAGCTCAATTAGCTAGGCAAGCTCGGAGTTCCTTCCGGCAGTCTGGTTGCAACCTGAAGACCCGCTAGACCGCTCTGAGTTAGATCGTCCGATCTAATTCAGAGCGGATAGTTTTTTATGGGTAACTTTTGTTTTATCAATGGTTGCTTTTGAAAACTTAGATGGCGATGCCTGCGGCGGCAAAGCCAAGGGATTTAATTTTTATTAAAAATAAAAATATCTTGCATCAAAGCTTGGCGTGTGGCCAGATATGAGCAATAGCCGCTATTTAATCACTCTGAATTTAAATATATACACACTCATTGTGCTCTAGATTATCCTCCCATCCTTTCTCTCTGGAGAAAAAAGGGATTTTATTTGATGAAATACATAACCTGACTCAAATAATACAAATAGGAATTTTTTGATATGGCGCAACTACTCACTCAGGCTGAAATTGAAGAAAGTGCAAAGTTTCTCTCAGGTTGGACTGTTGAAGGTTCCAACTTAAAGATTACCCGCACATTCAAGGATTTTATCCAAGCAATTGAGTTTGTCAATAAGCTAGTGGAGCCTGCTGAGTCAGCAGGACATCATCCAGATATAGAAATTTCCTACAACAAAGTAAAAATTACACTTACAACACATGATGCAGGCGGGCTGACACAGGCTGACTTTGATGTAGCGCAGGCGATTTCCCAAATTAACTAAGTGATTTCTTCTGACATCTTGCACCAGGCGACTGTAAGTCACTGCGACACGGACTAAGTTGGTAAATGTGAATAATTAAATTTACATTGCGTAACATAGTTTGATTTATTTTTGCTTACTCAGATATGAGGCAAGGCTTTGCCTATGTTCGCATAGCCGAGTCAGTGTGTTCTAAGTGGCGTGGGGTTATATTAAGGCTAAGTGCAAGAAGTTATTTTTGATGACAAGCTGCTAAGTGTCTAAAGGTTTGAGCAATTTAGCCAAGTATGGAGCGAATGAGCTAAACGCTACTCTTTGCCTAGATATTTAGATAACGATGTGTGACAGTTATTAAGGCGATCGCTGGGATATTGCCATCTAGATCGGATGTTTTATAATGTTATGATATAAAGATATGTTTTTGCATAAGTTAATCACATAAGTTTTTAACCCTAAGTTAATCGTTTATTAGCTTTGCAAAAACTAGAATTGTAGTAGTGGCAACTATGCCTCATCCACAGGTTTCAATGAGATGTCGCATTTTTGATATTTAGGTGCACGAACACAATTATCTAAACAAGGTGTGAGGAGTAAAGTGAAGATGTCTAATTTATTGTGGAAATCCTTGGTAGTTAGCCCAGCAGTTTTGGGAGCAACATTGTTAGTTTCAACAACAGCAATTGCGGCTCCAAGCACAACCACTGAAGTATCAGCAGCAAAACAACCGGGTGTAGCGGAAGTTTCCCAACAGCCAGAAATATTGGCTCAAACAACGATAGATCAAGTTAACCGCTACAGCAACGAAGGCAACCAAAATAACTCTCAGTCTCAAGTTACATCGGTTTCTCAATTTTCCGATGTACAACCCACTGACTGGGCATTCCAAGCATTGCAGTCCTTAGTTGAGCGCTATGGTTGTATTGCAGGTTACCCAAATGCTACTTATCGCGGTAACCGTGCTTTGACCCGTTATGAATTTGCTGCGGGTTTGAATGCCTGTTTGGATCGGGTTAACGAATTGATTGCCACAGCAACAGCTGACTTGGTGACCAAACAAGATTTAGCTACTTTGCAGCGGTTGCAAGAAGAATTTTCCGCAGAATTGGCAACTCTACGCGGTCGCGTAGATTCCTTAGAAGCGCGGACTGCTGAATTGGAAGCTAATCAGTTCTCCACAACCACAAAACTGGTTGGTGAAGCCATTTTTGCCGTTAGTGATGCATTTGGTGGTAACACTGGGGACGCTAACAATACCGTCTTCCAAGATAGAGTACGTTTAGACTTGCAAACCAGCTTCACTGGTAGAGACGTTTTGCACACACGTCTAGCAGCAGGTAATGCAAATGCCTTTTCACTAGTGGGTGACGCTGGTGCTATCAATACTGCTGAAGGTACACAAACGTTTGAAGTCGGTAGCACTGGTAACAACAGTGTGAAAATAGATCGTTTGACCTATGAAGCTCCTATAGGCCCAGCCCAAGTTTACCTCGCAGCTAGTGGTGGACGACACAGCCATTATGCAGCCGTCAATAACCCTTACTTTTTCGACAATACTGATGGCGGTAACGGCGCTTTATCTACCTTTGCTTCTGAAAGTCCCATCTATCGGATTGGTGGCGGTGCCGGTATAGCGCTCAACCTGCCTCTTGGTAAAAGTGGCGGTATCCTGGGAAATAGCTCAATCACTGCGGGTTACTTGGCATCACAAGCTAACGATCCTGGTATTACTAGTCTTAGTTCAGGTCTGACCAACGGGAACTATGCAGCTCTTGGACAGTTGAACTTTAGTGTTGGCGATCGCTTGGCTTTAGCTGCTACCTATGTTCACGGTTATAATGCCGCAGGTGGTTTGTTGTTCAACTCAGGTTCCACCTCAGATGCAACTTTTGGAGAGACTTTAGTAGGTACTGGACAAGCTAACGCTCTGAGTACTACAAGTGCATCTTCAACTAATTCCTATGGTGTGTCGGCTGCGTTTAGACCCAGCGATAAGCTGTCAGTTAGTGGCTTCGTCTCTTACCATGATGTCACCGGCTTCGGCGCAGGTGATGATTATGAAGCTTGGAGCTATGGTGTTGGCGTGGCCTTACCTGATTTTGGTAAAAAAGGTAACGTTTTAGGTGTTTTTGCTGGTGCAGAACCCTATGCCTTTAACCGAGTTGGTGTAGCTGCTGGTAATGATATACCCTATCACTTTGAAGGTTTCTACAAGTATCGTGTGTCGGATAACATCTCTGTTACCCCTGGCGTAATCTGGTTGACTTCTCCTGGTCAAAACAGCGATAACGACGATGCGATTATCGGTACGCTCAGAACAACTTTCACCTTCTAGAGTGTTGATTATCCACTGACAACTTTGAACTCTATTTCTCCCCGCCATCAGGCGGGGTTTTTTGTTGTTGATAGTAGTAGCAAATAAACTCCAGTAGGTAACCGGAGTATACTAGAAAAGTTAGGAGTTGTGAATTAGAAGTTATGAGTTATGGCGGGTTTTATATGAATAGACCACAGTAAGGTGGGCATTACAATGCATTACTGTCAACTTAGAGCTTGACACCAATGATTACAATGCCTACCCTAGCAGCGACGAACTTCTAACTTATGCTGTGAGCAACTTTTTATGAGCGAGCTTTTCTAATAGAAGTTGGCGGTAGAAAGTTACATATCACGTAATATCCTAACTCCTAACTCCTAACCCCTAACTTATTGCTGCTTGTGGAACTATCGTGTAAATCGGAATACGCTATTCTCGCCTTATTAGAGATGGCCGCTCATTACGAAAGCGGCGAACCTCTGCAAATTCGACAAATTGCAGCACAACAAAACATACCCGATCGCTATCTCGAACAACTACTCGCAACCTTGAGGCGTGGGGGTATAGTCAAGAGCCAGCGCGGATCAAAAGGTGGCTATCTCTTAACGCGAGAACCCCGAAAAATAATCCTTTTTGAGATTTTGGAATGTCTAGAAGGGTTAGAGGTGCGGACTTGTGAAGAAAACGTTAATCTCAAAACGGCAGACAGTTCGGTCATAGAAGAAATTTGGCAAGAAGCAAGTCGCGCCGCAAATTCAGTGTTGCAAAAATATACGCTCCAGGATCTTTGTGAAAAACGAGATTCGCGGCGGCAATTCAATATCATGTACTACATTTAGTCAAGAGTCATTTGTCATTTGTTATTCGATCTTTATGAGTGAAGCTCCTAACGTCGCTAACGCTATGAAGACAGCCAGTCGCTCATAGGGAACCACTACTGTTTTGGGTAACTGCCGAAAGGCAATGCCCGAATTGAAGAAAGTAGCGTGGAAACCCTTCTGAAATTCTGGACTCACCAATGACTATTGACTATTGACAAATGACTCTTGACTAATAACTAAGGACTAAATTATGCGAATTGCTCGTAACATTACAGAACTGGTTGGTCGTACACCCCTAGTGCAGTTGAACCGCATTCCCCAAACAGAAGGATGTGTTGCTGAAATTGTGGTGAAACTGGAAAGTATGAACCCATCGGCATCAGTCAAAGATCGGATTGGGGTGAGTATGATTAACGCCGCCGAAGAAGAGGGGCTGATTACTCCTGGAAAAACAGTATTGGTAGAACCCACCTCTGGAAACACAGGAATTGCCCTAGCAATGGCAGCAGCAGCTAAGGGTTATCGGTTAATTTTGACAATGCCAGAGACTATGAGCGGGGAGCGACGAGCAATGTTGCGGGCCTATGGAGCAGAACTGGAACTAACACCAGGTATGGAAGGTATGAGTGGGGCAATTGGGCGAGCGCAACAAATAGTTAATACTACACCAAATACCTATATGTTGCAGCAGTTCCGCAATCCCGCCAATGCAAAAGTGCATCGGGAAACCACTGCCCTTGAAATCTGGGAAGATACGGATGGACAAGTAGATACGATCGTCGCAGGGGTGGGCACAGGTGGTACGATTACTGGTGTAGCTGAAGTGATTAAAGCACGCAAGCCCAGTTCTAAGGCGATCGCTGTTGAACCAGCCAATAGCCCAGTTTTATCTGGGGGACGACCAGGGCCACACAAAATTCAGGGAATTGGTGCTGGGTTTATTCCCCAAGTATTAAAGATAAAATTGATTGATGAAGTGATTACGGTCAGTGATGAAGAAGCGATCGCTTATAGTCGGCGTTTGGCAAAAGAAGAAGGGCTACTATCTGGCATTTCCAGTGGAGCAGCTTTATGTGCAGCAATTCGCGTTGCCCAACGTCAAGAAAATAAGGGACGTTTAATTGTAATGATTCAGCCCAGTTTTGGTGAGAGGTATTTGAGTACGCCGTTGTTCCAAGACCTGGAGGCAAGATTAGCCGCTAGCGTCAGTTAACAATAAATTGAATTAATGGTAAATTCTAAGCACGTTTCTAACCATTACGAAACTCTCAAAGTTAGTCCAAGTGCAAGCCTTGCGGAGATTAAGCAAGCTTATCGCCGCTTGGTTAAGTTGTTTCATCCTGACAGTAATCAGGAAACTGCCGATCGCGAGCAGATAATCCGCATCAATGCAGCCTATGAGGTCTTAGGCGACAACCAAAATCGCCGCAATTATGACCAACAACTGCAAGATGACTCCCAAAAATTAAATAGCGATCGCCAACAGCGCACAGCATCAGCGCAAAAGCATTATCAGACAACACGAAAAACTGGACGGGATGTTGACGAGCAAGTCGAGGAATGGCTACGCCAAGTTTATCAACCAGTAAATCGCTTGCTTTGTACTATTCTTTATTCCTTAGAAGAACAAATGGAGCAATTAGCTGCCGATCCCTTTGATGATGAGTTATTAGATGAATTTCAGGAATACTTAAAAACCTGTCGAGATGACCTCAAGCAGGCACAAATTACTTTTCGTTCCCTACCGAATCCCCCTAGTTTAGCAAGAACAGCGGCTCACCTCTACTACAGCCTCGATCAAGTAGCAGATGGACTTGATGAACTAGGTTATTTTCCTTTGAATTATGATGAGCGTTATTTACACACAGGTCACGAACTATTCCGCATAGCTACGAGATTACACTGTGAGGCGCAAGCGTCTGTTACATAATCCTTGGGTATGGGGCATGGGGCATTGGGCATTGGGTATGGAGCAAATTCGGTGGATGTCAAACGACTAATTACTAATGACTAATGACACATAACTTAGGAATTAGTTTATGCTGGAAGCAGAGAAAAGTTAAGAAATTTTAAATTCTGTTCATAGTGTACTCATGCAATGCATTGTTAATCGCCGCGCCCAGTTTTCAGCAAGTCATCGTTATTGGTTGCCAGAACTGAGTGAAGCCGAGAATATTGAGAAATTTGGTGCGGGTACTAGATTTCCGGGACACGGACATAACTATGTCTTATTCATCTCTCTAGCTGGGGAATTGGATGAATATGGCATGGTACTGAACTTGTCTGATGTGAAATACGTAATTAAACGGGAAGTTACCAGTCAATTGGACTTCTCTTATCTCAACGATGTGTGGACAGAATTTCAAGAAACTTTGCCCACTACTGAGAATATTGCACGGATTATCTGGCAGCGGTTAGCACCCCATTTGCCTCTAGTCCGCGTGCAGTTATTTGAACATCCTGAACTCTGGGCAGATTATATGGGAAACGCAATGGAAGCCTACCTCACCATCAGTACTCACTTTAGCGCCGCCCATCGGCTAGCTCACCCTAACCTCAGTAACGAAGAAAACACGCTTGTTTATGGTAAATGTGCTCGTCCCAACGGTCACGGACACAACTATCATTTAGAAGTCAGTGTCAAAGGGAAAATTGACCCACGCACTGGGATGATTATTGATTTAGGTGCTCTGAATCAAGTGGTAGAAGATTATGTGGTAGAGCCATTCGATCACACCTTTTTAAACAAAGACATTCCCTACTTTGCTGAAGTTGTGCCCACTGCGGAGAATATCGCACTTTACATTAGTAATTTACTGCGATCGCCTATTGAGGAATTGGGAGCTAAACTTTACAAAGTAAAACTGATTGAAAGTCCTAATAACTCCTGCGAAATCTACTGTACTGAGTCAGAATCAGATTCAGTCAGCGCTGCCGTGAATCAGCCAGTATTGGCAAACGTTTAGATAATTGAAAATTTAGGCATAGGACATAGGGAATTTATACAATCTCCATGACGCCAGTTGCTTCAAGTCGGCAGAGCCGCCCAACGCACTGGCTCCCCAATGCCCAGCTAAAAAAGTTTACTAACTAAGCAGTTGAAACCAGGTAGCAAAGGACTTGTTAACTCATCTTCACTAAATAAAGTAGCTGCTAACTTTAATGCAGCCTGTTCGCGTCGATAAACCTCAACTTTCTTTTGTATAGAATCGCAAATCCAATATTCTTGAACACCTTGCACCGAGTACAGCTTTAGCTTTGTTTCCCTGTCACGTTTCTCGTTTTTTTCGCCGAGTGATAAAACTTCTACTACTAACTCTGGTGCGCCCGTGAGATGTCCAGCCTCATCTAGCAAGTGTTTTAACCGTTCATGACTTGCCCTTACCACATCACGGATCACATTGTCAGAATCTGAGAAAATGATTCCAGGTGCGATGTCTGACGACAAGCTGCTCCGCATCTACGCAGCTTTACCTAAACCAGTTTCATCTGACCAATTGTTAAGAACTGTAACAATATTGCCACAACTTGATTGATGATCCCAACTAGGTGATTTAGTCACAAATAGTTCTCCATCAATAATCTCATAGCGATTTCTGCGTTCACGAAGTGTCTCGGAACGAGAATCGCTAGCAAATAGCTCTAGGTCAGCAGTTGTCCAACGCACTGGAGTTGTTTGCATAGAAACCCCCTAGCCTTTTCTTAAATCATATTTTAAAAATACCGACGACGGGCGGAATGTCGCAAATAGCGATAAATGCCCCAGGCTAAAACTCCAAAAAAAAGATTTAGTAAAAAGCGACTAAATATAAACCACAAAATATAAGTGTCAAAAAGCTTTGACGGACTCAAAGGACTAAGAATCCTAGCTAAGAGTAAAAGTCCAAAAATAGTATTTCCACCCAGCACGAGGGCAAATAATACCAAACTCCTCTGCCAGTAACGGTGATGGCGTGTGTAACCTGAAATTAGAGTAATGGCGGGTTCACCTTGCACTTTTCGCAATAATTGTTCCAGTCGCCAAAACATCCACAACAGAAACGGAAATAAACCATAAGTAAGAAAACTTAGGGGTATTGAGTAACGTCCAGCACTAGATAGGACATTAACAAGGGCATGACAGATTACAGAATTTAGCCAAGCCCTAAAAATGAACTTCTTGTCTCGATTTAATCGAGTGTGGGAGGAAATATAAATTCCCAAAGCATATCCCCAAGGTGCAGAGAACATAGCATGGACTGGGGTACCGATAGTACGGTCAAGAATTGATGCTGTATCGTTAACAAAGTAAATCCAGTTCTCTTCGGCAGTGAATCCAAGGACAACGGCTATGGTGAACAGAAAAACGGTAGAGGGAAGTAATCGATACGTGCGTTGCAGATAGTAGGTTGGGACAATAACCGCAGCCAACTTGCAGCCTTCTTCAATTGGGCCTACTTCCACAAGCTGCCGCAAGGCTATACCAGGAAGCCAATGCTCGATCCGATCCCAGTCTACAAAATAGTTGGCTAAAGTTTCAAAATTCCATTCGAGTCTAAGGGCTAAAAGACCAGATATTGCCCCGATGATAAAGAACATCAGCAACTTTAACAAAGGTGGGGCAAATGGCACTCGACAATAGTAGTAGCCTAGCAGCAGCAACGGTGGTATCGCTGCCCAAAGCAGTAGAGAAAAATCAACCACTCACCTGAGCGATCGCTGTGCGGTGACGGTGGGTATTGTTAGTAATAGTGGGAGTTTGGAAACCCGCTTCAACAATAGTTCGCTCAATATCCAAAGCGAAATATTCATCTAAATACGGTTCAGTACTTTTGAGCAACGTCAAAATGTAAGCTGGCATTTTCTTGTAAACTTCAGATTTGGGATTCATATCCATGATTGCCAAGTAGCCACCTGGACGCAGCACGCGCCGCATTTCAGCTAAAATCTGTCGGGTTGCCGATTGGGGTAATTCATGGCACATCAGGAAAATGGAAACTAAATCAAACGAGGCATCAGGTAGGCCAGTAGATTCAGCTTGGGCATGAAGCCAATTAATTTTAGCTTGGCGTTGCCCAGCGCGGTAATTGGCAACGGCTAAGAAGTAGGGAGATAAGTCCAAGCCTGTGATTTTGGCTTGGGGATAAATCTCTTGCATTGCAAAAGTACTCAAACCGACACCACATGCCAAATCTAGAATGTCTTGGGGTTGATTGGGGATTTGAACTTTGAGGATATCGTGGTAACTTTGGCGCAGTTTAGCATCTCCTTCGGCTCCAGCATCTGGCCAAATTCCCGCATGAACAGTACGAGCAGCAACTTCTAGCTCCCAAGCCGCTTTCCAACTGAGGTCTCCACCTTCATAGGCATGGAATGGCCGTAAATAGTATTCTGGGTAGGAAAGCTGAGGATTTTCTACTTGAGCTAGATCGGTCTTCCAATCACGCGCCTGTAGTGTTTCGACTTCTTGCATCCAAGGCACACCAATTCTCTCAGCACGTTTAATCATCATTTGTCTAGCTTGATGCTTGGCTAGGTTAGCTAAAGGCTGGATTGCCAGTATGCCATTCACCAGGCGGGAAGCTAAACCAGGATTAGTGTTTACAGCAGCAGTCATAAATTAGTTTGCATTTAACAGCCTTTTTTACTTATGACACACTTGCTGGAGGCCAGTCTAGATGCAAATTAAATTGCATAACCGCATTCCGCCTCCCCAAAGAATCACACCGATCTCTAATTTATACTTCATTAGAGCCATCCATTCAAGATTGGTAAGATTTCGATACTTAGGAAACAAAAATTGAATACGCAATAAAATTTTCTCATTGAATACCCTATTTTGCAGTATTCGGCTTGAGAGCTAATAACATCTCCAATTCACTAGTAGATTTGTCAGGGCTAGTGCTAGTAATACCAAAACCACGAATGGAACCGAGGATGGTGATGATATCGGCGTTAGATGAGATAAAACTATTGATCGGCGGCACAGTTTTAGTTTTGTCCATATCTAAGTAGAAATAACCACCGTTGGGCTTTTGCAAAGAACCAGTCACGGCTTTGAAAGCGTCGCTAGTGTCGAGAGATGGATTTTTGCGATCGCTAACTGCGTCAGCAATTGGGCCACCAAGAGCTATAAATACAGTATCTTGGTCTAGCCAACCATGTGCCAATAAAGCTCCTTGTTTGGGGATTTGCCATTCAGTTACGTCTTTACCACCAATATTTCTGTTGGCGACGTTGATTTGTTGGGTTTTGGCAAGGGTATCCAATTTTGTCAAGGTAGCTTCGGCAGTTTTGCGATCGCTAGTATCAAATACTAAAGCACCTCCAAAACCAACACTCGCTAACACCCCTTGATTTGATGGAATCGCACCAAAGGCGAATTCTCCATTCATCCAGCCAAAAATATCCTTATCCAGGTCTAAATTGGCAATTTTCAGTTGTCCTCGCGCTTGTTCGAGAGCCTGCTTCATTTCTGGATAATCTTTTGACTGTTCTACTAGCGCTTCCCAACTACGGCTAATACCATTTCCGCTAACCAGAGCAAAGGTATCAGTGGGAAATTGCCCAACTATATTTCCAGGGCTTGATTGATACTGAAATTTATTTAATTGCGGATCTAAATTAGCGATCGCTTTTACCCGCACTCCCGAATCGTCAACACCAATACCCGCTACCACAGATTTTATCTGCTTCAGTTGCGTCAGGGTTTGTGGGGGTAACTGCTTTGCCTGCGGACTTCCGGCTGCTAATTGCTGTACCATCCCTGCATAGTCTGGTACATAAATTTGGGCGAGGCTGTTTTTGACATCCACTCCTTTGTTGAGAATGCTGCTGGCACCCTCTTTACTGGCAAAAGAAGACTGTCCTTTAAAGGTGTCAATTGCTTTTTCTACAGCTTGCTTTTCGGGGGCTAATATCAAGTGACTATTATTTAAAACTGCGCTATATGTTGGCTTACCGTTTTCTGTAGTTTTGATAATTTTTTCACCTTGATAGTCAGATTCTTGGAATTTCACCCCTTTTTGCGACTTCAATTTATTAGCAAAATTCAAGGCACTGAGTTTGTCCTTAATTCCCACTACTATCAGGATATTCGGTTCTTGCTGTAAATTAGTTGGTAAATTAGGTGCTCCAGAGGGCACTTTTAACTGCGCCGGTTTAACAGGATTTGGTGGCAATACAGCAATCATTACACTACCAGCCCAAGGCTTTATGTCTTTTTCATAAGAAACGTTACTGTCACTGAACATTTGCTTCTTGAAATCTTCCAGACCTTTTGCCACTAACTTTTGTGCTTCTGGAGTGCCAAACTGCTGTAACTTTGCCCAGGCTTGAGAGTCAGTAGTAATATAAGTTGCCATCAATGCTGTTGAAGGTACTACTTTAGCACTGCCTAAAGCGTCTAAACTACCTGCTGATGAACCTTTAAAATACGTATAAGCGGCTATACTTCCTGCTACAACTACAGCAGCACCAACAGCAGGAATGAGAAACTTGGATTTACTTTCAGGCATTTTATTATCCTCTTTTGCTCAAATTGTCACCGAGATTTCTACAAGTGTCATTGTAGAGTTTTCGGATTTATTAATAATTTCCGCTCATCGATCGGTATTTACTGATAAAATTAGTAGTCCTATAAGTTAGCGATCTAAAATTACTCTCAAAAATACTTCAAAGGGATAATGAGCAAATCCGCAAATGATATGCTGTTCATCTCAAACAAAATAGCCTGCTCAACAGTAGCAAGCTATCCTAAAGTTATAAGAATAATTAGGAGTATTTGTACTTAATGAGAATCTATAGAGGTGCAAGAGACTCTTGACTCAATGACAAAAAAGTGCAAAGCATCAGGAAAAGTAGATGCGGGAGGGATATGGAAAAAAGTCCAAGGATCGGTAACCGACCTTTGAAAATTCGGGTGAGATTAATTTCAATCCCCCAATCCCAAAGGGGAATCCTCACCCCCATAATGCCCTATTGATTTGGGAAATACATTTAGACACCGCTATTTTACTTAACTACGTCCAGCCAAGCCAGACTTTTCAGGATTACAAGGTCAGTAAGGATCAATGTCGAAGTCTTATTTTGATACAGATAATAACGGGCACAAACCTTTTGAGTTACCGGGAGCAAGACCACACTACAACCCCGATCGCCCCGGACAGGTAGAACATATTTTTCTCGATCTTAGCTTGGATATCCCCAAGCAAAGCTATCAGGGCAGTTGTAGCATTCGCCTCTCGCCAATTTGTAATGGCATTGACCATTTGACTTTGGATGCTGTCAACCTGAATATCGAGTCTGTGCAGGTGGACGAAGTACCACAAAATTTTGACTACGACGGGGAACAGCTTTCTATCCAACTTTCTGAGGCGACTCAGATTGGTAAACGCTTGCTGATTGCGATCACCTACTCGGTAACAAAACCGCAACGCGGTATTTACTTTATTCAACCAGACAAGCACTACCCAAACAAGCCCACTCAAGTTTGGACTCAGGGAGAAGACGAAGACTCTCGCTTTTGGTTCCCCTGCTTTGACTATCCAGGACAATTGTCTACTTCAGAAATTCGCGTTCGTGTTCCTAACCCTCTGGTGGCGATTTCCAACGGCGAATTGATCGACACCACAGAAGATGGTAATTACAAAATCTACCATTGGTCACAGCAACAAGTTCATCCTACCTACTTGATGACTTTGGCAGTAGGTGATTTCGCTGAAATTCGGGACGAGTGGAAGGGGAAACCAGTTACCTACTACGTAGAAAAGGGACGGGAGGAAGATGCTAAACGCAGCATGGGCAAAACTCCTCGGATGATCGAATTTTTGAGCCAAAAGTATGGCTATCCCTATGCTTTCCCGAAATATGCCCAGGTTTGCGTCGATGACTTCATTTTTGGTGGGATGGAAAACACTTCCACAACTCTGTTAACAGATAGATGCTTGCTGGATGAACGCGCCGCCTTAGATAACCGCAATACCGAAAGTTTAGTCGTCCACGAACTCGCGCACCAGTGGTTTGGTGATTTGGTGGTGATTAAACATTGGTCTCATGCTTGGATTAAGGAAGGGATGGCTTCCTATTCTGAGGTGATGTGGACAGAACAGGAATATAGTCTCCAAGAAGCAGCTTACTATCGTTTATTGGAAGCTCGTCGTTACATTAGTGAAGATAGCAGCCGCTACCGCCGACCGATGGTAACGCATGTTTACCGAGAAGCTATCGAACTTTACGATCGCCACATCTACGAAAAAGGGTCTTGTGTTTATCACATGATTCGGACTCAATTAGGAGATGAATTATTTTGGCAGGCGATTCAAACATTTGTCCAAGATAATGCCCACAAAACTGTAGAAACAGTTGACTTACTCAGGGCGATTGAAAAAGCAACCGGACGTAATCTTTTGTTCCTCTTTGACCAATACGTTTATCGTGGTGGTCATCCCGATTTTAAAGTAGCTTACTCTTGGGATGGAGATGCTAATTTGGCAAAAATTACGGTAACTCAAACCCAAGCTGCTGAAGGTAAAAATGGCAGTAAGGATTTGTTTGAACTGAAAATACCCATAGGTTTTGGCTATGTACAGCAAGATTCATCTGCCAAACTCAGCACTTCATTCTCCACACTGACTACTTTCACTGTACGAGTGAATGAACGCGAACAAAGCTTCTACTTTCCACTAGAAAATAAACCCCAATTTATCAGCTTTGATGTCGGGGATAATTACCTAAAAACAGTAGCTTTGGAGTATCCACTACCAGAGTTAAAAGCACAGTTAGAATTTGACCCCAACCCGATTTCGCGCATCTATGCAGCGGAAGCTTTGGCAAAAAAAGGTGGGTTAGAAGCTACCATTGCACTGTCTGCGGCACTTAAAAATGACCCATTATGGGGTGTGCGTGTGGAAGTGGCAAAACAACTAGCCCAAATTAATTTAGACCAAGCCTTTGATGGCTTAGTTATTGGGTTAAAAGATAAAAATGCTCAAGTGCGACGATCTGTAGTGGAAGCACTTGCTCAAATCAAAACGGCTGAAAGCTATAAAGTTGTGAAAGGGCTGTTGCAAAAAGGCGATCCCAGCTACAACGTGGAAGCAGCAGCTTCTCGTGCAATCGGGGCGATCGCATCTGCAAACTTGGAAGAAAAACCCAAGGAAGACAAGGTATTAAAGCTGTTGAAATCCGTTTTAGAAGAAAAGGCGGGTTGGAATGAAGTCGTGCGGAGTGGTGCAGTTGCCGGTTTAGCTGAATTCAAAACCTCGGAAGCAGCTTTAAATCTGCTGCTTGAATACACCAAACTTGGTGTACCACAACCCCTACGTTTAGCCACAATTCGCGCTTTAGGAAAGATTTCTGTAGGTCAAAGTCCAGTTAATTTGGAACGGATTTTAGAAAAATTAACAGAACTAGCCAAAGAAACCTTCTTTTTAACGCAAGTGTCGGTAGCAGCAGCATTAGGACAAATGGAAACACCTAAAGCAGTGGGGATTTTGCGATCGCTAGCTGAACAAACAGCCGATGGGCGTGTACGTCGCTATGCTGAAGAAGAAATTTCCAAGGTGCAAAAGAATATTGGTTCAGAAAAAACCTTGCGTCAATTGCGTGAAGATTTCGATCAACTTAAACAACAAAACCAGGAATTGAGAAGCCGTTTAGAAAACTTGGAGGCTAAATCTAAATAGCACTACATGATAATTAAAAGTAGCTAATTGGTAATTGGTAATTGTGGCAAAACCACTACCACTTACCAAATTTATAGCAGTAGCTGAAAGCCCGGTACTTTGAGGGTATGCCTAACTAATCAAAGGTTCTGAGTTCTAAGCCAATACAGTTCAGTTAAGCATTTCTTCCTTCTCTTCGAGACACTTCGCGAACGCGTCCTTCCTTCTCTGCGAGACGCTATGCGTAGCTTGCTTCTCCGTAGGAGTATGCGGTTTGTTAAAAAATAACTTTGACAAAAAGTTTTACCCTTAACTGAACCGTATTGAGTTCTAAGCCACCTTTGCTGCTGTTTTGTCAACTCCATTATGGATGAGTCTTTTAGAAGACAATCATCGTAAAAGTATTCAGACAAAGGTAAATAGGTGGCTAAGACAGTAATAGTACTATTGCTTAATGTAATTGTTAGTAAATAAAGTTACTTAACTATCGCATTTTATTGAAATTTGCCTACATAGGTAAATATTTAGATTTTTATAAACAATGGTTAAGAAAAGATAAAACCATCTGAAAGTTGGAGAAGTAGTTGTAGTTTTATAAAGTATAATTAAGAAAAAGATAAATAAATACCAGGCGGGAACATAGGCTAAAATCGCCTCGAACAGTATCCTCAAAGGGTAAAGTTCTAGTTGTTTTAGATAAAAGACTACCGCTATCCTGTAACTGCAACTAACTTGTGGATCAGGAGACAAACAATCATTGTAAATTTTTCAGTTGAAGAGGCAAATAAAGGCGTGGGTCAGTATCAACCTACTCAGCTAAAACTCTATAACCCAGAGGCGATCGCTCGCTACTATAGTTACCGTCCCTGGCTAGCGTGGGGGCGACTGCTGAGAATTATCTGGTCTTTTGCAGGATTTATACTCAGTCTCAAGTGGGACGAATGGCAAGATAAAGTTGAGCAGAACAAGGGTAAACGAGCTATCCAGTTGCGAGAACTGCTCACCCGCCTCGGCCCGACTTTTATTAAAGTTGGTCAAGCCCTCTCCACCAGACCTGACCTGATACGCAAAGATTTTTTAGAAGAACTAATAAAGTTACAAGACCAGTTACCACCTTTCGATAATGCGATCGCTTACCAGATTATCGAAACGGAACTAGACCGTCCAATTCATGAAAGCTTTAGCGAGCTATCACCTAGCCCAGTAGCTGCTGCTAGCTTAGGTCAAGTATACCGTGGTCGCCTAATCAGCGGCGAAGAAGTCGCAGTGAAGGTGCAACGCCCCAACTTACACCCGGTAATCACACGCGACCTATATTTAATGCGTTGGGCAGCAGGTTGGGTAGCTCCTTGGTTGCCTTTAAATCTCGGTCACGATTTAACTTTAATTGTGGACGAGTTTGGCATGAAGCTATTTGAAGAAATTGACTATATTAATGAAGGCCGCAACGCTGAGAAATTTGCTAGCAACTTCCACAACGACCCGCAAGTAAAAGTTCCAGGCATTTATTGGCGTTATACCAATACCCACGTTTTAACCCTGGAATGGATTGACGGCTTTAAGCTGACGGATACTCAACGCATCCGCGAAGCAGGTTTAGACCCAGAAGCGATCGTCCAAATTGGCGTGACATCAGGATTGCAACAGCTTTTAGAATATGGTTTCTTCCATGCTGACCCTCATCCCGGCAATTTGTTTGCTGTGCCCGATGGTCGTATGGCTTACATTGACTTCGGCATGATGGATCAGTTGGAAGAAAGCACCAAAGAAACGCTAGTCGATGCGCTAGTGCATTTGGTGAATAAAGACTATACCGACTTAGCCGAAGATTTTGTAAAATTGGGATTTCTGACTCCAGACACGAATATTTGCCCGATTGTGCCAGCATTAGAAGCGGTGCTGGGAAATGCTATTGGCAAAAATGTCAAGGATTTTAACTTCAAAACTATTACCGATGAATTCTCGGAACTGATGTATGAATATCCTTTCCGAGTCCCGGCAAAGTTTGCTTTGATTATTCGTTCTCTGGTTACCCAAGAAGGTATTGCCCTGAGCCTTAACCCGAATTTCAAAATTGTTGAAGTGGGTTATCCCTACATAGCACGGCGGTTGCTGACAGGAGAATCGCCCGCATTACGGCGACGATTATTGAATGTGTTGTTCAAAGATGGTAAATTTCAGTGGCAGCGGTTAGAGAATTTGATTGCGATCGCTCGTACCGATAGCAACTTTGATGTATTGCCCACAGCCCAGATGGGGTTCCAATATCTGGTGTCAGAAGAAGGCAAGTTTCTCCGGCGACAACTGGTGCTTGCTCTCACCGAAGATGACCGCCTCCACACCGAAGATGTCCAACGCCTGTGGAACCTGGTTAAAGATGACTTAAAACCGGATCGTTTATTAAATGTAGCGATCGGCATTTTGACAGAGTTATCCAGGGAAGGCGCAGCTGCTATCCTGCCAAAAGCTACATTCCTTGCGCCTTTTGCTGGGAACCAGTCAACAAACAAAAAGTAAAAAATCTTTAATATAAATCAGGAGTTTTCATGTACTATTTTCCTCTGCAACCGCCTTATTTTCTGTTACTTGTTGGCTTTCTGACAGCATTAACATCTGGTTTGGCATTATCTGGCACTTTGAAAGTAATTGTGCAGAAATGGCCAAGCGAACGTACAGAAAATACGAAACCGCGTTCCTCACTGAAACAATTACTTGTGCCATTTATCGGCATAACTGGCGGTACTTGTCTATTTCTGTCTTCAGGCTTAGAAATATTTGGTTTTCCCTCCTCTTTAGCTTTAGGAGTCGGTTTACCAATTAGTCTGTTTACTTGTTTGCTAGTTTGGTTGCAGCTCGGAAGTATGATGACCTTTATAGAACGCGAAGGTATGCAATCTTTAGATTTAGATTCCTTTTCTTAGATATAGGACGCCTCACCAACATATAAATTACCGTAAATAGTCACCGCCAGCAACGACCTTCTACTAAAAATGAGATCGTTAGCTAGTGGTGAATACTTATCTATTACATAAACTTCATAAATCTAAGGTTTAATTGCGTTAAAATTACGTACAAATACTGAAAGTTGCATCCTCACTATCTCTGCTAAAGGGATAGTAACTATGACTCAAAGTATACTCAACTTTGTTTGTATTGTTATGCAGATTTTTATTTACTTAGAAGGAGTGTAAAAAGCTATGACTCAAGACAAAAAAGTATTTTGTTTTTGTACTTTAGCCTGTGGTGAAAACTATCGTAATCTTGCATTGTTATTAGCAAAAGATATCGAAAAATATTCGCCTAATAGTTATTTTGTTATTTTAACTGATTGTCCTAGCGACTTTAGCGAACAACCTAACGTTTTAGCATTTAAGCATAAACAACAAAGTGTTAAGTTTTACCATGACAAAAGATTTGCAATAGCCAAGGGTTTATCTCTGTTTAATTCATGCATATTCATTGATGCAGATATGCGAATATTAGCGCCAGTTCCGCAAAACCCGGAATGGATTTCCATGCCAGGAATAACGGCAAGGGGCTGTGAAAATATGCCGAAAAAGTATGCTAAGGTTCTAGCTGGCAATTCTAATGCCAAACTTTTGAAAGAGTTTAAAGTAGCTAAAAAGGCTGCTTCAAAGTTAAATTTAGAACTAGAAAATGAAAATATTAACTTTGTTTATGAATATTTATTTGCAGTTACAAAAGACTCTGGAAAAGAAATAGAATTTCTCAAACAGTGGGAAATTATCGCATCTTATTGTGAGTTAAATGGGCTGTATGATTCCGAAGGAAATGCAATAGGTTTAGCAGCTGCTAAAGCAGGTTTACCTGTTAGATGGAGTGAAATGAAGGGTATCTCTTTCTTTAAGAATAGAATCGAATTCGTCAGAATCAAAAAGGGAGAGTCGAAAATGGAAGATATGGCAATATATTTTGAGCAACAAGCAAAGTTAGAATACCCCAAACGCTTCATTTGGCAGAGAACTATACTTAAAATTGATAAAATTATTAAGTATTTATATAATCTACTGCGTTTAAGAATTTTAACTTTGAAAGACTTTGATTTTTATTACCGATAATTGGGCAATAGATAAGCTACTCAAACAACTTTTAAGCCTAATTGTGCTTAATCATTTAGTAATTCTATCCTTTAAATTACGATAGTTAAGCTTGATATTGCTGATTCTTTGATTGAAAAAACCTGTAGTAGTCTTTTGCAGACGCATTAGCGGACTCTGACGCCTAAAGCTTTTGGGTCTTTGTTCTGGTGACTTTAAATACCTATAATGCAAAAACACATCTCGATAGGGAATATTAACATCTTCACCAGCGCAAATTTGAGTAAAATTTGATGAACTTATACTCATATAGTGCAGATATGTCAGCCGCCGTCCTTGGTCGTATAAAATATTATCTACCACATCAAATTGAGAACTCCAGTGGTTACCAGTTGCCTGTTCGCACTCATAGAAAGCAAAGTTATAATAGGAAATTCCACTTCTCAACACCATGTAGTTAAATAAAGATTGATCGGGTGCTAAAAAAGCCATAGCATCTGCTTCACCCGCGATTAATTTGTTGAGTAAGTCTGCTCTGATAGCTGGAGAAAAAATATTTTTCTTAGTGGCAAACCAACCAGCACAAAATACTTTATCTTGCAAGTTTTCTGAGTTGAAAATTTGCTGCATCTGCGCTGGGGAGCCATCAAAAATAAATTTTAATTCTGACTTATATTGAAAATCATTGACTACCCAATCATAGGTATCTAATTTTTCATATACATAATCTATAGGCCCCATTAACAAAGTATCTGCATCAAAATAAATAAATCTATCAAAAGGGCCATCTACAGCACAAAATTTGCGGTGCATAGGTAGCTCATAGAGTTCTGGAAAGCCCCACTCTCGCCAAGTTTTTTGTGCTCTAGGGTAATTTTTCCATATTTGGGTGGCAAAGTTATCCCAGTAAGCTATGGAATCAGAATCTTCAAACAAATTAACATTATCTCTAGATGCAATCTCTGCTTTTACCTTGTCTAAGCGCTGATTATATGGAAGTATACAGACAGGAATTTTCCTACCAGCATTAGCTTCTATACTGTTGAGCAACGCAACTAATTGGTCATAGACAACATCATTCGCTAAGATGTAAATGCCATCAATCATTGGGATACTCCTAATATTAAGTACGGGCAGTAACAAAGGGAAAGAAACGGCGAGTCAGTTTGGGGATGAAGGCGAATTTACCCTCATGGAGATAGCGATAGTGTTCCCACAATTGCCAATAGGGACTACCAGTTTTCATCCGCGTACCAGCCCAGTGGAGATATTTTAGTCGTTGTCCTCGATCATAAAGGGCGTAGTCTTGCTGTTGGAAATTTTGCGAACCCGCCCAACTACCAGGCCCTCCCCCAGGAATTTTGACGAGATTTCCACGTTTTGCAATTAGCTTGAGCACAAGATAATTTAAAATTGGTTGATCTGTAACTCCTTCAGAAAAATCAAAATATTCGCGATGTGCAGCACATTCCTGCAAAGCTTCATCCATTTGATGTTCGGTAATAATTCCTTTTCTCGAAGCCCAAAAGCCACTGTTGAAAACGTCTTGGAGTTGGGCTTCGGAAAAAATTTGCTGCTCTTTCACAAATGGGGAAAATATATTTCGCAGCTTGTCATTGGCGTGATGGTAATCACAACAGAAGAAATCGACTTCTGAAAGTTTGTCTAAATTGTCGGCGATTTTTTCAAAAACGACAATATCTGTATCAATATAAATAAACTCATCTAAAGGGCCAAACCACGCTACTAGTTTACGCATTTTGTTGGGTAAGGCGAGGAAATCTCTATCAAAAATTTCTCCGATGCGTTTGGTAAATTTCTCAATAAGTTCTAAATCTGGGAAAATTTGCACATTGTGTAAGATAGCAAGTTGCTCTGCTACCTTGTGATAATTTTCGTTAAAAGGTATGAGATAAATGGTTACTTCTGCGTCATAGTAACGAATGCTATTTAATAAAGCGATCGCATTATCGATAACCCGGTCATTGGCAACAATATAAATTCCCCGACTCATAAATTATCCTTGATTAATTAACTTAAATTTTCGCAAAGCTCTTGTAAATAAATTTGGCGTTGGAGCGTCATTATAATTTTTAGGAGGATTTTTAAAGACTGGACGCTTTTCTGGTTCGTGCAGGTAACGATAGTAGAGAAATAAATCTCGATAAGGAAACTCAATATTCTCTCCAGCACAGACTGCTTGATTGATATTAGGAGGAATCCCAATATAATGAAGGTAAGTTAGTCGATTACCTTTGTCATAAAGAAGATTTTCTCGCTCTTCAAAATGCTTAGATGTGGCAGAGCATCCGGTTTTTTGATTATCTGGCAATTGGCGAGCAAAGTTATAAATAGAAAGATTAGACCTCATTACCATATAGTTGATCAGTGGTTGTTCGCCAGCACCGTCATACAGAATTTCTGCTTCACCGTTTTGTAAATTCGATATCAGCCAATCTCTTTGTTCTGAGTTAAATATTCCCCGCTTTGCGCCATAAAAGCCCGAGCAAAATATTTCTGAATCAATACGTTTTTGGTCGAAAATTTCTAGTAATTTGGGCGAACTAACATTGTATATTTTACTAACATCTTTAAATTGGAAATCGTAGACAACAAAATCATAACTATCTAGCTTTTCAAACACTGTCGCTAAGGAGTTCATCACCAAGGTGTCTGCATCTAAATAGATAAACTTATCGAAGGGCCCATCAAAGGCACAAAAACGACGGTGAGCGCCATATAATCGGAATTTACTACGATCCAATCGTTCTGGTGCTGCTGAGAGCATAAATTGATCCCAGCGGTTGATTGATTCTCGATCGTCGTAAAGAAATACATTCGGGCGTTTCGCTATTTCCTCAGCAATCCGCTGTGTCCGATCGTCGAAAGGATAGATACAAACAGGAGTTTCCGGCCCCAAGATAACATCAATACTGTTGAGCAAAGCCACCAGTTGATCGAAAACATAATCATTGCCAAGGGTACAAATACCATTCATAATTTATCAGTGTCGATCGACAAAGTTTGATAACCAGTTAAGCAGGTTTAATTTGTGTAAGATGATTTGACGTGCTTCTGCGATCGCATCTTTGGCAGCATACCAAGCATCAGGTGTAGCTGTCACTTCTTGGATGTAGGCAATGCCTTTTTCATCTAAACTAGGTAATCGCAAAAAACTACCCGGTGGCAATAATTTATCAGCAGCCGGGCCACCATAATAAATTGGCAGACACCAGGCAAGTAAACTATCCCAAAGTTTCTCACTCACATACCAATTATTATCAGCATAATTTTCAATTGCTAGATTGTAATAGTATGGTGCCATGCCATACCATTTGTTACCTAGTTCTCCCGACTTTTTCGCCCATTCTGGTAAGTTACGCCCATACAAATCAAATTTCATCCCACTAGATTGTAGAGACTGCAAAAAATCTAACCGCTGGCGATGTTTAGCAGTACGGCTAATTCCTGAAGTAATCCAACTACATGGAGCAACCTTTTGGGAAGGTGGCATTTCATTTAAATCTTGAAATGAATTTGAGTGATACCAAATAGCAGGCATGTAGTCGGGAGTGGGAGCAAAATCATCGGGGCCAGAAATATAGCCGCAATACTGCTGGGCTTGTTGGTAATTATGATTAGTTATTTCGACAATTTCATCTAAAGGCGGTTCTCTTAGCAAATAAATAATCCGCTCTTTACTCACGCCACGCAGTAAAGAATCAACATTTACTGCTGATTTTTGCTGCCGGTTGCGAAAATTATCTAACCAAGATTTTTGTGGCGATGCTTGGGGAAAATCAAATTGATACATCAGTAGAAAATCTGGTTTGGCTTCTAGTGCCTGCATTTGCATATTGCCCCAAACTCCAAATTGATTCGGGCTTTGTTGCCATAGCCAATCGGCTCTGGTTTCTAAACCTCGATAGCTGCTAATCATTCCTACAGTTTTAATAGTCATTTTATTTATTAGTCAGTTATTATTTGCCATGAGTTATTTTCCCTAATTTCGCTCATTTTTCCTTACACAATCAGTTGGGGAAGCAGAGATTCATCAACATAACTAAGGATTTTTGCCGCTCGATTTTCCCAAGAAAACTGTTTAACAAATTCGATACTATCTGGGTAACCTTCTATCTTTCTGGGATGAGTTTCTAAAACTCGCTTCAGACTTTCGGCAAATTGGCTGGGGTTATCTGGCTCACACCAAGCAGTAATGGACTTAGTACCTTGAAACTCAACTAATGAAGGAATTACCGTCGAGACAATGGGAGTTCCAGAGGCGAAGTAGTCAAACAGCTTTAAGGGAGATGTGAAAGTTGCCGCTTTTCCCGAACAATGAGGGTGAGCTAAAACATCGGCTGCTTGTAGCAAAGATGCTAACTCATTATGCAAGACATAGCCCAAAAATTTAATATTATGAATCTGTTTTTCTTTTACCAATTGTTGATAATATTCGACTTCTGTTGGCTTACCGCCTGCACAGGCAAATTGCACATTAGGCATTTCATTAGCCACATCAATTAGTACATCAATACCTTTAAATTGCTGTAACGCTCCCGCATAAACTACCAATTTTTGGCTTTCGTCTCGCAATAGTTTTTGACGCCATTCTGCCGCTTTTTCTGGTTGTCTCTGCATAAATAAGCGATTAAAACCATTGTGCAGACTAATTACTTTTTCCGGTGGCATCCCATTTTTAATCATACTTTCGCGGATCGTGTCTACAACGGTGACAGCAATTTGCAACAGCGGATTTGTGACAATTTCTGGCTCAAATGGCTTGTCTTCGTGGTGATGGTGTTCGTAAATTGCCGGAACGCCATTTTTGATCGCAGCTTTGACAAAATTCCAATTGCGGCTGTGGACAAGTTTAGTCGTTGGAAGGATGTGAAATGGGAAATAATATTTGCTAGCAATGGTGTTAGAGTCAGTAAATTTGCTCCGAAAATGGTCAATTGGCCAAGGCATCGGTAAGGGAGCAACTTTTAATTTGTCATGGAGGTTGTAATATTTAACTAGTTCCGTTGGTGTTTGTCTCGGTTGAAAAGGACGAGCTAGATTAACTGGATTAATCGCTTTTGCTCCTTTGTCAGGGTATACCAAAACTGTTGAGTATCCCAAGTTAGCGGCGGCATTAGCTGCATTTGTAGACTGTACTAGGTGAGCTTCTGGCTGCGGCAACTTTTCACCAATGAAAAAAATGTAGTGTTTTTTTAAAGTAGGATTTTTCATAATTTTAAACATTAATACTATTCTCAAACTTGCCTAAATCATCGAGCAAATATATAGCAGATTCATAACTTTCAGTAATTAATCCATTTTGTTCTTCTGTGGTGTATGTCAAATTATCAGCTAGAGAGCGGAGAGAGCTAAGGATGAGATTCAGAGAACTCCGAAACTCAACGGAGATTTGATTAAAAATTTGATAATGATTACTGATAACATTTTGATTTTGGTCAGAAATTGAGAGCATTTGCCCGCTGATTTGCAAGTTAATCACATCCCCAAAAACATCAATGGTGTTGAGAATTCTCAAGGCTGATTTATAAGAGTCTTCAATTAATTCATGCCGTTCTTCAGAATCGTCCACTAAATCATCAAGTAATAAGCGTAGGAATCCAATCATCGAGTTCATCTGCGTCCGAATTTCGTGAGAGATGCGGAGCAAACTTTGATTGTGTTTGGCAGCAGTTTCAGGACGTTCTGCAAATTGCATTGAGTACAAACGTGAGTAGTAACCACCCTTTTGTAAAAGTTCTTCATGGGTTCCCACTTCTACCACTTGTCCTTGCTCTAACACAGCTATTTGATTGGCTTTTTGGACTGTGGAAAGGCGGTGAGCAATTACTAGGGTGGTACGATCGCGACTCAAATCATCGAGTGC
Organism: Nostoc sp.; assembly: GCF_036917095.1. Taxonomy (GTDB): domain Bacteria; phylum Cyanobacteriota; class Cyanobacteriia; order Cyanobacteriales; family Nostocaceae; genus Nostoc. The sequence goes on from NZ_JBALFH010000032.1 coordinate 24,888, forward strand.
AGCTTGGACTAAACGTTCGGAAACGGTATCTAAAGCGCTGGTGGCTTCATCTAAAATCAAAATTTCGGGATTTTGGAGAAGGGCGCGGGCGATCGCTAATCTTTGCCTTTGTCCACCAGATAACATCACGCCGCGATCGCCAATCAAGGTGTCAAATCCCTGAGGCAATTTGCTAATAAACTCATAGGCATTTGCCCGCTTGGCTGCGATGAAAATTTCATCCTTAGTAGCCTCTGTTCGCCCATAGGCAATGTTATTCCCCACCGAGTCATTAAAAAGAAAGGTATCTTGACTAACGATTCCCATCCGCTTTCGCAGGGATACAAGATCGAAATCCCGCAAATCAGTGCCATCAATGGTAATACTGCCAGCGATCGGGTCGTAGAATCTAGGTAAAAGGTCTGCCAATGTGGATTTACCAGCACCAGAACCGCCTACCAATGCTAAGGTTGTGCCACGCGGTAAATATAAACTCACATCTTTGAGTACCAACTTTTCATGACCAGGGTAGGCAAAGCAAAGAGAATTAAAAGATACTCCCTCATCTAATTTTGTGTAGGGAAGCTTACCTTTGCCCATGAATGGCTTATCGTGCAAGCTTAAAAACTCATTGGTTACATCCACACTGGCGGCAGTACTGGCAAAGTTGCTGCGAATAGTATTTAGCTGAGAAATTAATGGCAGCACTCGCAGCAGCACTAATAAATATGTCAAAAGTACGGTAGAAAGAGAAGAAACCTGGTTAGCAAAGAAGGTTTTGCTCAAAATAACAATTAGCAGTAAAGCTGTAATACCCATCACCTCACTCAGAGGTGTAATCGCTTCCGAATTAACCTGAGATTGGAAATCTGCTAACTCGCGATCGCGAATTAATTTTTTAATCCGTTGATATTCTTTTTCTTCATTTCCCGTTGCCTTTACCAGCCTAATTCCGTTCAGGGTTTCCAGTACAGAGATTGAGTATGCTTTAGACATCTCACTAAGCTGCTTACCAAAATTTTTAGACCGGGAAATGGCATACTGATTGACTAACGTCACCAACGACAGCAAAAGCGTAGCAGCAATTGTCAACTGCCAAGAAATTGACAGCAATAAACCAACAAAAACTAAAATTGTGATTCCCACAATAACTATCTTGACTGTACTACCTATAGCACTTGCAGCCCGACCAATTTCTCCACCAAGACGGTTGATTAAATCACCAACCTTCGTCTTGGCATAATAATCTATATCAATTTCTAGTAATAGTTTTAACCCGGTTTCGCGCATATCTGATGTCAGCTTTCGGGTTAAAGAACTCGATGTTAAGGAGCTGGCATAAGTAGCTAAGTTTTTTAAAAGAATTGTGAATATAATCGCCCCAGCCATTACCCCTATCCGGTAAGGTTCAGGGGTATTGTCAAAGGGAGTTATCAATCTTTTTAAGATGGGAGGAGCAGTAGTTAAGTCTACTTCTTGTCCCACAATTTTTAAAACTACTGGCACAATTAAAGCTGTGCTAATCCCATTAAATAAAGCTCCAGAAAATCCTAACAATATTGTTAGGATAATCAAACCTGGATAGGGTTTAGCGAATCTTAGTAGTAGTTTTCTGGTAGACATTGGGTATTTTTAGACCACGTTCACTTATTAATATAATTCACAAATTACTTGTTAAATTAGCCGATCGCAAAATAATTCAAACTTAGTAATCTTCAGATATCAACTCCGTTAAAACACAGTTACCTTTACAACACCAGTTTTTAAATATTTTGCTAGATAAAATAGAAGAACCGATTTGGCAGAATGAGGAAATGAAAATTTCTTTTTCAATGCCCCATACCCAATCAAGATTCATAATCGAGCAATTACCGACTTGAGCACAGAAGCCATAGCCCCTATACTATAGTGTTCCACACATCTTTCTCTTGCCTTCATCCCTTGCTGGTTTGCTGACTCTAAATTTTGAAAAATAAATTGAATTTTTTCAGCAATCTGTTCGGGACAAGCAGGCTCGACTAAATAACCAGTATCACCTAAAATTTTAGGAATATCTCCAACGCGCGTTGATAATACAGGTTTAGCCATTGCCATTCCATCTGTCAACTTCAGGGGAAATTGAGCGCGAGTTTCTGGGGTATCTCGCTGGGGAACGACTACAATGTGAGCCGCTGCTACCAAATCAGGCATAACATCAGCTGGATACTTTGGTAATTTGATAATCCAGCGTCCCCATTTTTGTTGAAGTTGGCGATCGTAATCATCATAAGGACTGCCACCTACAATCACTAGTCTTAAGTCCGGCTGATTAATTTTATCGAGCGCTATAAGAACATCTTCTAGACCTTTATACGGTCTTGGCGCACCAGGAAACATTAAAATCCGATATTCAGATAAACCATAACGATTTCTGCTGGACTCAGCATCATATAAAGCGGGATCGAATAAAGAAGTATCTTTACCATTGGGAACAAATGTACCGCCAAAACGCTGCTGCAAAAATTTAGTATGCACTGTCACAGCATCAGCCTGACTAACCAAACCTTCCATCCATTTGACGTACAAAGGATGATAAGGATTCCTGAGTGCGCCGTCTGGTTTCAACAATTCTCTAGCTAATTGTTTAGGTGTGGGATGATAATGCCAGTCATCGCCACCGTACCAACTCAGTTCCCAATCATCTATGTCTAAAATTAAGGGTTTTTGGCTAAATATTTTCTTTAGTAGGCCAACTCCAAAACTCGCTATTTGTGGTTTTATAGCATAAATTATATCTCCATTAATTTTTGGTAAAATTTTGTGCATTTCTCCAAAAAACTCTGGGAAGTTTTTACCTGGTAAATTATAAACGTTTAACTCTGATGGTAAATTTCGATATAAGTTATTTCCAAATAAAAACCCCATAATTTCAACTTCATATTCTAAATTAGTGAGGGCTGTTGCTATCAAGTATGCACGCAAAATAGCTGCACTTGATAAATCTGAAACCAACAGCGATATTTTGGAAAAGTTTTTCACTATTTTTATACTTATTTTTATTTAGTACGCCAAGGATTTGTAACTTGATTCGGTAAAAATACTTTAGCAAATCTGTCAAAAATCCTTGTATATAAAGAACGACTAATGTTTTTAGCATATTGAGGTCGATAAGGATAGGTACAATGAAGAACTTTAATTTGATCCTGAATATTGTAAGCATCCTGCCACTTACTGAGATAATTATAGGTGGGTGGTAAAATTTTCATGTGAGGGCGTACAGATGCGATCGCAGATGCAAAAGCCCCTTGGTCTTTTAAAAGTAATTTATCTTGGTTGTTTTTGACAATCTCAAAATAACGTTGAAATTCGTCAAAAAATACCTTATTAACTTCTGCTTTCTTAAAAGCAATCAAACCGCTATTATATTGCACACTATCTGCTTGTAAAGGGAACCCGATAGATTGCAGTATTGGCAAAACATTTGGCAAAAGGTCTTCTTGCTTTCCACGCAATAAATTTGTGGCTTTAACAATAGAAGGTTGCACATCTTCAGTTAATAGCAAATCGTATTCATCCAAATACTCAAATACGTCGTTGAGGTCGGAAAGTAAGCAAATGTCTGAATCTAAGTAAATCGTTTTATCAAATTCAGAGGCTGCATATAGAGCTAGTTTTGCTTGGCGTGATGCTAAAACAGTATTTTTATTTGCAGGAGCCTGCTTTAAAATTACATTTTTGAAAGCCTTCAGAAAAGGATAAAGGACTGTTGGAACTTGGTCAATTAAAATAATTATTGGCTCTTGATGAAACTTTCTAATTGCCGCCAAAAAATGAATACAATCTTGAAAAGGGTAAAGTCCAGTTAAAATTGTAATAAATCCTCTAGTTTCGGTTGACATAAATCAAATGAACAATTGTTGTTTGCTTTGAAAATTAGATATGTATTTATTTTAAGTAAATCTTACTCTAGTTTTAGTTATAGCCAAATCTGATAGAGTAGAGATAAGCAAAATATGAACTTAACGATTGATTATTTTTAATACAAAAAATAATAAAATAAATCTAACTTTCTATTTGTAGCTATTCCCAGAGAAATTACACTGATAAATTCATATAAAATTGACTTATCTTAAGTATAATTACCGTGTTAACACGGTTGTATAATATCATAGTTAATATTCCACTATAGTTATAATGAACTAAAGTATAAATACTTGATATAACTTGTGGAGGTAGCACTATTATTCGTTGGAATGTAGGAGCGCTACTCAATAGCAAACATTTATGTTGTAAGGGAGGCAGAGGTAATGCAGGTAATCCGTCTGGAAGCACTCTCAGACAACTACATATTCTTGTTACACGATCGCAAACAAAATATCGCCGCTGTTGTCGATCCAGCAGAGTCTCAACCAGTATTAAAGAAACTGGCAGAATTAAAAGCTGAGTTGGTAGCAATTTTCAACACGCACCACCATAACGATCATGTGGGTGGTAATAAGCAATTAATCGAACAATTCCCCCAACTGATAGTTTACGGAGGAGCCGAGGATCGTGGTAGAATCCCAGGACAGCAGGTCTTTTTGCAACAAGGCGATCGCGTCGAGTTTGCAGACCGCATAGCTGAAGTTATCTTCGTTCCCGGACATACCCGCGCTCACATCGTTTACTACTTTCCCCCCGAAAAAGCTGGTGAGACGGGCGATTTATTTTGCGGCGATACTCTATTTTCTGGCGGTTGCGGTCGCTTGTTTGAAGGAACACCGACCCAAATGGTGGACTCTTTAAGCAAACTGCGCTCTCTACCCGATGATACACGCATCTGGTGTGCCCACGAATACACCTTAAAAAATCTGCAATTTGCCCTAACTGTGGATGGCGACAACGCCGATTTAGAAAGGCGCTTCAATGAAGTGAAGGCTTACCGTAGTCGAGGAGAAGCTACCATCCCCTCGCTGTTGGGAGTGGAGAAGCGAACCAATCCCTTTTTACGTTGGGATCAGCCATCATTACAATCAACCGTTAAGAGTAGCGATGCAGTGCAAACCTTTGCGCGGATACGGGAAATGAGAAATAACTTTTAGGGATTGGGGATTGGGCATTCCCCAATCTCCATCAATTTTCTATCGCTAATAGTTGCGATCGCACCCTTCCTTTCGCTACGATCTGTAAGCTTTAGGGTATAGGCAAAGAAGCTTGGAATACAGCATTGACATTGTGAGCTATCTTACCCAAACCCAAATTAATCAGATTTTACAGGAAAAACGGAAAACGATGGCGAAACGCGTGCAGTTAGTTTTAAATCAGGATATCAGCAAGCTGGGAAAATCTGGCGACTTAGTGGAAGTAGCTCCTGGCTACGCTCGTAATTATCTGATTCCCCAGAAATTGGCAACCAATGCCACTCCTGGTATTCTCAAGCAAGTAGAACGCCGTCGCGAGCAAGAGCGTCAACGGCAATTAGAACTCAGACAACAAGCTCTTGAGCAAAAAGAATCTTTAGAAAAAGTTGGCAGCTTGACAATTGCCAAGCAAGTTGGTGAAAACGAAGCGATTTTCGGTACTATCACCACCCAGGATGTTGTAGATGCGATTAAGGCTGCCACCGGTCAAGAAATCGATCGGCGTGGTATTACCATCCCCGATATTAACCACCTTGGTACTTATCAAGCCGAAATCAAGCTGCATTCTGAAGTAGCGGCGCAAGTCGATATTCAAGTAGTCGCTAGCTAGGAGACAGTAGGGGGAGCAGAGGAAGCAGGGGAAGTAGGGGGAAACAACTCCTAGCTCTTGTACAGACGCGATTAATCGCGTCTCCCTTGTACAGACGCGATTAATCGCGTCTCTAGCAAATCAAAACTAAAATCGTTTATGGCTGAAGAACTGAGTTTTCAAGGCGATGGTAGCGATCGCCTCCCACCACAAAATATCGAGGCGGAAGAAGCGATTTTGGGTGGTATTTTACTAGATCCAGAAGCGATTAGTCGAGTTAGCGATCGCCTCCTTCCCGAAGCTTTTTACATTAGCGCTCACAAAGATATTTATCAAGCAGCTGTGAGGCTCCACGCCCAAGGTAAACCCACAGATTTACTCTCAGTCACAAGTTGGCTGACTGACAATGAGATCCTTACCCGCATTGGTGGCAGAAATAAATTAGCAACTCTGGTAGACCGCACAGTGTCAGCTGTGAACATCGACGCCTTAGCAGGGTTAGTGATGGAAAAATACCTGCGGCGACAGTTAATTAAAGCTGGCAATGAAATTGTCCATTTGGGTTATGAGACAGAAACAGAGTTACCAATTGTTTTAGATCGGGCAGAACAGAAGGTATTCGGAGTTACTCAAGAGCGTCCCCAATCGGGTTTAGTTCACATTTCTGATACTCTAATTAATAATTTCCAGGATATTGAAGATAGAAATCAAGGCATCGCTTTACCTGGTATTCCCTGTGGATTTTACGATTTAGATGCGATGACCAGCGGCTTTCAGCGTTCTGATTTGATTATTGTCGCAGGCCGCCCATCAATGGGAAAATGCCTCAGCCATGATTCAGAAATAGTTTTGGCAGATGGAACAATTACCACAATTGAAGAATTATATAAACAACGTCATGGCTCATTATTGACGCTAAACAACGACTGGAAATTTACCTTTACTCAACCCTGTGCATTTGTAGATGATGGTATCAAACCAGTTTTTCGGGTAACAACTCGCTTAGGTAGGTCTATTGAAACTACAATCACTCACCCATATTTGACTATTAAAGGCTGGCAAAAATTAGAAAATCTGACAGTTGGCGATCGGATTGCTGTTCCGCGAACAATAAATGTATTTGGTACAGAAACTATTCGTGAGTGCGAAGTAAAGTTATTAGCATATTTAATTGGCGATGGTGGCTTAACTAACAGCACTCCACGATTTACAAATAGTAATCCGTTATTGCAAGCAGAATTTTCCCAAGCAATTGCTGATTTTGTTGGTTTAAAAATTCGCTGGCAAGATTCTCAAGGTAGGCGCACACCATCACTTTGTGTACGTGGAGATTTAGAATTTATTGCTATTCAAAGACAGCTTTTTGCTGAAAGTTTTAAACTAAAGATTCAATCGCAGTCATTGACAGGAAAAAAAATAAGTCAATTAGTTGGAGTCAGCCCTACTTTACTTTGCGCTTGGAAGCAAGGAGAGTGTGTACCAAATTTAGAAACGTTTGATCTATTATGCGAGATTTTACAATTAGAGTCAGAAGAATTTGGAACTCATGGATTTGCTTGCATGAGCAAATATCGAAAAAATTCGTTAACACTTTGGTTACAAGAATTAGGTTTGTGGGGCAAAGATGCTCATTATAAAACTATCCCAAACATCGTTTTTAAATTAGAGCGATCGCAAATAGCCTTATTCCTTAATCGTCTGTTTGCTACTGATGGATGGGCTGCACTACTTGCTAGCGGTCAATCACAGTTAGGCTATGGAACAGTCAGCGAGAAACTAGCAAGGCAAATTCAACATCTTTTATTAAGATTTGGCATTATTGCATCACTAAAAAAACGGTCTGTCAAGTATAAAAACACCCGCAGACCAGCGTGGCAATTAGATATTACTGATGCCTTATCTATCAAAACTTTTATCACAGAAATAGGTATCTTCAGTAAAGAAGAAGCAATAGAAAAAGTTGCAGCAGCAATATCTCAAAAAAGATATCAAACTAATCGTGACTTGATACCTGTAGAGATTTGGGAACAAATAGCAGTAGCAAAAGGCAATGAAACTTGGAGTAGTTTAGCCAGACGCGCAGGTATTCAAGGCTATACAAATATGCATGTTGGTAAACGTGCTTTCAGGCGGGAAAGACTTTGGATACTAGCTACAGCTTTAGAGAATTTGCCACTTCAGCAGTTAGCAACCAGCGATGTATATTGGGATGAAATTATTTCTATTGAGTTTGTGGGTAATAAGCAAGTTTATGACTTAACAATTCCAGAAACACACAATTTTGTTGCTAATGATATCTGTGTACACAATACAGCATTTTGCTTAAACCTTGCTCATAATATCGCCGCTTCTTATAAATTACCAGTTGCTTTTTTCAGCTTGGAAATGTCAAAAGAGCAACTGACGCAACGTTTATTAGCTAGTGAAGCGCAAATTGAAAGTAGTTATCTGCGGACTGGACGCCTCAGCCAAACACAGTGGGAACCTTTAAGCCGTGCTATTGGTATTCTCTCGGAGATGCCAATTTATATTGATGATACGCCGAATATTACAGTTACACAAATGCGTAGTCAGGCAAGAAGACTGCAAGCGGAAGTTGGAACTGAATTAGGATTAATTGTAATAGATTACTTGCAATTGATGGAAGGAGCAGGTGATAATCGCGTACAAGAATTGTCAAAAATCACGCGTCAACTCAAAGGTTTAGCGCGGGAATTATCTGTACCAGTTATTGCCTTATCTCAGTTAAGCCGAGGGGTGGAAGCACGTACTAACAAGCGTCCAATGTTATCTGATTTGAGAGAATCGGGTTCGATTGAACAGGACGCGGATTTAGTAATAATGTTGTACCGCGATGAATATTACTCTCCCGATACTCCCGATCGCGGCATTGCAGAAGTGATTATAGCTAAACATCGCAACGGGCCTACAGGTACTGCGAAACTTTTGTTTAATCCACAGTTTACAAAGTTTCAAAATTTAAAAATTTAGCGAGTTCAAATAATTTATTTGAGCAATGAATGAGCCTGATTTACTCATTAACGATCTATTTTTGCCGAATAGTCATTTTCTATTTGATAGTCTTATATCCATAATTAACTGGGATGAGCGTATACGGGCACGAAAAACCGCTAGTTTTGGTTCACCATATAACTACTCAAACATTTATTACAACTCATGCCCGATGCTGAATGAGTTAATTCCTATTATCGATCGGCTTGAAAAACACTTTGGGTTTCGACCAAACAACTGTTTAGTAAATTATTACACAAATGGTAACTCAACAATGGGATTTCACTCCGACTCAATTGATGAACTCATGGATGATACTGGTATCTCTATTATTTCGTTAGGGGCTGAAAGAATAATTACATTTCAAAATAAACAAGACAAAAGCATTGAACATAGTTACTTACTCAAAAGTGGTTCTCTACTTTTTATGCCTCAGAAGACGCAGAAATATTGGAAGCATGGAATTCTCAAGCAACCAGAAACATCCGGGCGTATTAGTCTGACATTTAGATTGTTGGTATAGTCGCGGCAGTCCGCTCTAAATTACAGATATTTTATCTGATGTTTTATAGCTGTACTTTTGTCCCATCTGTGTTTTGAAATACCTAATTTATTTGATAAGGCATTGGGAACAGAGAGAATAGAAACTTCTTTTAATAATTCCCCCAGTCCCCAATCCCCAGCCCTTATTTAACTCCCAGCAATTCCACATCAAACAGCAGAGTGGCGTTAGGCGGAATCACACCACCAGCACCACGAGAGCCATAACCTAACTCTGGGGGGATGATTAACTTACGACGACCGCCTACTTTCATTGTGCTAAGTCCTTCGTCCCAACCTTTGATTACTTGCCCAACGCCAATTTTAAAGCTGAAGGGTTGGCCGCGATCGCGCGAACTATCAAACTTAGTACCATTTTCTAGAGTGCCGATATAGTGAACTTCAACCGTTTGTCCAGATTGAGGAGTCGCCCCAGTCCCCTCTTTTAACTCGACATACTTTAATCCAGACGGGGTAGTAACGGCATTAGCATCATCAGACATAGTATTGCTCGCAATTAGAGTATTATTTTCAGTTAAAGCTGTGGGCGCTAGCGGCGTTTGGGTTAACTCGGCAGCAATGGCAGTATTCTGTTTACTGCCTACTTGCCCCACAATCAACAGCACAACACACACCAGCATGAACGCCACGCTGAGGAAAATTGGTTTCAAAATCAGTTCTCCTTACTTAGGTATCCTGGCAAAAACATTACCAACAGGACACAATTAGTTTAAATCAGAAAGGACATCTTAACGCCAAAGCTTATTTTCCAAATCACGCAGTTGACGCTCTAAACGGTCAATTCTACCCCGTAATTCGTCCACTTCCGACTGGCGAGCCACCCCCAAATCCTGCATCATGTTTCGCATTTGCCGTTGCATTTGGACATCGAAGTTTCCCTGTTCCGACTTTAACTGCTGGGCAATATCATCTATTACCGCCTTAGCTTGCTCAGGATTGAGCTTACCGTCTTTAACTAAATCATCGCTGACTTGCCGCAGTTTTTCTGCTACTAAAGACGTTGTGCCAAGACCCACCATCATTAGCTGTTGCAACCAGTTATTGTTGTCCATACTCCCTTCCTCTTACTTATTTCAAACCAGCCGACCCTTGCTCCTGAGTGTAGGCAATCAAACTATGCTAAAAGCGTAGTTATTCTAGCCTACAGCTCTATTTTGGCAAATTAAGAAACACAGGGTTCAAAGGAACTAGTTATAAAACTCCTCAAGTTTAAGGTTGCCTCGGATTTATCCGTGGGGTGAGTTCAGAGGATAAATCCTCATTATCCGTTGGACAAATCTGGAGCATAAGCAGTGGTAATCCTTATCCCAAGCAGATTTCAGGCTATTAAAGACAAATTCATCCAAGTACTGGGAGAATCCTATTCAATAGTGGAGTCAGCAAAGTATTAAGTACGGAAATTTCGCCATTTGTGGGTGAAAGATTACTCTCAACTCGTAGGGCTGCATAGCTGTGCGTTGGTGTTTCCATTTTTCCAACTAGGGAGAAGTTAAATTTGTGCCCGCCATTTCTGAAAGGCTATCTCGTAATCCTCTGATTTAGTCTGAAAAACGCTCCACCAATGAAAAAATAATCCTAACCCCCATCCTAATACTGGGAAGATAGCCCAAAAATAACTAGGACTAGTTATTAAATTTAAGAGTATAAGGAATAAATTCACGGCTAAGAAGGAAACAAAATGTTTCCAAAAGCCTTTGCGTCGAAAACTATTAAATTTGTGTCGCAAACGTTCCTCTTCTTGTTGAGCTAACCAGTTTTGTACAGTTGTTTCCAAGATATTAGAAGAAATGCCTAACTCAGATGCCATTTCTAGAAGTTGTTCTCGTGAAAATTCACCTTCCTGTTTACGAGTTAGTGCTATTTGAAGGATTTTTTGCACATCTTCTGAATCGTAAGTCATTTTAATTACCTTATAAGTTTGTGTGTAAATGCGCTTTTGATTTCACGAAGTTTTCGATCGGCTTCGTTCAATTCAGTTAGCGAACGTCTCCACATTTTGCACCCAATACTTAGTGACATTCACAACCGTATTATTTTCTCACAATCGATTTATGGCTACTGTATTTGTCAATACCTCTATATTGCTTTGAGAGGTTATTTATAAAGTAAAAATAAAATTACCGTAGGGTGTGTTATGCGGATATCTCGATCTAATTTGTCACGAAGAACACGATCGAAGCGCTTAATGCACTGCCAGATAACATGCTGCGTTAGTTCCAAGCCGTAACCCACCCTACTTCATATTTACTTTATAAATAGTCTCTTTTGAGATTAAGTCAAACATTATTTGGAATTTGACTGTTAATATTGTCAGAAAATATTGACAATCCTAGAAGTAAAATTATCGCTTTTGAAGGCTTTTTTGATATTAATCAAAAACCACGGTATTTGCATCGGATTTGGATGCAATAGATACATAAATTTTAGATAAATAGTTCCAAAACCTTTCCTCATCTAGATTTTAGTTTGTGTAATCTAACGATCCCCACTCTCTCAATTTGAGAAATTGGGTACTCAAGTGTAATTCCCACTTATTCATGTGCCTATGTGGTTTTTTGAGCCAATTCATGCATCTCACAATTTCAAACATGCATAAGTTTCAGTTTATCGGCCGTAAATTGATGAGTAGAAAGCAGCAAGTGCAACTGACAAGTCCTATGAACAACAGCATTTTTAACCTAACCGTTTCTCCAGTTGCGATCGCTATTATTGGTGGTGGCTTTAGCGGTTCTCTGGTTGCAGCCAATCTTTTACGCAACGCAACCATGCCATTGTCCATCAAGTTGATTGAACGTAATTCGGAAGTGGGTAGAGGGGTTGCTTACGGGACTCCAGTGGACTGTCACTTGCTGAATGTGCCGGCGGGTAAGATGAGCGCATTTGCTGATGAACCAAATCACTTCCTCAACTGGCTGCACGAAAATGGGCACGAACAGGTAACTCCATCTACCTTCGTTCCGCGTCGGGTGTATGGGGACTATGTGCAGGCGACTTTAAAAGCAAGCAGCGCAGGCAAATGCAGCAGCCAATGTGCAGCTAGAAAAGATTGTGGATGAAGCGATCGCCATCGAGACTAAACCTCACAACACAATAGTGTACCTGAGCAGCGGTCAATGTTTGCATGTGCAAAAGGCGGTGTTAGCGTTGGGCAATTTCCCAGCAATTCTGCCTGCACCGCTAGCTGTTTTAGACAACCGTTATGTGAAAGATGCTTGGTCTGCTGATGCGATCGCTACTCCTGGCCACACTGACAGCCACATGGCATACTTAGTCAACGACACTCACTTATTAACTGGAGATGCCCTGTTCATCGGAGGTTGCGGTCGTACCGACTTCCAAAGCGGCGATGCTGGATCGCTGTATGATGCCGTTACTCAGAAGCTATTCACATTACCGGATGATACTTTGGTATATCCCGGTCACGACTACCAAGGGCAGACAGTATCCACCATTGGCGAAGAAAAGCACTGGAATCCCCGGTTTGCAGGTCGCAGCCGCAACCAGTTCATCGAACTAATGAAGAATCTCAACTTACCTCAACCGAAAAAGATGCTGGAAGCTGTGCCTGCAAATCAAAATTGTGGCAGAGTTTTAGTTGCATGGGACTATCAAATTTGAACTTTATTGAGCTATGGAAAGGGTAAGGCGATGTCTACGACGAGCCTAAAATATTCTCAATAAGTAAGCATTAAATGCGATTATTTTGGACTTTATTGAGATTGAGGTCTTGTTATTGACAACATGCGCTTACCCTGATTTCTCCTCCTGCCTCCTCTGGCTGCCTTAAAAGATAAATTTTCTTAACTGAACCGTATTGTGCGATCGGCCGTTGATTATTTCCAAGTAGGATTACACAAACAATAAGTGAAATGTGTCTGATAATGAGATAATATCAAGTAAATACCCTTATACCAATATTTTTGGTTAAAATTCCTGGCAAAAGGCTAGGGCAAAGGAATAAGAATACAGAATAAGCTCTAAATTGCTTATTTAGCAAGGATAATAATAAACTTTTCAGGTAACTCCTAAATAGCGAAAACTCTTCTTATACCATTTTTATTGGTATAAAATGCTGTGTTGATACTAGCTAACAGCGATGCCTGCGGCGGTAAACTACGCATCCAGGAGGTTGCTTGTAACTCATCCGCGCAAACAATGTATATATAATTTCCCACTTGTATAAAAATTATAGACAATCATTTATGGTATCAATAATAAATTTTATTTGGCATACGCCTAACGATAGATAGATTTTATTAAACAAATAGTTTAGATTTGTAACAAGTTACACAGAACTAGGTAAAGCACATGGCCAACATCATTGACACTGCTACTAATAATGGTTCTTTCAAGACACTAGTTGCAGCAATCCAAGCAGCTGGTCTAGTAGATACACTGAAAGGTGAAGGTCCATTTACCGTCTTCGCACCTACTGATGAAGCGTTTAATAAGCTTCCAGCAGGTACAGTAGACGCATTACTTCAAGATATTCCTAAGCTCAAGAAAATCTTGACCTATCATGTTGTCTCAGGCAAGGTATTGGCTGCTGACGTTGTTAAGCTGAAGACAGCTAAAACAGTTGAAGGTTCAGATGTAAAGATTGATGCTTCTAATGGCGTCAAAATCAATGATGCAACCGTTGCAGCCGCAGATGTTGCTGCTGATAACGGTGTCATCCACGTGATTGACACAGTTTTGATTCCTGCATAAGCAAACGTTAGAATAGCCCAGCTATCTATAGTCGTTTCTTAATTACAGCCTGGTTGGATGTTTTTTAATAAACACCAATTACCAATAAATCCATCTAGATAATGTCTAGATGGATTTATTGTTTTATGCGTTTAGAGACGTTGCATTGCAACATCTTTAATGTTTAATTAGGTGTAAGCTAATCGGCATTTAAGTTGCATGAAGGCAGGGCTGAAGCCCTTACTACAAGCGAATCATTCTGGAAAAATGAATGACGATTAGGTGTAATCAAATTTTTAGTTTCGCCAAACCCAAATAACGAATACCTTCGGGGGAAATGTCAAAACGGCAAGGTAAGACTTCTAAACCGAGAGCGATCGCATCCCGCAATAATTTACCATATACAGGATCTGTGCGATCGCCAGGGGAAAACTCGATACAATCACCGCGATTGATAAAGTAAAGCATCACCGCACGAGTTAGAGGAAGTAGTGCCATTAATTCTCGCAAATGCTTTTGTCCTCTTGTAGTCTCCGTGTCAGGAAATAGGGCTAATCTCCCTTCAGACAAAGTTGTATTTTTCACTTCTAAATAAATCGGGCGTTCCTCATCACTCCCCGTCAAGAAAAAATCCACTCGACTTTTTTTATCTAGTCCATAAACCACCTCGCCCTTGATTTGGCTATAGCCGCCCAATTCTGGGAAAAGATGTTTCGCCAAAGCTAGCTTTACCACCCGATTGGGCAAAAAAGTATTTATGCCTACCCAAGTCGGTTCGTTGTCATGTACCTGAATTAGTTCTAAAGTGTAAGCCAATTTGCGGTTAAGATTATCACTTTTGGAAAGCTGTACCGCACTTTGGGGAGTTGATACTCCAGTCATTGGCCCTGTATTGGGACAATGTGCTGTCACTATTTCGCCGGAAGTAAGTTGAACGTCAGCAAAAAACCGCTTGTAACGCTTGAGTAAAATACCGGGATACAAAGGTGGGTAACGGTAAAGCCAATCTATCATTATAAAACCTTGTTGCTGCTAGTAAATATACGTTGATTCCTTCTCTAGCAAACCCCCGTCAGCAAATCTTTTCAGCAGCTACTCCGCCATCTGACAGAAATTGAGTAACTTCACATCAGTAGGTAGGCACGATAAAACCGATATATGTTTAGTTTTCTAAAAACGGTGAAATAAGGAATTTGTAAGGTATCTGCTAAGTTTACATTTCGTTATATACTTGGGTTTTTTTTGCACCTTTATATCATGAAGTGTCAAATTTTGTAGTCAAATTGACAACATGTTAATATTAATTAGCATATACTAAGTGTTATAAGCCTCCCATAAAGATAAATCTGGGAGAATTTCAAAGTGCAAGGAGGTAAATCCTATGCAAAAACTGTGGGCATCAACGGAATTAGAATATGCTTTTCTGTTTACTCTAAGAAAGGTAAATTCGATAAATCTAGAAGATTTAAAGCCATTTTTTAGTAATATGCCTATTGACCCTTATATCAAAGGCAACTATCGTTCGAGAAGATTATCTCGGTTCACAGTTTCTGGAAATGAGTTAATCAAATTACCTCATGGCTACTTCTTTCAAAGTAAGGAGTATAATCCATTAGTGGGCGACGTAAAAAGAGAGTTTGCAGAATTAGATGATGCACTCATAAAACTTGATAATTTTAGAAAACTTGTCTTAGCATTTAGCGATTCTTGTAAACTTCATCCCGAAGCTGAAATCGGAGTTCATCAAATTAGAATTAATTGTTCGCCAGATAATTGGGGTAATCCAGCACCTGAAGGTATCCATCAAGATGGGACTGATTTTATTGGTGTTTTTTCAGTAGATAGAGATAATATTCAAGGTGGAGAAACACATCTCTATACTGCCAAAAGAGAAAAACCT
Source organism: Nostoc sp. (assembly GCF_036917095.1). Lineage (GTDB taxonomy): Bacteria > Cyanobacteriota > Cyanobacteriia > Cyanobacteriales > Nostocaceae > Nostoc. The sequence goes on from NZ_JBALFH010000032.1 coordinate 40,717, forward strand.
GTATTTAGCAAAATTCTAAATCCGGGGGAACTATTATTGGTCAATGACCATGAGTTTTTCCATTTCGCCAATCCTATAAAACCACAAACTGACGCTCAAGGAAGTTGGGATATTTTTGTACTGACTTCTCCTAGCTTACTTTCAGGATAATTCTAGTTAACTGTAGATGTTTTACAATCTACGAAATATGGGGAATTGAATGTAGTCATTTCCCCAGTTTTTTTATTTTTAATTAGATGTAACCGTACTATTAAAAAAATAGCGCTGCTGATTAAACTCAGCAGTTTACTTATTTTTTCCTGATATTGTAGAGATTGAATTAATATATCTATTCTGATAGTTATAATTTATTCTCATTTAAGAGTAATCAAAGTTTAAGCGTAGATTTGTAGTAAATCTAACTCCAAAATCTGGACGCGTACAATATTCCATTGGGTAAATTCCATTTATAACAGCTTAGGATGGTGTGTTCGTTTTTATTCACTGAAAATACGAAATGAAACAAGGCCACGCTGAATACTTAGAATATTAAGGGTAAGTGCATAGGTTAGGCTACAAAGTAAACCTGCTGGAATTCAGCTAACTCAATCAACCAAATAAATGCCATGAATGACGAATTCTACAATAGAGGATTGGAAAAGGCTAGGCGAAAAGACTACGCTGGAGCAATTGAGGAATTTAACCATGCTTTAGAACTGACACCTTACTTTACTGAAGCTTACTTGCAACGCGGTTTGGCATATTATGACTCAGGTGCAATCCTTAATGCTGTTTCTGATTATACCGAAGCCCTGAAGCTTAATCCTGAGAGTGTAGAGGCATATTATTGTCGTGGATTGGCTAGGGTGGCGCTGAAAAATTTGCCGGGGGCGCTCGAGGATGTAGAACGCGCTATTCGGCTCAATCTCAATTATGCTGCTGCTTATAATCTGCGGGGGATGGTGCGGCGCAAACAGGGTTCTATTCAAGATGCGATCGCTAACTTTAAAAAAGCTGCTGGGTTATATCTAGAGCAACAGGATAAAGAGAATTGTCGTCTTTGTCTGGAACGAATTAAACAGCTACAATCCCCAGAAAAACCTGCGGTTGGAGAATCGCGTTCCCTAAATGTGCCAATTTTATCCACAAATGATTATTTCACGCAATTATTAGAAAAGGCTGAAAAGGGAGATACGCAAGAGGCACTCGCCGATTTAAATTGGATATTAAAAGCCGATCCGCAAGATGCCCAAGCTTACTGCTGTCGTGGGGTTGTGCGTTGTAAAATGGGGAATTATCGAGAAGCGATCGCAGATTTTAATCAAGCATTGCGATTAAATTTTCAAGATGCCATCGTCTATCGCAACCGAGGTAAAGCGCGTTCTATATTGGGCGATCGTCAAGGTGCGATCGCGGATCTTAACCAAGCACTCCAGATGCAACCTGAAGATCCCTTAGTTTATATTGCCAGAGGTAATGCCTATCGGGCAATGGGCAATTATCTTGGTGCAATTCAAGATTACACCCAAGCATTGCAAATCAATCCTAATGATCCTCAAGCTTACTACAATCGCGGCATTACCCATACTTGTTTAGAAGAAATGCAAAACGCCGTAGAAGATTATCAACAGGCGGCGAAAATCTTTTGCGAACAAGAAGACTGGGGAAATTATCAACAAGTTTTAAGTAGCCTAGAAAAAATCCAAAAATTTAGTCCAGAGTCAAAAAAGCAAAAATATAACCTCCTACGTCAGCGAGTTTTGCGAATGGTTGGGGGATATTGGGAAATTGCCGAACGATTGATTCAGCAAAAACGAGATTACTATCCTGGGATGTCAGACGAGTGGTATTTGGAAAAAGTAATTGAAGATTTAGAGCGCGATCGCGGTAGATAAAATATAAATGCCACTATATACGGAAATTCACCCGTATAAATGTACGGGTGAAAATGCGATCGATCGCTTTTTATTTTCTAATGAAAGTAAAAGCACCTTATATTAACAACATTTCAAAGTTTAGTTAGAAGTGCGAGTTTGACGGCGACGACGCAATCCAAACATACTAACTGCTCCTATAGCAAACATTGACAGAGTAACAGACGGTTCAGGAACGGTAGCACCAATTAACTCTCTAACATTTGCCTCGCCGATATCAAGAACGACGACAACATCATTAAAGTCACGATCGGAACTTTCGTTCCACTTACTGGTTGCGGAATCTATACCTGAAGCGTGTAAATCACCGTATAAATCCTCGAATGCTAGTAGGATGTAGTTATTGTAAGCATAAGCAACTGTGTGCTGTAGTCCGTCAGCATTAGAGGCAGTGTCAGTACCAAAGATATTGGCAGAGTTACCACGGTTCAAACCATCGGCTCTCAACCAGAAGTCGAGTTGAGTACCTGCGGTAATATTACCAAGTTTGGCACCATCACCCAGTTTGAGTGCATTACCACCCCAGCCACCAACACAGCCATCTCCTTCACAAGAAATATCATTGAAAAGCAGTCCAGACTTGTTAGTAGTTCCTGTGGCATCGAAGGCTAACTGGTTTCTATAAGCTGCGCCCTCATTGATAAAGTAAACAGAGACATCATGGTCGTATTTTAGGTTTAATTTAGTGGGGTCTAATTTAAATTGTCCGCTGTTTGGGAGGGCAACGCTTTCCGCTTGAACAAATTGTTGAAAAGGAGTATCGTTAAAACCAGTTTGAGACTTATTATATACCGTTGGTTGAGTCCAGGAACTATCCCAATTAAAATCAGCAGCAGATGCAGTTTCTACTTTGGAGAATAATCCGGTTAAGGTAGCGGTAGCAGCAATTAAGGCAGTGAATAAAATAGGTTTCATATCAAAACTCATTAAGTAGGGAAAACAATTTAGACAGTAATGTATTGAGCAGTCTGTCTGTGTTGCTTCTTAACTTCTAACAGTTATGATTTGCCAAAGTCAATCTTTGTTTTGGCTTTTGTTTGTATATTTAAATAGCTCTTTATTTAACGTATTTATACGGAAAATTTGCCTTAACTGATAATTTGATGCACTGTTATTAACATTTAGAATTTAAACTTATATATGATGAAATTCTTATGAAATTTTTATACTTTATATTAAAACTAGATGTGCAATTTTGGTAGTTAAAGGTCAAAACCTCAACCCATATAGCTTGCATTGAGGAACGTAAATACGTACTGACTTTAGGTAAGGTAAACCACTATGCACAGCAGTTGCTACATGGGAAGCAAAGCAAAGCACTGCCTTATGTTAGGCATTACCAAATTTTCTAATTATCCTCTGCGTTAATTCCCAAATTCCGTAACCTTTGCGCTAGTCGTTGGGCGTGTTGTTGTTTCTGTTGCACTAATTCTTCTGGTGTAGGTCATCTTCGTCCTTCTTGGTCATACCAGTCTGTAGGTCAAATGCAACAAATAGAAGCTGCTAAATAATGAGTCGGTACGTTTTAAGAATTCCAGCCAAGCAAAACCTCAAAAAGATTAATCACTTTGGGTGCAAGAAAAGGTAATGCAGATTTCAGAAAAGTTGTGACGGAGGTTTTAAAACAGGGGAATTATCAACTTGAGATTAATACTTCGTTAATGAGTAAAGTAGGGGAGTTAATTTTTCAAATAACTGGGATTGGAAAAGCCAAATAGCTAATATTAAGTAAACATAAGTATTAATTTTGAAGAATAATTAGAAAAAATATGTGAGGGTAATAAGTAATTTATTTACTATTACCTATTACCCATTACCACCCTTAACTGACTACCGCTTCAGCTTTTTCCTCCGCTTTTTCCTTCACTAGCACATAAGGCTTTTCTGCACCTTGGGCGAGATATTCAGCTAGCTGACTTTCAATTTGATCGCGCACTATTTGGCGATACTCTAGAAAATGCTCGTTGTGGGCGCAAGCAGCGATGTAATGCTCAATAACTCCAGGGTTACGCTTGAGAATGCTGAACAAATGATGCCAGAATTTCCAGCGAGTTTCCCGTTTGATGCCTTGTCGCCAAATTACAATTAATAGCGCTTTCACAATCACCCACTCTGGCATTTTCGCTGGCGCTTTCCAACTCGGCAAACCCATCATCAAGAAGCAGCGATAGGTACGATCCAAGTACTGTACTGGGTCGTATAAAGTACAAAATGCTTCAATATATTCTCGTGCAAGTTCTTCCAGAGGACGGGTGGGCAGGAAGTTCATCAATGTTGTTTGGTTGATGTTGCCATCTTGGTTTTCCCGCAATCGTCCTTCTTTTTTCAAGCGATGCCAAAGCGCGGTATTTGGTAACGCTTGTAACATGGCAAAGGTTGTAGAGGGAATTGCTGCTTGTTCTGCAAACCGGACAATGCGATCGCCTGCACCTGCTTTTTCGCCATCAAAGCCGATAATAAACCCAGCCATTGGGCGCAATCCAGCTTTGATGATAGTTTCCACTGCCTCAGTTAGAGAACTGCGAGTATTTTGAAACTTTTTGGTCATTTGCAAACTATCCTCATCCGGTGTTTCAATTCCCAAAAACACCGCTGAGAAACCAGACTCAACCATCAACTCCAACATTTCTGCGTCTTGCGCCAAGTCAATTGAAGCTTCGGTGTCAAATCGGAAAGGATACTTGTGTTCTGCCATCCAGACTTTTAACTCTTTCAGCAACAATTTCACATTTCGCTTGTTGCCAATAAAGTTGTCATCCACCATGAATACACCCCGCCGCCAACCCAATTCATAGAGGCAATCTAACTCTGCTAACAGTTGTGCTGGGGTTTTGGTACGTGGTTTGCGCCCGTAGAGAACAATAATGTCACAAAATTCGCACTGGAAAGGACACCCGCGCGAAAACTGCACCGACATCATGTCATAGGCATCCAATTCTAATAAATCAAAGCGGGGTATTGGTGTGCTTGTGACATCGGGTTTTTCTGTGGCGCGGAAAGTGCCAGATGTGTCTCCCCTTTTGATTGCCTCAATAAACATAGGGAGAGTGATTTCCCCTTCATCCAGAATTAGAAAATCTGCGCCAACATTTTCAACTTCGTGAGGTACAGAGGTGGGGTAGGGGCCGCCAACTGCGACTAGCTTGCCACGTTTTTTTGCTTCCTGGATTTGCTCAAGTAAATCTTGTTTCTGGACAATCATCGCGGACAGGATTACCACATCTGCCCATGCCCATTCTGCTTCTGTTGCTGGGCGGATGTTGCGATCGACCAGTTTGAATTCCCATTCTTGGGGCAGAATCGCGGCTACTGTTACTAAACCCAGAGGTGGTAATAAAACCTTGCGATCGACTAACTCCAAGATTTTTTCATAAGACCAAAAGGTTTTGGGAAATATCGGATACACTAACAAGATTCGCATGTAGTATCAATCCTCACACTTTGATTGTTATCCCACTCTAACGAAAATAAAGAGTTATTGACTTTTTATTAAAGTTGTTCTATTTTAACATTTCGATTAATTTATACATACTTATGGCAACATTGCCTCATTTTTCTACTGAGAGGCTGTGGTTACGCGAGCTTTTGCTAATTTCTTAAATATTCTTAATTTGATATGAGATGTTTTGCCCCAATTTTAAGAGTGTCAAACACTTTACTTCACACTTTTAACGCCACTAATTTTTAAAACATCAGTCATGGTTGCACAATAATTTGGCAAGCCGAAACTATCAGGATTAATAAATTTTTCATAGGTGAAATGCCGATAGTTCATGCAAAACCGATCCCAAGCAGCCATCCGAATGCGGAACAAAATAATAAATAAATTAGCTAACGCTATAGATATCGGAATGCGAAAGTAAATCTTTTTGCCAAAATAAGCGCAAACTTGTTTCACTGCTTGATTAGCAGTTAATGGTGCTTGGCCTAAAACCAACCGACGCGATCGATCGTTTTCTAGAGGACGATCGATTAAATATCGCACGACAGTGGCAATATCTCGTCCGTGGATAAAGTGAAAACTGCCATCTGCTTGCAAAAAGCGAATCAAATTGATATATTTCGTTACTTCTGGAATACCAGATGTGACAGCAGAATAGGGTTTATTCGCATCGCCGCCCAAGACTACAGTCGGAAATACTGTGGTAATTTTGGGTGCGATCGCTAATGTTTCTTTTTTCTGTAAGCAGTCATATTTGGAACGAATGTAATCTGTCCCAATTTCCCCGGCTTCTTTTAAAGGTTGATTGTACCGATCCAAAACGCTAGCTGTGGAAAAATAAATCACCTGATGGCAACGTTCTGGATCTAGCAGTTCGAGCAACTCTATAGTCTTGACAACATTAATATCAAATGTCTCATCGCCACCCCAAGCTGTGGCTGTGAGTACCGCCGTATCAATTGTGGATAGCAAATCGGCAAACTGGCGAATATTTTGCATATCACCTTGTAAAACGTTGATGCCTGAACGTGCCTTGGTATCAACTTGCAGTTTGTTTGGGTTCCTAACTAGTAGATACAGTTCGTAATCTGTTTCCTTAATTAAGGCTTCTGTTAAATAATGACCTATACAACCACTTGCACCAGTCACTAAAATCCGTTTCTGGCTCATAGAGAATTTATCAAACGTTAGGAGTTACAACTAAAGAGTTAAGAATAAAGTTAAAAGTTCCGAATCAGGAGTTAAAAATAAAGTTAGCACTTAGAAGTAAGGAGTTAAAAATAACTCTGTACCTCACAACTGATAACTGATAACTCCTAATCCTTAACTCATAACTCATAACTCCTAACCCTTAACTCCTGCAAGATTCAATTCCTTTGCTGTTTCAAAGAAGAAAGCGACATTTTCTTCGGGAGTTTCTGGTAAGACACCGTGACCGAGATTGAGAATGTGGCCCCAATTACCAGCTTTGCGAACCGTATCGAGAATGCGATCGCGGATAAACTGTTTAGAGCCAAATAACACACCTGGGTCAAGATTTCCTTGAACTTTGACTTGCTTGCCCAATCTGGCTCTTGCGTCTGCCATATCTACTGCCCAGTCTACACTGACAATATCAGCGCCAGATTGTGCCATTCTTTCCAACACACCCGCACTACCGCTAACTAGCAAAATCAAAGGTGTATCGGGATGGGTTTGCTTGACTTGCTGGAAAACTCGCTGCTGATAGGGGAGAGCAAAGGTGTCATAATCTTGAGGACTCAATTGACCCGCCCAAGAATCGAACATTTGCACAACTTGAGCGCCAGAGTCAATTTGGTAGCGGGCATAGATGGCGATCGCATCAGCTAATTTAGCTAATAATTGATGCAGTATCACCGGGTCTGAAAATGCCATGTTTTTGATGATGGAGTAGGTTTTAGAACCTTTTCCTTCCACTGCATAAGCTGCTAATGTCCACGGCGCACCCACAAAGCCCAACACCGTTGACTTATCGCCTACTTCCGAACGCAGCGCTTGCAAAATTGTTTTGATAAATGGTAGAGCTGCTTCTGGTTCTAAAGGATGCAGAGCATCGATTTGTTCTTGAGTGCGGAGGGGCGAGTGAATGATTGGCCCTTTACCTTCGGCAATATCCATGTCAATGCCCAAACCAGGTAATGGGGTGACAATATCAGAAAACAAAATTACTCCGTCTGGTTGGAAAGCTCTCCAGGGTTGCAAGGAAACTTCAATTGCTACTTCTGGGATTTCCGAGCGATCGCGAAACGAAGGATACTTTTCTCTTAAGTCTCGATATGCCTTCATATATCGTCCCGCTTGTCGCATCATCCATACAGGGGGACGATCTACTACTTCACCACGAGCAGCCCGTAAGAGATGAGGAGTCGTTGAATAAACACCCATTTATCACTTCATCCTAAGTCACAACTTTTATGCCACTGTTTAGCTTATCATTCTGGGATTACGCTTTTTCAGCAGGTTTTCAGGAAAAGGTGAACAGCAGGGCATAATAATATTTATAATATTTTAAATATGAGTTATCAGTTGGCTTGACTACAGTATTAATGCCAGCAAGCCCTACCATTTATTGTTTTTTTGGCTTATCCCATAAAATTATTGCTTTGAGTTCCACGTAGAAATACACCTGTCACTTCTGCATCAAGGCAACGTATGAGGAAAACTGCATAACAAATAACAAATGTGTCTCTACGCATAGCATAGAGACACATCCTTAAAGGTTTTAAACTAGGTTTTGGATAAATTTATCCTTTCAATATCGCTTTATGTTGTGAGCGTTTGAAGAGTGACATCATACCACAAGCACCTATTGCTAACACACCTAACATCCCACTAGGTTCAGGAACGCTGGCTAGTCTATAGGCGTGGTTATCTGTTTCAAAGGCAACACCATTTGAGCGCATCACAACTCGGTCAAATGTTTCTCCTGTATCAGCTACAAGGTTGACAAACATATTAGCTTGAGTACTAGTCCAACTACCATTAGCTATAGCAGTTGGCACATCTGCACCACTAAAAGTCTTTATTAACTGATTACCTTTGTAAATGTCAACAAAGTTGTAATCATCTAATGAACCTGCATAAAAACCGAAGTAATTAACAGCTTCTTTGAAGTTAATATTGACGAAACCACTGTCGCCTGCAACATTACTACCTACTGGAGCAATTGTTAGAAATTTGGTGTTATCTCCATAAGGTGAGGCGTATTGACTAGATACACTACCTTGAACAATGTTACTAGTAACATTAGAGTAAGTAACAAATCCATTAGGATCGTGTGCTGTGCCATCATCAAAGGTGACAGTTTTGGCATCAGCGTAGCTAGAAAACGGGCCACTGTTGACTTGCAGAGTTACGGCACTAGCTGGATTCGCACTCATGACTACAGCAGTTATTCCGAGTAAAGCTAAGGAGATTTTTTGCAACATTCTAGTAATAAACCTTGAAGAACACAAAGATAATTAAGACTGAACTTTTATTGAAACCCAGCTATGAAAAACCGGTTTCCTGACTCCAACAAATTAAAAGAAAATTACAAAGATTATTAGGCCTTTATATATGACGTTTGTTGGGTGTGACAAGCTCGAAGATGTAAGTTTATCTTCATGCTTTGTAATCCTATTTTGATTTTTATAACTCAGAAAAGATACGGTGTATATACTAAAATATCTTTAAAGATTAAGTGAAGGATATTGTGCAATAAGTAGTGGGCAGGACAAACCCATCTAAATTACTCTCGATCGCAACCAAGGTCAAGAAGCAACAAAAAATCACCATTTATCGTTTGGTTTAGTTTCCCAGACTCAAACAGATGTCTACGATGGGCTATCCCTGAATCTTTAGCAAGAAGAATAGGTAATGAAATTCTATTGAGAATAGGCTGTTATTATTGACATAATATTCTCGCCTTGGGGAAGTGGCGAGCGGGGAATGGAAAATAGGGACTGGTGATTGAGAAATAGAGTAAAACAAGAATCAATATTTAATTGAGCATTGGGCATTAGTTATTTTCCCCCTGCTCCCCTATCTCCGCGATCTCCCTATTCTCTCACTCCCCTGACTTCTTATGCAAACTGACTCTAACAGTCCCGATCGTCTTGCATCTGCTAATAATGAGCCTAATCCAGGAAAGTATTTGATTCCGCGATCGCAGCGACAGAGGTTCTTTATTCAGTTTACCTTAATGACCCTGATCGGATGGGTTGTAGGTGGCGTTGCCAGTATTGGCTTAGAGAAAATTATCCTCCAAAGTCTCTCACCTAGCGTTGCTATCCAACCACAAACATGGAGCATTTTGGTCAGAAGTCTCAGTAACGTTGTATTTGCCGTGATTTTTGCTGCTGACCAGTCCCTGGTTCTTTACCTATATTTACCGGGTTGGCAGTGGCTATTTGCTACTAGTGTAGGTTGGTTGATTGCCAATGGTGTTTCTACAGCCTGGATTAACTACATTTCAACCATTGCCTCATCATCTTCTGAAGATACTTTGATTTTTGGATTTTTGTCTGCGATCGCATATATAATTTCTGGAATTTGGCTAGGTATTTGCCAATGGCTAGTATTGAGGCGATATACAGCAGGCAATTGGTGGTGGAATTTTTTACCCTCAATCTCTTTCTTCTCGATTACTATTTTGGTTTGGTTGCTTTTTCTTATGCAAAATTTTATTCCAGAAACCTACCGGACTCCCATATTATATTGGAGTGGGCAAGGACTTACAGCAGTGATTCTAGGAGCCATACCAGCAATTGGCTTGTGTACATTAAAAAGAAATTTACAACGCAAAACTGAAGTTTCTACATGACCAAATAATTCGTAATTTATAATTAATTCTAGTTTCAGAGCAACAAAATTTAGCTCTAGAAAACAAATAACTTTACGAATTACGAATTATTAATTGCTATCCCAAATAGTTTCTAAACGCTCTTGTGCTATTTTAAGAGCTTTTTCGGGAGATTCACCCAACAATGTAGCCTCGATAGCTCGACCAAGACTGTCAGAAAGACGGCTATATCCAGCAATAATCGGTCGAGCGCCAGCTAGAGGAATTTGTTCCATAAACACTTTTAACCAAGGTTTTTGGTTAATGAATTGCTGATAAGCTTCACTTTGTGCAGCTTTAAGATTAACTGGTAAAAAACCGGTGCCGATACTCCATTCTTTTTGGAATTCTTCACTCAAAACATACTCTAAAAACTTAAGTGCGGCTTGCTCTCTGGCTGGTGTGGTCTTCATCACATACAAATTTCCACCACCTGTCACCGTAGCTTGACCAACATTTGCAGGTATGGGAAATGCGTCGTAATCAACTTTAGATTTAGTAATATACGTCCAAGGCCCCGTAATTTGCATAGCAACGCGACCTGCTATAAAAGCATCCTCTTCATAACCCCGCTCTGGAGAAGAAAGCGTTGCTGAACCATCTTTTAATAGCTCTTGCCAGAATTGTAAAGCTTTCAGCGCTCCAGCGTTCGTTAAATCTGGTCGGTTATTTGCCAGTACTTCTCCCCCGGCGCTCAATAAAAAAGGAAACCAGCTAAAAACAGTCCATTCTCCCTTCCCTAAAGGCAATACAATTCCGTACTGTTCTGGTCGGTTGTCGCCATTGCGGTCTATGGTCAATTTTTTGGCAACTTCCCTCAATTCTTCCCAAGTCTTAGGCATTTGCGTAATTCCCGCAGCTTGGAAAAGCTTAGGTCTGTAAAAAATGCCTATATTGCTGGTGTACAATGGGGCTGACCAAAGGTGACCGTCTAATTGCAATTCTTCAAGTAAATTAGGGCTGATTTCTGACTTTAGGGGCAATTTGTCTAACCAATCTTCTAAAGGTATAATTGCTCTTAAATCTGCCAACTGACCTGTAATTTGCGGGTAGAATGCCAGGATATCTGGAGGCACATTACCCACAACCGCTGTTAATATTTTTGGCAAGTGGGGTTGAGCTAAGAAGACCGATTCTACCTGGACATCAGTATGAGTTTGATTAAATTTATCTACCAATTTTTCAAACACATCCCGATTAGCAGGGGGATTGATTGCTTGCCATAGGGTCAAATGAATTACTCCGTCATCCTTCTGTGCTAATCCTTGACAACCAGATAAAAATATTAGGAACGAGCTTAAGATGATTCCTAGAAGTAACATCTGCCAAATAGAAGCAATAACCCGGCGAAAATAATGACTTATTTGAGATAGAAAAAATATAATCTTCATACCAAGTAGTTAATCAGATTAAGAAATATTCTCCAAAACACTTTTGGTAATACTGGTTTCTGCTCTTGTGTAAATATATGTTTGGGGTTCAGTTACTTTTTCGGTTTTGAAGATTTTTGCTGCGCGATACCAAAAGTCTGTATCCTCTCCATAGGCGATATTATTAAAGCCTTTCACCCCGAAAAATACCTGTCTCTTACCAAAAAACGTTGGGCCTAAAACACATTCTCGAAGATTAATTTTTTGACCTGGTTGAAAATAATCTGCAACCCAAATCTCTTCTTCTGTTGCGAATCCACCTTCAATTAAGTCAATTTCTGGATTAGCTCTCATATATTCAATTCGCGTATCCAGGTGATTGACTTTGTAAGCATCATCACTATCCAAAAATGTTATGTATTTGCCAAAACATGCCCTGATGCCGGCATTCTTAGCATACCATAGCTTTCTGTTTTGATGTTTTAAATACCGGATATTTTGAAATTGTTGAATATAAGGATTTACAATTTCAAAAGTATTATCTTGACTCCCGTCATCAACTATAATCAGTTCCCAATCTTTAAAAGTTTGAGCAATAACACTATCAATGCAATTGTTTAGATATTTTGCCCGATTGTAGGTACAGAGAATAATTGATATTTCATAATTAAAATCAAAATTTACAGTTTCCATCGTTAAATCATCCTTGTATTGCTCACACCAAAATTCAACTTATAAAAGATGAATTTTCGATTATCTTGGTAGAAAGGCACTAAAGTATATTTATAAAAAAGTTGTTAACACTCTGATAAATTATTCATTAAGTGTATATCTTTATAAATTCATGCATAATGTCATTGTAATTATAAACCAGACGGCTAATATCAAAGTTTTGTCGAACGTATTCTAGAATATTTGGGCGACAATATTGGTTTTTGTCAATCATTTCGCTAATTGTATCATTCACAATTTTATGAGCTTCTGGTGTGGCATTAACTAAAATATTATCTGGCAAAACTCTAATAAAATCTTTGTGATGTAAATTGGCGCTAGCAGATTCGGAAACAACGATACATAAACCTGCTGCCATTGCTTCTAATACTACTAGTGGTGCAACTTCTCCTTCACTAATTAAAACTAAACAGCTATAATCTGTGAGACGAGAATAAACTTGTTCTAAACTCCATACACCTAAATGTTTTGTTGTTGTTCCTTCTACAAAATCAGGATCGTCCAAAGGGCCAACAAAGTCTATTGCAATGTTTCCATCGATGATTTTTGCCAATAATTTCTGCTGCTTTCTTGGTTGAATCCAACCTAAACAAATAGCTTTATTATTTCCTTGAGCTTGAAAATTTACTTTCTGGGTATCAATACCGTTCGCTTGCACTGAGATATATCCAGAATACCCTGATTTTAGAAGAAAATCTTTTGTTAAATGAGAAAGGGCAATTATCCCCGGTGCATTGAAATAATGTTGATATGCTTCTCTAAATTCTTCATTCCATTTCTCTGTTTTAAACAAATAACCATCATGACAAGTAAAACAATACTTCTGTTTAAGATTTCGATTAAATTCGCTCACAAAACTGTAGGCGTGTAAATGCACAAAATCATAATTATTATTATTAATATATTTTATGATTTCGTTAACATCTTTCTCGTTTAAGATATCAACTTGATGCCCAATCTTCTCTAAAAAATTTTTGTATTCATTTATCACAGTTAAAACAGAATGCGATAAAGGAGGCTCAGGGATATAACCCCAAGCGACAAGAGCAATTTTCATAAATTATTTAATTTTTCCTCACATATTTAGATTTACTTCTCAGCCAGAATACAAGTTGCAACGGGATAATCTGGATGATAACCGTCTAATTCTTCAGATGTCAATTCTTCTACGGCTATTCCATGATAGCTAGCTATTACAGTGGTAGGATTGCCATAGACATATAACTTCTGTTGCGAGAAATTTCTAAATATCCAGGCGAAAGCATCAGGTAAAGGTCGCCAATAATCAACAGGAGTAGCATGAACTCTAATAGCACTTGGTACCATCGCAAAACATTTTCCACCGGGTTTTAGCCAAGTGTGGATGTTTTCTACTGCTATCCAGGGAGCATAACAGTGTTCTAAAACATTAAAAATTATTACTGAATCAAAAGATTCTGGTTTGATAACAGATACATCGTGAACATCCCCAACAATATCTACTCCTGGGCCTGCTTCTAAGTTAAGAATCTGATATGATGTGCCTGGATTAATTTGATAAAAATCCTTATCTTTTGGTGTTCCTCCTATTTCCAAGATATTGCCACCGATTTGGGTTTGAACTTCCTCAATAAATTTGCTGAGATAGTATCTATCTACGGGTTTACCTCTTGTCAATCCAAATGCTTGACAAATTGGAACTGTTTTTTTCAAATCACCCCAATCTATTGAACCTGTAGCAGGAGATAAGAAACCAAGATTTTCTAGGTATTCTACTAATTTCCGAAAATCTTCTATATTCTCAATAGATTCTAGGTCATCTTCTAATTTATATTGGGAAAATAATTGTGGCAAGACTTGGTAAGTTTCTCTACTTAATGCAGCAAGTTCAAATTGCATTTCCTTTTCGATGAAACTCCGAAAGCCTTTACCAAAAATTGTCAGACTGCCATCTGCTAAAAAAACTATTGCATCTTGAAGAAGCTGTTCATATTTATCTAGTTCTTGAATGACCTTATCTGCTATAGAAGCTGATTTAACTTTTTGAAAGATTTGGTAAGCATTCTCTAATGAATGTTCGTGAATAAATATTTCTAGTATTGTTAGCCACGATTTTGCTGGAATAATTTCTGCTGTTCGCTGGCTCCAAGCAAAAATTGCATATACCTGTGAGTCTTCAACTTTCAAAAATGCGTTAGGTACATACTTTTTTGGCATACAATTAATCACTCAAAAAATTTTAAGAAGAGGATGGTTTAGGCATTATAAGCTATTTTGGAATTTATCTCTAACGACAGATGCAGTTTATACAAAAAAGATTTTCCCTTTTTCTACAGTCAAGCTAGTACGGCTTGGCGGTGATTCACATTTAGTAAAAGACCCAAAAAAATACTACAGCTAATTTATACACTGTAAATTGGCGATCGCCTTTCTTTCCACCCGCGCCTAGATGCCTCAAATTCTCGTAGGGCAACACTAGGGGCGATTAACTTAGCTTGGGGATTTGGCTAATCTCAGTATTAACTATTTAACCATAGTGTGTTAATGTTAATCCTGAATTAAGTAATTTAATTGGTAAAGCTAACAAAACTAGTACATAATGGATCTTTGGAGAAAAAGAAATAATGACAAAGACTAATGAAGTTGTTCCAAATATCTCATTGTCTAGTTGGGACTATATTTCACCTAAATTTGAGATAGTTCATCCTGATTCATCTTTCCCCAATATGATTATTGGAGACCTCAATAATTGTTATTGGTCTTATTTACGTCGAGAGATTCCCCATAACTGGTATGTAGATAAAGATGAGCCGTTTATCGGGTTCCTCAATCGAGATGAGACACATATTTTATATAATACGGCACTCAAATTTGCTGGAAAAAAAGCTTTAGAAATTGGTTGTTTGCGGGGTTGGTCTGCCTGTCACCTGGCATTAGGTGGAGTGGAATTAGATGTAATCGATCCTGTTTTAGCCAGAGAAGATGTTTATGGAAGTGTGAGTAGTTCCTTACGACTTGCTGGCGTTCTGGACTCAGTTAATTTAGTAGCCGGTTATAGCCCACAAAAGGTAGAGGAGTTAGCTAAACAATTACAACGCAAGTGGTCATTGATTTTTATTGATGGGGATCATGAAGGATCGGCTCCGCTCAATGATACGATTATTTGCGAACCATTGGCAGAGGCGGATGCTTTAATTTTATTCCATGATTTAACTTCCCCTGATGTAGCACAAGGCTTAGACTACTTAAAGGAAAAAGGTTGGAATACAATCATTTACCAAACGATGCAAATTATGGGTGCTGCTTGGCGCGGGAATGTTGAGCCAGTAAAACATCAGCCAGACCTGAAAGTTAATTGGAACTTACCAAAGCATTTAGAAGGTTATTCTGTGAGTGGATTATGACTATTTAACCAGAAGCGGATCTGAATTTTAACTTAATCGTGGATGCGCGATCGCTAATATCCCTGCATCCCCATCTAAAGTTACCTCTACACCCACTGGTAATGCCGCATTGGGGCTATCATGACCAAAAGGTAAGTCAGAAACAACAGGAATCCCCAAATCGCCCAAGCGATCGCGCAATACTTCTTCTACACTAAAGCTAGGCACAGTTGGTGGCGCTTCACAGCGAGTAAAACCCCCTAAGGCAATACCGCAGACTTGTGACAAAGCACCGCTCAAACGCCACTGCGTCAGCATTCTATCAATGCGATAAGGTGCTTCTGTAACATCTTCCAACGCCAGAATTACACCATCTAGATGTGGCAAGATTGGCGTACCCAAAATGTGAGTAGCCACAGTGAGATTACCTGGCAACAAAGTACCACTAACTACACCACCACCCCAACCGCAACCTTTGAGAGGGGCGAGATGGCGACCTTCTACCCAATCGAATAATCGCTCAATTGACCAATCTGACTCATCCATTAAGGTCGTCAGCACAGGGCCGTGAACGCCGGAAATCCCTGCTGTATAAAGACTCCATAATAAAGCTGTGATATCAGAAAAGCCTATGAGCCACTTGGGAACCGCTGAGTTTGGCCAAATCCAATCTTCTAAGATACGGGTGCCGCCAAAACCGCCTCTGGCGCAAAGGATACCACGACAATCAGGATCTTGCCATGCTGCTGCTAGTTGCTGACGGCGGGTTTCGTCTGTACCAGCTAAATAACCCCATCTGTCATCTATCTGTGGGCTGACTTCTACCCGATAACCACGCGATCGCCAAATTTCTAAACCCCGTTCAAATGCCTCAAATTCTCGCAAAGCACCACTAGGGGCAATTACTCTCAGTAAGTCTCCAGGTTTTAGGGGCGGTGGTAAGATTGGGGATGGCATGAAAATATTTAGGGGTGAGGGGAGACGCGATGAATCGCGTCTGTACAAGGGGTTAAAAATAAAGACTATACCTTAGAACTAGGATCAAATTTTATTGAATTATTTTGAAATTACCGAGTGTTCTTATTAGTCTGTCAAGAACTAATTGATGGGTAAGTAAATCTGTCAATTTTTCTTCTTACTTAGCGCTCTTTGCGTCCTTTGCGGTTCGTTCCTTTATCCATCAAAATGTATTTGACAGACTACTATAATTACGGTGAGGATTGCACAAACTGAAAGGAAACATTAGCAGTCAAAGGCTCTGGTAGTGCTTTTCCTTGTGCTTGGTAATCTTCAATCAAAAGTTCCAGCACTTCCTCAGCATTATTGAGAGCATCCGTGTAGGTATTTCCATGAGTGTGTGCATAGGGGCCAAACTCAGGTAGGCTGACAATGTACTTTTTATCTTGATTAGACCACTGAATTACAATACTATATTGTATTGTCGTTTCATTAGTGCTAGCTTTTTGCGGCAAAAGATAAATACCCCCAGAGATTAAAGTCAGGGCGACAGAAATCCAAAAGGCAAGCAAAGAGGGAGTTTGCCACACTTCACCTAGAGGCGCAATCAAAAGTGCGATCGCAACTATTTGACTAACAGTTTTGAGTTTACCCCAAATATTCGCCCCGGTAATCGTCGTTTGATTCACCCGCCAACCAGCGATCGCTAATTCTCGCGCTAAAATCAAAAACACTCCCCAAGCCGGCACTTTTCCTAGTTCAATAAAAACCAGCAACGGCGCAAGTACCAGAAGTTTATCGACTAAGGGATCGAGAAACTTACCCAATTCACTAATTTGGTTGAGTTTCCGCGCCAAATAGCCGTCTAACCAATCAGTTAAGGCAGCAATGAGAAAAATCGCCAAACATATCCACTGAGCTTGAGGTGTGGGATTATATAAACCGTAAAGCAAAAATGGTATCCCCAATAGGCGAGAGAAGGTAATCCAGTTGGGTATGGTCATAGGGAATTCAAAAATCAAACTTCAAAATTAACAACTGTAAAGCAACAAACAGCCAAGCAAATATGCAAAATCTATGCAGATTAGTGTATCTGAGTGTGGCTGCGTGGGAAAATCTGTTTTCTGTAGCTCTCCTAAAACAATACTATGACTGAACACACAGACTCCCAATTCCGCATAGAACGCGATTCGATGGGCGATCGCCAAATTGCTAGTAGTGTTTATTACGGCATTCAAACGCTGCGAGCAATCGAAAACTTCCCCATTAGCGGCATCAAGCCTTTAGCTACTTACGTAGATGCTGGACTAATCATTAAAAAAGCTACAGCAATTGTAAATGGGGAACTGAATTGCATTCCCCAAGATATTAGTCAGGCGATTGTCCAAGCAAGTGATGAAATCCTGGCTGGGAAGTTCCGGGATCAATTTGTCGTGGATGTTTATCAGGCGGGTGCGGGAACATCCCACCACATGAATATCAACGAAGTTTTGGCAAATCGCGCCTTAGAAATTCTTGGTGAAGAAAAGGGCAATTACAAACGTGTTAGTCCCAATGACCACGTTAATTATGGACAGTCTACCAATGATGTGATTCCTACCGCAATTCGCATTGGTGGATTATTGGCATTATCCAAGACATTACACCCAGCAATAGATGGTGCGATCGCAGCCTTAGAAAACAAAGCTGTAGAATTTCAAGATATCGTCAAATCTGGTAGAACCCACTTACAAGACGCTGTACCCGTGCGTTTGGGTGAGAATTTTCAGGCTTGGGCACAAATCCTTACAGAACATCAAAACCGGATTTACACCGCCTCTGGAGATTTGATGGTGCTGGGTTTGGGAGGTAGTGCAGCCGGAACGGGATTAAATACTCATCCTTTGTATCGCGCCCGTGTGGTAGAAGTTCTCTCAGAATTGATTGATACTCCTTTAGAACCTGCACCCCATCTCATGGCAGCCATGCAAAGTATGGCCCCATTTGTAAATGTTTCCGGTGCTTTACGCAACTTAGCGCAGGATTTAGCCAAAATCTCTCATGATTTGCGGCTGATGGATTCGGGGCCAAAAACAGGCTTGAAAGAAATTCAACTCCCGCCAGTGCAACCCGGTTCTTCGATTATGCCAGGGAAATATAACCCAGTTATGGCAGAGATGACATCAATGGTATGTTTTCAGGTGATGGGTTACGATAGTGCGATCGCTTTAGCCGCACAAGCAGGGCAATTAGAATTAAATGTGATGATGCCGCTGATTGCCTATAACTTGATTCACAGTATCGAAATTCTGGGTAATACCATCGCCGCACTCACCGAACGCTGCATCCAAGGAATTACTGCGAATCAAGAACGTTGTTTAGCATACGCCGAAGGTAGTTTAGCTTTAGTAACCGCACTAAATACCCACATTGGTTATTTAAACGCTGCTGCTGTCGCTAGAGAATCTTTAGAAACTGGTAAATCTTTACGGCAGATTGTTTTAGAACGAGGATTGATGAGTGAAACAGACTTAGCTACAGTCTTAAATCTAGAACAAATGAGTGGTATCTTACCGCTCAAAACAGAATAATAGGTTATGGGGTATGGGGCATTGGGCATTGGGCATTGGGCATTAGACAATAATTAATAGTTCTTCTCCCCCTGCTTCCCCTGCTTCCCCTGCTCCCCCTGCTCCCCCTGCTCCCTCATCTCCCCCACTCCCCACTCCCTCTATCCCCATTTATCTATGCAGACTCAAAAACCATCTGTTAGTCTCATTCGGGCTACATCCTACGAACGAGAGGCTTTACGGGAATCTTTAGTGATTCTCCTGGAACCTTTTGGAGGAATGGCAGCGTTTGTGAAAAAAGGCGATCGCGTTTTACTCAAACCGAATCTACTTACAGGCTCGCGTCCTGGTAAAGAGTGTATCACCCGTGCCGAACTCGTTTACGAAGTTGCCCAGATGGTAATTGAAGTTGGCGGTAAGCCATTTTTGGGCGATAGTCCTGCTTTTGGTAGTGCCAGAGGCGTAGCAGTAGCAAATGGCTATCTGCCTATTTTAGAAGAACTCAATCTTCCCATCATCGATTTTCATGGTCAGCGTTACCAAACCATTAGTGACAATTTTAACCATCTGCGGCTGTCTAAAGAAGCAATGGAAGCAGACGTAGTGATTAACCTACCTAAAGTTAAATCTCATGCCCAGTTGACATTAACACTCGGCGTAAAAAACTTATTTGGCTGCGTCCCCGGTAAAATGAAAGCTTGGTGGCACATGGAAGCTGGAAAAGATGCGAATAGATTTAGTGAAATGTTAGTAGAAACTGCCAGAGCAATTAACCCTAACTTAACCATATTAGATGGCATCATCGGTCACGAAGGAAATGGCCCTAGTAATGGTGAACCTCGCCAATTGGGCATTTTAGCAGCCGCATCAGATATATTTGCCTTAGATCGGGCAATGGTAGAAATCCTCAATGTCCCTCCTGAACAAGTGCCCACAGTTGCAGCTTCCCAAAGGCTAGGAGTTTGTCCAGAACTAGCTGCCATAGAGTTTCCGCATTTAAATCCTGACTTATTAAAAATAGAAGATTGGCGACTACCAGACAAATTAATGCCCATCGATTTTGGTATGCCCCGCGTAATTAAGTCTACGTTTAAGCATCTTTACACCCGATTTATTAAGGAACCAATTAGTGTTTACGGAAGGAACTAGGGAGTAGGGGAGGCAGGGAAAGAAAACTATTGCTTATTGCGATCAATGCCCTGTTTGACCAATGCCCAATCCCGAATTTACAAGTGCAAACTTCGTTACAGCAATTTCATTCATTAACAGAGTAATCTGCAATTACCCTCCGATTGCTTAACCAGACCGCCCTATGATAGTTAGTGGCGGTTTTTTTCGCTGATTAATTTGTTATACAATTTTTCGTATTAGATTTTGATTAATTAAAATCTAATCCGGATTTAGGATTTGGAGATTGAGATTGGGTATTTTGTTCGGATATGAGCAAAGTCTGACAATAACCCGCGACTCGTCTATGCCACCTTTCAAAGCATTTTTACTCTACCTATATGTAGATTGACAAAATTGCTGTGATATTACATAGGTTTCAAAATTTCAATTCTTAAATATTTATTTAGTGGGATTACTGAATCCACGCTGCACAATACAGTTAATGTATCTGTATTTATTCGGTAGTTATGATTGGTTACAAAAATCATTCCTACCCATTTCTTCTCTACTATCAAATATTTTTGGGTATAACTACTGTATAACAATCAAAACTACTGAATATCTATCAGTGCAATTGCAGTTTTGTGTCCTGTATCACAAATTACGAATTTCAGTAAAATGACCTTATCAAAGGCGTTGTAGGATGTTATAATCATGAAGTATCGAACAAATACATTTTGCTAATTAATCTTTAATCAGCGAAAAAAAGTAATTTATGATGCTGTAAAAGTTGGCTTTGCGTATGCAAACCGTTACACCATACAGGGAAACATCTGAAAATATTAATTACAAAATAAAACATGGTTTGTTAACTTGGTACTTTGTATTAATAGTTCCATGTATAAAAATGCTGTTATGACAGTTTTAAAACTGGTTTAGCTTGTAGAATGCTACACATTTTACATTTAAAAAATAGCTAAAATAGCATCAAGACTCTTGCTGAAAGAGTAGACCTACACAGTGTTACGAAAAACTTCAATTTTGTATGAATTCAAATAGCCAGTCTGCCAATTCTACCGACACATATTCCCAACGTTTGGCAGACATTGTGGGAACTGCGATCGCTCTGTTAACTCTCATCTTACCCGTATTTGTCATCGCCCACTATTCTTCAACTAATGTTCAAGATAACCAGCAACTCCCGATCCAAAACCTACAAGTAAGTAAAGATTGATAAAGCTTTCCAATAGCATTTTACCACCAAGAGAGCTACAAAAAAGGAAAATGTAGTTCATCAGGAATAAGCTGAATCTGTATTGTGTGACTCCAGATTTCAGTTGTATTGACACAATAGGGGCAGAAATCCAAATCCCTCCAGCAGCAATCAAGGGCGGGAGAGATCAATAATAGCCTCTTGGAAAAAGCGTTGCGAAGTTTCCTCGCAACGCTTTTTCCATTTTTTGGCTAAGTAGGGAGCAGGGAGCAAGAGCGGAGAACCCCATAAATAAATTTAGCGCGGCAGAAACCTTGGACTCATTATTTCTTATGGCACTTGACGCTTGAAATAAATATAAAACATTGAGCATAAATAAATTTATTTGCTCTAAAACCAATTCTTTCTGAAGCTGCATAGAATTCGATCCCCCCTAGCCCACGCCAGTCGCTCCACTTGGGGAGACCCCAAGACCGCGCTGGCTCCCCTTAAAAAGGGGGGAATTCAAAGTCCCCCAATTTATCGGGGGATTTAGGGGGATCAAGATATGTGCAACTTCACATTAAATTGGTATAAAACCCAAAAGTTGCTGGAGAATTCCAGTATCTTTCTCCCCTGCCCCCTGCCCCCTGCTCCCTTTCCTCTTCTGCTCAATCCCCCATGTCGT
Organism: Nostoc sp.; assembly: GCF_036917095.1. Classification (GTDB taxonomy): domain Bacteria; phylum Cyanobacteriota; class Cyanobacteriia; order Cyanobacteriales; family Nostocaceae; genus Nostoc. The sequence continues at coordinate 62,875 of NZ_JBALFH010000032.1, forward strand.
GGAATGAATACCTTGGGAAGAGATCCATATTGCTCTAAAATTCTACACGGGGAGCGAAGCTGACTGAGTGCCCCCATGATTCACTGTTATCAGAGGAGTTTTTTGTGGACTTATCTCGTATTCCTGCCCAACCGAAACCGGGTCTAATCAACGTTCTGATTGAAATTGCTGGCGGAAGTAAAAATAAATACGAATACGACAAGGAACTAGAAGCTTTTGCTCTAGACCGAGTACTTTATTCCTCAGTACAATATCCATATGACTACGGGTTTGTACCCAATACTTTGGCTGATGATGGCGATCCCCTAGATGGTATGGTCATAATTGACGAGCCGACTTTTCCTGGCTGTGTTATTGCAGCACGACCGATTGGCTTTTTGGAGATGATTGACGGTGGCGATCGCGATGAGAAAATCCTTTGTGTTCCTGACAAAGATCCGCGCTACACTCAGGTCAAATCCCTGAACGACGTAGCACCACACCGCTTAGATGAAATTGCTGAATTTTTCCGTAGTTATAAGAATTTGGAAAAAAAGGTGACAGAAATTCTTGGTTGGCAAGATGTGGATAAGGTTGCAGCTTTAGTAGAGAAATCCGTCAAAGCTTATAGAGGATAATAGAGCAGTTAGGAGTTAGGAGCTAGGAGTTAAGAGTTATGAATTTTTATTCCTAACTCCTCACAGACGCAATTAATCGCGTCTCTACTTATAACTTTCACTTGTTACGGATCGCAAAAACTGCTACCAACCTCAAACCAAAATGCAGCGGACTCTCCTTTTGGCAAAAATTCATAACTGCACCCTCACAGGGGCGAATATCAACTACGTGGGTAGTATCAGCATCGATGAAATCCTTTTAGAAAAAGCTGGTATCTTACCTTATGAGCAGGTGCAAGTGGTTAATAGTGCCAACGGTCAGCGCTTTATTACCTATGCGATCCCGGCTCCAGCCCATTCAGGAGTAATTGAGCTAAATGGGGGTGCGGCACGTCTAGGCATTATTGGCGATCGCTTGATTATAATGACTTACGGGCAGTTCACTCCAGAAGAGTTAAAAAGTTACTCTCCTACAGTAGTCATTGTGGACGAAAAAAACCGACTATTAGAAGTACGGCGCTACGATGACTTGCTTAGTAAGGTTTAATTTCAAGGAAAATGTCAAATTTTGAGTCGTCGGGTTCCCAGAGCTACATACCTGAAAAGTCATCTACCCTGCCAAGTAGCCCAGCAGGTGAATTTCTCGTGCAATTCTGGGGTGTAAGAGGTTTGATTCCCACACCAAGTAGCAACACTAGTCTTTATGGGGGTAATACCGCTTGTGTAGAAATGCATGTAGCTGGGAAACGTTTGATTTTTGATGGCGGTACTGGCTTACGCATATTGGGTAAAACTTGGCAAGAACTACAACAGCCACTAGAAGCCCATTTATTTTTTACCAACTGCCAATCAAACCGAATTCAAGGCTTTCCCTTTTTTGCTCCCGCATTTATTGGGGAAAATTGTTTCCACATTTACGGCACAGCTGCCTCAAATGGAGCCTCAATCAAACAATGTCTGTACGATCAGATGCTCCAGCCACACTTTCCTTACCCTTTACAGGTAATGCAGTCGGAATTACAGTTTTACAATCTGACTCCAGACAGTGACGTGAAGCTCGATGATGTCACCATTACAACTGCATTAATCAATCAAACTCAGCGCTCAGTTGGCTACCGAGTGACTTGGCAAGAGTATAGTGTTGCCTACGTCACGGATTTGCACGAGAATGCCGATCTAGTGGAGCGAGAGCGGATTTTACAGTTCATTAAAGGCGTTGACTTGCTGATTGCCAATGCCACTTACACTCCCCCGACATCTCACAACCATGACTCTGCTGATTTACTTTGGCAAGCTGCGGTGAATGCGGCTCTGAATGCTGGCGTCAAACGGCTAGCTATTTCTCATCATCACCCAGATGACCATGATGATTTTCTTGACCAGGTTCAAGCCGATATTAAATCTGCCTTTCCTGAAGCAATATTAGCCCATGAAGGTCTAATATTAGCTGTTGGTAGGTGATTTAGACTCCTTGGCAGAGCATTGCTAAAGGGGAGTAGGATGCCACAAAAGTTATCCAGTTTTTATATTTATTCAGGTATGGTAGCGGATCTCCTTTGCAGATAAAGCGCAGCAAGGGCGCACAGCTAGCTGTGCGCCCCTACTATCTTTCTTCCACGCTTAAGTTGACATTTTTCAGAGAAGGTTCAAGCCCCATCCCTTGTGGGTGGCTTCTTCACTTTGGCACCAATAAAAGATGTCCACCTCTATGAAGCATTTTGCAACTCAGCTGTGCGTATTGAAAGCTGTTCTGTCTTATTACCTCGTTGCACTTTTAACTGTAATACTTGACCAAGACGACTGTCTTCCACAACGTTTTGCAATTGTTCAGCACTGGTAATAGCTTTACCATCAACTTGAAGAATTACATCCCCGCGCCGGATACCCGCAGATGCCGCTGGAGAATTGGGAACAACTCGCATGACAAAAACACCATTGATTTCTGGTATCTGGATAGGAGAGTTGGGATCGGTGTTATTTTGCTTGGCGAGATCGGGTGTCAAAGTTAGCATTTGCACACCTAGATACGGGTGAGCAACTTTGCCATCACGTTGCAGTTGGGCGGCGATCGCTTTAGCTTTATCGATGGGAATGGCAAACCCAATACCCATCGCGTCAGGACGAATGGCTGTGTTAATCCCAATCACTTCACCTTGGCCATTTAATAGTGGCCCCCCAGAGTTACCTGGGTTAATAGCAGCGTCTGTCTGAATGAAATCCAAGCGTTTGTCGCTAATGCCGACTTGGGCGCTGGAACGTTTGAGGGTACTGACAATTCCCAAGGTAACGGTATTATCAAATCCTAAAGGATTACCAACTGCGATCGCCCAGTCTCCTACTTGTACATTACTGGAAGAACCCAAGGGCGCTACTGGTAAATCGTTACCAGCATTAATCTTGACTACTGCCAAATCTGTGACTTCATCAATACCTTGAACTTTCCCTTCAAAGGTGCGACCATCTTTGAGTCGGACTGTTACCTTATCAGCCTTATCGACCACATGAGCATTAGTCATAACTAAGCCGCTCTTGTCAATAATGAAACCTGAGCCTAAACCGCGTAACTGCTCAGAAGGCGGCATCTGTTGGGAGAAACCGTCACCGAAAAACCGCCGGAAAAAAGGATCTTCCATAAATGGATCGACGCGGCGAGTAATTGTCCGCTCAGTATCAATGCGGACAACTGCTGAACCAACACGATTCACTGCTGCTGTGACAAAGCTACTGCTACCTATAGCACCAGTGGCTGGTGATTGCCGTTGAGCAATTAGTTGTGAAGTATCTCCAGTAGTTCTTGTGGGTGCTGGTTCGGCTTGGGAGGGCAACACCTGCAATGTGCTAACGGTTAGCAAAACTCCTAGCGCGATCGCTAAAACATGAGAACCGAGTTGACGTAGAGACCGAGGTAATTTGAGAAATCGCATAATCACAACCTAATTTATAAGCCTAATTGTTGCTTAGTCGTGACAAATCTATTTACAGTTATTTTTACAAAATTGACGTTGGCTTTTTACTTCAGGCTCCGCTTGCTCTCCCCAATAGTGGAGTTAGGGCATTTTGCGAACTACCTGTAATCAACTTAATAGAAAATTTAACCCAAAAGCTATTATGGACATTTACCCTTGAGAAGTTCGGTTTTTACCCATCAATAAAACTTTTGGATTGCTAATAAGACTAGACCTTTCAAGGTAGTGACACCGATAAAAGGAGATAAGGGGTAGTGGATATCCATGCTCAGTTTTGGTTCAAAACCTTGTCAGATGAAGGCTCTAGGCGATGAACTAACTTTTGAAGAAAATTTCATTCCGACTGGTTGCACCTAGCAGGGGTAAAGAATTGATAACTGAGTGGGGAGTGAGGGCAGTAGGAACAGTCAAAGGTAGTTGTAATTGTTTTACAACACTTTGCAATAGTTGGTCTTGTCCAGTCCGCAAACCCCAGACATTTGTCCCTCGGTTGATAATGGCAAACCAAACCAAACCGCGATCGCGTGTGGGCATCACTCCCGCTAAGGCGCTCACATCCCGGAGAGTGCCAGTTTTGATCACAGTTGCCAGGGGAATGTGTCTGGTGTGTAGTGTCCCCCGATGATCGAATCCAGACATCGGGAACAAGTCAGCTAAATTCAGTTGATGGGCAGATGCCTCAACTTGAATAGCCATCAGCATGGCACACACAGCCCTGGGAGAAATGCGATTTTCTGGCCCCAGTCCAGAACCATTAATTAACTGAATTTCTACTTGTGGCACCCTCGCAAGGTTGGCAGCGGTTGATTGCACCACAGTTGCTCCCCCTACTGAGTCTGCCAGCATCTCTGCCATATCGTTGTTACTGTAAACGTTCATCTCCTTGAGCAGTTGCTTCAAGGGCAATGAGCGATGACGCAGTAACAAAGTTTGTTGAGAGTTTGGTTGCGCCTCAACTTTCACCCCACCTGTAATGACAACTTGAGGCTTGGGCGTTCCCTTGGGCATAATTGAGTACGTGTAAAGAGCGGGGCGGCCCCAAGTGGCACGATTTAGTGTTTGCTTGAGCATCAGACCGGCCAGCATCGGTTGACGTTGGAAATTCATGGCAAAACTGCCAGTAACGATCAAATTTCCCTTTACCTGCTTGATGCCCATTTGATTGAGACTATTACCAAGAGCGATCGCTTCTTCCCAAACAAACAAAGGATCGCCACGGCCTGTAATGACCAAATCGCCCTGTACAACTCCATTTACCACTGGCCCAGTCACACTTACCAAAGTATCAAATTGGTAATCTGGCCCCCAAGTTTTCAAAGCAACTAGTGAAGTGGCAATTTTGGTTAAAGAAGCAGCCGGCAGAGGTGTTGTACCTTGGTGATTTGCCATCAGCATCGGCCCCGACTGCATCCAAATTCCCTGACTCTCAGCCAGGTTTTGCGCCACTACTTTTGATGTTATGAGCTTTTTCAGATATTCCTGCACCGTAGTCGCCCCCGCTGGATTTGGATCGGGGGCAATAACCAAGCCAGGGCTACTTTGCCAAGTTAGTGCATCTAAGGCATCTAGAGGCTTGATTTGTACCCCAGCCATTTCCAGCCAAAGCGACACCAAACCTGAACCCAATAATTCCAGCATTTTTTATTCCTCTGTTAGGATTTGATAATTTGTTTACTGTGCTAATATACAAGTTTTTTTACGGCAATCAGTATTGAGCCATAATAACTGCTGTTTTTCCCATCTGTAAGTAGGGTGAATCATATTGTTTTCGCGGCTTTTTTGATAATGCCAAAATGCCCATTGCTCATGAAGATAGCCGGATGAGATTTTTGATAAAAATACTTATAACAGACTTTTTTATATATGGAGATATTACGCCGTTAGCCTGATTCCGGAACTGGCGATGTCTACGACGGGCTGTGACGCTATCGGTGACACAATTCTATAACCCAAGGGGAGCAAAAGCTTATGGAGCAATGTTAGAAGACTTGTGGTATACCACCGTAGCCTTCAAAAGGAGGGTTGGGGCATCTTCCGGGGCAAAAATATCGCTAACACCAAGCGTATTATTCTATAACCTTGAAGCAAGGAAAGGGAAAGTGATTCAACATTCTCCCCCTTTCCTTTCTTCACCGAAGAGGCAGGGGGGAAGGAAGCTCTTAGCTGGGGGAGCAAGCCCTTCCCATGAGCGTGGAGCAAAGCGAAACACGGGTACGTTTGCGAAGCGTCTCCTAGAGTTGCCCCGTCCTTCTTTGTCCGCTTGAACTGGGGCACAGTACAAGCTCCGTCTCAGTCTTTCCCCCTGCTCCCCGCCCCCTCCTCCCTTGCCTCGTTTTACACCTACTTTCTTTCTGGATGCGCTGCATCCTCTGGTGAAGGAGTACCCATCCGGTTAATTGTGGCTATCATCTGATATAAGCGCCCCAAGTCGCGTTGATTGAAGTACAAAACGAGGCGGGGTAGTCCAACAGTTTCATCTTGTGCTTCTTGAGGTAATGCCTGACTTTTTTCAATCCGTCCTTGAATAATAATTTGACTAAAATTAGCATTGAGTTGCTCGACCTGAGCGTCTGATATATCTGTCTTCAGGCGGATGACTAACTTATCACTTACATATCTACAGGAGTGATAAACCTGGTAAAAACGAGTAATGGCATCACAAGCCACATCCAAGTTGTCTGTCACCGTGTAAAGGCTGGGATCTTCAGGACTGACAAGACCATTTTGCACTAGTTGCTTATCAATGTATTCGCTCCAAGACCGCCAGTAATCACCACCAGGGCGATCGATTAAAACTAGAGGTACTGGGCCAAATTTACCAGTTTGGCTTAATGTCATGCATTCAAAAGCTTCATCTTGAGTGCCAAAACCTCCCGGAAACAAGGCTACAGCATCACTTTCTTTGAGGAGAAACAGCTTGCGGGTAAAGAAATACTTGAAGTGAATTAGCTTGGGATCGCCTTCTATAAACGGGTTTGCTTCCTGTTCAAAGGGTAACTGAATGTTTAATCCAAAAGAATTTTCCCGCCCAGCACCTTCATGACCCGCCTGCATGATCCCACCGCCACCGCCGGTCATCACCATGAATCCTAATTGAGAAACAGTGCGAGCAAACTCAAGGGCCATTTGGTACTCTGGTGTATCTGGCGCTAGACGAGCAGAACCGAAGATGGTGATTTTGCGAACGTGTCGGTAATCATAAAAAAGCTGGAAACCGCGCTCCATATCTGCTAACGCGGCCGACAATATTTTCCAATCGAGACGCTCAATTTCGGTATCAGCTAGACGAACAATAGTAGCAAGTGCTTGCTGAATAAATTGCCGATTTTTTAATGTCGGTAAACGAGCCATCAATTCAGCGATATCCGCCGATAAAGACTCTAATGTGTCAAACGACGCAGATGAGGTCATGAGAACTGCCGCAACAATGGCACTATATTTTACGTGAACTACTCACACTCTAGCAAGCGGGAATAGCCCTCTAACGAACAGAGGACAGGGAGGGAAAGAAAAAGCGATCGCATCGTGCTAATAATTTAGACATTAGCTATTTCTGAGTTCATTATTCAAGCTCATATACTCATCTTTTGAGATTGAAACTCGAAAGGTAGTGTTCAAAGCTTGGCTTTTCCTCTTCCCCTCATCTCAATTCAATCCCAGTTCTTCTTTCAACGCCTCCGGCACATTCACTGCTGTCTCTAATCCCCGCACATCTTCCCACTGCTGCTTTTTACCCCAGGTCATTTTTGCCATGTTGGCGTCGCTGAGGTCAGCACCACCCAAAATGGCGTAACTCAAGTTGCTGTGGCTGAGATCCGCACCATTGAGGATAGCACCACTGAGGTTACTGCCACTGAGGTTAGCACTATTAAGGTTGGCATAGCTGAAGTCTGTACCGAAAAGAATAGCGTCGGTGAGGTCAGCACCGCTTAGGTTGGCTTCGCTGAGAATCACCCCACTCAGGTCAGCTTCGTTGAGGATTACCCGACTCAGGTCTACACCGCTGAGGTCTGCGCCTAAGAACATTGCACCGTTGAGTCTGGCATTGTTAAGCTTGGCACCGTTGAGTTTGGCATAGCTGAGGTCAGCGGCGATGAGGATGGCATCACTAAGGTTGGTACTGAAAAGAATTGTGTCGCTAAGGTTAGTACCGTTGAGGATGGCGTGACTCAAATCAGCACCACTGAGGTCGGCGCGACAGAGGTCGGCATGGTTAAGGTTGGTGCTGCGGAGGTTGGTTTCACTCAGATTCGCACCGAAAAGGATGGCGTTACTGAGGTCGGCATGGCTAAAGTTGCTGCTGCTGAGGTCGGCGTGGTTGAGGTCGGCGCGGTTGAGATCGGCGCGGTTGAGATCGGCGCTGCTAAGGTCGGCGCGGTTGAGGTCGGCGCGGCTAAGGTTGGCACAGCTAAGGTTAGCACCGCTGAGGTTGGTGCTGCTAAGGTCGGCACCACTAAGGTTGGCACCGCTGAGGTTAGCACCGCTGAGGTTGGCATCGCCGAGGTTGGCACCGCTAAGGTTTGCACCGCTGAAGTTTACGCCAGTTAAGTTGGCATCGCCGAGATAAGCAAGGCTGAGGTCAGCACCCCGAAAATCTGCGCCAGTAAGGTTGGCATCGCCCAGGTAAGCACTCTTAAAGTTGCCGCCTTTGAGGAATTGCCCGACTATACTGCTAAAATTGCCAATTTCCAGGGCATCGCTATAGTTAACGATCCGCAGCAGTTGGGATGTGAAAAAATTGTCTGTGTCTGGTTGAGCAGATGGATAGAAGATGATTTTTTGTTTGAGTTCATCTCGCTCTTGGGCGTAGCGGTGTAACTCTAACAGTAAAATCAGGACGTTCAGCCCTGTATATATGTCTACCTGTCTTAGCCCGATCGCAATATTTTGGGCCGCTAGCTTTAACTTTGTTTTCTGAGGTAGGTTATCATCTGGTGTCCCATCGATAAATTCTCCTTGACACCAGCGACGATAAAAATCTTCTAGACGCCAGAAAAGCAGTTCTGGGCGAATTTTCTTACCAGTCACAACCAATTCCATTACTTGGTTGACTATTTCTGGTTTCAGCGCCCCATTGCCCAGTAAATCATAAATCTCTTCGTGCATCTGGCGATCGCACACTCTAAAGGAGAATTCTGATAGTAGCGTGCCCGATATGCGATCGCCTATCTTAGAAGTCAAACTACTCCTTGATGTTGTCCATTTTTCTAAGCTATCTTGCAGTCTTTGCGACCATAAATCATCCTGCAAATTATCTGGAGCAAATTTAACACTTTTGTCTGCTTCTTTAATACTTTTTCCTAGAGGTAAAACTGCTTCGGTTTCCACTGATGTGGTCTTTGGCATCTCTTCTAAAGTTGTACCTCTCACATAATTTCTCAGCAGTTGCCAGACTTGAGATAAATATGTTGACATTTCTGTGTCCGTTGTTACATTTAAATAACTGTTTTGATAATCCTGAACTAAAATTTTTTTTGTGCTAGTTTGCTTATCATTGTCAAAAATTAATAGTATCAATAAATACTACACGAAAAATCTCATGGGTTGGCGATGTCTACGATGGGCTATACCGAGGACGTTCCTGGAGGGCGGCTTCTCGCTAACCCGTAGTAACCTCAAGCTTCTTCTCTTGATGCAAATCAAGTTTCATCGGAAAATTTATTTCAAAAATCAAGTAATTTTCCGCTTTTGGCTAATTTTTTCTACTTTTTTACCCAGTTATTTACTAGTCTGATGGAAAAATAATATTTACTATTTATCAGAGACGCAATTGTTAGAAAAAATCCTTCAGTACAACAGCGTAACAAAGCTGAAAAATTGCAACTACAATTGAAGTCCAAACTTTGCTGCTTTATTTCAAGCATCTGAGAGAATCGGCATAAATCAGGCTACCTAGCTTTGCAAAAGTTAAAAATTAACTGCGAGATAATTATCGGGGATACATGGGATGAAGAACAGATTAACTTTTTATATGTTTTTGTTACATAGTTTGTTTTTAGGAATAGCAACGGCTAGCGCCAAGTCACCGCCTGTTAACAGAATTGATGCAGAATTTTCAGCCAACCATAAGGCTGTGCAGGTTAGAGAAGCCTTAGTGACAGCAAGAAGTGGGGAGAAATCTAATAGTCAGTTAACGAGAGAAACTTCTTCAACTGAAATCTCAGCGTTATCGCTAAAGAATATTAATATTCCCCAGAAACAGAGGCTACCATCAGGGCAAGTTTGGGTAGTTAATCAAAATAAAGACGCACAACCTCAACCGTTTGTTTGGGCAGTAAAAGACCTTAAAAAAGCTGGGGAGCAACCATTTTGGCAACTGGCAAAAGCCGCAGAAAAGCCGAAGCCTAGCAAAAAACCAACAGAAAAGGATGATTTAGAGGCATTTGATGAAGTCATCAAAGACACCCAAAAATCTGGGGGATTGTTTACCCTTTATCGCAATAAAGAAAAGAATAAAATTTATTTAGAAATTAAGCCAGAGCAACTCAATAAAAATTATTTAGCTACGGCAACCCTGGAATCAGGCATTGGCGAACGGGGTATTTACAGTGGTATGCCTTTACAAGATTTTTTGTTTTATTTCCAGCGGGTGGATGATAAATTAAACTTTGTCATTCGCAATGTCAATTTTCGCACTCGCGATGGAGATCCTCAAGCGCGATCGCTGGCGCGATCCTTTAGTGACTCTGTTCTCTACACCATTTCCATTAAAAGCATTCATCCACAACGCAAAACTCTTCTCATCGACTTAGGCGATTTGTTACTAACAGATTTAGGTGGATTATCTATAAGCTTAGGAGTCCCAAAAACCACTGACCAATCTTATTTTGGTACTGCTAAAGCTTTTCCCCAAAACTTAGAAATTGAGTCAGTTTTAAATTTCACTGGGGGCACTGGTCGTGACAGTGAAGTGGCAAACTTTGCGTCGTTAGCTGACAACCGTGGTTATACCTTGCGCGTCCACTATAGTCTCTCCCAACTACCCGATAAAGATTATCGACCGCGCCTTGCTGACGATCGCATCGGCTATTTCATCACCGCCTACCAAGATGTATCCAAAGACGATCGCGGCGATTCTTTTGTCCGCTACATCAATCGCTGGAATTTGGAAAAAGAAGACCCAAAAGCACTCATTTCTCGTCCCAAAAAACCGATTGTCTTCTGGATTGATAACGCTGTGCCTTTAGAGTATCGCGATGCCATGAAAGAAGGCGTCCTAATGTGGAACAAAGCCTTTCTGCAAGCTGGATTTAAAGATGCAATTGAAGTCCGCCAAATGCCCGATGACGCCACATGGGACCCAGCAGATATTCGTTACAACACGATTCGCTGGATTAACACAGTTGATGGTTATTTTGCAATGGGGCCATCCCGTGTTAACCCTTTAACTGGGGAAATTTTGGATGCAGACATTCTCGTAGATGCCAGCTTTGTCCGGGTACTCAAGAATGAGTATCGCAAAATCATCCAACCCAGCCAAACAGAAAATCGCACCACTTTATCAGCTTTGATGCAAAATCGTCTACTTTGCGCCAATGGTTTAGATGCAAAAAATAATGGTGTACCCCAGCAGGTGCAAGGGCAACAGGGGTTATTGAATAGTTTATCGAAAATGGCAGGCGAGTACGATTTATGCTACGGGATGGAAGCTGCTAACCAGTTTGCCTTTGGTTCGCTAGCAATGTCACTGCTGCCAGATACTATGGCCACTCCAGACCAGGTGAAAGAATATATCAATCAATATTTACGTTTAATCATCGCTCACGAAGTTGGACATACTCTTGGTTTACGCCATAATTTCCGCGGTAGTACCCTGCTACCGCCAGATGAGATGAATAATACGGAAATTACTAAAACTAAAGGTTTGACAACTTCGGTAATGGATTATATTCCTCCAAATATTGCCCCTCAAGGGACAAAACAGGGAGATTATTTTCCCAGTATGGTGGGGCCTTATGATGAATGGGCAATTAAGTACGGTTACGTACCAATTCAGACATCAAGTCCCATAGCAGAAAAGCCAATTTTGGAGGAAATTGCTGCACAATCCTACAAGCCAGAATTGAGTTATTCTACAGATGAAGATGTGTATGACCTTGACCCAACTGCTGATGCTTGGGATAACAGCGGCAATGTCCTGCTTTATTCTCAGTGGCAATTGAATAATTCGCGGGTGATGTGGGAACGTCTCGATAAGCGTTACCCAATGGATGGTGATAGTTTCAGCGATGTGAGCGAACGTTTTAGCACAGTATTGGGTAACTATTTCCAGCAAATATATTACACCACAAAATATATCGGGGGACAGTCTTTCTATCGTATCCATCCCAGCGAAATACCCTCTGAAGTCCGCCAACACCGATTACCATTTGAACCAGTACCAGTTGAACAACAACGCCAAGCTTTAGAGACGCTGCAAAAGTATGTCTTTGCAGAAGATGCCCTGAGTTTTTCACCAGAACTACTGAATAAATTAGCACCTTCCCGTTGGCGACATTGGGGTAGTTCTCCACGAGTTGGTCGTTTGGATTTTCCAATTCATGACTTGGTGCTGTTGATGCAGGGTTCTGTGTTGCGGGATTTACTCTCAGGCGATCGCCTCTCTCGCCTCAAGGATCTTGAACTCAAAACGAAGGCAGAAAATGCACTGACTCTGCCGGAACTATTTGACACTTTGCAGTCAGGTATCTGGACAGAAGTAATCAAACCAAAAGGTAAACCAATGAAGATTTCTAGTTTGCGGCGAGGCTTGCAACGGCAATACCTGGATATCTTGAGTGGTATGGTGTTGCGAAAAGAATCTGTTCCAGAAGATGCTCGCACTTTGGCTTGGTATAAACTCAAACAACTGGATGAGAAACTCAAGGAGGTTAATTCAGATGATGAATACACCAAAGCGCACTTATTAGAAACGCGCGATCGCATTGAAAAAGTGTTAAATGCGCCATTGCAAGCGAATTAAAAAAGTTGTAGAGACGCGATTAATCGCGTCTCTTTGGCAAGCAATTGGTAGCGATGGGAGTAACAAAACAAGATATTTTAGTTGGATTTCACCCGCCTTACATCCGGCAGTATACAGATTATGCTGTGGGATAAAGGCTTGTTGCTAAATTACTTATAAAAATATCATTCGCTCTACGTGTGTCGCACCGTTGAAAAACTGGACGCGAAACACATCTGGATTCCTTAATTTTTCCCATTCAGCATAACCAATGCGATCGTTAAAATACTTCAGAATCAGCGCCATTAAATTGCCGTGCGTGACGATCGCAATTGTGTTTGCTTCTTGTTGCAATACTTCATCAATTACGGCTATCCCACGCGCCATAGCACCACGACTTGACTCACCACCATCTAGATATAAATCAAGGTTGGTAAAAGACTCAGCCAATCGTTCGCGCCAGTCAGCAAGCGGTGTTGCACACAGCACGCGCTCGGTAAGTCGATTGTCAATTTCGATTGAGAGACTCAGACGTTCGGCGAGGGGAGTAATTGACTGATATGCTCTAATGAATGGACTGGAGATAACCCGCTCGATCCCAAAATCGAATAACAAATCAGCAAGAGCGATCGCTTGGAGATTGCCTTGTGATGTAAGAGGCGCATTAGCTTCTTGTGCAACTGCTTGGCAATGTCGCACCATGTACAGTCTTTTCTGCATCAAGTTTATGGATAAAAAACTCAAAATGAGGCAGCAGATGAGAAAGTTTCCTCCTGCTACCTCTGTTTTTTCCTAACTACTCAAAGCCTTTAAGAACCGTTGCAAACTCTTAAACACATTAGGCTTTTTCGCAGCAGGCGTTGCATCTGTTGTCGTTTGCGGTTGTCCCTTCATGAAGATGAGATCCAACTCATCACCCGATGGTTTTGTGGGTAATTCGGCAATTCTTTGATATTCGCCGCCGATTTCCAGCCAAACTTCCCACTGTCCTGGGTAGCAGCGATATAGGGCGCTTTCATCGTCTACAGGGCGCAGGTAATAGGCAGATTCAATGGTACTGAGAAAGCGATCGCGGATTTTTCTGGCTGTATAACCAATGCCCACAGTTCCAGCATCTTCTAAGCGGGGGTTTAACAAGACTAAAGGGCGATCGCCTATTTCTTGACATAACTTTTCGAGCTGCGGTACTTCTACGGAAGTAGGGGCGATGAACAAGAAAATTTCATCCTCTGGCTGAATTTTTGTCTGCAAAGAAGCAGCCCTTCCCGTACCAATATCCAAAATTTGAAATGGTGCATCAGCCCAATCGCGGCGGGCTAGGGCCGCAGCACCCGCGTCAGCGAAGAAAATCTTCAAACGGGAATCATATTCTGTAAACAGCGGCAGAAATTGTTCCGCCACCGGCATAAACTTGAGTTCTGGGAACAGGAACTCAACTTGTATGCGATTACAGCCATCTGCAAGGGCAGCTTGGACGGCTACACGAGATTGGGCGATCGCATCTTCAAGACTGTTGGGTAGTTCGCTCATAGTTTATATGTCACTCTAGTATTTCTTCCATTGTTTCAGTATTAGCTCTGATTTGGGCGTTGCTAAATTTGAATATGAATTACTCGATCTTGATATGGGAACCTTAAAATGAAGTATTGATAGCAAGGTCTTTCATGAAACCTGTTTTGCGTAAAGGTAAATTAACAACATGGAAGGATGACAAGGGTTTCGGCTTCATCCGCTCCAGTGATGGCAGTCAAGACGTTTTTCTTCATATCACTGCACTCAAAGAAATAAATCATCGTCCACAAGTTGGTGATGTGATTTGCTATCAGCTAACGGTTGATAAAGACGGAAAAATTCATGCTTGCAACGCCTTTATTGAGGGAGTTGTATCCAAACCTATGCCGATAGCCTCATCTTCTGCAATAGAGAAAGAAACATTCAAGCCTAAAGCTAAATCTTCTTTAATATTTGAAGTATTACTCTTATCTTTCTTACCAGGTTTAGGAGCAATGCATTTTACATTGACGACTTTCAACCCAATTCCTCTGATTCTCTATCCTGTAATGAGTTTTCTTACCTTTATACTGTATGCGGATGATAAATCTCGTGCAAAGCAGGGGCGTTGGAGAGTACCAGAAAAGACATTACATTTATGTGAATTCATGGGTGGATGGTTAGGGGCATTTATCGCCCAACGAAGATTACGCCACAAAAGTAGCAAGGTTTCATACCAAGTTGTATTTTGGGTAATAGTAGCTATTCATCTTATATTTTGGTTGGATTGGCTTTTCTTTGGGAAAAGACTGGTGGGTTTATTTTTCAGCAGTGTTTCTAGAGGGTAGCAGAGAAAATAAGCAAAACAAACTGCTCAGTCGAGATTCGCTGACTACTTGCCGATTTTTCGATCTGCTGTTGAAGTTGAGGATAAAAGTTCATAGGAGTAAACACAAAGGTGCTTCACCTCCTAATTGAAGAAGTGCGATCGCATAGAACATACACTCAAAATTTTACCTGTTGGTAAAAGACTCTTTTAAGGCTTTCAGCGACAGTAACATAGAGTACCGATCAGATAAAACCTAGATATTTTGATACGCGATACCCAAGCCAAATCCCCACAAGGCCACCAATGACGCCCAAGAATATCGAGGTGAACGATAGCAAACTTCCACCCCACAATGCAGGGATGTAGCTACCAATCGTAGAGCCAAGAAACATCCCAATTCCAATGATGGTTTTACTCATTCAAGAAAAGCCTTAATCAAAAGTAATGAAAATAAGTCATGCTTGAACTCCTTTATGACTCAAAATATTACCTTTTGGGAAAAGACTTGTTTAACCCTTTCGGCGGCGTTGCTGATTAGATGTATGAATTTTGTTGTAGAGATGCAAAATGATTGTGGTAAAAGCGTACACTTGTTTCCCCTGTTCAGAGATGCTGCACGTAGCTTGCTTTCCCATAGGGGAGCAAGGAAATGTCGTCACACGTAGACTACTCACAATTACTCAACCCAGTTTTCTAGTAGAAGCGTAGGAATACGAGAAAACTCTCGCACATTATTGGTAACGAGGGTAACTCCTAAACTTAGCGCATGAGAAGCAATGAGCATATCCATTGCACCAATAATAAGTCCTCTACTTTCGAGATCGCTTCTGATGCTGCCGTAAATCGTTGCAGATGCTTGATTGAATTCGACAATTTCTAGAGGTAGCAGAAATTGTATCAGGGCGATGCGGTTTTTTTCTTGCTGTTGACTTTTGGCAACTCCATATTCTAGTTCGGCAATGGTGATAGAGGAGATACCAACATCAGAAATGCTAAGGGTTTGAAATTTATCCAGTACTTTTTGGGGTTTTTGCTTTATCAGGTAAATGCAAATGTTTGTATCAAGCAGGTATCGCATTTAGAAGCTCTCTCTGGTGTCGAGGAGTGGCTGATCTCTGGTACTCATGAAGTCATCAGAAAAATTATCTAGACTATCAATGAGGGATTCCCAAGGGTTGTCTTTGGCAATCAGGACAATGGCGTTACCAATTTTTTTGATATAAACTTCAGTCCCAGCAAGTTGAAAGTCTTCGGGCAAAATGACGATTTGGTGAGTGCCATCAGTAATAATTTTTGCAGTGTTCATGGTATTTTTGTCCTTAAATTAGCTAGTATTTCATAACCTATTCGTGCATGAAGTCCCGCTTCTTTTCTCTTTCAATTTCTTCCCGTAATCCCTGAATAAGTTGCTCTACGTAAAAGCACTTGTCGAGGTCTTTCTTAAATTTCTGAGCAACTCCTTTCTTCTCTGTTGTGTATTCTGCAAAGACATACTTTCCATTAGGTAGCACTACTAATGTATCAGGAGTTCCTGTCCTCACTTTGTCAGCGCCAATTACAGATCCAAGGGGATTAATCTGCTCATATCCTTTTTTGTGAAGGTAAGCATCGGCAATCTTTTGGAACTTTTCACCGCTTTGTTCCCGTAGTTCATTTTGGATCTGGTTAATTTTTGACATATAATTTTACACGGTTGAAATCTTAGTAGCGTTGCCAATAATTTAACGCTTAACTAAAGATAAATCCGGTGTTAGCCTTTGCAAAACTTGCTTCAATACCATTACCGTCCAATCTATATCAGCTTCGGTAGTATCACGCCCCAATGTGATGCGAATTCCACCCAAAGCAGCTTTTTCGGAATAACCCATCGCTAACAATATCGGGCTTGGGCTAAGTTTACCACTGTGACAAGCAGCACCAGCACTGATGCCGATGCCAGCAAGGTTTAGCTGTCGTACTAAGGTTTTACCGCTCAATTTTTCCCCATCGGCGTATTCTAGGCACATACTGATATGGTGAGGTAAACGATCGCAGCCATCCCCCGTAGGAATTAAACCAGGAATTTCAACTAATTGGGCAAAAGCGCGATCGCGTAACTCAATTAACCGTGGTGTTTCTGTAGCTAATTCTTCGACTGCTAATTCTGCTGCTACGCCAAAACCGGCAATTATCGGTACTGCTTGCGTACCAGAACGCAGCCCCATTTCTTGCCCACCACCACCCAGTAAGGGCATCAATTCCACACCAGGACGCAGGTATAGCGCCCCTACGCCTTGCGGCCCATATATTTTATGGCTGGAAAGGCTAAGTAAGTCTACAGGCAATTGTTGCACATCTATAGGTAAGCGTCCCGCAGCTTGCACCGCATCTGTGTGGAACAAAGCACCATGCGATCGCACAATCTTACCCAGTTCTGCGATCGGTTGCACAGTTCCAACTTCACTTTGCCCATAAATTATAGAAACTAAAACTGTGTTATGTCGCAATGCGGCTTTTAAATCTAGGGGATTGACTCTGCCTTTAACATCTACACATAGGCGCGTAATTTCCCAACCCCACATTTCTAGCAACCGTACTGTCTCAGAAATTGCGGAATGCTCGACACTGGAGATAATTATATGTTGAGGTACAGCATACAACCGAGCCACACCCATAATTGCAAGATTATTTGCCTCAGTGCCGCCAGAGGTAAAAACGATCGATTCAGGAGTGGCGGCGTTAATCAGTCCAGCAACTTGGACTCTGGCTTGTTCTACAACGGTTGCAGCGCGTTGTCCCCACTCATGTAGGCTGGAAGGATTGCCCCACTGTTGCGTGAGGACTGTTTGCATAACTGCGATCGCTTCTTTTCGAGTGGGAGTAGTGGCACTGTAATCTAGATAAATTTGCATATAACTGAATAATGGTGAGAACACACGCTAGTAATAAGCTGCCGATCTTGTCAGCATATACAGTTTGAGTGGACAAATCTGAAAAAATATTTGTAATTCTGCCTGTAGCAGTGGATTTTTCCCTTTATTTGGAAAGCTACTTCTCTAGTTAACTCAGTACACAAAATTTTGGGAATGATAAATATGTCCACTCCCAATCCCCTTTTAACAGATTACAGTGCAACTTATCTCTAGACAAAGATATTTTTTATATATCTTTTTACTGACATTTTCCCTCGCTGGTTGTCAACGAGTCCAATCCTACAATCAGCGGCCAGCCCCCTTACCACAAGACCCGTTAGTTCAAGTTTACTTTAACCATTCTGAGTCTTCAGAATACAAAGAAGCTTATCGTCAGCAAACTCGCCTTGGGGATGATTTAGAAAAACAAATTGTCAATGCGATTACGCAGGCTAAATCTACAGTAGATGTGGGGGTGCAAGAATTACGTTTACCCAGAGTTGCCCAAGCATTGGTTGATAAACAGAAAGCTGGGGTAAAAGTCAGGATAATTTTAGAAAATACCTATAGCCGACCTTGGAGTAGCTTAACATCTACCGAAGTAAATAAATTAGATAAAAGAGAACAGGAACGCTATCACGAATTTCGCAAATTTATCGATATTAACCAAGATAATCAACTCAGTCCAGCAGAAATTAATCAAAGAGATGCTTTGATAATTTTACAAAATGCCAAAATCCCCTGGATAGACGATCGAGCAGATGGTTCGGCGGGTAGCAGTTTGATGCACCATAAATTTGTGATTGTGGACAATCGCTTTGTAATTATCACTTCGGCAAATTTTACATTAAGTGATACTTCTGGTGATTTTACAAATTCTAGCAGTTTAGGCAATGCAAATAATTTATTGCAGATTGATAGCCCAGAATTAGCATCTTCATTTACAGAAGAGTTTAATATCATGTGGGGAGATGGGCCGGGAGGTCAGCCAGATAGTAAATTTGGGTTGCAAAAGCCGATGCGTTTACCTAAACAAATAACTTTAGGAACAAGCCAAATTACTGTGCAATTTTCACCTACTTCTCCAACTCAACCTTGGAGTAACAGTAGTAATGGTTTAATTGGTAAAAATTTAGATTCAGCAACCAAATCTATTGATATGGCGTTATTTGTCCTTTCCGAACAGCGGATTGCCAATATTTTAGAAAAACGCCATCAACAAACTGTGCAAATTCGCGCTTTAATTGAACCACAATTTGCCTATCGTCCTTATAGCGAAGCATTAGATATGATGGGGGTTGCTCTCAGTAACAAATGTAAATATGAAGTTGATAACCATCCTTGGTCAGATCCAATTACTACTGTAGGTGTACCTGTTTTACCCAAAGGCGATTTATTGCATCACAAATTTGGTGTTATTGATAGTCAAACAGTAATTACAGGTTCTCATAATTGGTCTGATGCTGCCAATAATGGTAATGATGAGACGCTTGTAGTGGTTGAAAGCCCCATCGTTGCTGCCCATTATGTGCGAGAATTTGCTCGTCTTTATAGCAAAGTTAAACCCGGTTTACCACCAGCAATTCAAGAAAAAATTAAATTAGAAAAAACACGGTGTCCTCAGATAAAAACTTCTTCATCAACCGAGGTACAAACAATTCAAAAAGTAAATATCAACACTGCTGGTGTGGAAGAATTAGCAACTCTCCCTGGTGTGGGTAAGAAGTTAGCACAGCGGATAATTATTAGCCGTCAACAGCAAAAGTTTACATCTTTACAAGATTTAGAACGAGTTCCAGGAGTGAGTGCTAGAACTGTGGAAAAATGGAGCGATCGCGTAACTTGGTAAGGGCGCACAGTTAGCTGTACGCCCCTACAAGAATCTGTATTCTACCTAGTTAAAAACAATCTAAAATCGCGCAAATGCCATATTTAAAATTGGCTTAAATTTGGCTGCTACCTAAACTAGTCAAACTGCGGAAATGCCCATTCCGAGAAAATCGTTCTGCTAGAATTTGTTGATAAACTGCCTCATAGCCATCAGTCATGTGCTCAATGCTAAAAAGATTTTCGACATGCTGGCGACAGGCATAGCGGTCTAACTCTGTTACCCGATCGATAGCAGTGATGCACTCTTGAGTATTATTGCAGAGGAAACCCGTCTTGCCCTGGGAAACAATCTCTTCAGTAGAACCCAATTTCATCGCAATCACTGGCGTACCGGAAGCCATTGACTCAACCATTACCAATCCAAAGGGTTCCCGCCAAGTGATCGGGAACAGAGTTGCTACCGCACCTCCCATCAGAGCATTTTTTTGATCGTGGTTTGCTTCACCCAAATACTCAATTTGCTCGCCGTCAATATGCGGTTTGATTTCCTTCTCAAAGTATTCCACATCAACGACATCCACCTTACCTGCCATTTTCAAATGCCAACCAGCTTTTTTAGCAATTTCTATTGCTAGGTGCGTTCCCTTCTCTGGAGATATTCGACCCAAAAACGCCAGGTAGGGTGGATCTTCTGGTTGGGCGTGAAACTTATAACTGCTAACATCAATTCCGTTGTAAACCGTTGCTATACAGTTCAACCCTAATCTTGCTTCTCGTTGTGAATCGGAAATACTGACATAAGGTTGTTTTTTAGCAAAACTGAACAATTTTTCGTTATCAGGGGTAAAAATACCGTGCAACGTGTGAACCGTAGGGGTTGTGACAAGATTCGCGTAAGCCAGCGCCGCACACCCCACATGAGAGTGAATAATATCAAACTCTTCTGCGCGTTCATACACCGAAGCTAGATTTAGCATTTCGTAAACGCTGTAATCTTTGATAGTTGGATCGAGTCTGAGGGCACGGGGATGAACTGAGACTAGTTTTGCCAGACTAATAGAATCTCCCGATGCAAATAAAGTTACTTCGTGTCCGCGCCGGACTAATTCATCAGTTAGTAACCCCACTACTAACTCTATACCACCATAACCTGGAGGTGGAACTCTTTCCCACAGTGGAGCTACTTGAGCAATTCGCATCACAAACCTCCTGACAAATAAAATTTGAATTAGAAGTTTTTTCTTTCTGTTGTTTAGTGCTTGTAATTGATTCACTTTGCATCAGAAAGTAACTTCAGATATTAAAGTTGTTAACTATTTCCTTTAAATCTTATGCTCTTATTCCTATATTTTTCTTCTATCCTAGTACGGAAATTACCCACTCCTAAAGAGGTAAATCCATTCTTATTTATTAACTTTTGGTGAGTTGGTGCAATTTAAATTACAGATTTTTTGATAAATATAAATTGATAGAATCGTCAAAATCTGAGTTAAATGATGAAAATGGGCGAAAAAGCTCTAATATTGTCAATCAATTATCTTATTTTCAAATGTTAGTTAAAGAATAAAGCGTGTAGTCACTCTTTGGGGGGCTTTCCGTATCTAAAGGATAACCCGTAGCTGCCCAAAGGATAGATTTTGGTAATGTAGGTAGTTTGAAATCAAAAGTAGCAATTTTTCTCAAAAATTCTATCCAAGTTCTTAAAGGTAACAATTAACTAGTAGACAGTGGCGGAAGTTTGCCTAGCTTTAACCAGTTGCTCAGAGCAACTTGGCTGGTTAATTGAGATATTAGCTGGATTTACACCGTGCTGCATTAGTGGTCTGTCACATTAGTTATGAATGGTTTGTAGTGAGCGATTTATCGCTCAAATCAAGGACTAAAGTCCTTACTACGAACTTTTATAACCCTTCAAATTTAATGAGACAGACCACTAGTTCTGATGCTTTCAGTCAAGAGAGCTAACGTCTTCTGCTAGTTTTGTGGCGGAGTTTCAATCCCAGTTAGAAAACTTAGTTACGAATTAGATTAGCAAGTCTTGCCCCTTCCACTAGTTAAATGCACTAGCAGGCAAAAGGGAGATGAAGAGAGTTAAATCATTGACTTATTACAATAAATATGATATTTTGTGTTGCTATCAAGAAAAATCACATATAAACGTGAATACCTCTTCGTCTCTCAAAAAACCGCATGTCTCATGGCAAGCGGTTTTCTCACTGCTGATATTTGTATTCATGTACCTGCCCATACTGGTACTTGGCTTTTATAGCTTCAATCAGTCGCCCTACAGTGCAACTTGGCAAGGATTCACTCTTGATTGGTATCGCAAGTTGTTCAGTGACGATCGCATCTTATCAGCTTTGCAAAACAGTATGATAGTTGCTGGTTGTGCAGTGGCAATCTCAGCAGTGCTGGGAACCTTGATGGCGGTTGGGTTGGCGCGTTTCCAATTTCCTGGGAAGAAATTGTATCGGGGTGTTGCTTATCTACCATTGATTATTCCCGATATTGCGATCGCAGTGGCTACCCTAGTATGTCTAGCAGCGTTTGCAATACCTTTAAGTTTGTGGACGATAGTTGCAGCCCATGTGGTGTTTTGTCTGGCCTATGTCGGACTTGTGGTTGCTTCCCGACTGACTAATTTAGATCCTCACTTAGAAGAAGCAGCACTAGATTTAGGTGCTACACCAATGCAAGCTTTTATCAAAGTATTGCTACCTCAATTAATGCCTGGGATTATAGCTGGTTGTCTTTTAGCTTTTGTTCTCAGCTTAGATGATTTTCTTATTTCCAGTTTTACTGCTGGTAGCGGTTCTAACACTCTG
The DNA here is from genome assembly GCF_036917095.1 of Nostoc sp. GTDB lineage: Bacteria > Cyanobacteriota > Cyanobacteriia > Cyanobacteriales > Nostocaceae > Nostoc. Next base: position 85,244 of record NZ_JBALFH010000032.1, read on the forward strand.
CCAATGGAAATTTTTAGCCGGATTAGAACAGGAGTTAAGCCTGATATTAATGCTCTCAGTGTGATGTTGATTTCAGTATCTGCGATCGTTGCTCTTGTAGCTGAATTAATTCGCGCTTCTGGAGATAATAAAATTTTCAAATAAGAGTCGCAATAGAAAACCAAAATGAGGGTTGGTTTGGTTCTTTGCGAACTTTTTTGGATGTTGAAGAACAGCTATATTAAAATGTAAAGTGCATTAGGGTTGCCGTAACGTACCAAATATCATGGTAACGTTACAATACTTTCTGCTCGCATAACGACCTAGTATAAATTAGTAAATAAATATAATTTATTCATCCTTCTGCCCTCGTGTGAAAGATAGTTTTAAACACATGAATAAATTTCCGTGTTCGCTTCTCTACATAACTGTTTTCAATTAGATAATATTGGGGCTAACTTTGGAGAAGATGCTATTTCCCCCTCATTATGCAAATCTGCCAAAATCCCAATTGCTCAAATCCATTCAACTCTGATAGCAATAGATTTTGCGTGAGTTGCGGACAAAGCAACTTTGGTAAACTTCTAAGAAACCGTTACCGCGTATTGAGACTCTTAGGCGAAGGCGGGTTTAGCAGAACCTATGCTACAGAAGATGTAGACAGACTAAATGCGCCTTGCGTCATCAAGCAATTTTTCCCGCAATTTCAAGGAACAGGACAACGCACTAAAGCAGCAGAATTTTTCAAAGAAGAGGCTTTCCGATTGTATGAACTGGGAGAAAATCATACCCAAATTCCCAGATTACTCGCTTATTTTGAACAAGGTACTAGCTTGTATCTCGTACAAGAATTTATTCAAGGAAAAACTCTCTTACAAGAAGTTCAGCAACAAATCTATGGCGAAGAACAAATTTGGGAACTTTTAGCTGATTTATTGCCAGTTCTGCAATTTATTCATACCCATAATGTTATTCATCGGGATATCAAACCAGAAAATATTATTCGCCGTGCAAGTGATGAGAAACCTGTCTTAATTGATTTTGGCGGTGCTAAACAAGTAACACAAACCAGTATAGGAAGACAAGCTACAGTAATTTATACCCTTGGTTATGCCCCAACAGAACAAATGGCTGGATTTGCTTGTCACGGAAGTGATTTGTATGCTTTGGGTGTAACTTGCGTGCGTCTTTTAACTCAATGTTTGCCTTCACAGGATGCTTCTGGACAGATTAATGACCCTATTTATGATGCCATGAATGCTAAGTGGTTGTGGCGCGAACGGTTACAACAAAGAGGTATTACTATCAGCGATGACTTAGGGAAAATTCTAGATAAATTACTAAAACATCTAGCGAGTGAAAGATATCAAACAGCAGTAGAAGTTATCAACGATTTAAAGTTTGCAACATTGAATATTGAACCTGTTGCTCTAAAAATTGTTTCGATGTCTCAACCCATATTACCGCCGCTACCACAAAAGGTAATAGTACCATTAAACTCTTTAGATACCTTTGAATTTGACGTAGTGACAGTAGACACAGGTGGTAGAGAAGTAAACCGCATGAGTTGCAATGCAAACTTCTTTGCCGAAGAATTGGGTAAGTCTGTCAAATTAGAAATGGTATCGATTCCTGGTGGTACTTACATGATGGGTTCACCAGAGTTTGAAGGGGATGCTGACGAACGTCCTCGACATCAAGTTACCGTTGAACCATTTTTTATGGGGAAATTTCCGGTAACTCAAGCACAGTGGAGAGTAGTAGCAGCTTTACCCAAAGTCAAACAAGCTTTAAATCCTCATCCATCGAAATTCAAAGGTTTAGATAGACCAGTGGAAAATGTATCTTGGTATGAGGCTGTAGAATTCTGTCTCAGGCTATCAGAAAAAACTGGACGCGACTATCGTTTACCAAGTGAAGCTGAATGGGAATATGCTTGTCGGGCTGGAACTACAACGTCCTTCCACTTTGGCGAAACAATTACTTCTGAGTTAGTCAGCTGCACTATCGAACCGAAAAGCAAATTCCGTAAAGAAACAACAAATGTCGGTAGTTTTGAAGTCGCCAACGCTTTTGGATTGTACGATATGCACGGGCTAGTTTGGGAATGGTGTGCTGATACGTGGCACAACAATTACAACGGCGCACCCTCAAATGGGACACCTTGGGAAGTTGGCGGTGATATTCATCGCCGGGTGCTACGCGGTGGTTCTTGGAGTTTCAGTGCAGAACTTTGTCGCAGTGCCAGTCGTAGCTGGAATGAGTCAGACGGTGGACTGAGGGTTTGTGGCTTTAGAGTAGTATTTTCCGTAGAGGAGATTATTTAGTAATTTAATTCAAAGGCTGTAAAAATTATGAACGAAAAAATTGAGAAAGGTGACATAGTATTTATAAATAAAAGTGGAAAATACCACAAGCAAGTGGGTGAAGTAAGCGAGATTGATTACAATATTTTCTTTGTCAAAATAGTGATAGTAAAGTTAGGCGATCTAGAAGAAGCCTTTGAAGAAAAAGATTTACAATTACAAACTAAAAAGCCAAATCTGAAAGAAGTCATTATATCAATAGACAAAATTCTAGAACAAGTCGAGCTGATTCCCCACTTGCCGACAAAAGAGAAAGTAGAATTACCCAACCGTCTGAAATATCTGAAATTAGATATTCCTAAACTAGATAAGCAGTTGATTCAAAAAAACTTTGACAGTATATATCAAATATTTGCAGCAACCAGAGAAGTAGATTCTTCAGCAAGCTTTTGGCAGGAAATAGATCCTAATTTGGAGAAAATAGGCTGGTGGATTAGAACAAGTCTATGAATCAATACGGTTCAGTTAATGCTAAAACTTTTTGTCAAAGTTATTTTTAACGTAGACGCGGAGCGGCTTGCCGCAGGCTACCGCGAAGGACGCGTTCGCGAAGCGTCTCGCAGAGAAGGAAGAGAAAAGAGAGAAAAAAGAGAAAGGAGAAATGCTTAACTGAACTGTATTGGTCTATGAATTAACAAGACAGGAGTTGTTGATGGGGTCATTTCCCCCTACCTCTTCGTCGATCGATACAAATACAAATGTCACAGCTTCTACCTGACTTTTGACGAAATCTGGAAAACCTCTCTCTAAATCTCTCTCCTAAAAGGAGAGAGACTTTGAATTTTCCCCCTTCCCGCGTCGGGAAGGGGGTTAGGTTTTTAGTAGGCTTTTCCACATGACGTGAAAAGTCAGGCTTCTACAGATAACCAAGGCTGGTTAATTTGCAGAAGCTGTGACAAAACTTGGCGTTTTTTTAAAGTTAAGATATTAGCGAACTTAGTCCATCAAATGTTGCTGGACTTGTGAAACTAATTCATTTGTCCAGTAGTTGGTAAGTTCGGCATTGGCTGCTTCTACCATTACTCTGATTACTGGTTCTGTACCAGAGGCGCGAACCAATATTCTGCCGGAATCACCCATTGCTGCTTCAGCAAGAGCGATCGCTTGTTGTACAGGTTGGCAATCTTGCCATCCCAAACGGCGATCGCGATCGACAACTCGCACGTTCCGCAACAGTTGCGGATAGGTTTGGAAGCTTCGATCTACTAATTCACTCAAGGGAACACCCGCCTCTCTCACCAAAGCTGCTATATGTAATGCTGTTAACAAGCCATCTCCTGTAACAGCATAATGACGGCAAAGAATATGTCCTGATTGTTCGCCGCCCAGCATTCCCCCGGTTCGCAACATTTCGGCTTGCACGTATTGATCGCCGACTGCGGTGCGAATTAAGTTACCACCAATTTGCTGCCAAGCTTTCTCAAAGCCTAAGTTCGCCATGACGGTAGATACAATCAGGTTGTCTGGCAATTGTTGGTTTTGTTGTAAGTGCCGTCCCCACAGATAGAGAATGTAATCGCCGTTAACTTGCCTTCCTGTATTGTCTACTGCTAAGACGCGATCGGCATCGCCATCGAAGGCAAAGCCAATGTCGGCGTTGTGTTCTTGTACAGTGGCTGCAAGAATATCGAGGTGGGTGGAACCGCAGTTAACATTAATGCGATCGCCATCTGCTTCGTTATGCAAGCAAATTACCTCTGCCCCCATTTCTGTAAATACTGATGGTGCTAACCCGACTGCTGCTCCCCACGCCAAGTCTAAAACAATCTTCATTCCCTGAAGATTTAGGGCACCATTCAAGGGTTTTTTCAACGCCTCGCTATAATGCCCCACTAACTCGAAACGTGAGTAATGCCGTCCGCAATTACTGACTCTAGCGATCGGTGATATTTTGCCACGCAGTCCGGCTTCTATTTCTGCTTGCAATATTTGCGGTAACTTCCCACCATCCGCGCCAAAAACCTTAATTCCGTTGTCCTCAGGGGGATTGTGGCTAGCAGAAATCATCACTCCGCCGATGGCATCAGTGATGCTGGTGAGATAGGCAACGCAAGGAGTGGGACATAATCCCAAATACCAAACCTCTAACCCTGCTGCTGTTAACCCTGCACTCAAAGCCATTGCCAGCATATCGCTGGAGTTTCTAGAGTCCTGTCCGAGAATGACTGGCCCTACTTGAGTAGCATGATTACGTAAAACAATCCCCGTCCAAAAACCAACTTGTAATGCTAGGGGCGCACTCAACAATTCTCCGACTCGTCCGCGAATCCCATCTGTACCAAATAAGGCATTTGCTGGTAGTGGGATTAAATTCAGTGCAAAACTGCTCTCAATCCCTTTACCCAATCCATCAGCTTCAGAAGCAGAACCGCCAGGAATGCCTGGTGTCCGAGTTATAGATGAAACCATATGTTTAAACACTCCACACAATCACACTGAAAAATAACATTTAAGACTTTATTCAGCAATTTTGACATGCTTTTTATCTTTAGAAATTCATTCTAGATCGGGCTTACATTAGGTAATACTACTTAAGTTGTGCCTCTTGAATTGTAAATCTTTCATCAAGTCAGCATTTGTTTTTACATTATCAGTAAAGTCTCCACATCTTAGCTAATTATTCCTTTTATGCCCTTAACTTTAGCCTTGATTTTTTCTGTCTTAGTTCACACTTTGCAATGCTATTAACCAAGAGATGATTGTAATAAATATTACCCTCGTTTCATCACAAGTGTTTTTCAGAAAATCTGAGAATAAAAGCAAAATTCAGCTAATAACAACAAAAAATCAACACACTGCAATGTAAAGTTCTATCGCCTTAGCCTTGTTGATGTGTAAAAAACTACAAAATATTTGCAGCTTAAAAAATTTTAATATAAATTCTCATCAAATAGTTTTAAGGTAACCTTTTAATGGCTTTTTTAGCCGTTAGTGAATCAAAACTCCGGCAGTTAACTTTTTAAAGTTGAGAAATTTAGTATGAGCAGCAATTTAGCAACCAAATTACGTGTAGGCACTAAGAAAGCCCACACAATGGCAGAAAATGTAGGTTTTGTCAAGTGCTTTTTAAGAGGAGTAGTCGAGAAAAACTCTTACCGGAAACTAGTTGCTAACTTCTACTTCGTCTACTCAGCGATGGAAGAGGAGATGGAAAAGCATAGCCAGCACCCAATTCTTTCTAAAATTAACTTTCCCCAGCTAAATCGCAAGTATACCTTAGAGCAAGACCTAAGTTATTACTTTGGTGCTAACTGGAGAGAGCAAATCAAACTATCTCCCGCAGGTGAAGCTTATGTAAAGCGCATCCGAGAAATATCTGCCACAGAACCGGAACTGTTAATCGCTCATTCATATACTCGTTACTTGGGTGACTTATCCGGGGGACAAATTCTCAAAAACATTGCTGTAACAGCGATGAATTTGTCTGATGGGCAAGGAACAGCCTTTTATGAGTTTCCAGAGATTCCTGATGAAAAGGCATTCAAAGCCCAATATCGGCAAAATTTGGATGAATTACCGCTTGACGATGCTACAACCGATCGCATCGTTGATGAAGCTAACGCCGCCTTTGGCACGAACATGAAGATGTTCCAGGAATTGGAAGGCAATTTGATCAAGGCGATTGGTGTAATGCTGTACAACAGCCTCACACGGCGTCGTACACGCGGCAGTACTGAACTCGTTCCTGCTGAGTAACTCTGTTGAGATTGCGGAGTATGGTGTGTGGAGTCATAATTCCAGATAGCCTGATGAAAGATAATTCATAGGTGTTTCTGGGGAAAGAGCGAACAACGCTCAAAATATTTAGGGGCAATAGCCCTGTGACTGCTTTTAATTCGTGAAAGCAAGCATGGGGAGATTGCCCCTCAATTATGTTTAGTTAGCGATTAAATTATTGAGAGCGTCTTGAGCATCAGTGTTTTCTGGATCTATTAGCAGCGCTTGCCGAAAACCTGCTGCGGCCTCTTGTTTTGAGCCATCACCAGATTCACCATAGAAAATCTCTCTTAATATGGTTCGGTTAAGCCCAAAAAAGAAAAATGTGTAGGTTGGGTTTAGGAACGAAACCCAACATTTTGTGGGGTTTGTTGGGTTTCACTTCCCTACGAGACGCTGTTCGCGTTCGTTCAACCCAACCTACAAATATTCTTAACCGAACCGTATTGAAATCTCTCTGCTAAGGCATCATGTAAAGTTTTGCCATTTGGTAGTGTGGTAAGCTAAAACACATCTAATTTGCATATCAAAATTTTATCAATACAGCAGATTTCAAGTTTATGAGGTACAAAAATACCCCACCCGCGCACTCGCGCACCCTCCCCGTATGTATTGGTGAGGGTTAGGGAGGGGTGTACTTCATTTACTTGCAAAGTGCTGTATCTTGTGGGGTGGGCCGAAAAGCCCGCCCTGATTATGCAACTTAAATGCCGATTAGCTTATTAAATTCGCCAATGGCTGGTAAAAAGCTATGACAGCAGTAAAACCTTTTTACTTTGTTAGTCTTTTCCTAAGAAGTTGTTTTAAAAGTGTTTGGCTGTAATTATTAGGCACTTATTGATCCCCCCTAACCCCCCTTAAAAAGGGGGGAACTGGAATCAAAGTCTCCCTTTTTAAGGGTGATTTAGAGGTATTTAGAATTTATACCGACAAGGGGACTTTTAAAACATCTTCTAAATACCAATCACTTATTAAGACTGATAATCCTGTTAATCATATTATTATCAGGAAAATCCATTGCAAATGTGCCTAGCCTATTCGAGAAATTTTCAGCACCTAAATAATCGTATACTTGAGGATTTATAGAGTTTGCAAAAACACCAGAAAAACCATTAATAGACCATGCACTCGTATAATTAATATACCAATTATCGCTGGCATCAGATTTTGACCTATCAAGTAAATTCGTAATTTTTTCCCATTTACTACTAATCATTAAACCAATTCCAACAGCAATATTTTGTGGTGAAAGTATATCACCAATACCAGTAAGCACACTATCACCAATGGTATCATCAATAAAAAAATTAAATTTATATTCATCTTGTATCTTCAAAGTACCTCCATTTTTGACGATATCGAAAGTTGCATTGTCTGCCCAAGGTAAGGCATCTATACCTTTATTGCCTCCAAATCGGCTTAACAAAACTATTTTTCCCCGAACCTCTTTAACCGTAGGAATCCTGTCATCAAAATACCAAAACTCTTCATTACCTTCTATATACGAATCAAAAGTTTCCTGAAATGTGCGTGTATTATTTGTCTCCTCATATTCAGGTTTTATTAACATAACAATAAATTCACTGGGATTAGCTTTTAAAAATTCTATGCATACATCACGTACACCTTCATGAAAATTTAGATTTTGATAAACCTTGTCATGATGTATTGCAAAATTATTGTCAAAGTGCCGACACCGTATATCAATAAACCGAATTCCAGCTTCTAATTGCTCTATCAGAGTTCTATCTTGGCAGATAGCGCCAATTCCATAAAGGGCACAGGTTTCGTGTGTGCCAGGAATATTAATTTTAGATATCTTCTTACTATCTGATAGCTTATCCATCCAACTGTGAGGCCCTTTAGGAATTTTTACTAAAGCTGCTGGTAACTTCGGTCTTGATGAAGGGTTAGCCAGAATAGATTTGGTTGTTTTTATTAAAGGGAAACCAGCTTGAAATTTATCTAGCCCAATCGCCCAATACATTGCACCAGCTAATCCTTGCTCAATCAAATAACTCGTTTTATAACCGATTGATTCGGCATCGTCGTAGCTAATCCACTCGCCATTTTGACTTTTGTAAGCGTAGGGAGTCATAGTTGATTGATCCCATTGTCGTTTTAAGTCACCAGTTGCTATCCTGTCAGCAATTTCGTAATAAGCAAGGATTCCTGGAATCCCGGTTGCTACTCCGGCTGGGCCAGCGCTACTATAAGACTTTCCAGGGCCATTACTAGCTAGGCTTAGAGGGCTAGAGACATTGAAACTCCGACCGTAACTTGGCAAGCCTAGAACAATTTTGCTAGTAGGAATTTCAGCGTTTAAGTAAGCTTCAACAGTATTTTTAACGCTGAATTTTCCGCCAAGAGTGGAATCCTCTGGCAACGGTGCGTTCATCCCTGTGACTTTCTCATTAGGAAAAGCACCGTGATAGTCGTAGGACATGACGTTTAACCAATCAAAGTATTGGGCGCACTCAGCAAGCCATTTAAAGTAACTCTGAGGGTTGGAATGGTATTGCGCTGGTACTCCTGAAGGAACGATCGCAGGAGAAGCCATAGTTAAAAGTAAGTTATTCCCTGAGATAGCGCTACGAAACTCCTCTACTAGCTTAAGGAAGTTTGGTATATCTTCTGGTTTCCCGCCTCTACCACTGTAACCAGGATATTCCCAGTCAAGGTCAATACCATCAAAACCATATTTTTTGGCATACTGAATGGCAGAAGAGATAAACTGTTGTCTCCCTGCTGAAGTGGCTGCCATTTGGCTAAAAAGATTAGAAGTATAAGTGCCTATTTGATTTGGGTCTTGAGGGTCATTAAAGCTCCATCCACCAATCGATAGTAAGGTTTTGAGATTAGGGTTCTTTTGCTTTAATTTCTGGATGGCTGGATATAATACTGTTTGATCGTTCCACTCTACCGGTTCAATTGTATAGTTACCAGTCAGGCTGGGATTACTGGGATTGACGCTCTTTGTGATAAAACCAAAGATCCCAAAGGCAAAGTTAATATGTGTGAACAAGGAAGCATCAATCTGTTCTGGCAAAAACTTCCCGCCTCCTGAGCGATATTGAGACCAGTTTTCAAAATAACCAACTACTTTATATCCTGCTTGATTCGCGGCATTTGCGCGAAGAATCTCAATTAAAGGTGCGCTTCCTGCTGCTGTTACTCCAGTTACAAAACCGCCTGTGATTTTCACAAATTGGCGTCGAGAAAGTCTATCAAACATACTAAGCTTCCTGTAAAATTAGAAAATTTATATTTTGAAATTATGAATTTAAGAAAAAATTTAAACCTGCCAGAAAAATAAATATATTTATTCAGTCATGTTTTCTACTAAGATCCCAACCCACGCAAAAGTTAAGCCGCACAAAACTGTTTCTTAATAACGTCTGTAATACTAATGTCCATAGCGGCTAGTTCAGGTAATGTTCATACAAAGCTACAAAAGAGCGTCTCAATGGATATTAGCAGTATTAATAAATTGAAAAGTTAAGAAAATATAAAGCCTTCAACTAAATATTTGTTATGTCTTTCTTTATTCAGGCTTGATGCCAATCTTTAGAACCTATATTTATATTTTTTATAAATATAAATATATTGGGCTTTTAGCTTAAAATAACTAAGTCAATCTTCAAACCAAGCTTAATCTCAGTATTTAAGTTTGTAACCTGTAAAACTTACCATACTGAGTAAATCAGGCAAAAATATGGCTACAAAAATTCCTGTCACAGTGATTACAGGCTTCTTAGGTAGTGGAAAAACCAGCCTAATTCGGCACCTGCTACAAAACAACCAAGGACGCCGCATTGCCGTTGTAGTCAATGAATTTGGCGAACTCGGTATTGATGGCGAATTGTTAAAATCCTGTCAAATTTGCCCGGAAGATGGTGAGGGCGACACTAATATCTTTGAATTAACTAACGGCTGCTTATGCTGCACCGTGCAAGAAGAGTTTTACCCGATGATGCAAGAGTTAATCAAGCGGCGGGATAGCATCGACTGCATTTTAATTGAAACCTCTGGTTTAGCCTTACCAAAACCGCTGGTGAAAGCTTTTCGCTGGCAAGAAATTCGCAACGCCGCCACTGTGGATGCGGTGATTACCGTGGTAGATTGTGCGGCGGTAGCAGCGGGGACATTTGCTAGCGATCCAGAGGCGATCGCAGCCCAGCGGCAAGCAGATGATAGTCTAGAACATGAAACACCATTGCAAGAACTATTTGAAGACCAACTTGCTTGTGCAGACTTGGTGGTGTTGAATAAAATCGACTTGGTAGATGCCGAGACAAAAGCCAGAGTTGAGGAATTAATTAAGCAAGAGTTGCCCAGAGTGGTGAAGATTGTCGAGAGCGATCGCTCTCAACTAGACGCATCTATATTATTAGGATTTCAAGCCGCAGTCGAAGACAACTTAGATTCTCGTCCTAGTCATCACGATACCGAAGAAGACCACAATCACGACGAAGAAATTACCTCAACTAATTTAATTTTGGATCGTACCTTTGACCCTGAAAAGTTGCAACAGCAGTTAGAGAAATTAGCACAACAACAAGAAATTTACCGGATTAAAGGCTTTGTAGCAGTACCAAATAAATCCATGCGCCTAGTGATGCAGGGCGTGGGAACCCGATTTGATAAATTTTACGATCGCCCCTGGAAACCAGAAGAAGCCAGGCAAACGCGCTTAGTTTTCATCGGTCGTGATTTAAAGTCCTCAGAAATTGAATCACAACTTGTAGCTTTATAAATAAGCTAATCGGCATTTAAGTTGCATGAAGGTAGGGCTGAAGCCCTTACTACAAGCGAATCATTCTGGAAAAATGAATGACGATTAGCTTATCCCTATATCCCCGAATTCTCAAATAAGTCGGGGATGTATATCTGAAAATTACGACTTATGAATAACTAGTTCATTCATTTTACAAAAACATGACGATCTCTCAATTATTTAACGTTGCTAATCTTTTCGTCTTACCATTTTGGGCGTTAATGATTTTATTGCCAAACTGGAAAGTCACACGGCAGATAATGTCATCATATCTACCCTTTGTGCTGTTAGCAGGAGCGTATTTATATTTGTTTATCAACAGCATTACGCCAGAAAATGCCCAAGCTTTATCGAATCCCCAATTAGCTGATATTGCGCGGTTTTTTGCAGATGAAACAGCTGCTGCAACAGGTTGGATTCATTTTCTAGTAATGGATTTATTTGTCGGTCGGTGGATTTATTGGGAAGGACAGAAAACAGGTATTTGGACATTCCACTCTTTGGCTTTATCTTTGTTTGCTGGGCCTTTAGGATTACTGTCTCACATCTTGACTGACTGGATTGCTAAGGCATTTTTCCCGAAGTTCCAGCAGAATGAAACGGCGACGGTAGCAGAACAAAAAGTATCATCAACTGGTACATAGTAGTAAGGGCGCACATCTATCTGTGCACCCCTACTTTTATTAGGTAAATTGATAATAGATTATACTTTACTCCCATTACCAATTACCTGATTTTAAAATCAATTAAGCATTGTCGTGTCTATAATCAGCATCTAACCAACAGCGTGGTAGAACTTCACCTGAAGGAAAAACGAGATTTTCTTTTTTAAAAGTTTCAGGTTGTTGTTCTTCTTGACCTTCTTGGTCTTTTGCCTGAACAACATCAGTACTAGGGTCAATTAATTCCTGAATTTCAACAATTTTTACCAATTCGCCGCTATCTTTGACTTGTAAAAGCATGAAAATTGCCTCAATAAGTTTGCATGAAAGTTGAAAGTAAGTCTCAAGATAAACTCACTCATATCTCAACCGATTTATAAGGCTGAGATTCCTTAATTGTTAAAGGAATTTTTTACCACTGATGGACACATAAGTTGCACGGAATTCCTCTGTGTGTATCTGTGGTTTTTATTTATATAAAATTGTCATAGCAAACAAATACCCAATTCAGCATCTCAAATACAATTAATGAATGCTGACCGAGATAATTGTTTAATTCAAGTAATCTTAGTTTTGGCGATTAGATTTCGCGTTGGTATTTCTCCAAAATATCTACTAACGTGACCTGGCATTGCAACGGTAATAAATCGATTAAAGGAAGTTCACGTTTGCCGCCGCCAATTTTTACTGGAATTGATTCCAAGACTTTTATAACTTGATCTTCATTTACAGCCTTGGAAGTAATTAAGGGATACAACTGTTCGGCAACAAGGGTATGCAGTTTGGCATTAGATAAATAAAGATGCCATTTGGCAATGTCTATATAAACATTTTCGCCAATTTCAGCTGCTAGGGCTTCCAGTAATTCTGTGGTGTTAGTCTTAGCCATAAAAATAACCCTACATTAAGAAAAAGTGCGAAATCTCAGGCTTTTTTACATTATCGCTCAATTAACAGGCTAATCCTACTACCACAGGTTACAATCGCCCCAGCATGAGTAATCCATCTTCAGGTGGATTTTGTCGGAGTTTCGCTATAGTTAGCGATCGCAGCAATATAAATTAGATGTGCCAAGACTAATACTATCCAACTTACAGTTAACCACGGCAGCCACTCCCAGGTAGTGCCTTTCAAGTTGTGGAAAAACCACAACCCGGAATTAATACAAGCAGCGATCGCCACATGGATGGCAAAATTCATCCGGTCATCTATCTTGCGGTAATCTGGGTCTTTGCGATCGGGTTCGCGAGGCCAACGAGGAGGCATAAATATTTGTTACAGATTTAAATACACCCTACTCATTCTAAGGTTTTTCGGGCATTACATGTCGCGCATATAGGCTTAATGCCTATTCTTTCTGTGTTTAACGGTTGTAGCACTAGTGACTTTTAACTCATCATACTTATTGACTTTGTAGATGATGGTCGAAAGCAACCAACTGAATACAAAGATAGCAATGATTAAATAACCAATTGTGCCAAAGTTATTACCTAGTTGACTAATGAAATCCCAAAACGGACTTTTCAGTTGTAAGCGATCGTTAATAATGTTCAGAGCCTCAATTCCACCAATAACCACAGCAACTAGTACAGAAACAAGGGTGATGGTCATGTTGTAGTAGAGCTTGCGGATTGGTTTGACGTAAGCCCAGCCATAAGCACCAAGCATTAAAATGCCGTCAGTGGTGTCAATCAAGGACATACCTGCGGTGAATAAAGCGGGAAATAATAGGATCGACCAGATAGGCAGACCTTTAGCTGCTTGATTTGCAGAAATCCCCAGCAGTGCTACCTCTGTTGCCGTGTCGAAGCCTAAACCGAAAAGGAAACCTAAAGGAAACATTTTCCAGCTACTATCTATCAACCGAAACAAAGGACGGAAGATGCGGCCGAGTAGCCCGCGTTGGTTCAAAAATTCATCTAAGGATTGCTCGTCATAGATTCCTCCTCGTTTAACGCTTTGGAAGGTTTTATAAACATCCCACAACACCACCATATTGATCGCTGCAATTGCTAGTAGGAAAAGTGCAGAAACGGTACTGCTAATTAGTCCCCCAACCTTTTCAAAACTGGGAAAGTCGTTATGGATGGTTGTAGTGGTTAAGGCGATCGCAACTGAGGCTACAATTACAACGGTGGAATGACCTAGAGAGAAAAAGAACCCAACAGCAACAGGTCGTTTGTTCTCCTGCATCAATTTACGGGTAACATTGTCAATCGCGGCGATGTGATCGGCATCTACAGCATGGCGTAGACCAAAGCTATAAGCTAAGACGGCAGTGCCAAGCAGAAGGGGGTAGCGATGGAATGCAATCAGGGCAACTACCCAGACCAGAATATTCGCGCTAATCAGGAATGCATAAATGTTGATAACTTTACGTCTAACGTTTCTGGAACTATCGTTGAAAACACGCGAAAACCTGGATAGCATTTATCACTCCTTACAAAGGCATATTTTGGCAAGGTGAAAAATGGATGAGGCTCTGTATGAGCCGTACCAGCATACTGAGCCAGCCTATGGAGTTTTCATTCATGAAAATTACTTATATTGACATCCACGTAAGGTTTAGTAAAACCTATCTAAATGACAGAGGTATTGCGAGGTTATGTCAAAAGGGTGACTAGTCGGTCATACCTCATAACGGGGAGCAGCATTGGCAGGCTAAAATCTTTATAAATAGACTTTTGTCAGCCCAGTAGAAAACATCGCGAGTCTTTCCGACACGCTCCCGCGATCGCGATACTCGTAGACTCTTTAACGCTCCGCTATCGTTTTTATAAAAAGCCGTGGGAAAATCGAAGTCCTTTGTTAGTACCAATAACCAAGAACAAATGACTAAATCGGCGGGCAGCTATTCCTCTCACCCCTCTTTTTGGGATGAGATTGTCGCCGATTTCCGTTGAGAGAGAGTTTAAAAGCCCAACCGATCTCAACAAAGCTATAGGTCAATACAGGTGACATCCAGTAGCTTATTGCTCTGGCTCTGAATAATCTCCTGATTTACCGCCACTCTTACTTATTAAACGAATTGATTCAATTTGAATCGACTTTTCTAAAGCTTTTGCCATATCGTATAAAGTCAGGGCAGCCACAGAAACGGCAGTTAAAGCTTCCATCTCTACACCAGTTTCAGCTTTGGTTTTGACTGTGGCTTGAATTTGATAACCAGGTAGTTGCGGATCGGGTACAATCTCGACTGCAATTTTTTGCAAAGGCAAGGGATGACACAGAGGAATTAAAGTGGCTGTTTGCTTGGCTGCCATAATCCCAGCCAATCTTGCAGTTGCCAACACATCTCCTTTTGGCACATTTCCAGCTTGAATCGCAGCGAAGGTGGCTGGCAACATCCGCACATTGGCCGCGGCTACTGCTTGGCGGATGGTGGGTGCTTTTTCAGACACATCCACCATCTGCGCCTGTCCTTGGCGATCTAGATGGGTTAAGTTGGCAAAATTAGATGGAAAATTATCTTGCGTCATTTAGTTAGAACGTGTTAATATAGATTGTCGGTGAGGGCGTGTAGCTCAGTGGACTAGAGCACGTGGCTACGGACCACGGTGTCGGGGGTTCGAATCCCTCCTCGCCCGTTTTTAAAGGTTAAAGTTGAAAATTAGGAGTGAGGAATTAAAGTTCCTCACTCCTAACTTTTAAGTTGTTCAAGGCATAGGCATCTGGAGCGAGACCTAGTGCAAAGCGTAGGGAGTTGGGTAGGTCTTTGCTCGACTGCGTGAGGAAGATGACAAGTGCAACAGAAGCGATCGCAGCCCCGTAGCCAAACATATTGCGGTAGCCTACAAGTTCGGCGATGATACCCAGAATAGGAGCAGCGATCGCAATTCCCATGTCAAGTCCAGCTATGCATATACCAAAAATTTGCCCCCGTTCTTGCGGCAGCGAGCGGTCTGCCATCATCACGATCGTCATCGAGATTAGTGTACCACCACCAGCACCTTCAGCGATCGCAGCCAGTAAGAAAACGAGCGGGCTGTAAGCCTGCCACAGCAGTATTAACGCTAAAACGTAGCAAAAAATCCCAAAGGTGATAAACAAACCGCGACCAAAGCGATCGCTTGCCTTACCAGCAAACACCCTGATACTAAAACTAGAAATTGCCGCAGCTGTAAAAAACAGTCCGCCATTGAAGTCTACGGCAGTGGATTCGAGGAACAACGACACAAAGGTATGTACAGCACCCACAGACAAACCAACCAGCAACATAACTATTGTTGGAACTCTCACCCGTGGACTATTTAAAATTTGCCAGAAGTTGCGTAGGCGTAGCCCGTCGTAGACATCGTTTCCCTGAGTTTGCTCCTGTGTCTGCACTGGCGGATTCACCACTTGTACAATCCCCAAGAAAGCGACAAAACCCAATTCGGCGGATAACAGAAATAAGATCCCGTAACCACTTGTAGCTTCTAAATATGCTCCCAAGGCAGGGCCAATTGCTAAACCAAGGGGAGTTGCTAGGGTCATGTAACCAATGATTTCGCCACGAGTTTCCGTGGGAGCTAAATCTGCGATTAAGGCACTGTAGCCAGTGGTAAAAGCAGCAACACTAATGCCGTGAAAAATCCGCACTAGAATTAATAGCCCAATTGATTGGGTTGCCAAGTAACCAAAAGGTGCGATCGCAGCTACTATCGTCCCAATCAACAAGACAATTTTGCGATCGCGTTCATCGGCTAACCGTCCCAGCGTCGGGCGAGATAGCAATAAACCAATAGCGAAACTGCCCATCACAATCCCAATTTCTTGCTTGTTAGCGCCCGCATCATCGATGTAAAGCGGTAGGGTTGGTAAGAGCGAAGACATGCTCGACCAGAATAATAAACCTGCCGTAAATAAAATTAGCAGGTTGCGCCGCAGTTCGGCATCAAAGGTATTAAATGCTTTCAAGGTAGATGCAACTTAATGGTTTTTTTGTCATTTGTCATTTGTCCTTTGTCTTGAGTCAACCAATATTTACTCTTAACTATTTACTAATGACCAATGACCAATGACTAATGACCAATGACCAATGACCAATGACCAATGACCAATGACTAATGACTAATGACTATTGTTACCTTACTTAACCTTTTTTGCTACCACCTCTCGCACGCGATAGATAGGCCGTCCTTGGGATTCATGATATGTACGCATGAGCAATTCTGCCAAAAGGCCGAAGCAAAACAACTGTACTCCAGTTACTAGCAGCAGAACTGCCAAAATCAGCAAAGGGCGATTGCCAATCATCTCACCTAAAGCGAATTTAACGAAAGTCAAGTAAATTCCGATTAGCGTCCCCGAAACCATTGAAGTTAAACCCAACAGCCCAAAAACATGCATTGGGCGGGTGAGGAATTTTTTCATAAACAGGATGGTTAACAAATCCATCAACACGCGGAATGTCCGCCAAATCCCATATTTACTACGACCAAAGCGACGGGCGTGATGACGCACTGGCACTTCAGTAATTCTAGCTCCTTCGATGTACGCCAAAGCGGGTAAAAATCGGTGTAATTCCCCGTAGAGGTTCATATCTGCCACCAGTTCTGCCCGATATGCTTTCAGCGAACAGCCATAGTCATGAATATTCACGCTAGTGGTGCGGCGAATTAGCCAATTGGCAATTTTGGAAGGGAGTAACCGATTGACAGCACCATCTTGGCGTTTTTGCCGCCAACCGCTCACCAAATCGTAACCTTCATCCAGCTTTGCTAATAACATGGGGATATCAGCTGGATCATTTTGGAGATCGGCATCTAAAGTGACGATCGCTTTACCGACTGCATAATAAAATCCAGCAGCCATTGCCGCAGTTTGTCCGTAGTTGCGACGTAAAATTACCGCCTTTAAATCAGTGCGAGTTTGCGCTTCTTTCTTGAGAAAATCCCCAGAACCATCTGTAGAACCATCATCTACACAAATAATTTCATAATTTATCTGACTAGAAGATAAAGTAGATGCGATCGCTTCTAGTAAAAGCGGCAAACTTTCCACCTCGTCATGTATCGGCAGCACCACCGAAACATCTGGGACAATTGCTGAAATCGCCCCATTTTCCTCACTAGTCCTTTCGGAAACTAACCCACTCCTCATATACCTGTGCGTCCTGTGCGTCTCTGTGGTTCGTAACTCTTGATAACTCTACCAGCACCTCGCAGCTGCTGATAGTACGACTGACTAACCGCGTCTCCCTGTTCCGAGAGAATATCAATCCCAATCCCATCCCGTCCCCGATCTTTGCCAGAACTATGAATGTAATAACCATCCGCCAAATAAAGTCCGACATGGGTTGCTTTTTGGCTAGTTCCAAAAAATACCAGATCCCCGGCTGCTAATTCTGCAATAGTAATTGGCTGAGTGAATCCTTCCTGTTGATAAGCATCTCTAGGTAACCAAATACCCACCGAAGCAAACGCCGCCTGCATCAACCCAGAACAGTCATAATTTGGCCCAAGCGTACCACCCCAAAGGTAATAATTGGATTGTTGCATCGCTTTTTGGGTAAAGGCGATGACCTCTGCTATGAGTTTTTTAATCTCAGATTCAGAAAATGTTGCAGCCTGATAATGTACAGTAGCAGGTTGTAATGAATCAAAATCTAAAAGGGATACCCATCCCAGATAGTCATCTTCACACAAATACACCTCAACCGCTGAATTTTGATGATTTGATGTTACCCATAAATGTCGCCCAGATGCGGCTTGAGTTGCCAAGCGTGTACATTCAGGAGAATCATATAAATTTAGGTCAGCTAAACACTGATACTCCCCTGATTTTGGATTTTGGATTTTGGATTGTAGATTAAGGGACATTATTCGAGAATGATTTTTTTTAATAAAGACGAACAACTCGAAAATCTTGGGTTAGGCATTTTAGATGCAACTTGGGCAGCATTTGGGACTTTAGCCCGTAACCAAATTGCCCTAACTTGGGTTGTTTACGATCCACCAGTGCTGGTAAATACTGGAGGTGCGCTGACTCCCAATGCTTTTTGGGATCATCCAGTTCGTGGTTTTACTTATCGTGGTGTTGAGCGGATTTATCCTGCGAGTGTAGTCAAGCTATTTTATCTGGTGGCGGTAAACGAATGGTTAGAAAAAGGCATGATCCAGCAGACTTCCAAAGAGTTGGAGCGAGCCTTGCGGGATATGATTGTAGATTCTAGCAATGATGCTACCAGCTTGATTGTGGATATTCTGAGTGGTACCACATCAGGGCCAGAATTACCAACAGGGCCCTTTGAAACTTGGAAATATCAGCGTAATATTGTTAATCGTTATTACCAATCTTTGGGTTGGGAAGAAATGGAGACGATAAACGTCTGTCAAAAAACTTGGGGTGATGGCCCTTATGGACGGGAACGGGCGTTTGTGGGAGAGTTGCTGGAAAATCGTAATATGTTGACAACAAATGCGATCGCCAGGTTACTGCATAGTATTGTAGGTGGGGTGGCGGTTTCAAGTGGGCGATCGCAAACAATGATGGCTTTGCTCAAACGGACTCTCAACGATTTGCCCCCTGACGCCGAGGAAAATCAGGTAACAGGTTTTTTAGGCGGTGGACTGACTGAAAATGCTCAAATTTGGTCAAAGGCAGGTTGGACAAGTCAAGTTCGCCATGATGCCGCGTATATTGAGTTACCAGATCGGCGTCCTTACCTCTTAGTGGTAT
This sequence comes from Nostoc sp., assembly GCF_036917095.1. Taxonomy (GTDB): domain Bacteria; phylum Cyanobacteriota; class Cyanobacteriia; order Cyanobacteriales; family Nostocaceae; genus Nostoc. The sequence goes on from NZ_JBALFH010000032.1 coordinate 104,407, forward strand.
TTACTGAAGGGAAAGCGCAAGCTAAGAGTCGGGAGATTTTGCCCTTTGTTTCTAATTTAGTTGTCGAAGCGATCGCTAGTCTATAATTTTAGGACTTACGCAGAAGAGATCCCCCCTTTTTTACTTGTCGTTATCCATATTTTTGTAACAGTCAAAGTATCGCGCTCACCCGATATCCCGCCCTGAACTGAAGTTCTGGGCTGATAGCTAAAGTCCACTCAAGTGGACTGAAATTCTCCATTTTAGATATGATAGCCATCTACAATGGCTGAAAATTTGGCGTTGCTGAATTGCGGTATGAATCAAGATGTAGAGACGTTGCATTGCAACGTCTTTACAAGGATTTTGATATCATGCAGAATCGTTTTCATACATGAAATCAGCAACGCCAAAAATTTTGTATTTAGTCCTCTTGAGAGGACTTTAGCTATTAGCCTGGGAATTTATTCCCAGGCGGTAATGGTAAGGATGACTATTTCAATTTAAATTCGTCAAACTTCAATACTTCCGAATCAGGCTTGCGAGTATCAAAACGATAACTACTTATCGTACCTGTTCCCGTATCAAAGATACTGAAAACCGTAATATCATTACTCGCAATATAAGGCATCGGCTTCCCATCTTCGCCCAGCAAAGGGGAAATTGTTGGCACTATCGGTTCTAAACCATTGGGATCGCCAAGCTTAACATAATCCTCTTGATATCCAATAGGCACTTCTCGCTTTCTATCACCCCAAGCAGCACCGTAAGTATTGCCCACATTAGATGTTTCCAAAAAGTGCATTCCACTGGGACTAACAAAACGGTTCCACAAATGAGAATGCCCATAGAATACCAATTGCACATTAGCTACTTCTAATAAAGGCACAACATCGCGGATAATATAATCTGCGTCTTTGGGATATTCATAACGCACTGCTTTAATATTATCGCTATCCCCTTCAATTATTTGAACCGGTTCTGTATAAGCAGGAACTATATTATCACCCAGAGTGTGGGGTGGATGATGGAACATTACAACTTTGTATTTTGCTTGTTTAAACTCAGGGCTGTTTAGTTCTGCCTCTAGCCAATTGTACTGCTTGCTGCCTTTAGCAATTGGCTCATAAATCACCTGTCCATAACCCCAATTTTCCGGATTATTTAAATCCTTTTCGGCTTCCTGATATCTACCCTTACGCTTTCCATTTAAGTTAGGAGTGCGCCACATATTCGTAGTGTAGAGTACCACCAAACGCACATCACCAAAACTGACTGCATAATACCTTTTTCCACCCTCTTTACTTTTTGGTAAAGAGAAAATTTCTTCGTAAGTATTAGTATTAAAAGAATTATCTATTAAAGATTTGTCCCGATAGATTTTTTGAGCAACTACGCGGGGAATTGTATCATCAAATTCATCATTTAAACTTCCCATCCTGGCAAATCGCCCCATCACCTCATGATTGCCAATGCAAGTAAACATGGGTGCATGTTGAATTATTTGTCCACCAGTGTAAGTTGTCTTAACACCGTCGTGTGTCATGTCATATTTAGCACGACCTTGTAAACCGGGAAACAACGCACCACCACTATTATCATCAAACCATTCTGAGGCGCGATCGCTAACATTGACCAAATCACCAGCAAACCACACTCCATCAACCCGTCCAACTGTTTCTACCACCTTTTGCAGATTTGCAGATGTCATCGGCTTTAACTGATGGTCAGAGGTGAGTAGAATTTTTAGTGGTATATCCGGTTTTGGAGTAGCTGCGAGGCTAAAAACATCACTGCTAACCCTCTCACCGTCTTCTCGCACACTCGTAATGCGATAATTTACCCGCAAATCAGGAGTTAACCCAATCACCTCAGCCTCATGCCGCCAAATGTCGCGTTGGACGGGTTTTTGATAAACTTGTCCGTCTTTGATTTGGTTTGCAACTCTTGACTCCTGGTCTTCACGAGTGCGAGTGAGTTTGGTAGTATTTGCCTTAGCAGTTTGTTTAAGATTTTCACCGTAGGTTACTGTGTGATTAACACCAGCGAACTCAGTAAACCAAACTACTTGCACTGAGGTTTCAGTTGGCAGTTGTAAAAATGGGTCGGTGAGCAATTGGGGTGCTGATGTCATAATTGTTTGCCCAAAGGAACGCACACTTAACACAGTAAAGCATATAACAAGCACAAGCATAGCCACCGAGAAAATTTGACGGTTGCGTAAGCGTCTGAGCATGAGTAACATACCAAATTTTGGCGTTGCATAGTTGCAGGATGAATTAGACTACTAAGCGTACAATTTTATGACATGACTGCTTAGGAACTCCAAAAAATAAATTATCCAATTTTTGGAATCAAAATGACTTTTCCTCCCTCTGCCCCCTAGCTTAAAAGCGATGGGATATTTTTTTATTTGGAAGTCCCTTAGTGTAAAATCGTTAGCTTGAATCACATCACCTAGAGAGTTTTACAACAAGTATCGTCCCTCCTTTTACTTGGCTTTCAGTAACTGATAAGTTCTCTAGAATACACTCTTCTCAATAAAGAATGTTAAGATTGACCAACTTGTAGTTTTGGATAAAGTAAATAAATTTATATTTACGTGCAAAATACTACATTCTTTGTCAAATATACGCATTCTTATTTTGATGTGAGGTCATATGAGTAATTTGTTGGATGATGCAGAAATTGAAAACACATGATAAATTGCATCTGAATGCTAGTGTTTACAATGAGGAGTAATAAAAAATAATTATCAGTTAGCAACAACTCTTACGGAAACAGGTTGTATTAATACAGATGTTTTGTAGGAATTTTGATAAATGGTTCTAAAAAGCATTGTTATTGCTAACAACGTTACTGGAATAGCTGTTAAGGCAAGGGTTTCTGTTCTATTAAAAGCAAGTTGTTTTAATTTCAAACCTGCCATAAAAGCATCATGTCTAGCTTTCCACCTATTATTCAATGCTATATGTGATAAGCAACGTCCTGCATAAGCACTTATCCTAATATCTTGAATACTGCTCAAAATAGCTTTAGAATACTCTTTGATAGCAGCATTGTAGTGCTTTAATTGACAATAAGCTGTTGCAAGACCTAAATAAGCCTCATCAAGAGAAGAGTCTATATGAATAGCATGATTAAAATCACGAATTGCTTCACCTGGCTTTTTCATTATTGAGAGATATACATTACCACGATAGAGATAACTTAATGAATGTCTAGGATTTAAGTGAACTGCTACACTAAAGTCATCAATTGCTTTGGTAGAAAAATTTGTACCAAGATAAGCCATTCCTCTTCTAAAGTAGGTTTCTGAATCCTTTGGATTGCGTTTTAAGACAAACGTATTATCTGATATTGCTCCTTCATAATTTTTTAAAGTATAACGAACTACTGCTCTTTCTTTATAAGCTTCAATATATGATGGAGATAGCAAAATTGTCTGTCCAAAATCATCATCCGCTTTTGTATAATTTCCTATATTTAAGTACGTCTTACCCCTTTGGAAGTAAGCTTCAGTATACTGCTTATTCTTTTTAATAGCTTTATTAAAATTAATAATTGCTTCAGGATATTGTTTTTTTTCAGCAAAGTCTATTCCTTGCTTGTAAAAGCTTTCGGCTGATGTGAATAATTCTCCAATTTGTTGACCTACCCATATTGCCCCCACAATTCCAACAGCTTCTAAGCTATCAATATTCCCATCATTCGCTAAACTAGCTACAGTTGCAGCACTTCCAAGAGCGACTGCTCCTATTTTTCCTTCTTTTGAGGAATTAATAACTCCATTAATAACCGGAATACCAATATTGATGAGAAACTTTCTTAACAAAGACTCCCATAATTTATTACTTATGTTTTCAAATTCAATTTTGAAGTCTTCATTAATATTTTGTTGCTCTACTATATATATTTGTTCAGACTCAATTTTAACATCTTCGTTAATAATTTGTTGCTCTACTACATATATTTGTTCAGATTCGTTGAACTCTGAATATTCTGCTTCAGTATGATGTAGCTTCTCCACTTCTTTTACTATTTTCTCAACAACTTTTTTGGCTTTATTATTTGCTTCATTCTGATTTTCTAGCTTGTATTTACATAAGTCATTTTCTAAAGTGATATATTCATTTCTTAATTGTGCTAATTCTCTATGTGCATCTAACTCTGCAAAAGTTATGTTTATTCCTTGCTGCTTAAGTTGTGCCTTTCGAGACTCATATTTAGCTCGACTATTGTTGAGTTTTTCTTGAAGTTGTTCTATATTAATGTTTGACATATGAATAAATACAAAATATAAAACCAGTGTAGTTATATATTTCCCAAAAAAAGTTATAGAATAACGTATTTCATTAAAAATTTACTTCAATTTTAAATATTAATAATTGTTTAAGTACTTTTGCGTTATTCCTCAGAAATAATCATAAATTCGTTTTTTAGATTATTTAGGTAGTAACACAGTTAAGAGTCCCGTTTCCTTTTGGATTCCCTAGCAAGCATAAAAAGTAAAGTTGCATGAAAATATACTGAAGTATGCAAAGTATGTAGCTTTTCGCATACTAAGTGTGCATTATCCTTATCTAGGTGATGTTAGTTTTCTAACGTCAAACTATCTATGTAATTTTCCGTATACGCTTGCTATTTATTTGTACATAAAGTAAATGTATGCAAAATTGAATTTTGATAATTAATTAAAATAGTAATTTTTTAAGTTTTAAATGCTTATAGTGGTTTTTAGATAAGATTTTGTTTACTTTTACTGGAATTGGATAAATAAATTTAATATGCAACTTCTATGCAACTATGCTGCTTTGACACGATACTGGTAGAGTACACCTCAGTTATGCAAATAGCAAAAGACTGTTGATATATAAGCACTCTAATAGTCAGTGCTTACTGAAAAACCTGCCAATCTTTTAAAAAGACTAGCAGGCATGGCTTATCATCAATCGGAGCGGCGGGATTCGAACCCACGACCTCCACTACCCCAAAGTGGCGCGCTACCAAGCTGCGCTACGCCCCGGTCAGAATTACTATCATACAGCAAAATTTTAGGATAAGCAAGAGGCAAATTTAAAAAACCTTAAGCATCCCAGTCGCTTGCAGCAAATCTGGAACAGCAGAAGCATCCCATTTACCCTCTACACATCGGCCTGTATTCAAGATGAAGCGCAGACTGTAATCGTGAGGGTAACCTTCTACCTCCATCCATAATAGATTGCTTTCGGCTTCACAAGCAATTTTTTCCTCTTCCATTAATTCAGTTGCAAGTTGCTTCATGGTGTCTGCTAGCTGTGCTAGTAAACGGCAAAAATCATTCAACTCAGTTTCAGTTAACTCAATTGCCCAATCATCTGTACCAACTAAACCTTTAAACTCAGGTGCATCGGGGTTCCAGCCAATACGCCAACCCAATCCGCTTTTGACAACGCGTTCCATAGCTTAGTTTTTTAAACGCAGAGGAACCCAAAGGAAGTTTGTCATTTCAGTAGTTCGGCACCTCCTCGTTGGGGTGGCTGTGGGGTAGTTGATGTATTGGGACTGGGTGCGGTGTTAGGGCTGGGAGATTGGGTATCTTGGGTAGGGTTAAATATATTGACTAAGACTTGCACTAGGGCATTTCGCTGGCTGCGGGTGAGACGGGTAATGGCTTTGCGATCGCCTTCTATCGGATTTTCCCGTAATGAATCATTTCCCGGATAGCTAGCATCATACATAATTTCATTTGCACCCAGGTAATCAGCTAAAGTCAGCTTCCAATCCAAGCGATAAATGGGGGCCCGCCCTTTGGTATAAATGTGATATCGAATCAGGCGATTTACTAAGGTGTTGCTTTCGGCAACTTTCCCATTTTCTTTGCTGATATATTTATTTTCTCGTGGTAAATCTGGCAATTGCTGATAAACTTCTTGCCAAACATCGCCAGGAGTGATTCTCTGAGCGTATGCGGGTTGGATACTAAATAAACTTGTATGTATTGATTTGCCCGCCCCTAAACCCAAAACAATTACACCCACCACCATGAAAGCAGTGAGTGTCTGCCAGGGTTTGAGTAGGGGTTGAATGAACGAGAAATTTTTGCTCATCCTACCTTCTCTAAAGCCTTTTTTTATAGTTCGCCAATAATTTCTGGCTGAGTCAATTCATCGGACATTTCGATAATTGCCCTTAGCACTGGCTTCATCATCACATCTTCGTTACTTTCAAAGTCTTCATAACGCCGACGTTTAGCACGATTTGCCACCTGAACCGTAATGCGGTAACGATTTGAGGCTGCACTAATCAGATCCTCAGCACGGTGCATAATCTGAGACTGAGTTGTCTCGAACTTAGAACGCTTTAGCATAATCAGGGGTTCTTGGGGTCATTCCCCAGTGTAGCAGTACTGATAAATCGGCTGCTGTGCATTTAATCGCTAGCAACCTCTCTGTTGATAGAGGTTGAGAGTGTTTTAATCACTTTATAAGTTAAGTTACTTATAATATTACCTGACTAAAGTCACACACCCTTATGGCTGACCTTGTAGAAACTGCTATCAACGCGGGAAATTTCAATACCCTGGTGAAAGCTGCTGAAGCTGCAAATCTCATAGAAATTTTAAAGAGTCCTGGTTCTTTCACACTATTTGCACCAACTGACGAAGCCTTTGCCAATCTGCCAGAGGGAACTTTAGATTCGCTACTACAAGATATCCCCAAGCTCAAGAAAATTGTGGCGTATCATGTCGCTAGTGGGGATGTTCGCTCTGATGATTTGGTACAGATTAATGAGGCAGAGACGCTTGAGGGATCAATTGTAGCGATTGAATCTGCTGACGGGAAATTTAAGGTGAATAACGCCAATGTCGTCAAAACAGATATTCTGGCAGACAATGGCGTAATCCATATTATTGATGCGGTGTTGATGCCTGGGGTAGTGGCGGGAAGTTAAGGGCATTGAGAAGAGGCAGAGGGGCAGGGGGCAGAGGGGAAAAAGAAAAAGGTAATTTTATTATTCTCCCCCTTGCCCCCTGCTTCATCCCTACTCCCTACTCCCCACTCCCAGAATGCAACCACTGCGTGCGGGAACAGTCAAGGTCAATTGCTGAGTCTCTCCTTCACCATTCCACTCAACTTCAGCAGTACCATATAACAACTTGTTGGGTTGAGTACGCAAACTGGCGATATCTGTATTCGCTGTTGCCGAACTTGTGCCAGCGTTGACGGCAATTATCAATTCCTCTGTCCCTAAAGTTCGCGCAAAGATATAAATTTGTCCTTGAGCATGGAGGACTTGGTAATCACCTGTACGCAATGCTGGGTAAGTGTGGCGCAGGGCAATTAATTGACGGTGAGTATTGTAAATTTCTTGATTCCAGTTAGCCTCTAAAGGAAAACTACGACGTGAGTCTGGATCTATAGCACCAGGTAAACCAACTTCATCACCATAGTAAATGCTGGGCGCACCGGGAAAGGTGAGTAGCAGTAAGGTTGACAATTCTATACTACCTATATCACCGCCTGCAATGGTCATCAATCGGGCTGTATCGTGACTTGCGAGCAAATTGAGTTGAGTTAGCTGAATTTCCCAAGGGTAAAGTTGCAGTACTTCTTGGATTTTGGTGGCGTACTCGGCGGCAAATAAGGGTGGATAGGGTTGATAGTCGCGGCTTTGGACTTGTTCTAAGACTACGCGATCGCCTGCTGTAAAGGCAATTGTTGGCCCGGTAAATAGATAATTCATCACGCCGTCAAATTGCGTTCCATCCAACCACTCGCGGGAATCTCCCCACACTTCGCCCACAATATAGGCTTCGGGATTGACTGCCTTGACGCGATCGCGGAATTCCTGCCAAAAACCAGGAGTTTTTATTTCAAATGGTACATCTAATCGCCAACCGTCGATGCCGAATTTAATCCAATATTCGGCAATTTCCATAATATATTCGCGTACTTCTGGATTGTCGTGGTTAAATTCTGGCAAGGCACGATTTCCTGCCCAACCCACGTAGTTTGAAGGGAATTCCCCATTGTATGGTGCCAGAGGCCAGCCTTCAATTTTGAACCAATTTACCCAAGGCGAATGGGGGCCATTCTCTAAAACGTCATGGAAGAAGAAAAAGCCCCGGCTGGAATGGTTAAACACGCCATCCAGAACAACTTTGATATTCCGTTGATGGGCTGCATCTAGCAATTCTTTAAAAGCTTCGTTGCCCCCCAGCATCGGGTCAACTTGATAATAATCGTGGGTATGATAGCGATGATTGCTGGCGGATTGAAAAATGGGTGTAAAGTAAATCGCGTTAATCCCCAAACTTTCTATGTAGTCTAAACCCTCGATAATGCCCCATAAATCGCCGCCTTTATAACCCTGGAGTGTTGGCATAGCGTCCCAATCTTCCCAACGGGCCTCACGCAACAGCCGTTTGCGCGGCTGTTTGCTTCTGGCAAAGCGGTCTGGAAAGATTTGGTAGAAAACCGCGTGTTTCACCCAGTCTGGTGTTTGAATTTGCATGAATAACTTTTTGTACCTTTAGAAGCGATCGTTGCAAATATTCGCTTCTTTATGGCTCTTACTTATGATAGAGAATCTGTCATTTGCCAGTAGTCATTAGCGATTTAGTTTGTCTTCTCCGACTTTATACGCAAATGTTATCAGTCTTAACTATTTAGATTACAGTTTATTTGGGTATTTCATATTGATTAAAATTATATTTTTTATGCATTACTTAATTATTCTTAATTTTATTTTATTCACTTTGTCCGTAATCATTGAAGCAGACACTGAATTAGTTTAATAGCTTCATAAAAATTTCCAGTGACCCTAGTCTTGGGTAATTCAGAGATGCGGCTGCTCAAACATGCCTCACAAGCACAGAAAATAACTATGAGGGAGACAAAATTAAAGAATATGAGTTATAAATTAGCAATTGTCTTAGGAAGAACTTCCCGCCTCCTAAGCTTATTTGATGTTATCTATAAAAAAAGTAGATATCTATAATTGCATCAAATAATCAAGGCTAAAAAACTACATTAGCTGCATGAATCTAAAGCGAGTTATCCGACCAAAATCACTAATGTGCTGAGTGTCAATAAATTTAATTAGAGGTAAAAATGAGGCACGAAAAACTTTCTCCCGGACTACTTTTGGCATTTCAAGACTATCAAAATGAAGGAGAGCAAGCTTTAGTCACACACAAGCGATCGCTTGGCATCATTGCCCACAAAAGCCCAGTCAAGCCCACTAAGAGCGTCGTTTTTATCTACTGCGACCCTGATGCAGACTTGAGTTATTTATCACAATATAATATTGAAGTCAATCAAAACTCTGGGAGTGTGCGGACGGCTTTCTTGCCGTTAGATAGTTTAGATGTCTTATCTGAAGAAGATGTTATCCAACGCATCAAGCCATCACGCAAACTTCATTTGAGGATGGACACTGCACTAGGAAAAGTCAAACTGCCGGAGTTTAAAAACCAAACCGGACTGACTGGTAAAGGAGTAATCATCGGCATTATAGACAGTGGCATCGATCCGAAACACCCTGCCTTTGCGGGACGAATTTTACACATTTGGGATCAAACACTGCCAGGGCCAGGAGTGAAAGAGGGCGGCTATGGGGGTGAATTTACGGGGGCGCAACTGACAATTTCTCAGGATACTGGCGGTCATGGTACTCACGTTGCTGGAATTGCTGCCGGTGCCGATGCTAGCTATGGCGGTGTCGCACCAGAAGCAGAATTAGTTGTCGTCAGGTCAGATTTACAGGATGCCCACATTGCTGATGGCGTTCGTTACATTTTCCGAGTTGCTAGAGAGTTGGGACGCCCAGCAGTGGTAAATCTCAGCTTGGGTGGACACGCTGATGCCCATGATGGTAGTGATTCCTTATCAAAAGTTATTGACGCCGAAACTGGCCCTGGAAGAATAGTTTGCTGTGCTGCGGGTAACGAAGGGAACGCCAATATTCATGGTCAAGCGACAATACCCAGTGGACGCACTCGCGGTATGCGCTTCAATGTTCCTTTGAATCAAATAGGCATAGTTTGGTTAAACGGTTGGTATTCCAAAGACAGCGAATTAGAAGTGTCTGTGCGGAGTCCTAACGGTTTTGTCACCCCCTTCCAAAAAATTATTACTGAGGGTAATGCCGCACAAGATTATCAGTTACCAGATGCACGGGTGCAATTAGCGACACCAGGGCCAGACCAAGCCAACAGCGACCATAATTTCTTTCTGCAAATACGTGGTATAGGCCCCTCCCCAGTAATGGGAGGAGTTTGGCAACTGCGAATCCGCAATGCTTCTTCAACTGACACCCGTTTAGATGTGTGGACATTAGATGACACTTCATCAGTATTTTTCACAGGTAAAAGTGTCAAGGATGCGTTAAAAATTGGTTCGCCAGGAACCGCCAGCAGTGCAATTACAGTTGCTGCCTATACGACTAAAACCAAATACACAGATATTGATAATCAAGTGCGAGAAATGGGCTTAGAATTGCATACTATTTCGGAATTCAGTAGTGAAGGGCCACTACGAAATAATGGACACAAGCCGGATGTAGCAGCACCAGGAGCAATGATTATTTCCACGCTTTCCGCCGATGCCAGTTTTGACCGTTCGTCGATGATTACTTCCAAGTTTGTGGTACAGGCTGGTACCAGTATGGCAACACCGTTTGTTAGTGGATTAGTAGCGCTACTCTTGCAGCGAGATCCCAAACTCGATCCGGCTGCTGTGAAAGACTTGCTACGTAAAAATAGCGCTATTCCCGGAAAACCCGCAGGCACATTTGATGACAAATGGGGTTATGGAGTGATTAATGCCTTAAATCTGTAATTAGATTGAGAAAGGCGGATATTATTTCTATACAAGGGTAGGCAATAATAACTTATAAATTTGATAAGTTAGGGTAGGCAAAAATTGTCTACCCTCACCAAGGAGTTGCTGATGAATTATCAGAAACTAGATGCCGCTCTTGCAACAGCGCTGAATGATGCTCAAAATTCAGAAGAAATTAATTTGGGGGTTTTCATCCATACTGAACCAATTTTAAACTCGGCTGCAACTGCTGTTTTAGAAAGTTTAGGCGTTAGTGGTGTTACCAGTGGGAAAGATATTTTTACGGCAACACTGTCAGCAAATGCCATTTCTCAGTTGTCAGAGCAACCTTGGGTGATGAGTCTGAAGCGATCGCAGCAATTACGTTTAGTTAATAAGAGAATAAATACACCGAAGTTGGGTGTTTAATGGGCATTGCACTTCACCTCAATTTGCAGATTACTTTCAGCAGACCCTTAGTTATGTCCCTCAGCATGAATATAGTCTAGCGATCGCACCGCATTATCATCCAAATTAATACAAATGTTCTAGTTGTCTACTTCCAAGCAGCATTATCTATCACCAGCAGTATTTTTTAAAATTCATCCCTGAGAATATTTGATCCCCCCTTACCTGTGGTGGCAGACAGTCCTAAACTGAGAGTGAGAGTTGAAAGGCAGTCAGGAGAAATTTTGTGAAGAAAGTATTATCAATCATTCTTGGTGGTGGCGCGGGTACTCGACTTTACCCACTAACCAAACTCCGCGCTAAACCAGCAGTACCAGTAGCGGGTAAGTATCGCCTAATCGATATCCCTGTTAGTAACTGCATAAATTCCGAAATATTCAAAATCTACGTCCTGACACAATTCAACTCAGCTTCCTTGAATCGTCACATCGCCCGTACCTACAACTTTACTGGCTTCAACGAAGGGTTTGTGGAAGTGTTAGCTGCACAACAAACACCAGAAAACCCTAACTGGTTCCAAGGTACAGCCGATGCTGTGCGTCAGTATCTCTGGCTGTTGGAAGAATGGAATGCAGAGGAATATCTCATCCTCTCAGGAGATCACCTCTACCGCATGGATTATCGCCAGTTTATCCAGCGCCATAGAGACACGGGGGCTGATATTACTCTGTCAGTCATCCCCATCGATGAGCGCCGTGCTTCAGATTTTGGCTTGATGAAAATTGACGATTCTGGTAGAGTCATTGATTTTAGCGAAAAACCCAAAGGTGAAGCGTTAATCCAAATGCGTGTTGATACAAGCGTACTAGGATTATCAAAAGAACAAGCCCTGCAACAGCCTTACATTGCCTCAATGGGGATTTATGTCTTTAAAAAAGAGGTTTTGTTCAAGTTGTTGAGAGAATCTTTAGAACGGACGGATTTCGGCAAAGAAATTATTCCTGATGCCTCTAAAGATTACAACGTTCAAGCTTATCTATTTGATGACTACTGGGAAGATATTGGAACAATCGAAGCATTTTATCATGCAAATCTAGCGCTAACTCAGCAACCCCAGCCGCCTTTTAGTTTCTACGATGAAGAAGCACCAATTTATACCCGCGCTCGCTACTTACCTCCAAGTAAACTTTTAGATTGCCACGTCACAGAATCAATTATCGGCGAAGGTTGCATTTTGAAAAATTGCCGCATTCAGCATTCAGTTTTGGGAGTGCGATCGCGCATTGAATCTGGCTGCCTGATCGAAGAATCTTTGCTCATGGGTGCAGATTTTTACCAACCTTCTGTGGAACGCCAATGCAACGTAGAAAAAGGCAATATTCCTGTAGGTATTGGTACTGACTCAATTATTCGCCGTGCCATCATTGATAAAAACGCTAGTATCGGTCACGATGTCAAAATTATCAATAAAGATAACGTGCAAGAAGCCGACCGCGAAAGTCAAGGTTTCTACATCCGTAGTGGCATCGTCGTTGTGCTGAAAAATGCTGTAATTCCTGATGGAACAATTATTTAGTCATTAGTCATTGGTCATTGGTCATTAGTCATTGGTCATTGGTCATTAGTCATTAGTTATAAGCAACAAAGGACAAAGGACAAAGGACAAAGAACTAATGACTAAACTAATTTTACTAATTGGTCTTCCAGGTAGCGGGAAGTCAACTTTGGCAAAACAATTACTGACAGAATGCCCCCAGATGTCGCTGATTTCTACGGATGGCATCCGGGGACAACTGTTCGGTTCTCAAGCCATTCAGGGGCCGTGGCTGGTGATTTGGCAGGAAGTAAGGCGGCAATTTCAGCAAGCTATTTCTACAAATAATACAGCTATTTTTGACGCCACCAATGCCCAGCGCCACCATCGTCGTGAAGTTATTGCTTTAGCCCGTGACTTGGGCTTTACCCACATTACGGGAATTTGGGTGGATACACCAGTTTGGCTGTGTTTAGCACGCAATAAAAGGCGATCGCGTCAGGTTCCAGAAGAAATTATTTTGCGGATGCATCGGCAACTCCGAGATGCTCCTCCAAGCCTGGAAGAGGGACTAGACAGCCTGATCCGCTTATCAGAAAAATCGGAGTACGGAAATTGCGATCGCTCGGTGAGCAAGAACCACACTTGATTTTCTATATTCTTTGTTAATTTAAAGTCAGATATCTTTGCTTGGCACTATACCCGGCAAACTAACATCTTTTATCTTAAAAAAAAACATAACAGGAATTTCTATAGGAGGCTGGTAGATGGCTGCAACCGACTTCAAAGACTATTACGCAATTTTGGGAGTTAGTAAGACTGCCACTCCGGAGGAGATTAAACAAGCTTTTCGCAAACTAGCCCGGAAATATCACCCTGATGTCAACCCAAATAATAAACAGGCAGAAGCACGCTTCAAAGAAGTTAGCGAAGCCTACGAAGTTGTGTCAGACCCAGATAAACGCAAAAAATACGACCAATTCGGTCAATATTGGAAACAAGCTGGTGAAGGTTTCCCATCTGGCGGCGTTGGTGCTGATATGGGTGGCTTTGACTTCAGTCAATACGGCAATTTCGATGAGTTCATTAATGAGTTGCTAGGACGCTTTGGTGGTGCTCCCCCTCGTGGTGGGCGACAAAATTACTCTTACCGCACTTCTACAGGTGCGCCAAGTGGTTTTGGTGGCTTTAACGATTTTGGGTTTCAAGATGCAGGTGCTGGTACTTCCCAGGATAGTGAAGCTGCAATTACCCTAACTTTTGCTGAAGCATTTAACGGCGTGCAAAAGCGCTTCAGTTTAGGTAACGAAACAATTGATGTTCGTATCCCATCTGGAGCTAAACCTGGTACTCGCCTGCGCGTGCGAGGTAAAGGTCAAATCAACCCGATGACTCAACAACGAGGGGATTTATACTTAAAAGTCGAACTTCAGCCCCACTCGTTCTTCCAAATGGAAGGCGATAACTTGGTGTGCGAAGTCGCAATCACACCAGATGAAGCTACTTTAGGAGCGTCTATTGATGTACCCACTCCCGATGGTTCAGTTAATGTCAAGCTACCAGCAGGAGTGCGTTCTGGTCAATCGCTGCGTTTGCGTGGCAAAGGTTGGCCTCTCGCCAAAGGTGGACGTGGCGATCAGTTGGTGAAGGTGGCGATCGCACCACCAAAAGACCTCAGCCAACAAGAGCGGGAATACTATGAAAAAATCCGGGCTATACGTACTTATAATCCCCGCAGTCATTTGCAGCAAGTCAAGCTGTAAATATTTTGGATTGTAGAGACGCGTTAACTGAGCCGCACTGGGCTTCTCTACGAGACGCTATCGCGAACGCCCCGCTACGCTAAAGTGCAGCTTCGCGTCTCTAAATTGATTAGGCATGAATTTACTGTGCCATTCTCGCCAGCACAACGGATTTCAACGCTTCTATTGCCTCTGGAGTAGTCTCGGTAGCTTGCCACGTTGGACGTGCTACTAAGCGATCGTGCCAAGCGCTCAGTTTCGGATAATCACTAAAGGAAATGCCTATTTCCGGCAACCATATAACTACAGTTCCAGCTACAACCTCAGCTAGAGTTAGGTTTTGACTACCAAAGTAAGGGCGATCGTCAAGTAAATTTTCAAAAAGCTTCAGCACTGTTGAAATTTTCTGCTTCGCCTGCTCGATTTTTTTTGGATCTTCCTCAGGTAAGCCTAATATCTGAGGTAAAAATGTGGTGGCTGCTGGTAAAAGCTCATTTACAGTTACCAGTTGTACCATGCGTGCGATCGCTAAATCCTTGGCATCTTTAGGCAACATCGCAGGTGTAGGATACTTTGCCTCTAAATAGTCCAGAATTGCTAAGGATTCCACTACATTAAAGCCATCATCTACTAACACTGGAATGTGATGGAAGGGGTTAATTGTCAAAAATTCTGGTTTAAACTGCTCTCCATCCAGTTTTACCTCTACTAATTCAAACTCAAGTCCTTTTTCTAGTAGAGTAATCCAGACCCGGTGCGAGTTGGGAGAAAAAGGTGCGTGGTAAAGTGTCAGCACGAGAAAACCTCACAGGTTTATAAGTAGGGCGGACATTGCCAATATTACACCTTAGGGACTTCCAACTAATAAAAATATTCCATAGCATTTAGGGCAAGGGGCAGGAAGCACTTAGCTGAGGGACAAACAGTCGTGTTGAGTCCAGAAATTGGGATAGATAATTTATTTTTTGGAATTCGCTTACACTCAATTGAATTGTTCTAATAATGTCTCAACGCTAGCATTGCTATCCAAAAAAGAAAATAAATGCCAGTAGCGGAGTTTCCCTTCTTTATCTAATACAAACTGCCCTGGCAAAGGCGCTCCCAGTGCTTGCCCTACTTGATAGGTACGAAAGACTCGACAACTGGGATCGCTCAACAAGGGCATTTTTAAGCCTAAATCCCTCACAACTATTTGGCTCTGCCGTTCGTCGGTACTAGTAACCATTAAAACTTCTATACCGCGATTTTTGAATTGCTCGTAGTTTTCATTTAAAGCTTTGATGTGAGGAAAACAAAAAGGGCAATATTGCTTTTCGGTAAAGATGCGAGTCAAGGCGAGTAACACTGGTTGCTTGCCTTTATAATCAGACAATTTTACTAAAGTTCCGTTGGTAATATCTGGCAGTTGAAAATCTGGCGTTCCTACTCCCAATCTCAGTTGATGTGTAGCTGGAACTGGTAAAAAATTGCGGAAGAATCGCTCATTTAATAACCCACGAAAATCAGTTGAAGTAAGCATATTATCAACCCTGATTATTTAAATACAATTTTATGAAAAAACCACAGATATCGAGGTTGACACTGTTTAATGTGTATCTCTGTTTATCTGTGGTTTTCATTGAGTTTGCTATCAACTCCAACAGAATAGATTAGAGTTCGCCAGCTAGCGAAATTTAGACAGCAGAGAAGTAGACTTTAGACTTCACTGGATCGGGATTCATTGTCTTGTCACCAGGTTGCCAACCAGCTGGGCAAACTTCATCGGGGTGAGACTGAACATACTGAATTGCTTGTAATGTCCGCAGGGTTTCATCAACGCTGCGACCAAAAGCTAGGTTGTTGATGGTGGCGTGCTGTATGATACCATCTTTATCGATGATGAACAGACCGCGCAAGGCAATGCCTGCTGCTGGGTCAAGCACGTTGTAAGCGGCGCTAATCTCTTTCTTGATGTCGGAGACTAGAGGATAATTTAGGTCGCCGACGCCACCAGACTTACGATCTGTTTGAATCCAAGCCAGGTGGGAGAATTCACTGTCAACGGAAGCCCCAAGGATTTCCGTATTAATTTTACTGAATTCTTCGTGGCGATCGCTAAATGCTGTGATTTCAGTGGGACAAACAAAGGTAAAGTCTAGTGGGTAGAAAAACAGAACAACATACTTACCGCGATAATCGGAAAGTTTGATTGTCTTAAATTCCTGATCTACCACAGCCGTTGCTGTGAAATCGGGAGCTTGTTGACCAACGCGGAGAGTTCCTTCGGTTCCGTAAGTGAGGGACATTAAACCTAATTCTCCTTTATTCGTTTAGTAGCGTTGGAATTCGGGCTAAGTAAAACTCACCCATCCACGCTCTGACAGTTTAATTACGATCTGTTACGACTATATCATACTCATAACGATTTTGAGTAGCAAATGCTTGATTTAGATACAAGAGAATGGTTGCTTACTAATGGCTTGGGAAGTTTTGCCAGTGGTACAGTTTCTGATGTCCGCACGCGCACTTATCATGGTTGGCTGTTTGCCGCGACAAATCCGCCTTCTGAGCGGACTCTGCTGTTTTCCCACCTAGAAGCTAGCCTGGAAGTATTAGGGAACGTTGTGGCACTGGGGACAAATTTTTGGGGTAACGGTCAGATTGAACCAACAGGCTATGAACTGCTACGCTCTTTTGATATTAACCCAGTTCCAAAATGGATTTGGGGTCAAGATAACTGGCAGTTAACCAGACAATTAATGATGCCCTATGGTTGGGGAGAGACTGGGAATTGCGGGAGAAGCAGGGGAGCAGGGAGCGGGGAGCAGGGGGAAAATTCTTCTTTTCTGCATTCCCCATCTCCAATACCCAATGCCACTGCCCCATTTTGTCATCGAATTTTAATCCAGTATCGTTATCAGGGAACTGATACAGCCATTTTACGGCTGCGACTGTTGATAGCAGAACGTGACTTTCACCATCAGCAGACTGCTAGCCCAGGATTACAGTTCTCACAATTGTTAGGACACCAGCAAGTCTGTCTGCAAGCTATCAATTCTGGCCGTTTCGGCATACCTTGGCACTTGCGCTGGACACAAGGAAATTATCAGCCAGATGCAGTTTGGTACTGGTATTATGGATTACCTGAGGAGACGAAACGGGGATTAGGCGACAAGGAAGACCTCCACAGTCCTGGTTACTTGATAGTCACACTCCAACCAGGAGATGAAGTAACTTTAGAAGCACAAGTAGGCTTTCCTGACCCGCTGCTAGCTGTTCTCAGCCCCAAATCCTTTGCAGAAGCAGTGGAGGCAGAGGAAGAAAGGCTCTCACAGATTTTTGGATGGAGAGAGAAAGACACAGGAGCAGAGGGGCAAGAGAACGATCGCGAATGCCCAATGCCTGATGACGCCAGTTGCTACCCTGCGGGAACGCTAAGAGCGAACAAGTCGGCAAGAGCCGACACCAATCGCTCATGGGAGAAACTTCCAAGACCCTTCGGCTTCGGCAGTCCCCCAGACGCTCGTTCCTCGCTACCGCTACCGCTAACGGAAACCGCCAATACGGAGGCTGCCTCACCGCCCTGGCTCTCCAACGACGCCAGTTTCTACCCTGCGGGAACACCAAAGGCGAACAACGAAGGGAACCCCGGTAATGCAGTGCCTCCCCATTCCCCAATCTGGCAAAAACTACTCAAAGCAAGCGATCGCTTTATCGTCTATCGAGCCTCAATTCCAGGCCCCACAATTATGGCTGGTTATCATTGGTTTAATGACTGGGGACGCAACACATTAATAGCTTTACCGGGGTTGGCACTAATTCCACAGCGCTTTGACTTGGCAAAAGAAGTATTGCGGACTTTTGGGCATTATTGTCGCCACGGTTTGATTCCTAATGCATTTCCTGATGTCAATAGAGAACCAATTTATAACAATATTGATGCGGCGTTGTGGTGGATTGAAACTTTAGGACTTTATTTAGAAGCTACCCAAGACTGGGAATTTTTGGCAGAGCAATTCCCCGTAGTCCAGCAAATCTACAAAGCATTTGTCGGGGGTACACATTACAATATCCAAGTCGATGCTATTGATGGGCTAGTTAGTTGGGATGCTCGTGGTTTAGCCCTCACTTGGATGGATGTGGTAATTGGGGCACATCCCGTCACTCCTCGTTATGGTAAGCCAGTGGAAATCAATGCACTGTGGTATTCTGCTTTATGTTGGCTGAGTCAGTGGGCACAACGATTGAGCCAGCTTGAGTTTGGTGAGCCAGTCCGTCTCACTAAGCAAGCACAACGTTATGCTAAACAAGCAGAACATGTGAAAAGTTCCCTGCAAAAGTTCTGGAATCCTCAGCTGGGTTATCTGTACGATACTATTGAGCCGGACGATCGCCGGAATTTTCAAATTCGTCCCAATGCCGTTTTGGCGCTGTCGCTGCACCATTGTGGATTTTCTGAACAGCAAGGGTGTCAGATATTAGATTTGGCAACAGCCAGCTTGCTTACCCCTTATGGTCTTCGCAGTCTCGATCCAGGAGATCCCGAATACAAAGGGAAATATGAGGGCAACCAAGAGCAACGCGATCGCGCTTATCACCAAGGCACTGTTTGGGCTTGGCTAATTGGGCCATATATTCGGGCTTGGCAACGTTTTTATCCACAACAATCGCTGCCTTTTGATTGGCAATCTCTGCTAGATCACTTCCTCTTTGACGCTTGTCTTGGTTCTATTTCTGAGATTTTTGATGGCGATGCACCTCACAAGCCCAGAGGAGCGATCGCTCAAGCTTGCTCAGTTGCCGAAGTAATCCGCCAGATTAAATAGTGCTGAGTCACCGAACTTGCGATCGCACAAAACCTCCACTTAATGTCCGGTTTTTTCTTGGCAACTTGCATTTAAATCAAAGCTTTGGCATTCTGTAGCTTCCAGAAATTGCTTGACTGCACCGCCAGGCTGACAACTGATCGAAGTTGCCCCCATCGCAGCCAGTGTAATAACAGTAGCTAGTCCTAACACAATAGCTCGTTTTCTAGGTTTGATTATCTTGATTAAATTATCTATCCCAGTGGCGCTACCAACAACTTCAATTGACCGAAGTGCTTTTAAAGCAATAGATGCATTGGCATAGCGACGTTTCCGGTTGCGTTCCACCATTTTCATCAACCACGACCGAAAACGCGGACTGATGTGAGGAACTAATTTCTGGAAATTAAAGCGATAGTTATCATCAATTAATTTCCCAATTTCAACAGAACGGGTATTAGTAAGTAAGCAAATCAGTGTTGCTCCTAAACTATATAAATCTGATGCCTCAGTTAGGGAATGACCAAACTGTTCCTCTGGTGGCATAAAACCTGGAGTTCCTGCTACAAAGCTGCTAAGAGCTATTTTCGCACCTTGTATCCTAGCCAAACCAAAATCAACCAGATAAGCATTTAGTTGCTCATCAACCAAAATATTCTCTGGTTTAATATCCCGATGAATAATTGGCGGAATTTGCTTTTGTAGATAAACCAAAATCTCTAAAATTGACAAAGCAATTTGCTTTATTTCTTCTGGATGAAAGCTGCTGTTTAAGCCTAAAGATGGGGCATTTTTATATTCCTGCACCAGATAAAAAGCCCCTGGTATTTCAAAAGAATCTACATAGCGAGGGATGCGAGAATGATTTAGTTGCTGCAAAATTTCGATTTCGCGTTGATATGCTTTTACACCTGATAAATCAGCATCCGCACGAGCAAAACAAAACTCCTTAATCACCACCTGTTGCTTAGAGTTGAGGACATTAGCTAAGTAAGTAATGCGTCCCCCTTCTCGGTTGCGTCCTAGTTCGCTGATAACTTGATAGCCTTGTTTGGAAAAATCTGGATGGTGATTTAAGGGAATTAGCCCTTCATGTCCATTACGCACATCAAGCTCCATTACACACCACATGAGTTTGATTCTATCAAGGTGCAATTATAAAAATTGAGATCCACTCACCCAGATTGTTAGCCCCATTTCTACCTTGCCTGGGACAAGGCACATCGGCAAAAAGTATCTTTGGTTTGCATCTTGGCGCGACAGCTTATTACCTTTGCGCTAGCCAATCGACAATCTGGGCATTGACAACATCTGGAACCTCATCATGGGGACAATGACCAGCATTGGGAATGGGAACAATTTTGATTTCTTTGCCATTCTCACGCGCCTCTTCGTAAATCTTGGCCCCGGTAATTGGTGTCCAGGGATCGTCAGCACCCCAAATTACTAATAAAGGACGTTCTACTTTGGGCAAAAGTTCCTCTGGGCTTGGGCCAGGAGGCGCTGTGAGAATGGAGGCGAAAACTTGTTGCGCTCCGGGATCGCAAGAGGGAGTATAAAGTAAGTCTACTAATTCATCGGTGACCGCTTCCCGGTTTCGGTAAACTTGGTAGAGGGTACGGCGAATTTGAGCTTTTTGACGGATGCGATTATAGACAAATTTACCTGTAATTGGCGATCGCACAAACCGATTAAAAGTTGCCATCACCATCCGTAGCGGCGGGTTCAATTCGTGGGGACGATGACTCAACCCACCCGCAGAGTTAATTAAAATACCGCCAGCAGCAATTTCTGGATGTTCTACCAGTACTATTAAGCTCAAAAGTGCGCCAATGGAGTTGCCAATAAATACAGCAGGTTCGTGTATGTGTGCTGTGCAGAAATCTTTGAGTAATTCCACCCAAACTTCTACAGTGTAATCAATCGGCGCTTTATCGGAACCGCCAAAACCTAAAAGGTCTATGGCAAACACCTGGTAGCCAGCATTAGCTAAAACTGGGATATTTTTGCGCCAGTGTCCAATGGAAGCACCAAAACCGTGAACCAGTACCAAAGGGCGTCCTGTACCCATCACGGTGTACTGAATTTTGTAGCCCTGCCAATTCCAAAAGAATTTTTCAAAGGCGTCTTGAGTTGCAAGCTGTTGTGTAGTTACAGTCATTAATAAGATTCATAAAGTGTTTCTTCAAATATACTAATGTTCTCTGACCTCATATCCCGAACTTGTCGAATAGAATTGCTGCGCCAGTTGCTTCCAATTCTTTGGGGTAACGATAAAATACTATACTTCTAACTTTTCACTCAGTACAGATTAAATGTTAGTTCCATCTGCACCAAGGGATTAATAAGTCAAGGGATACCAAATACCTCTGTGACTTTTTAGACGAATGGTAGTGTGAGATGAAATACATCAATCAAAGTAACTTTGCTCAATTGAGCAAGTTTGTTCTGGCTGCAACCTCTGTGGCAATATTTTCGCCAATAGCTTCTGTTTATGCAGCTTTAGGGTTCCCTACCACCGTCGCCCAAATATCTGATAATTCCACAGGTCAACAACTTTTAGCCGATAAGAAAGTAGAAACAAGGAGTCGTACTACTATTGAGCGGCAAACTAGCACCACACAAAGCCGCAATAGTAGTGTTTCTGCAAAAGGGAAAAAAACAGGTTTTAGCCTTGCCATTTGGCAACCATCTGGTAACTTTTCAGAGGTGATTGCTCGCATTTCTGTCAAGAGTAAAGGTGACAATGGCTATTTAAAAGAGCGATTTTTGGGTGATTACAAGTACAAGATTAAGCAAAAAGCAAAATTTGCTAAGGGGTTAAAAGCTGGCGATCGCATTGTCGTGCGATTGTATGATATTCAAAACCGCTTTATTGGCTACAGCGAATTTGAATGTTTGTCGGCAAACACTACAGTTAACCTGATTTTGTCAGCCAAACCTACAGAATACCAAGTTGTTCGTACTGTTTATGGTGTTGATGCTGACCAAAATGGGACTATTGACAGAGGTACCACCACCTACGACTACTTCACCCAAATCAGGAAGCAAGGTGTGATTTTCCTGAGTAGTTCCCAAACCTTCCAAGGTAGTCAGTTCCAAGTAGAAGGTTTGTCAACAATTGCAGCAACTAGTGTTTATCCTCTCTCTTTCACTCAGGGTGAGTCTGCTTTAGTACGCCAGTCGTTCGTTAGCGCCTTTAGTCCCGACTTGGCAGAAGTTTTGCAAGCTACTCCCGGCAGGTTAGTACAGGTAATTGAAGTCAGCGATAACTCTAGCTACGACATCAGCCAAATGCTGATGAATTATCGCCAAGTCGGCATATCTCGCTCTCTCCAGGTTGGGTTTTCTGATATTTCCCCAAACTACTGGGCTAAAGATTTTATTGCCAAATTGGCCTCAATGGAAATTCTTGAAGGTTTTCCTGATGGGACTTTCCGCCCTGATGCATCAGTAACTCGTGCCCAATTTGCGGCAATGCTGCGGAAAGCTTTTGCCAAAGGAAAAATTCGCCAAGCAGCCGCTTTTAAGGATGTCTCAACTCGATATTGGGCTTACGATGCCATCAGCGAAGTTTATCAAATGGGTTTTTTAAACGCTGTTATTGGCAAGGATTTCAACCCCAACCAAAGCCTTTCTCGCCTTGACATTTTGGTAGCATTAGCGCGGGGATTAAATTATCAAACCAGTGGTTCCACGGAGACAATCTTATCTGTTTACAGCGATGCAACTACTATTCGTAGTGAATATCGCAGTCTAATTGCTGCCCTTACACAACGCGGTATTGTCGTCAACTATCCCAATGTGAAAATGCTAGATGTTGAACGGGTAGCAACCAGGTCTGAAGTGTCTGCTTTGCTATACCAAGCCCTGTCTAGTACTGGACAAGTAGCAAACATTTCCTCGCAGTATGTCGTTGGACAACAACAAGTTGCAGTGGAGGAGCAAACTGAAACTTCAAGGCAGAGCGTCAAACCGCGTCGCCATTGCAACCAAGGAATTGGTAATGGTGCTGAGGGATGCGACCCAGGCAATTCCCATCCTCACGGCGGTAGTAACGATGAAGGTGGACGCACTCCTGGTAAAAAGTAATACCATTTTTTTAATAGGCGCGATTAATTGCGTCTCTAGCTTGCTCGACTGTAAAACTAATTTGCTGACCATAAGAAATTTCGAGTGTATGACCATCTGGGTCTCGAATAAAAACCCAGTAACCGACCGGATGGCCCCAGTCATTTGGCCCAGCCAGCAATATTCCCTCAGTGCGTGCCTCATTGCACAGGCGATCGATTTCCCCGCGATTCTGATAAGCTACCCCGTTCTTTACCGTATGAAAGTTGTAAAGCAGTGGTTGTGTCGCTATTTTTTTCAGGAATGCTAATTGTTAATTTATTTTCGTCATAAGTTACGTTTTGAATCTCTAGACATCTCTGTATAATATCCACAATATCTGACTTGGTATTTCCCTAAATCTGTGAACGATAACCGTGAGTTTCGTCTTTATAAAGATGAATATTTTTACCCTTAGTGAAGACCGCACCTTGATTTCCTATAACAAATATTTTGTTCAAGCCAACTTACTATTTTTATACTGAAAACATATATGCCAAAACGCATCATCACCGAACTATCTGATGAACAACAGGCAATGCTTCCTATTTATAGAGACAAATGGCGATCGATACAAATATCAACTGAATCAATTGAGCAAGAAAAAGTCGCAGCAATAATCAAAGCTGCTTATGCGGTGAGTGATTATCCTGAACCTGAGATATTATTCTATAGCAGTCCGATGGCGGCAATTGAGAAGATTCTTACTATTGAGAACTTTAAGGCATATCTAGGGCGCGATATCCACATCAAATTCCTTAAAAGAGTAGTACATCACCTTCTACATGGAATAAAGCAACAACTTGACGAGCATCTCTTTATCAGGTTGCGGAACCAAGTTCAACACCCTGAATTTCCGTACTACTCAACTGAGAGTCATCCACTAGTTTCATACTTCCCGTACACAGGAAGATGTCTTAAAGATCAATTAATTACCGACCTCGACAAGCTTGAACTTGAATTTACTGATATTTCATACTTTACAAATAACCTGACTAGACCAGCAGAATGGGCAATTTGGGGTTGTATGTTAGATTTTTGTATCTTAGTTCTTAACCTTCAACACGACAAGAAAAAATGGAATGTAGTTCAAGAGTTGATGCAACATTGTGGTTTTATATTCCAATTTGAAAAGGTTTGTATAGTCTGCGATCGCCCCTGTAAGTTATCTTTTGACGAAGAAAATATACTTCATGCTGAAGGAGAACCTGCTCTTCAATTTGCTGATGGCTATAGTGTTTATGCTTGCCACGGAAGACATCCTTCTCAAGAAGAGCGAGAGCGATATTATGAAGAGCAAGAGCCTGATTCTCTGTAGATACACAGCCTAACAACGAATGATTTAGGATTGCTACTCAATTCCAGAGACTCACCGATAAATAAAGATTTTTTATCTGCCAGAAGATACTGATAAAGTGCCGGTTAAAAAATTACTAATTCATCTTTATAGATAAATAGGACTTACGCAATAACTCTCTGAAACTCTCATTCCTACCCTTCGGGAACGCCAAGGGCGAACGTGTCCTTTGCGCCTTAGCGGTTCGTTTTTCCATTATTTTGCGTAAGTCCTGATAAACTAGCTCCTTACTACCCATCAGTGGTATATGATATTAATATTTTTATTTCTACATAGCTATTTTAAGTCAACCAGCCCAAATGCTTTTTTCTAGCAAAGGATGGTCTATAAGTCAAGTTGTGAGTGGGTATAAGAAGTCTGTAAAAGATAAATTTTGGAGTACAGCATTATACAACAAATACCTATTAACCATTTATCTGCTGTATGGCTACATTATAGCTATGTAATTTCTATGTATATCTCCTTTGGGAGTAACATAGTCAAACAGCGTTGCTGATTTGTACTATTTTACTTAGTCAAGTTTTTTTCACACGTTTTAGGAATATGAGTAAACTAATTCCAGCTATCAGAGTCAAAAACTTCAGCTTCTCTTACGACACTCAAAAGATAGTTGAAGGCGTGTCAATGGATATTTACCAAAACCAAGTCACGGCAATTATTGGTTCTAGTGGTTGTGGCAAGTCTACTTTTCTGAAATCGTTAAATCGCATGAGTGAATTAGAAGGAGATGTGAGGGTTGAAGGAAAAGTAGAATTTTTTGGACAGAGTATTTACGAACGTCGTGTTAACATCAATCGCTTACGTCGCCAAGTTAGTATGGTTTTTCCCAAGCCAAATCTTTTTCCCATGAGTGTTTATGATAATGTTGCATATGGGGTGAAATTAATTGGATGGCATCCGAAAGTAGAATTAGATGGAATTGTTGAATCTGCCATCAAAACTGCCGAACTTTGGGATGAAGTGAAAAATAAGCTGCACAAATCTGCTTTAGAACTCTCTGGTGGTCAACAACAAAGACTATGTATTGCCCGTGCTTTAGCAGTCAAACCGAACGTTCTTTTGATGGATGAACCTTGTTCAGGTCTCGATCCTGTGGGTAGTATGAAAATTGAGCATCTCATCCATAACTTGCGCTCTGAGGTGACAATTGTGATGGTTACTCACAATATGCAGCAAGTTACTCGCCTATCTGATTTTACGGCTTTCTTTTATAGTAATGAAAATCGCATTACTCAAATGGTTGAATTTGGTACTACAAATAAAATCTTTACTAACCCAGTGGATTCTCGCACACGTGACTATGTTTTTGCCCGCGTTAGTTGAAGTTATTTTAAAATTCTAGCTATTCAGAGAACTACCACATAGTACAAGCGGAAATTAAGAGTTAAATTTAATTTCCGCTTGTTTTGATTTTTTGTTGTGTTGAGCAATGCAAAATGATGTTGACAGTAATTTTTTATACTGTATATTTAGAGGCAAGCATCTACTCTAGACTACCTGAATCACAAAATGAAATGTCCTCGGTGCGAATCTACTTTATATCGGAAAAATGGTCGTCGGAATGACAAACAGAATTACCTCTGCAAAAATTGTGGTAAACAATTTCTTGAACCTGCATTCCCTCGTTTCCTAGAAACTGACTTGCTTGCTAACAGCAACGGACATACTCAAGTATTTACAGATGAAGCTACGGAAGTTTCTTTAGGAAAAAATCTGCAACAAGAAAAAATTACAGAGAAAAGTCTTGACCCTTTTAGTTTTACATTAGCTGAAGAACTGCTGCAAACAATATTATCGTCTGATTGGCTAGAATCTGCTGCGTTCAGTCAATTTATCCAAAAATTTCAACAAAAAGCTGAAATTGAAATTAAACATCAAGTAGAAACAGGAATTTCACTTCTGCTTTTGGATGCAGAAAACTTAAAATTAGATGTTAATGCAGAATTATTTTTAGCCAGTGTCTGTAAGTATCCTCTCCAAGTTAAAATTGCATTTGCTAACTGGAGAAATCCAAGTATTGGGAGGCAAGATATTGAATTATATAACCGTGGCTATCAACTTGTCCATGTGCCTGAAGGTAAAAATAGTGCTGATGCAAAGATGATCGCATTTGGTGCTTGTATTTTACGCTCTTATCTAACAGTTAAAGAAATCTTGGTCTGTTCTAGTGATGGAATTTTAATTCACCTCTGTAATGAACTCCAAAACCAGGGATTGATTGTCTATTGGGTACGTAGACAAGGGCAAACTTTGCATATAGAAAACCGAAATACTGGCAAACTAACTCATTATTCTTTAGCAATGGCAACAGAAGTTCCATCCTTTGAAAAAGTGGTTGATACAATTCAAGATTTAATTAAAAATGAACAAGAATCAATCAATGCTCGATTACAGAGTTTAGCGGTTATTGCAAGTTTATTTAAAGAAAGATGCAATATCAATATAAAACAAAATCCTAAGCAGCCAGAAATTGAGGAAATAATCCCTATTACAAATAACTCATCTGCACAATCTATTCAAGAACAAAAAGAAGGTTATCCGGAACTTGCTAATGGGAAAACACTAGATGAATTACTATTAAAAATTATTCAAGATATACAAATAAATTCTCCCCAAACTAAATTATCTGTATCTAAGCTAGGTTCAGAGTTACAGAAAATAACCGGAGAATCTTCTAATTCAATTATTAAAAAATTAAAATTAGGTTCCAATTTTACTAAATATTTAGAATCATCTCCCACATTTACATTAAAGGCGAATGGCAAGGAATATGAGGTAATACCGCTACTCTCTGAGTAAATACTTTCTGGATGTTTACGTACAACCTGAGCCTGTAATTCAGTATTATGTAAACAGATGTAAAGAAATATAAATATTGCAATGCAGGATAAAGTTGTCGTTATTGTCGGTGCTACTGGTGGTATTGGTTCAGCTTTAACACAAAAACTTGCGCCTACCGGAGTCCGGTTGGTACTGGCTGCCAGAGATGCGGTTCGTTTAACAACACTGGCAGCTGATTTACCAGGGCAAGTTTTGACCCTTCCCACGGATATTACTGACCCGCAACAGGTAGATACCTTGATAGAAAAGACGATCGCTGAGTTTGGTCAAATCGATATTTTAGTGAATGCAGCCGGTGCTGGTATACTCAAGCCCTACAACAACCTAGAACCTGCTGATTTAGACAAGATGCTAGATGTAAACTTAAAAGGCAGCTTTTACACCACTCAGGCGGCGGCTGAAGAGATGCAAAAGCGCAAATCTGGTCATATCTGTAATGTGGTTGGAATTCTGGGCAAGCATTCGATGGGGATGGCGGCAGCTTATTCGGCTTCTAAATTTGGTGTTGTCGGTTTCAGCAAGTGCATGGCAGAAGAACTCAAGCGTTTTGGTATCAAGTTCACGCTATTCTACTTTGGTGGGGTAGATTCTCCTTTTTGGGATAACGTCAATCTAAAAGTAGACCGGAAAAAAATGCTTAGTCGTGAAACTGCTGCCAATGCGATTTTCTTTGCCCTTTCTGCCGAACCGCAAGCTGTGCCAATGGAAATTAACATTCAACCTGATAGTCATTTGTTCTTTTAGAGTGGGAGTAAGCTTATATAATTATTGCTTAGGAAAGAAGTGAAAATCTAGCAAAAAAGGCAAAATTTACAGATATATAAACTGTTATGCTGGATTTTCAATATCTATGAAAATTGATCGCGTTCATTTCTATGTAGAAGACGCCAAAGTATGGCGGGATTGGTTTGTACACCATCTTGGTTTTCAAACAGTAGCCGATCGCATCACTTCATTTCATACTTGTACAGAAGTAGTAAAAAGTGGTGATGTCTGCTTTTTTCTATCTTCACCACTGTTACCCACAAGTCCAGTAGCTGAGTTTCTACGTCAATATCCACCTGGTGTGGCAGATGTCGCTTTTGCTGTCGAAGATGTAGAAAGCGCGATCGCACTCGCTCAAAAACACGGTGCTACAATCCTACAACCCATCCAGGAACGCCAGGTGGGTACGGCATTCCTCAAGTGTGGCAAAATTGCCGCCTGGGGTGGACTGACTCATACGTTGATAGAAAGGCGCTATGGAGAAATGAAGGAAAGCCTTAACTTCTCCTCCTCTTCAATTACTGCCATAGATCACATAGTGTTAAACGTGGAAGTTGGTGAATTGAATCGTGCTGTCGCTTGGTACGAAAATATTTTAGATTTTCAACCCCAGCAAGCTTTTAAAATTAAAACTAATCGTTCTGCTTTACACAGCCAAGTGATGATTTCACGTAATGCAAGCGTCCAATTGCCAATTAATGAACCAGCTTCCAGCAATTCTCAAATTCAGGAGTTTCTTGATGTCAACCGGGGGCCAGGAATTCAACATATTGCCTTGCGGACGACTAATCTTGTGAGTGCGATCGCTAAATTTCGTGCCAGTGGTCTATCTTTACTCTCAGTTCCTGAAAGTTACTATTCGCAGTTAAAACAACGTCCAGGATTGCCTCTATCACCCCAAGAACTGGAAGCGATCGCTCAACAGGAAATTCTGGTGGATTGGCAAGAATATACTCCTTTAGAGGGAGGAAATACCGCGCCCTTATTACTACAGATTTTTACCCAGCCAATATTTGAACAGCCGACATTTTTCTTTGAATTTATTGAACGTCGTTACCAAGCTCAAGGTTTTGGCGAAGGTAACTTTCGCGCCTTATTTGAAGCCATTGAAAGCGAACAAATCAAACGCGGTACGCTGCAATGATGCCTAATTACAAAATATCAATTGAAATTCAGCCAGACTCTAAACAAGTTGATTTTGTAGGCAAATAACTTCAAGATTTCAATGTAGGCAAGATTGGAAATTACCAATATTCGCCATTGTTTCTATTGCTTCGTGATTCAGAAGAAAATGTAGTTGGCGGCTTGGGATGGTTCCATATCGGTTCTCTCTGGATTGCAGAGGAGTTAAGAGGTTATGGATATGGAAAAGCACTTGTTTTGGCAGCAGAGCAAGAAGCGATTAATCGTGATTGCTTAAACGCATATCTTTTTACTTACAGTTTCCAGGCTCCCAAATTTTATCAGCACTTGGGGTATGAAGTTTTTGGAGAGTTAGAGGATTTTCCTCCAGGTCATTGTCGATACTTTCTTAAAAAGAGTTTACAAAAAAACCTTTAGCTAGACTTGATACCCTCAAAAAATAGCCATACATCTGAGATAAACTTAATAAAAATTAACTTTTACCGCCGATGCTAAGACTTATTACTGACTTCGACGGCCCAATTATTGATGTTTCCGAACGGTACTACCGTGTTTATCAATTTTGCTTAGAGAAAACCCGTCGCCCAGATCAAGTAGTGCAAGAACTTCCGAAAGCGGAATTTTGGCAGTTCAAGCGATCGCGCGTTCCCGAAAAACAAATCGCCTTAAATTCAGGGTTAGACGAAGCCCAAGCCCAAGAATTCGCCCAATTACGGCGGCAAACGGTGCATACAGAACCCTACTTTGACTATGACGCCCTCGCGCCTGGTGCTGTGGATGCACTGTTAAAAATTCAACAAGCTGGAATTGATTTAGCAGTTATGACTATGCGCCGAGTTCGGGAACTAGATTATGCCTTCAAAAAGCACGATTTAGGAAGATTTTTCCCAGAAAATCGTTGTTATTGCTTGAGTAACGACTACGTTAAAACTCGTGATATTGAAGATAAGCCCTTGTTGATGGCTAGGGCATTAAAAGAACTGCCCCCGGCTACTGATACCTGGATG
Source organism: Nostoc sp. (assembly GCF_036917095.1). GTDB lineage: Bacteria > Cyanobacteriota > Cyanobacteriia > Cyanobacteriales > Nostocaceae > Nostoc. The sequence continues at coordinate 134,882 of NZ_JBALFH010000032.1, forward strand.
GTGGGAGATACAGAAGCTGACATCACCGCAGCTAAAAATTATGGGGTTAAGGTGATGGCGGTGGAATCTGGGATTCGCGATCGCACCCAATTGGAACTTTACCAGCCCGACTTAATCGTTAAGGATTTTAGCGCTGCTGTAGATTTAGTCCTAAAATCTGAATACCTTGTCTAAAAAGGTTCTGTAAGATACAACAAATTGAATTAATTTAGTATAAGTAACTGAGCTTTTACATCAATCTCAATTATGTCAATCATCCCCCACGAATTAAAATAGCAGGGTGATTTCATACAAGCAGAGAAAAAATAAAACTGAGTTTCAAAACCTCTTTCCGCTTTGGGCAGAGGTTTGGAAAGGGGTAAAAAGCTATGCCACAAAACAAGAAATCAACACATATGTATTTTTCTTTTTTCGTATAAAACTACCCTGCCCTCCAGGAATTAAAATAGGAGCCAGAATATGTATTCTGACTCCTGACTCTCAAATTTTAAGAAGAAGATATATAAACCACGTCTTCTTTATAGAAACTTGCTTACGGGTAGCTATTTAGCGTAGAAAGCTACTAACCAACCACAGCAATATAAACGTCACTACAGTAGAGAACTGATTGGTTCCCAGATTGGTAAATGATATGTATGGTAAGAGCCAGCTAGCAACTAGTCCCCCAGCGATTAAGCCAATTATTAAACCGATCAGGGTGAATAAAACTGCTCGGCCAAATTTGCCTTCTTTGCGATTGAGAAAGTAAATACTGGCACCTACCCCAACCACCAATGCTAGCTGCAAAACCTGATCGCCTCCTTCTGGGTAAAACACGCTAATAGAACTCAAACCAAGAAACCAAGCTCCTGGCAAGAGTATATCCGCAGGTGTTGGCTGATCCAGCATCCGTTGCAGCCATGCAGGTGACTGCTCACGAGGAGTTGGACTTTCTTTAGGAGGTGATTGCACTCGCAACTCTGGAAAACGAATACGCTCAGGGACTTTAATTTTACCTTCCTGGCGCATCCGTAAGCGATCCATTAAAATCGCATCGTAAGCCGCTTCAATTACTTCTAAATGCTTGGCATCGCCACTATGTTGCTCGAATAGGCGATTACGAGCATCCTGAATTTCATCGAAGCTAGCCTCTTCTGATACCCCAAGTTTTTCGTAGGGATTTTGATCGCTCATGGGAGTTTGTTACTTCAGCCTCAGTCAGCGGCAGTCTTTTGTCGAATAAAAAACAGCTTTAGGTTTTTTTTTAGATCGAAACTAAAGTCTCGAACTATTTTTATGCCCTACCAGGATAGTAGCACGGGTTAGTTTAATCAACTTTGTAATTTTAACTATAGCCACTTTAACATATCGCCATAACTCCGTGTATACCCTCATGTCGTTGCCCACTTCTGGCTCTAATCTAGAATTTGAACCAAGAGTACCTAAAACACATAGTTTTTATGAAAATATCAACTTTACTGTTTCAGATTTGGCAATTTACTGTGCCTTAACAGATTTTTTTTAATTATACTGAATAATCGCTTGTGGTATATATCCGCATATCGATTTAAAATTGAAACGTTTTAAGTTACCACCTAACTGGGATCGAGAAGGTGTCTTGGTGTCAAGAACTGTTGCGGCTAAAGTAAGAGCGTCTATGTACTGTGGCTAACATAAGTTTAGCGTTCTCATTGCCCACAATCCTGATTAGAGTATTTATTTTTGAATAATTCAGGAATCTTATACCTTAGCCATGTAGATTCTTAGTTAGTCCCAAAGTGGCAACTGCGTTTTTACGCAACCCTCTTGTTAATCTTACGAATTTTTGTGCAAAGTAATGGTCATGGCTCCTGCCAAGATTCTTGTAGTTGACGACGACCCTGCGGTTCGGAATTTAATCCAACGCTTTTTGATTAAGCAGAACTATCAGGTGGAGGCTGCCGAAGATGGAAAGACAGCCTTAACTCTATTTGAGCAATTTAACCCTGATTTGGTGATTCTAGATGTGAATCTACCAGATGTAACAGGGTTTAACCTCTGCCAAGAGATGCAAAGTCGTAATGGTGTTTTTGTTCTGATGTTAACTAGCCGTGCTGACGAAGCTGACAAAATTCGCGGCTTTTCTAAAGGTGCTGACGACTATCTCACCAAGCCGTTTGGGCTAGGAGAGCTAGAAGTCAGAGTCGGAGCGATTTTGAGGCGTCAGCGAGTGATAACTACGGCCGAGCAGAAACGCTTGGTATTTGAAAAACTTATGATTGACCCAGTGCGGCGGGAGGTGGCACTTAATAACCAACCAGTACTCTTAACTGCTCTGGAATTTGACTTGTTGCATTTTTTAGCCAGTCATCCAGGTCGAGTTTGGCGGCGTGCAGAACTAATCCAAGAGGTGTGGGACTATGAATATGTCGGCGACCAGCGGGTTGTAGATGTACATATTGGTCAAATACGCAAGAAGATTGAAATTGATGCTAGTCAGCCAGCATTAATTCAAACTGTACGTGGCGTTGGGTATAAGTTTGAATCTCCTGCTCATCCCCAGCATTTGGAAGCCAAGTCCTGAGTTAATAGTCTAGAGTTTTTTAACTCTTGACTGTTAACTCTTGGGAAAGTAATTGGTGAATTTCTTTGGCTTTATTAAAAGACAAATTTATAAAATTAAAATAGGTCGATATTGCTCAAATACATACCAGGCAAATATTTGATATATTGACTTATCGGTTTGAGACAGTGGGAAGGGGAAAGAGTCCACTGGAAAATATTTCTTTGCATCTGACCGTTTTGGTAGATATAACGGTGCTGAGTTTGGAGTTCGTAGGGGCGCATAGCTATGCGCCCCTACAAACGTGTTTGTATCCAAAGAAAAACCGCTATATAACAAGTACTAACGGTCATAATATGCTCAAGTCTTGCCTCAATCCTAAATATTGCGCTATTACTAAATAGTTTTGGCGACAAGAAGAACTATTGGAACCTTTTTAACATCGGAATCTACCGATCTTTTTTGTTGTAATATTGCGCTCACATACCAGACCGCTATTGGGTCAAAATCCCAGTGATGGGGCACGGTTTCCCGTACCCATATTAGGGGCATGAGCCAGAATAACGCCCTTCATACCAGTACCTATGGGGTGTCTAGTAGATTAGCTGTTGCGGGTGAATCGATACTGGGCATTTCTACTGAGGAGTGGTGGAACAAAGTTTCCAGATAGACTCGGGCAGCACGGCGATCGCTATCTCCATTTTGGAGTAAAAATAATGATAACGCCGCCGTCAACACTCTGTTTTCATCCCAATCGGGATGCTTTTCTAAGTAGTTTTTTAAGGATTCGTGGAGTGTTTCGGGAATTTCTGTAAAGATGCTAACCGTTGCTTTCATGAGATTTTCCTCCTATGAGGATAATCAAGAGGGACAAGTTGCTTGCGGTGAAACGGCAATCAGGCTACCTCACACGCTCTTTCGCTAGCCCGCCAATCTACGCCTACATCTGGTGGTAATATATTTTACACATTTGATGCCAACGGTTGAAGGGATTACAAAAGCAAGCCGAATCATTGTGCGCCAAGAGGGGGTGGGTTTGTCAATGCTGCGAAATGTTAAAAACGATTGTATAAAAAATAAATGCGAACGAAATAATCAGCATTAGAGTCTATTTTTTGTTACGTAACTTTACATAAACTCAGTCCTTCAAGTTCTTTGCCACTATTAATTAACAATCCCCAGTAAGACGGCAACAGCCTATTGACTCGTAGAGTACCTGTGGAAAACTGCTAAAATCCCTGTGGAAACCCTGTGGAAGGAGTGAGGAAAATAGCAGGCAATGATAAGAATTACAAAAATGTCATTAAACCATGACATTTAAGCTCATGAAATTAGCTTCTCAATCCCAGTTATCATCGTGGCTGCCCTCGATACATCCCCAGATATGGATTTTCGCAATTGGTAGATTCCTCTCGGAAGTTGGCACCGGCTGTACCCTGTTTTACGCCCCCATCTTTTTTGTCAATCAAGTTGGTTTATCTGCAACAAGTGTTGGGGTAGCCTTAGGTAGCGCCTCGATTTCCGGCATTGTAGGGCGGATTGTAGGTGGTTCTTTGGCTGATTCTGAACACTGGGGACGCCGCCGCACTTTGTTGCTAGCGACGGCGATTTCAGCAATTGCTTCTCTAGTTTTAGCTACAACCAATAATTTTACGATTTTGGTAATCGGTAGTTTGATTAGCGGTTTAGGGATAGGTTTCTATTGGCCGGCGGCTGAATCTGTTGTTGCTGACGCTAGCCAAATTGACAATCGCCGCGAAACTTTTGCGATCGCCCGCCTAGCTGATAATCTTGGGTTAGCGATCGGAATTGTGCTTGCTGGGTTTTTTATTGCGCTCGTTGGGAGTTATCGATGGCTATTTGTGATTGATGCCATCTCTTTTATGCTATTTTTTGGGGTTGTCTATGTAGGAATTAGTGAAACTGAACAACAGCAGACAGGGGAATCTGAAAAGATAGAACTTTTTGCTTCTTGGATGGCAGTATTAAGCGATCGCCGTTTCCTGGTCTACATAGCAGTTAATATATTCTTTACAATCTATATTTCTCAAATCCACAGCACCCTGCCGCTTTACTTCAAAAACTTTGTTATAAAAAGTACTAGCGAAGGATTTGCTCAAACTACAATTAGCGTTCTATTTGCTTGGCATCTGGTGTTTGCCATCATCTGTCAGTTGCCTGTAACTAGCATTTTAAAACGCTGCTCACACACACTCGCGCTCACTGTTTCTGCTATTCTCTGGGCAATTGGTTTTGGCTTTATTTGGGTAAGTGGTATTGCCCCATCTCATAATCTGGTTTGGGTAATATTGGCATTGGGAGTATTTGCTGTGGCGATTGTCTCCTATACCCCATCTGCTGCCTCTTTAGTGACGGAGTTAGCCCCGGAAAACCAACGCGGCGTTTATTTTTCCATCAACGCTTTGTGCTGGGCTGTTGGCTCTTTTATTGGTCATCCCTTGGGTGGATGGGCATTAGATCGTCCGCAAATTATTACTAATAGTTTATGGCTAGGCTTCATCTTGAGTGTAGCGATCGCAGTGGCAATTTTACAATACCTGAATCGAATTTTGGCTGATTAATCACCAAAATGGTATCATGCTCATGTTTAGCGATTTTATAGGGAGTTAAATCATAGTGGTACGTTGATACAACAAACGGACAAATCATTTAAATTGCTGCGATCGGTCTAAAAGTCCGATAAATTTTGATTTTTTGTTTGTTGTGATGGCGTCATAATCTACTATGAATATTCCTTCTTTGTATCTCGAAAAAATTTGTGCTGTCTATCCCAATATCTCTGTTGATCATCTTGACTTTAATCAAGATGGAATGGTTAACGATGTGGTAATTGTTAATCATGAGCTTGTATGTCGCTTTGCCAAAGATGACTGGGGAAAACAGGTACTTTCCCATGAAGCTAAGGTGTTGGAAGTGGTGCAAAAGTATGTTGAATTGCGAGTTCCGCACTTTGAACACTTGGAAGAAGGCTTTGCAAGCTACAGATTTATTAAAGGTGAACCGCTATCTCGTAACACCTTGCTGAAGCTGAGTGAAGCATCACAAGCGCGTATAATCTCCCAACTAGCCAGATTTCATCAACAATTGCACGGCATCCCAAATGAAATTTTAGTTAATGCTGGGGTGTCTTGTTCTGGTGCAAAGCGTTCTCGTGAAGATTGGTTGCAGTTGTACGATCAAGTTCAGGAAACTCTCTTTCCTCACCTGTGGCGTCATCAGCAAACTTGGATACACGAACTTTTTGCACCCGTAATTACAGGTGAACTTGATCTCAACTACACACCCGTACTGATAGATGGGGATAAGCCAGTGTATCACATTCTGTTTGACCCGATTTCAAAGAGCATCAGTGGTCTGATTGATTTTGGCACGGCTGGTTTGGGGGATGCAGCTTGTGATATTGCCGTGCAACTTGGTAATTACGGAGAAAGTATTGTGCAGCGTATGGAAAGCGGCTATCCCATGTTACCCCAGGTCATAGACCGGGCACGTTTCTGGGTGGGGACACTTGAACTTCAGTGGGCTTTAGCTGGAGTAAAGTTTAACAATATCTCATTGTCGTTGGCACATATTGGTTTAGCCAGAGAGGTTCAACCTTTAGGTACACGGTTAAGTTAACCTGTCATAGCCAATAACAAAGGGGACGCTTGTTTTAAGTCTGGCAACTGGCAAAGCTAGTGAATCAACTTTTTTATTGCCGACGTTCTTGCAACTTACGATATACAGATTTTAAATCAACTTGATGGTGAGCTAAGGCAACCAAAGTATGATATAGCAAATCAGCCACTTCACCTGCGATCGCATCTGCTTCATCATCCTTAAAAGCCATTACCACCTCGGCGGTTTCTTCACCAATCTTTTTCAAAATCTTGTTATCGCCACCTGCAAATAGTTTACAGGTATAAGAACTTTCTGTCGGATTATCGCGGCGATCGCATATTATTTCAAACAATTGCGACAAAGTATCCCCTGGTGGTGCAGCAATTTTCCCTTCTATTTGGTGAAAACAACTACGTTCTCCAGTGTGACAGGCAATATCTCCTAATTGCTCTACCCCGATGAGCAGCGCATCACTATCGCAGTCATAACGGATACTTTGCACTTTTTGGATATGTCCAGAAGTCGCCCCCTTATGCCACAATTCTTGCCGGGAACGGCTCCAAAACCAAGTTTCTTCAGTTTCTAAAGTTTTTTGTAACGACTCCTGATTCATCCACGCCATCATCAGGACAGTACCATCCAAATAATCTTGGACGATTGCAGGCACTAAACCCCGTTCATCGTAGCGAATTTCCTCAACAGGGATAGCGTAATGCAGTGAGTGCGAATCGTTAGAAGACATACCAGCTAGTTTGCTCTAATGAGAATAATTCATGGATTCACGATACCATTCTCAATAGGGTAACTGGCATGTTTTTTTGAATTGAACTATTTTATCTAGCTCTAAACAAGAACATTCCGTTCCATAGCAGACTGCATCTTTACAGCACTCAAAGCGACTTTGTGAGCTTTTGAGGCTTCACCATACCAATGAATTGCCGAATTAAAAGCTGCTCGGTAAAGATCCTGGTATGCTTCAGATAATCGAGTTTGAATATCTAGAGGTAAGTCTTTATTCGAGTTGTATAACATATTATTATTTTTTGGTTCAGCTATTTATATAGGATAGAAATTCTAAGTAGTTTTTGACACTATCCTAAGATAGAGCTTTTATTACCCACTATTTAGGAGAGAACCTTGGTAAATACCACAATTAAAACGACAAAATCACAAGAAATCTTCGCTGCTGCTCAAAACCTCATGCCTGGAGGAGTCAGTTCTCCGGTTCGTGCCTTTAAATCTGTGGGCGGACAACCCATCGTTTTTGACCGTGTTAAAGGCGCATATATTTGGGATGTAGATGGCAATCAATACATAGACTATGTAGGCACTTGGGGCCCGGCTATTTGCGGTCATGCTCATCCAGAAGTAATTGCAGCCTTGCATGAAGCTTTAGAAAAAGGTACTAGTTTCGGTGCTCCCTCAGTCCTAGAAAATGTTTTGGCAGAAATGGTAATCGATGCCGTTCCTAGCATCGAAATGGTCAGATTTGTCAACTCTGGAACTGAAGCCTGTATGGGAGTTTTGCGGCTGATGCGGGCTTTCACCAACCGGGAGAAAATCATCAAGTTTGAAGGTTGCTACCACGGACACGCCGATGCGTTTCTAGTAAAGGCGGGTTCAGGTGTTGCTACACTTGGTTTGCCAGACTCACCGGGAGTACCTAAATTAGCAACTAGCACCACTCTAACTGCACCTTTCAATGACTTAGAAGCAGTCAAAGCTTTATTTGAAGAAAACCGCGACGAGATTGCTGGTGTGATTCTTGAGCCAGTTGTCGGCAATGCTGGATTTATTGCACCTGACGCTGGCTTCTTAGAAGGATTACGGGAACTGACTCACGAGTATGGTGCATTATTGGTATTTGACGAAGTGATGACAGGCTTCCGCATTGCTTACGGGGGCGCTCAGGAAAAATTTGGCGTGACTCCCGACTTAACAACCTTGGGCAAGGTAATTGGTGGTGGTTTGCCAGTAGGAGCTTATGGCGGTCGTCGAGATATTATGTCAATGGTTGCCCCCGCCGGTCCGGTATATCAAGCTGGGACTCTTTCTGGTAATCCTTTGGCGATGACTGCTGGTATTAAGACTTTAGAATTGCTGCAAAAGCCAGGTACTTACGAGTATCTTGACCGAATTACTAAAAAGCTAGGAGATGGTTTGCTGCAAATTGCCAAAGAAGCTGGTCATGCGGCTTGTGGTGGTCAAATCAGCGCGATGTTTGGCTTATTCTTTACCTCTGTCCCAGTTCATAACTACGAAGATGCGAAAAAGTCTGATACAGCAAAATTCGGACGCTTCCATCGGGGGATGTTAGAGCGTGGTGTTTACTTAGCACCCTCTCAATTTGAAGCTGGGTTTACGTCTTTTGCTCACACTGAAGAGGATATTGAGCAGACTTTAGCAGTTGCACGGGATGTAATATCTAGTCTGTAATGCGAACTTAGTTAAAGTAGGGGAGCCAGCGCGGTCTTTTCCCTACAGCCCTTTTCCTAAAGAAGACGCTGTTCGCATTCGGGCATCCTACGGCAGGCGCTAGCCTTTAGCTTTGGGAAAAGGGGGTTGTGTTAGCTCAAAGAACGGTACCTTGGATTGTTGATGGTGCGTTACGCTTTCAGCTAACGCACCCTACATTTAAATTTATAAACATAGGTTGAAATATTTACGCCGACTTAACTTACTTGCCAATTTCAAATAATGCTTATTACAAAAAACCGTCCAAAATTAACATCTGAACGGAACAGGATTTTTTCCTATTAATATTAAGTCAACCTAGTTTGCTACAGGTTGTACTCCTATCTTAAAACTACAAGTCAGGAGGCAAAATCACCTGATCGATTGCGTGGATTACACCGTTAGTGCCTGTGATATCTGCCTGCGTCACTTTAGCATCATTGACAGTTACACCAGTAGCAGGATCGACTTTAACGTTGATTGTGCCGCCTTCAAGGCTTTTAACTTCACCAGACTTCAAATCAGCAGACAATACCTTACCAGGTACTACATGATAAGTTAAGATTTTTATCAATACTTCTTTGTTGTCTGGTTTTAACAATTCTTGCAAAGCATCTTGTGGCAACTTCGCAAAAGCTGCATCAGTAGGTGCAAAAATAGTTAAGTTATCTTTGCCTTGCAAAGCTCCGGTCAATCCTGCTGCTTTCAAAGCCTTGGTTAGGGTTGTAAAGGAAGCGTTTGACTCTGCCAACGCTAACAAGTTTTTGCCTTGATTGCTACTTGCCCCTGGAGCTGGTGGAGTTGTAGTAGGTGGCTGACTGGGTTGAGTTCCTGGGGTAGTAGGTGAAGTAGGTAGGGTGACAGGTGCAGGTTCACTAGGTGTAGCGCCACCACCACGATTATAAGGAGGCTCGTTGAAAATACTTGGTCTGGGATTTGTTCTACCACTGTTCTGTGATACTTTTTGGCCCTTGGTATTGCTCTTTTCTATTGCGCCTGCCTCAGCAGATGTGTATTGAGCGTTTGATTGAAGGTCTTGACCCCGGTTATATGGAGCCTCGTTGAAAATACTGGGGCTAGGATTTAGTGCGGATTTTGCATCAGATGGTAAAGTAATGAGAAGGCTGAAACTAGTAAATCCTGCTATGCCTGCCAACGTGGTCAGCAATTTGCTGTAATTTGTCTTCATAAATTTTGTTTGTCTTTTTTGTCCACACATTACATAAAGATTTATAACATTTTGCTATGCACAAAATCTAACTAAAGGGGGAAGTAAGTTTTTTCCCAGAAGAGTTTATGCTGGCGAGGTAAAATATCTAACCTCGGCTGATGCTGACAAGTATGAAATATATTTAGCATATATTGTATGTAAATTGAGTAAATTTTCTGGATCGCACCAACCAAAAAGAGTTAAAAAACCTCACTTGGTGTAGCGTCAACTCTAAGAAAGTGCGAAAATCTCATATTTACAAGTTATGAGTTACAATAAATTGTGATAAATATTCTAATTAAAAGCCAATTTATATATAGACTTGTACCTAAATTAATAGTTAGATTCAAAAATCCTGAATCCTATATGGAAGAAGGCTATATTTCTGAATTAACTATTGATTATTCAGCAAAAGCACAGAAGTTAATTACCTAAATAATTTAACTTAGGCTAATGGTGACAGAAATTAAAGTAACGACATAAGACTCACGACTAAGCGGTTAGATTTATTTATATCTGCCGAATTAAATTATTTAGTTATTCAAACCTTTAATCTATCAGAAAATAATATTTTTTTAAATCGATAATTTTGCCAAAAATTAGGCATAAGCTAAACCCTAATGGAAATAAATAGGCAACTAAGCAACTAATGGCAAGAAAATTTACTTGAACTAAAGATACAATTGTAAAGTTAAGAAGTTGACCAGTTACAAGGTATACAAGATGTTGGAATTATACCAATGGGAACTATCTCAATACTCAGAGAAAGTGCGCCTAATTCTCGATTTTAAAGGATTAGATTACCGCAAAATAGAGGTTACACCTGGGATTGGACAAGTAGAACTGTTCCGGCTGACTGGTCAGAAACAAGTCCCAGTATTAAAGGATCGGAATAGATATATTGCGGATTCTACGGAAATAGCTAAGTATTTAGACTTAGAGTATCCCGATCGCCCAATAATACCGCAAGATCCTAAAAAACGGGGTTTAACTTTATTAATAGAAGAATGGGCTGATGAGTCTATAGGCATCAAAAGTCGCAAAGCACTATTTGCAGCAATAAGTCAAGATCAAAATTTCCGCAAGTCTTTATTACCCACCTCAACACCAGATATATTTAAAAGTCTGGTTGAAGGAGTACCAACTGACTTCCTGACACTGTTGGGTTTTGGGGTAGGTTATAACCCAGATATGATAAAGTCAGCGATCGCATCCTTAAAACAAGACTTAGAAGCGGTAACGTTATTATTGGCAGATAGTCCTTATTTAACAGGAGACGAGCCGACTTTAGCTGACTTAGCAGTAGCTGGCTTATCGATATTGCTCAAGTTCCCCTCTGGCCCCTATCTGGATTTACCAGCTTCAATTAGAGGTAAAGGATTACCAATCTTTTCAGAGAATATAGATTATGAACCATTCTTTACCTGGCGCGATCGCCTTTACGCCCAATTCCGCAAACCATTAATCAGTACCACTCCACCAACGGGAAGTGCGCCAACTTCGATTCAGATTGACTAGGTAATCGGGCATTGGGCATTGGGCATTGGGTATGGGGGAAAATAACTAATGACTAATGACTAATGACTAACAAAATGAATTCAGGACAGCCATTAGGTTCGGTAATTCAAGGTTCTCTAACTGAAGGTTTAGAAGTACGATTGCATCCTGACATTTCTGTAGAAGATATGCGGGTGGGTAAATTTCTTGTTGTGCAAGGGATGCGATCGCGTTTTTTTTGTATGCTGACAGATGTGGCACTCGGAGCTGCTAATGCGCGAATTATTGCTAATCCTCCCAGTTGGGAGGACACTTTTTTACGAGATGTTTTAGCCGGAAGTGGTACATACGGTACTATCAACCTCGCGCCGATGTTGATGTTCACTCCCGAATCTGAAGAATCTTTCTCTCCCACAAATGGCAAATCGGCAAATCCCTTCCTCCCATCGATGACGGGTTTGGCTTCATTTGTGCCACAAACCAGTACTACAATGGAATTGTTGCCTGTTAAAACTATTCCTAGCCACTTTAGTCAAGTTTACGAAGCAAGTGTTGACGATTTCCGTCGGGTATTTGGTTGGGAAGATGACCCCCAAAGGCGCAACTTTTCCATCGGCAAACCTTTGGATATGGATGTGCCCGTTTGTATCGATTTAAACCGCTTCGTGGAACGGAGTAATGGGGTTTTTGGGAAATCTGGTACTGGTAAATCTTTTCTAACACGGTTACTTTTAGCTGGCGTTATCCGTAAAAATGCGGCGGTAACCTTGATTTTTGATATGCACTCTGAGTATGGCTGGGAAGCTGTTGCAGAAGGGAAGAACGTAAATACTGTTAAGGGTTTAAAGCAACTTTTTCCTAGTAAAGTCGAAGTTTACACCCTCGACCCGGAATCGACAAAGCGCCGGGGTGTGCGTGATGCTCAAGAACTTTATTTAAGCTACGAGCAAATTGAAGTTGAAGATATTAAGTTATGTAGCCGAGATTTAGGACTCTCTGATGCAGCCTTAGATAACGCCAATATTCTATATAGCGAGTTTGGCAAGTCTTGGATAGTCCAGTTGCTGAACATGACTAACGAAGAAATCGAGATGTTCTGCGACGAGAAGCGCGGACACAAAGGCTCGATAATGGCATTGCAGCGCAAACTCTTGCGGATGGATAGCTTGAAGTATATGCGAGCGGTTTGCCCCCAGAATTATATTAGTAAAATTGTCCAGTGCCTGGAATCTGGGAAGAATGTTGTGATAGAATTTGGTTCCCAGTCTAATATGCTCTCTTATATGTTGGTGACGAATATGATCACCCGACGTATTCACGAGCATTACGTCAAGAAAGCAGATAAATTTCTGCAAAGCAAAAATCCGAACGATCGCCCCACGCCATTGATGATTACCATTGAAGAGGCGCACCGTTTCCTTGACCCGGCTATCGTACAAAGTACTATCTTTGGGACTATCGCCAGGGAACTGCGAAAGTATTTTGTCACACTTTTGGTAGTCGATCAACGTCCATCGGGTATTGATAATGAAGTCATGTCTCAGATTGGGACTCGGATTACCGCTTTGCTTAATGATGAAAAAGACATTGACGCGATTTTTACGGGTGTATCTGGTGGGGGTGGATTGCGATCGGTATTGGCAAAGTTAGACTCTAAGCAACAAGCTTTAATTTTGGGTCACGCTGTTCCTATGCCAGTAGTAGTACGTACCCGTCCTTACGACGCAACTTTTTACGAAGAAATTGGTGAGCCAGCCTGGGAAGAAAAACCTGACGCAGAAGTATTCGCTGCTGCTGAACTAGCCAAAGCTGATTTGGGATTCTAAGTAGTCATTAGTCAGTTGTCCTTTGTCCTTTGCAAATGACCAATGACTAATGACTAATGACTAATGACTAATCCCCGATTCGTAACATCCCTCCATTCTGACAGGAAATTAAGTTCGGTTATCCGGCTAGTTTTGGGCAACAGATGAGGGGTTTTTGGCGTCACTATAGATATAGTCAGTAATTTCAAGGAAGTTTAATTTTTTTTTGCAAATCGGCAATTTTGAATTATAATTAAAGATTTTGTCTTAAAATACTTTACTATTTGCCTGATTTATCGTACTATAAAGTAAATGGAACTCATACCGACTTCGGATTTCCATCTGCTATCACTTACTGCCTAAAAGAAGAATTCTCAAAAACAACCAGCGTGCTTATATAGAGATTGAAAATTTAAGGAAGGTAGGGGAACGTATCATTGGGAGTTTACCGTCTGAACAACGGCTAGAGCAATTGATAATTACTTTTGATAACTCCCGATATTTCGTGATAGATGTACTACCTTTATGCCATGAATTTTAGTAAGAAAACATACATTGTGTTTACGGAGTAGAGGATAACACATCAATGCCTACTGTCAACACCCAAACGGAAAACCTCAACACCAGATTCACGGCTGATATGGTGCGAACCTATCTGCGAGAAATTGGTCGTGTACCACTGCTAACCCGCGAACAAGAGATTGTCTATGGAAAGCAGGTGCAACAAATGATGAAGTTCATCGACGCCAAGGAAGCTTTGGCGAAGAAACTGCACCGCGAACCGAATATGTCAGAGTGGGCTGACCACGTTCAACAATCGGAAACCGAGATCCAACAAACGGTAGCGCAAGGTAAGCGGGCAAAGCAAAAAATGATCGAAGCGAATTTGCGCTTGGTCGTTGCTATTGCTAAAAAATACCAAAAGCGGAATATGGAATTTCTGGATTTAATCCAGGAAGGAACACTAGGATTAGAGCGGGGTGTGGAGAAATTTGACCCAATGAGGGGTTATAAGTTCTCAACTTATGCTTACTGGTGGATTCGCCAAGCGATTACCCGTGCGATCGCTCAACAAGGCCGCACCATCCGGTTACCAATCCACATTACCGAAAAACTGAATAAAATCAAAAAAGTGCAGCGCGAGTTGGCGCAAACCTTGGGGCGATCGCCAACTCCAGCCGAAATTGCCAAAGAATTGGAACTAGAACCTGCTCAGATCCGCGAGTACCTGAACATGGCGCGTCAACCAGTATCTTTGGATGTTAAAGTTGGCGATAACCAGGATACTGAGTTACAAGAAATGCTCGAAGATGATGGCCCATCACCAGAGTATTACACCAACCAGGAATTCTTACGCCAAGACTTGAACAACCTGCTAGCAGAACTAACCCCGCAACAGCGAGAAGTTGTAGCCCTACGCTTTGGTTTGGAAGACGGTAATGAGATGTCATTGGCGAAAGTGGGTGAGAGATTGAATCTCAGCCGAGAACGCGTCCGCCAGTTAGAGCATCAAGCTTTGGCTCATCTGCGTCGCCGTCGTGCCAATGTTAAAGAATACGTTGCTAGCTAAAACTAGAGACGCGGGATTTCGCGTCTCTACACTACTTTGGTGATGCGCCTCCTGAATTCAGGGGGCGATTTTTTTATGCCGATAACCTAATACGCTTGGGTTACCCCTACTGATTTAATGGTTGTAGGTCGGATGCGATCGCAGGCGGGATTGAAATTTTACGGATAGTTAGCGGTTATCGCAATTTAGATGTACTTTTTGATGAGAAGTAACGACGCACTGCAAAATCCAAGCCTAGTAAGAATTACATCCTATGGTTGCTTTTTGCTTAAGTTGGCACCAATGACAGATGTGCGCCCCTACTGAGAAAGAAATCACGGTATTTTATATTACCTGAAAAATCTTAAAGGCAAGATGTCAAAAAACTGAATGTTAATTGAGAACATTTAATTTGTGATTAACATCACCCAATGGGATGAATCTATTGGATGAAGAATAAATACTCTAACTGATGGTAATCTAAGATTGTTGAACTACATTAAATATAAACTTTAGTTTTTGACAGTTTTCTTTTTTGGACAATAGTAATATAAGTCGTTAACAAAGTCTTTGACAATTAAGACTTGGTTATGATTCAAGTAAGTTATAAAGAACTTAGTTAGTTTTTTAACAGGAGAAGTAGGGTGCTTAACAACCTTCATCAGTTCTTATCTCCCCGACAGTGGGGAGTTTCCCTCGCAGGCTTAGGCTTACTTCTCGGTTTGGGCTTTATAGGCAGGCAGACTCAAATAGTATCAGTTACAAATTCTCCCCTATCATCTGCTCAGATCCAAAAAACCCCCGACAACTCTCTTTTGTCGCAGCTAAGAAGAGTTCGAGAGCAGAGAAGTCAACTTAATGCAGCTTCTGGAGATAGAGAGCTTTTTGCCCATAAGAGCGGAAAAACAGTACCGATAATAACCGCGCTGGTTCCAGGTTCTCAGGGAATTACAAAAGGCGCAGAAGTTTTACCAAAAGCGAATTTTCCTGAAAAAGATGGGGTTTATCTCTATGGTCAATCCCCAAAACCAAACGAGCTTGGTCAAGGTTACATCATATTTCAAAAGCAGCAGGACAAGATAACGGGTGCATTGTATATGCCCCACTCAGAGTTTAATTGTTTTCAGGGTACGCTCAACCCATCGGGAGAGTTGGCGATGACGGTTAATGGTTCGTCAAATGAAGCCAGCTCTAATCA
Organism: Nostoc sp.; assembly: GCF_036917095.1. GTDB lineage: Bacteria > Cyanobacteriota > Cyanobacteriia > Cyanobacteriales > Nostocaceae > Nostoc. The sequence continues at coordinate 150,737 of NZ_JBALFH010000032.1, forward strand.
GTCGAATCAGGTAGCTACAAGCAGTAGACTGCCTAAGGTTGGTGAAGATGAGCCAAGCAGTTATGCTTACTCGGTGGCTCTGCAAGACTTTCATCGGTTAAATTCCATCACAGCTAGCGATCGCCGCACATTGCAAATGTGCAAGTAATCTTCAATTTAATACTCAATTCCTGGTTGTGCTTTAACACCTTGATCGCGGAAAGGGTGCTTAACTAGGGTCATTTCGGTTACAAGGTCAGCACGCTCAATTAAAGCAGCTGGTGCGCCTCTACCTGTGAGAATAACGTGCTTGTTAGCTGGTTTTTGCGCCAAACCTGCTAAAACATCCTCTACTTCTAAGTAAGACATTTTCAGAGCAATATTAATTTCATCTAACAACACCAGATGAAAGTCTGGGTTGCGGATGTATTCTAATGATTTCTCCCAGGCGGCGCTAGCTTTATCAAGATCGCGATCGCGGTCTTGAGTTTCCCAAGTAAAGCCTTCGCCCATTGCGTGAAATTCTAACTGGTCTTCCCAATAACTAAAAACCCTTTTTTCGGAAGGTTCCCAGCTACCTTTGATAAATTGGACGATCGCAACTTTATACCCGTGACCGAGCGATCGTAACACCATCCCCAAAGCCGCAGTAGTTTTACCCTTACCGTTACCAGTATTTACAATAATTAATCCTTTTTCTGGTACAGCTTGTGCTATGCGTTTATCCTGTACTTCCTTACGCCGCTGCATCTTTTTGCGATACTGTTCATCAGTCAAAGATGAAGACATAACTTCGTCAATCAAGCGCCCAATCTCTTGGTCTGAGTTCAATTCTTGTGGTGTATCGTTTTTCATCAACCTTCTGTGCAAATAACTGTTAAAACTTTCGAGACTGAAGTTAAGTTTATTATCCGATTTTACTTAAATTACATAATTGGATGTGTCCAGTAAGATTTTACAGAAAAATATTGATACCGTGTTAGCTGTTTTAACATCATTGGCAGACAACTAAGTAAAACTCTATGATATCCAAACTCAGGTTATAATTTGAGTTCGATATTGCAATTTTAAATAATTTAATAGGTTTATTTAGATCGCTTTACTGATAAAATTTTTTCTTTTCCTTCGACAGGTCAGTTGGGTAGGATAAAGATTATCATTTCAGCACTTATTTAGAAAGTGACATTAGTTTTATCTGGGGTACTTTTTTAGAAATCGAGTTACTAAAATAGTACAATTACTCTCCCTCGTCCTCCTGATCTTCATCCAATTCATCATCTTCACTCCAATACTGTTGAGGTGCATTTCCCTGAACTTCTAGAATTTTTGCTTTTTTGATTTTATTATCAGGCGGATTAATTGCTTCTAACTGCACATCAAATTTCCAGTTGTCACCAAAATCATAAAGATAAGTCATTTTAGCACCCGGTTCTAGAGACAAATCGCCAATCTGCACTTGGTCGGCAAATGGGGGTGTTTCCATGTAGGGATGACCGATCTTAATTATGCGACCAAAACGGTCTTTATAACTAAACTCATATAAGTGGTCATAGTCAAAATCAAAAGCATCAAGAATTGTCTCTGCTAGCCAGCCTAATGGTTTTTCTGCCGGTATGGCAATGCGTCTCCAAGCCTGAGAAATAGATACTTTAAAAATATAAATACCATCAGTGAAGCCTTGCTTTGGGACAAATAAATTATGTTTCCATTCGGGAAATAATGGTTGTAAATGCGACTGCAATTTTCCAAAATTTACATTGACATCATCTTGTAATTCTCCTCGTATCCCTAGCGGGAATACTAATTGCAACAAAGCATCACCAAAGGGCAAGCGTTGTAAACTGGTAATGCGCCATCCCTTCCCTTCTTGTGGTTTACCTTGCTTGATAGATAACAATCCAAATAACTCTAACAGGGCAACGTTATGCAGACCAGGGTAATAACTGATATTGTGTTGGTCTTCATATTTAGGAAAATTTAAACCTTGATCTGGGACGCGGGGCCAAAGTTGAATGCATCTAAATAAATTCCCGAATGAATCTTGGTGTTCGCCCAAAATTTCATTATTTCCCCAAATCAACCAAGCTTCTAATAAGTTGAAATAGCGTTCTGTTGGGTTGAGATTTGACCATGATTCTAAGGTGGCTGCGTCTAACACTAAAATTTGCTTCTTACCTTGGGATCTAATTTGGGCTATCCCAGAACTGCGTAATAACAGATATAGCCCATTAATGTATGGGTATGATTTCTGTACGGGGCGTTTGAGTTTAGTTTCAATTGGGTGACTTAATCGAGAATTAACTTCTGATAGTACTTTCAGTGGTAAAAGGTTATTAACACTACTAACTTCTACTCCATTTGGTTGCAAGAAATCTATTAGGGTTTGAAAGTCATGCAAAATCGTACCGGGTTGATTTTGATTAATGCTGAGTTCTTGTAGAAGTTGTTGTTGTGACTCTGCAAGGGTTGGCAGTTCAGGATTGAGTGTGCGTTCTAGCCGCGCAAATAAATCTTCCATAAATAAAAATTCTAAATTCTAAATTCACAATTTAACCTTCTGTAAAACCCCGTTCTCTTTATACTATGACTTCAGCAATTACCCTAAAAAACATCGACCCGCCAAGTGTCACCGCAGGGCTATCAACACCGTAAGCTTAATGAAATGTGAATGATAATATTTTCACCTTCTACTTGATAATCCCAGGAATTTGATATGAATAGTAACACTCGTCTACAGATGATTTTAGCTGATACACCTATTGATACAGTATTAAGAGCGATCGCTCAACTAAATCTACCTAACTGGTGGTTAGCCGGTGGTGCAGTCCGAAACACCGTTTGGCATTCGATTTTTGGCGATAATTGTGGGTTAGGTATTAAAGATTTTGATATTGCATTCTTTGATATAGAGGGGAACCGTTCCCAGGAACTCGCAGCCAAAGCGACTCTCACAGAACAATTTCCTCATGAGCAGTTTGATGTCAAAAATCAAGCTAGTTTTGCTCGTTGGCGTCTTGGTAGCAGACTCTACACTAGTACAGAGGATGGCATCACACATTGGTTGCACACCGCTACTGCTGTTGGAGTTCGACTAGATGCACAAGGCCAATGGCAATTTTTTACTCCCTATGGCTTGGATGACCTGTTTGCTGGCATTATTCGACCTACGCCAGCACATATTCATAACCTAGATGCCCATAATAAAGCATCTGATTTTTTGTCAAAGTGTCCTTATCTGCGGTTAGCGTAAAAGCTACAGTCGGATTTTAGCCACTGGTTTCCGTTACAAGGAAATAATCGCTTTTTATTTTACAACCCTTGGGTACGGAACCCAATGTTAATAATTTTCTACCACTGGGAATAATTAAACTAGAACCCCTTTCACGACAAGACAAGGGGTGATACTAATTTTGTAACTTTATAGTCAAAATCAATGCCAAATCTTACTGGATACCAAATCAACTCGACTCTCTACGAAGGAATCCAAACAATTATTTATCAAACACAAACGCCAAAGACGCAACAGCGAGTTATCCTCAAGATACTTAAAAATGAATATCCGACTCTTGAAGCCTTTACTCGTCTTAAAAATGAGTATCAAATTCAGCAAGATTTAGACCATCCCAATATAGTTAAAGCCATCAGTCTAGAAACCTTTGACAATCGGATGGGACTGTTCTTAGAAGACTTTGGCGGTCAATCTTTAGCTCAACTGCTACAAATAGAAAAACTTGACTTAATTAATCATTTAAAAATTGCGATTCAACTGACTAAAGCTTTAGATTATTTGCATAAAAACCACATTATTCATAAAGATATCAAACCCAGTAACATCATCATTAACTCCCAGGTAGGTATTGTTAAACTCACTGACTTTGGTATAGCCTCCCGCCTAAATAAGGAAAATCCCCAATTTAATAATCCTAATTGCGTTGAAGGCACACTTGCTTATATGTCTCCCGAACAAACTGGGAGAATGAATCGCATTCTCGATTATCGCACTGACTTTTATTCTCTTGGTGTGACTTTATATGAAATGCTCACCGAGCAAACACCATTTTTTAGCCAAGATCCCCTAGAAATAGTTTATAGGCACATTGCCGTTCAACCGATAAACCCGCAGTTATTAAATTCACAAATTCCTACCGCAGTCTCTGAAATTGTCATGAAGCTGATGGCAAAAAATGCGGAAGATAGATATCAAAGTGCTACAGGATTATTAGCTGATTTAGAATTGTGTCTCAACCAATTAGAAACTAAAGGTACAATTATTAATTTTGTTCCAGGTCGTTTAGATGTTTTAAGCCAGTTATTAATCCCCCAAACATTATATGGTCGTGAAGAACAAGTTAATGAACTATTAGCTGCATTTGAGCGTGTTACATCTGGAACTAGTGAAATGATGCTAGTTTCTGGTTATTCTGGGATTGGCAAATCAGTTCTAGTCAACGAAGTTAATAAACCCATTACTCGCAGACAAGGTTACTTTATTTCTGGTAAATTTGACCAGTTAAAGCGAAACATACCTTATGCTTCCTTAATTCAAGCTTTTGCTTATTTAATGCAGTATTTGCTAACAGAGAATAATGAAAAAATACACCTGTGGCGCAATAAAATTTTATCAGCTTTAGGAACAAATGGAAAAGTTATTACTGATGTAATTCCAGAAGTAGAATTAATCATTGGTACACAGCCAGAAGTTGCCCAAATTGGGCCAACAGAATCACAAAACCGCTTCAATCATGTTTTTAAAGAATTTATCCAAGTTTTTACTAAAAAAGAACACCCTTTAGTCATCTTTTTAGATGATTTGCAATGGGCCGATTCAGCCACATTAAATTTAATCCAACTGCTCATTAGTGACACTGACAGCAAATATTTGTTATTTATTGGGGCATATAGAGATAATGAAGTCAGCCCGGCACATCCTTTAATCCAAAAAATAGAAGAAATTAAGAAGAATGGCACGGTTGTGAATAATCTTATCTTGCAACCTTTAAATTTAGAGAATGTGACGAAACTAGTTGCAGAGACTCTACAACAAACAGAGTTTAAGCAAGATGAAGAAGCCAGATTATTTAATAAAAAAATTATTCAATTAGCTGAACTAGTTTGTAACAAAACAGGTGGAAATCCATTTTTTATAACACAACTAATTCAGGCACTTCACCAAGAAAAATTATTAAAATTTGATTTTATTAACGGTAAATGGCAATGGAGCATTGAAGAAATTCAAGCAATTGGAATTACAGAGAAGAATGTAGTTGAGTTAGTTGCCAGCCGAGTTGAAAAACTACCAAAGTTTACCCAAGATGTTTTAAAATTAGCAGCTTGTGTAGGTGACAGATTTAGCCTGGATGTTTTATCAATAGTTAATGAAAAATCACCTTCTTTGACAGCAAATGATTTACACTCGGCTTTGCAAGCGGGATTAATTCTACCTTTAAGTGAAGCTTATCGGATTCCTTTAGTTTTTAATCAAGAAGAAGCGGTTAATTTAAACTTCGACACTTCACGAGTGGGTTACAAGTTCTTGCATGACAGAGTACAGCAAGCTGCATATTCGTTGATTCCTGAAGAACTAAAGAAATCTACTCATTTGAAGATTGGGCAATTGCTTCTGCAAAATATACCCAAGGAGGAAATAGAAGCCAATATTTTTGATGTTGTCAATCAGTTGAATGTAGGTATTGTTAACCTCATAGAGCAATCTGAAAAAACTGAATTGGCACGATTAAATTTAATTGCAGGACGAAAAGCTAAAGCTTCTACAGCTTATGAAGCTGCTCTTAAGTACTTCACAAATGGGATAGAACTTTTAAATATAGATGCTTGGCAAACTGAATATAGTTTAACGATAGGTTTATATGAAGGAGCCGCAGAGGTAGCCTATTTGGGCGGTAATTTTGAGCAGATGCAACAATGGGCTGAGGTGGTGCAGCAAGAAGCCAAAGTCCTTCTAGATAAAGTGAAAGTCTATGAAGTACAGATTATCGCTTCTATAATTCAAAGCAAGCAACTACAAGCTATCAAAATAGCAGTATCAACTCTGCAATTGTTAGGAATAAGTTTTCCAGACGAACCGACATCAACTGATATTCAGCAGGGGATGGATGAAATCGCTGTTTATTTGAAAGGGAAAGCGATGTCTAACGACAAGCCCCTGCGGATCTACGCAGATTTAATTAACTTACCATTAATGACCGATCCTAACAAGATTGCAGCCATGAGAATCTTAATGGGAGTTCTTCCTGCGGCTTTTCAAACTGCTCCTGCAATGATGCCAATCATTGTCTGTAAAATGGTCAATTTGTCCTTAATGTATGGGAATACAGCTACATCTGCTTATGGTTATAGTCTTTATGGATTACTTCTTTGCGCGGGCCAAGGAGAAATTGATTCTGGCTATGAATTTGGTAAATTGGCTTTAAGTCTGGTGTCACAATTTGATTCTCAAGAACTTAAAGCTAAGATTCTGACAGTTGTTAGCGCTCATGTTATGCATTGGAAAGAGCATGTTAGAGAGACATTAACATCAGCAATGGCAGGGTATTCTAGTGGTTTGGAAACTGGAGATTTAGAATATGCTGGCTATTGCGGTTACATTTATCCCTATCATTCATTTTGGCTGGGTAAGGAACTTTGGGTTCTAGAAAAAGAACTGGTAGCTTACTGTGAATCCCTGAAAAAAATCAAGCAACAAGTAGCTTTAACTTGGAACTCAGTTTATTTACAAACAGTTTTGAACTTGAAAGGTAGTTTTGAAAAGGTAGACTGTTTAATTGGAGAAGCCTACGACGAGGAAAGTATGCTGCCAATTCATCAGGAAGTAAACGATCTTTACACAATTAACCATCTATTTGTTAATAAGCTAATGCTCTCTTACTTATTTGGGGAGTATTTTAAAGCTCTAGAAAATGCTGCGATCGCAGAAAAATCTTTAGGTGGTGTTACAGGGTTGTTTGTGGTTCCAATGTTCTATTTTTATGATTCTTTAGCCCACTTGGCAATCTATAATACTGCTAAAGAGTCTGATAAGCAAGCTATTTTGGAAAAAGTCCAAGCTAATCAGGAAAAAATGGAACTCTGGGCTACTCATGCTCCAACTAATCACTTACATAAATTTTATCTAGTGGAGGCAGAACGGTATCAGGTTTTGGGTCAAAAGCTTGAGGCAATGGATTACTATGAGAATTCTATAGCAAAATCTCAAGAAAACGGTTTTCTCCAAGAAGAAGCTTTAGCCTATGAGTTAGCTGGAAAATTTTATCAATCTCTAGGTAAAGAGTTAATTCATCAAACTTATATAACTAAAGCCTATTATGCCTATATTCGTTGGGGTGCGATCGCTAAAGTTAAACATTTAGAATCACAGTATGTTTTTTTAATAGGACAAACTACTACTATAGAAACTACTACTTCAAAAATAGATACAATTCACTTTACCACTACCACGACTACTAATAGCAGTTTGAGCGATTTTTTAGACTTTAATGCATTCATCAAGTTTTCCCAAGCGATTACCAATGAAATTGTTTTAGAAAGTTTGTTGAGCAAGTTAATCAAAATTTTACTAGAAAATGCTGCTGCACAAAAAGCAATACTACTCCTACTTAAAGATAATCAGCTATATATCGAAGCTTCTGGAAATGTTGCTGACGATGTAGTGACAGTTTTACGCTCTATCCCTGTTGAAACCTATCAGGATTTACCGCTCTCTGTGATTAATTACGTTTTTCGCACTCAGCAATATCTTGTATTAAATGATGCGATAATTACAGAACCTTTTAACTTTGATATTTATATTCAAGAATCTCAAACAAAATCAATTTTTTGCTTGCCCATTATTTACCAATCACAGCTTACGGGCATTATTTATTTAGAAAATAAGTTATCTTCAGGAGCTTTTGTACCAGAAAGAGTAGAGGTATTAAAAGTGTTAGTTTCTCAAATGGCTATTGCTATAGAAAATGCCCGCTTGTACACAAGAGAGCAAGACAAGTCTAGAGAATTAGAACAATCAATCAAAGATTTACAAGAGGCACAACTACAACTTATTCAAAGCGAAAAAATGTCTTCTCTGGGAAATTTAGTTGCAGGCGTAGCACACGAAATAAACAATCCAGTAGGTTTTATTACAGGTAGTATAGTCCAAGCCAAAGATAGCGTAACTGAGCTAATAAGCTATCTGCAACTGTACCGAGAAAAATTCCCTAATCCTGGCGCTGAAATTGAAGAAAAAGCCGAAGAAATAGATATAGATTTCCTGGTAGAGGATTTACCCAAAATGATTGATGGTATGACAGTAGGGACACAGCGTATTCGTAACATTAGTACTTCACTCCGTACTTTTTCACGCGCTGATACTACCTCTAAAGTATTAGCTAATATCCATGAAGGTATTGATAGTACTTTGTTAATTTTACAGCATCGTCTGAAAGCCGATCATAATCGTCCAGCCATTCAAATCGTTAAGCAGTATGGAAATATTCCATTAGCGAAATGCTACTTAGGACAATTGAATCAGGTGTTTATGAATATTATTGCAAATGCAATTGATGCTTTAGAAGAAGCAAATATTGGTCGTAGTTTCATGGAAGTTCAAGAAAATTACCCTAATATTATTACTATCTTAACTAAGACAAAGGAAGAGAATAGTCTGATAATTAAGATTCAAGATAATGCTAAAGGAATGCCAGAAGAAGTTAAAAATTGCATTTTTGAAAATCTATTTACTACTAAATGCGTAGGGAAAGGAACGGGATTAGGATTATCTATTAGTCGGCAAATTATAGTAGAAAATCACGGTGGAAGTTTGATTTGTGAATCAGTGTTGGGACAAGGAACAGAATTTATAATTTCTATTCCCATATCTGGAGAATAATTTATCATATTAAAGACGCATTAGCAAAACTATGGCCGCAGCTCCCTGACTTATTTGAGAAGTTGGGGAGCTTATTGTTCGCGAATGATTGAGGATTGCTATAGTAGTTATATTTGTTTTTTATCCTGGCAAAATAAAGGTTTTTTGCTGTGGAAAAAGCTATGTAAGTGATAATTTTATTACTTAATCAAATCAATACAAACTTGGTTAAAATTAATACTCAAAAGTTTATAATGTACCTGCTATAACTGATTATATACATCAAATCTTGTACTATCTGTATCCTTTACTAGTAAATTAATTTACTAGCTGATATAAAAATAAGCTCTAGCTAAATCTGCAAGGATTTTAGCTAAATTTTTATGAGCTAAAACTTTCAGTAAAAACTTGAGTTTGCAGCAAGTAACAAGATACTAAAAACGTCAAAATTAAGGTGGTTATCTTGTGGAAAAAAGAAAAGATAATGGGCGAATAGTTTCAAAAGCTATCTCATTTTTGGTAAATCGTATAGCTTTGGTTGCGCTTGCAGTCACTCTTGTGCTGTTTATTGGAGGTAAGTTTGAACTAGCAAGTGCAACTCAACCTAACGCAGAATTAGAAATTCAAAAATTAACATCCTGTTACTCGCTCGGAACTGACGCTATTGGGAGAGGAAATCTCCTAGAGGGTAAGAATATTTATCGCGATTGTTTTACTCAAGATGCAGTCCTCACTGCCATTTTTCCTGATGGCGCAACTCAAACAAATTATGGGACAGATTCTTGGGCGGATTTTGTCTATTCAGTATTCCAAGGAAATGGTTATACAGCTACCCAACACTTGATGGGAACGATCAACATTTCAATTGAGAATAATAAAGCAACGATGACCTCTTATCTCCATGCGACTCACAAGCGTTCGGAAACTAGCATTGATGTCGCTAATGGCACTTATGAAGATCAAGTTGTCAACAAAAATGGGCGCTGGAAAATTCGTACTCGTACCCTTAAACTTATCGATTTCTTGAACCTCAGTTCCCCGACTACTGCTTCTTCAAGCACTAATGCCCGAAGCGCTAATTCTTCAAGTACCTTGGTAATACCAAAGATACCTCGGTTAAAGTAGTAATAGTTCAGAGATGAGGTCTGGATAAGTATTCTTCTTTTACCTTATAGTTTGGGAAAAAGTAAGGGGTGAATGAAAATATTCACTCCTTTTTCCTTTGCAGCTTAACCGAACTATAATGCAATACAAAATGCAGTTGGGTATTCAATAATTTAGTGAGGAAAATCATAGTCTAAGCTTTGGTGCAAGCTACAAAATCAGCCTTTATTCTGTTTGATGCGTGAGTAGAGAAGTTCGCGTAGGCGTAGCCCGTCGTAGACATCGCTCCGAGGATTTACAATTAAGCATGGACTATTACCGCCACTTCCATTACTTACAATAACAACAGTAATGCCGGATTTTGGACAAACTCCTAAACAACTGGTGCTAACAACCCGAAATTCTCCCCATAATCCCTCAAATTTTAAACGAGATTTTAACCAACTCTCTAAGTCTTCGGAAGCTGTTGGGCCTGATTGCTCGTTTGTACATTGCGAACACACAAGCACCAAACCAGACTCCCATCGGGGAGGAACACTAGGAATAGAAGTTTCTAAAGGACGAGAATTTATTAAGGGCGATGGTTGCTCAGAAGTGGATGCAAACCTCTTAAAGATACGTTGCAACAATCTCTTAATACGCCGGATCAGTTTTTTCATGGACGATCCTATTTATTTCTCTGAACAACTTAAAAAGACCTCTCCCTGGTTTTACTACGTAAAACCGTCCCTCTCCGAGGCGGAGAGGGATAGAGTTGAATTTAGAGAGGTTTGTTGAACAGGATAGTGGAAATTTTCCGTTTAGTCTGTTCTGCTAGATCGTTTAGTTCTAGCAAGAATCAGCGTTTTTGAGCAATTTGCTGCAAGTATGCAATTAGCTGTTCTCCTGCGGTGTCAATGTGTCGTTTCAGCAACCTGACAGCAGCTTTTGCATCCTGCTTTTGACAAGCATCTAAGAGTTGATAGTGTTCTTTTTGCGATCGCTCCTGGTAATCCATCTGCGCTAATTGTACGCGAACATAGCGATCGCAATTAACGTGTAAAGTTTTAATCATTGTCAGCAACCGAGGACGTTCAGCAGTGGCGTACAGTGTCGCATGAAATTCCCAGTTGAGTTTTGCCAACACACCTGCATCAGTTGCACTATCTGTCGCTTCCAAAATCACAGCAGCTTTTTCTATATCTGTTTCCCTGAACTTGGGTATTGCCAACTGTATCGCTTTCACTTCCAAGGCGCTGCGAATTTCACAAATTTCTTGCGCCTCTTGTGCTGTTAACACCGATACGATCGCACCACGATTTAAATGTAGTGTCACCAATCCTTCTGCTTCTAGCTGCTTGAGCGCTTCCCGCACGGGAATACGACTAACTCCAAACTGAGTGGCGATTTCATCCTGTCTCAGGGATTGTCCTTCCTGAAAAATGCCGCCCAGAATCGCTTCCCGCAAAGCATCGGCAATTAAATCTGGGGTACTGCGTTGTTGTTGCAGCACATTTGCTGCTAGGTCATTTAAGTTCATATTGGATATTGTATACAAAATATAAAAGATTGTATACAATATCCAAAGTAAGATTTTGAAACATCCCTTCAATACCACGGGAGACAATTATGAGCATCGCATCTCAACCAGACCGAGTTATCATCTTCGACACCACGCTACGGGATGGCGAACAGTCACCGGGCGCAACCCTCAATGTAGAAGAAAAACTGGCGATCGCTCATCAACTAGCTCTCCTTGGTGTCGATGTGATTGAAGCAGGTTTTGCTGTTGCGAGTCCGGGAGATTTTCAAGCTGTTAAAACCATTGCTGAACAAGTCGGAATAGCTGGCGGGCCAATCATTTGCAGTTTAGCTAGAGCCATTCGCCAAGATATTCACGCCGCCGCCGAAGCTTTGAAGAGCGCGGCTCGTCCGAGAATCCACACGATGATTTCTACTTCTGATATTCACCTGAAATATCAGTTGAAAAAGTCTCGCAGCGAAGTATTAGCGATCGCAGCAGAAATGGTTGCTTATGCCAAGTCGTTTGTAGACGATGTAGAATTTTCACCAATGGATGCTAGCCGCACTGAGCCAGAGTTTCTTTATCAAGTTTTAGAAAGAGCGATCGCAGCAGGTGCAACTACAATCAACATTCCCGATACCGTTGGTTACTGCACACCCAAAGAAATCGGAACTCTGATTCAGGGAATTCGAGAACATGTTTCCAATATTGATGGGGTGATTCTTTCTATTCACACCCAAAATGATTTGGGTTTGGCGACAGCTAACGCTTTGGCAGCAATTGAATATGGTGTGCGTCAGGTGGAGTGTACCATTAATGGCATTGGCGAACGAGCGGGTAATGCAGCTTTAGAAGAAATTGTCATGGCTTTGCAGGTTCGCAAACCATTTTTCAACCCTTACTTTGGTCGTCCGGTTGATGCCGATACACCCTTGACTAATATTAAGACTCAGGAAATTTATAAAACCTCATCCTTGGTTTCCCAATTAACCGGAATGCTGATTCAGCCCAATAAAGCGATCGTGGGAGCAAACGCTTTCGCCCATGAGTCTGGTATTCATCAAGATGGAATCATCAAGCACCGCGAAACTTATGAAATTATGGAAGCTGCTGCGATCGGTTTGCCAGAAAATCGCATTGTTTTGGGCAAGCACTCTGGACGAAATGCTTTCCGTACCAGGCTCAAGGAATTGGGGTTTGAATTGAACGAGGCGGACTTGAACAAAGCCTTCAATCGATTCAAAGATGTTGCCGATAAGAAAAAAGAAATCTCAGATTGGGATTTAGAAGCGATCGTTCGAGATGAAACGCAGATTCAAGTAGAAAGTGGCTTCCAAATCGAACACGTCCAGGTAATCTGTGGTGACTGCACTTGCCCAACTGCAACCATTACAATTGTTACCCCTGAAGGCAAAATCCTCACGGATGCGAGTGTAGGCACTGGGCCAGTGGATGCGGTATATCAAGCAATCAATCAATTAGTGGAAATACCCAATCAACTAATTGAATTTTCCGTCCAATCTGTAACTGGAGGAATTGATGCACTGGGAACCGTGACAGTTCGCTTGAAGCATCAAGAGCGGATATTTTCTGGACAAGCATCTGATACTGATATCGTGGTAGCCGCAGCTTACGCTCATATCAACGCCCTGAATCGTCTTTATCGTTATTTGCAAACTGAGAAATCCGAGTTTGATGAGATAAACTCTACTGTTGTGTCTGGGTAGATCGGATGCGTTGCTAAATACAAACATGAATCATTGATGTAGAGACGTAAAATTTTACGTCTCTACAAGGGTTTTGGTTGCACAAGTAAGTACAGTTTTACATAAAATCTTAGCGCATTGGCATTGTAGAGGAATGCATTGGCATTGCAGAGGAATACATTAACATTGCAGAGCGATGCATTAGCTTTGCCCTGGGATGCATTGGCATTGCAGAGCGACGCATTAACATTGCAAAGGGATGCATTGGCATTGCAAAGGGATGCATTAACATTGCAAAGGGATGCATTGATATGTTCTTTACCTCTTGGAATACTGATCAGTGTTTTAGCATTATGTAAATGTAAGACAAAAAACACTCTTTCCAAAAGAATTATGAATGAACAATTAGAGTTGAATGAATACAAGCAACAGATTGCCGATTTATACAGTCGCAGAGGCGAAACTTATGATGAGGGCGATTGGCATCCTCGAATTGCTCATCGTCTGGTTGAACATGCACACATTAGCCAAGGACAGCATGTTTTAGACATTGCAACTGGGACAGGTATGGTAGCGATTGAAGCAGCACAGCTTGTAGGTTTTGCAGGTCGAGTTGTTGGAGTGGATATTTCAACTGGGATGCTTGAGCAGGCAAAACGCAAGATTGAGGCGTTAGGGCTGAATAATATTGAGTTTGTACTCGCGGATGCCGAGAAACTGAACTTTCCAGACAACAGTTTCGATGTTGTCTTATGTTCCTCAGCCCTGATTTGGATGGCTGACATTCCCAAGACATTACGCCTTTGGCATCAATTGCTTAAACCTGGTGGGCTAATCGGCTTTCATGCATTCGCAGACACCGCTTTTGTGGGTGGGGTAACTGTGCAAAAAGTCGCCCAAAAATATGGTGTTTCACTTGCATTAAGTAAACCAACAGGTACTATTGAAAAGTGCTATGACCTACTAAAAACAGCAGGCTTTGAGCCGATTGAAATTAAGTCTGAGCAAGATGGTAGCTATATTAGGCTAGATAGCCTAGAACAGGCAAAGGGGATGTGGTTTGGAGGTTCTCATCCAGTACCTGGGCAATTTCCAAATCCCATGAAGCAACTCTCATCTGGGCAACTGGAAGAAGTTAAGGCGGAATTTGAAGCAGAATTGGCAACATTAGTTACGGAACAAGGCATTTGGAACGATGTCACAATTTTTTATACCTTTGGTCGCAAGCCAATAGCCTAATACAGTTGAGATCGGTAAATTCTCTTTTGGTAGAAAAAACTTGACAGCAAAATACCTTTGGCAGTATATTTGTACTATAAAAATACTTGCGTGTTGCATAAAACTTTAAACACCCGACTACGCCCAATACGGTTCGGATAAGACTCGATCCCCCCAACCCGCCTTAAAAAGGCTTGCTCAAAATGGCTCTATTTCCTCCTTTTTAAGGGGGACTAAGGGGGATCTTTAAGACCTATGTATCTTAACTGAACCGTATTGCGACTACACCAACAAGAGAGTACAAAATAAATGAAGCTATCTAAGGTAGACTTGAGCAGTTTAGTAGCGATCGCTCACTCTGATGGATATTTGCAGTTGTTACTCGATCGAGGCGACGAACTAGAGTTTTTGGAAATTCCCGCGCCGATACAAGCTTATGAAGGATTGCAAGAACTAAACGAGGCGATTGCCGAAACGACTGCACTACCTTTTGAAGAAGAACCAATTGTCATGCTACCAGTTGTCTCATCAATGGCTATGGCTGTAGGCTACGATCGCAACGAACACATTTTGCAAGTTGAGTTTCAAAGTGGAGCCGTTTATCAGTACTTAGGCGTAGACGAGGATACTTGGGAAGATTTACATGCCTCTGACTCAGTTGGCAGCTTTTTCAATCAAGAGATTAAAGGTAGATATGACTGCGATCGTCTAGATAATGCAGATTATATTATTGACTAATAACTGTATGTAGAGTTTTCAATAATTCTTGCGTTGTGTAGGGTTTGGGTAAAAAAGCTGTATGTTCATCTATTTTGTCAATTGGTACTTGTTCGCTTGTCACAAGTCCACTGACAACAATAATCGGCAATAACGGATTAATATTTTGCAATGTGCGAATGGTAGTTGCTCCATCCATATTGGACATGATCATATCGATAATTGCGGCACTAATTTTCTCTTTATGCTGGGCATAAATTGCTAATGCTTCCATGCCATCACTAGCAGTAATTGCTGTGTAATTATAGTTTTCTAGGGATGTTTTAGTAATTTCCTGAATGGCAGCTTCATCATCTACAACCAAAATACATTCTCCCGATCCAGTCGGTATTTCTATATCTTCTAACAACTGGATTGGAACTTGATTAACTGCTGGTAAGTACACCTTAAATTTTGTCCCCTTGCCTATACGACTTGACACGGTGATAAAACCACCGTGTTCTTTAATAATTCCCATTACTGTTGATAGCCCAAGTCCTGTACCTTTACCCAACTCTTTTGTTGTAAAAAATGGTTCAAATATTTTATCTAATATTTCACTGTTGATTCCAAGCCCCGTATCAACAACGGTTAGGACAATATAAGCCCCAACTTCAGCTTCTATATGCATACTGGCAAAAGTTTCATCAATCCAAATATTCTCGGCAGATATTGTTAAAGTTCCGCCTGTAGGCATAGCATCCCGCGCATTGAGACATAAATTAATCAGTACCTGATGCAGTTGGGTACTATCAGCACAAATAGGTAACAATTTCTCCTGAATTTCTGTGTCTAGTGCGATTGATTTGGGAAATGTTTGTGAGATAATTTGCTGCATTTCTAAAATCAAGTCTTTAAATTGAAGCACCGTGTATTGACGCGTAGTGCCTTGTCCTTCGACATTACCTTCAATTCCCCTTGCAAAGGATAGCACTTGCTTTACCAAATCAGCACCACGTTTAGCATTGCTTTCTATTATTGACAATATCTGGTTAATCTGTTGATCCCAGCTTTTTGCTTTGAGCAGATGCACTGACATCAAAATTGGTGACAACACATTATTTAAATCGTGAGCAATACCACTAGCCAGAGTGCCTATACTTTCCATGCGTTGAGCGCGTAAAAATTGTTTTTCTAGTTGTTTTTTCTGGGTAATATCAGTATCAACGACCAGGATTGATTTGGCTTGAGAATGTTCATCATTTATCAGCGTCCAGCGACTTTCAACGATGAGTTTTTTGCCAGATTTGCTGGTTTTATGTAACTCACCTTGCCAAGATCCATCCTTTAAGACAGTCTGATAAATTTCTAGGTTTTGTGACAAAGATCCAGTGGACAAAAGTTCATCTAACTGCTTGCCTATAACTTCTTCTGACTTCCAGCCGTAAAGTTTCTCAGCATTTTTGTTCCATAATAAAATTTTGTTGGACAAATCTTGCACGACAATTGAATCAGTGACAATATCCAGCAATGCTGCTTGTTCGCGGTTTTTTTGTTCTACTTGCTTGCGTTCGGTAATGTCGTCAGCCACATAGGCAAATTGGGGACGGCTACCAGAATTTACCGCAATTGCTGAGACTGTCGCTGATACCCATATTTTACCTTGGGGAGTATCCTCGGAATATTCAAACTTGACGGGTGATTGAGTGCGTTCCGCTTGACGGTAGTGATGAATCCACTGCGACACATACTTGTCTGTTGCACCAATTTCTCGCGCTAGGCGATTTTGCATTGCTTCTGGCGTGAGTCCAAAGAATTTCGCTGTGGCAGGGTTATCCGAAATATGCAAGATGTCATTATCTACCAACTCGGTAATTCCCATCATCATCGGTGAAGTGTTAAAGAAGGTGCCTAAAGTGGATTCACTTTGGTGCAATGCTTCTTGTGCCTCTTTATACTCTTGTTTAATACTTGCCAGTTCAGCTAAGTTCCGCCGGATTTCTAGTTGTCCAACTATCAAGCGGCTAAGAGCTTGCAGTGCTTCTACATGTTTGGGACTGATTTGGCGTGGTACGCGATCGCCTATACACAGAGTCCCGATCGCTTCTCCTCCTGGTGCTAACAAAGGTACGCCTGCATAAAATCTCACGCCAAGTCCCGCAGAAGTGACTATGGGGTTTGTAGCAAATTGTTTATCAGTTAAGGTGTCGGGAATAATTAAAGCTTCGCCACTTTTTATACAAATCAATCCGAACCCAGTATCTCGTGGCATTTCCTGTACATCTAACCCCACTTTGGCTTTGAACCACTGACGGTTAGCGTCAATTAAATTAATCAAGGCGATCGGTGTGTCACAAATCTGTGCGGCTAAGAACGCTAGATCGTCGAATGCTTCTTCTGGTGGAGTGTCGAGAATCTGGTACTGATGCAGAGCCTCAAGCCTCGCGGCTTCATTGTTACACACTAAAGATTTCATTAAATTGTTCCTAACTATTGCTGAATGACAACTTGCCCTCGTGTTACTAAAAAACGTGGATTTATAGCGCTTTCTCTAGGGGAGCCAGTGCAGTGAGGCTGTGCGGTGTTTTCTCATGTGCTAAAGTGTCTCACGCCGCAGCGAGACGCTTTAGCGCATAACGCAGCCTTTCTCTACGAAAGGCTGCGCCAACCAGTCCATAAGCGTTTGGGGAAACCCCATGAGTAAGTGGTCAATTTAAGCGTCACTGTACTTGATAGCTCAATGAAGTCACAATTCAGATTATTTGAATAACCGAGCAAGCATATAGCTTGACGATCTTAATTATACTAATATGCCTTAACAAAAATAATCTAGAATTTTGGTAGTTTTAAGTAAATTTTAGAATATTTATACCCTAAAGATTAGGAAGAGCAACTAAATATATACCAGATATATACCAGCAGCGTTTTGTTCAGAGACAATAGAAAAAGCTTATATAATATCAACGCAGTTATGACGACTACACTTGCCTCTGCTGTTAAACCAAGAGCCGAAGATAGTTTTGCCATTAGCTTTGCACCATTGTCTCTTGAAGAAATCTATGCCAAGTCTGACGATCCAGCCAACGGGGCTGTGGTTGTGATGAGTGGCGTGGTTCGCAATCAAACTGATGGTAAACCTGTAATTGCTCTAGAGTATCAAGCTTACGAACCTATGGCATTGCGGATATTTTATCAAATTGCTGCTGATATTCGCTTATCTATGTCTGATGTGAATCGGGTAGTGATTCATCATCGCACCGGACGTTTACAAGTTGGAGAAATTAGCGTTTTAGTAGCAGTGGGTTGTCCTCATCGTAGTGAGGCGTTTGAAGCTTGTCAGTATGCTATTGATACCCTCAAACACCAAGCACCCATTTGGAAAAAAGAACATTGGGAAGATGGTTCTAGCCGCTGGGTAAGTATTGCTGCTTGTGAAACATCTGGAGAAAATTGTTAAAA
The DNA here is from genome assembly GCF_036917095.1 of Nostoc sp. GTDB lineage: Bacteria > Cyanobacteriota > Cyanobacteriia > Cyanobacteriales > Nostocaceae > Nostoc. Next base: position 169,266 of record NZ_JBALFH010000032.1, read on the forward strand.
TTCCCGAAGCTATTGTCTTCAAACAAGTGCAATTTCTTGAACATCCAGCAATTAGCGAACTATGAAGTGTGTGACGTTAGTTGCTGGATGACACTTCTTCGATCTACGTTTATGGGTAGAGTAGCATCTGAAGTAATTTGAGCGATCGCACAATTCCCCAGTAATATCATCTCCGGCTAAATACTTGTCATTACGAACGCAGCGATCTAGCAACAAATCGTTTTGCGTCTATGCACTCCGCTACAAACGGGAGCGGTCTTCGTCGTGATGGGAGCAATCTTCCTCGTGACGGGAGCAATCTTTCTCGTGACGGGAGCAATCTTCCTCGTGATAGGAGCAGTCTCCCTCGTGATGGGAGCAGTCTCCCTCGTGACGGGAGCGATCTAACGCCTGCCTTCTGCCTCCTGCCTTTTTACATTAGTGATTAAATACCGAAAAATTACTAGTATCACCTGAAAATTTTATTAGAAAAAATGCGAGTTATGCTGAACCGGAATGCGGTTTTATTAAGGCAAGCTAGTTATACAAGCATTTTAAACAAATAAATTTATGTCTCGTCAAAAACGTACATCCCGCGTTTTAGAAAAAGCTCAGTTAAGATCCGCTGGACTGAAATCGATCGTTCCAAACATCAAATATGATGAGAATTATAGTCTGGAAAAACTGATTGAGTCAATTGAGCAGTTACGTAATAAACTTGATGTTTATAATACCGCTCTGTCTGTGGTTGACTCTTCTAAAACTGAAATAGAAGAGATGGAAAAAAACTTGAGTCAGCTTTCTGAGAAGATGCTGATGGTAGTTGCTATCAAGTACGGCAAAGACAGTCGTGAATATGAGATGGCAGGTGGTGTTCGTACTAGCGATCGCGCCCGCAAGATCAGGTCGAGCCGCTTAAAAAATGTTGCAGAGCAAGCACCAGATGAAAATGCTAAAACTGCATAGTAGGGTGTGTTATGCCAAAGGTTAACGCACCGTTTTTATGATCTATTGCGGTGTGTTATGGCATGAGCCGAACGCGCCCTATATATAGGCTGGCATATATCCTAATTTTATAAAACACTACTAATTGATAATACCAGCCTTCTTTAAAAGCCTCACTAGCGAACGACTTGTTTCTGATGCATTGTAAGATAAAACATACTCCCCATTGTTTTCATAAAGCTCACCGAGGTAATGATTACTGATAACTCCAACTATCTTCTTCGCACGTGCCAATAAGTCGTCTAGGTGTGGCCACATTATTGATGATATTTTTGTTTCATCGATCAACTCATGATGAGCAACTCGTTTATCTCTTACATCTCTGATATCTTTTATTTCATCTTCTGACGGTAGTTTTGTGCTAAGTGCTTCAGCAACAATATTTGTAAGTTCTGAGTCAGATAGAGATATCAAACATTTTCTATCAAACCCCCAATTATTTAGTTGATATTCTAACTGCTCTCTATATTCTATTTTAAATTCATTACGGTTACTTTTTAGTATTTTTATAGCAGCAGGAAGGCTTCTCAATGGATATTTATTCTTAGGTATTTCATAAACTTTATTTATAGCAAGAATAGTATTCTTTACTAAGACAATTTGAAGCACTCCAAATAAACTGTCAAAATTATCCTTAATTAATGCGTCTTTATGATTACCAATAACTTGGTATAATTTAATTGCTTCTTCTGCATCCAAAATGTCTATTGTTACACCTTGCTTAACTATATCTTTAAGCTGATCTTTTGGTGCATGAAGCATAATTTTTTAAAAAATAATTTATTTAAATAAAGCATACTCATAAAATTAGCACATAATACATATAACTAGCTTTTACTGCCAGCCATTCATGCCGCAAAACAACCAAACCGCCGTCGAATTCCGTGATGTCACCTTTAGCCGCAATCATCGCCCATTAGTGTCAAATCTCAATTTCACCATCCGCCAAGGAGAAGCACTAGTATTACTTGGGCGCAGTGGTAGCGGCAAAACTACAACAATGAAGTTAATTAATCGCCTATTTACACCTACACAAGGCGAAGTTTTATTTGATGGTATTCCCACAACTCAATGGGATGAAATTAAACTGCGGCGAAAAATTGGTTACGTAATTCAAGAAATTGGTTTATTTCCCCACTTCACTGTGGAACGCAATGTGGGTTTAGTCCCTGCTTTGGAAGGTTGGCAACCAAAACAAATAAAAACGCGGGTTTATGAATTGTTGCAATTGGTGGGCTTAGAACCGGCACAATTCGCTGGGCGTTACCCGCACGAACTTTCGGGAGGGCAAAGGCAAAGAGTCGGTGTAGCCAGGGCTTTAGCAGCAGATCCGCCAGTGTTATTGATGGATGAACCCTTTGGCGCACTCGATCCAATTACGCGCCTAGAACTTCAACAAGAGTTTCGGCATTTGCAACAAGAATTAGGCAAAACAGTTGTTTTTGTCACCCACGATATTCAAGAAGCGTTTATTTTGGCATCGAGAATTGGTTTAATGTCTGGCGGAGAATTGGTAGTATTGGGGACGACAGATGAATTTATGCGATCGCAACACCCAGAAAGCCTAGCCTTTCTTGAATGTCTGCGTTCTCTCCAAGACACTTTATGAAAAATTTCTTCCTCGTGAAGTATGCCCCAGAAATTCTCCAGCATACTCTAGAACACCTATTTTTGGTAGGTATTGCTATCGTAATTGCCATACTTATCGGCATTCCATTAGGTATTTTGATTACACGTAAAACCTATCTCCGCCAACCAATTCTCGGCATAGCAAATATTCTGCAAACTATTCCTAGTTTGGCACTGTTTGGCTTACTTATTCCGGTTCCCATAATTGGCGGAATTGGTGCAGTACCAGCAATTGTTGCCCTGATTGTATATTCTCTGCTGCCGATAATTCGTAACACCTACATAGGTATTACTAGCGTCGATCCAGCTATTCGAGAAGCTGGGAGAGGAATGGGGATGACAGATAAACAATTGTTATTACAAGTTGAGATTCCCTTGGCAATGGGAGTAATTTTAGCAGGAGTGCGAGTAGCAACGGTAATTGCCATAGGTATTGCAACCATTGCAGCCGCAATTGGTGCTGGTGGTTTGGGAGTGTTTATTTTTCGCGGGATATCAGTTGTGAACGATCAGTTAATTTTAGCTGGTGCAGTTCCAGCGGCAGTAATTGCATTACTGGCTGACTTTGCAATTGGCTGGTTGGAGAATAAATTAAAAATTAAAAGTTAATGAAAAGATTTTTCACACTTTGCTTTTTAAGTTTTGCCTTATTATTGGTAATCGCTGGCTGCACGCCGAATTTAAATAGTAGTAGTAGCGGTGGTAATATAATTGTTGCTTCCAAAGATTTTACTGAACAAGATATTTTAGGTGAACTTTTAGCACAGCAAATTGAGGCGACGACTAATTTAAAAGTAGATCGCCGTTTCCGTTTGGGTGGTTCTTTCATCTGTCATAGTGCTATTACTTCTGGAAAAATTGATGCATATATTGAGTATACAGGCACAGCTTTTACTGGGATTTTGAAGCAGAAAGCAGTTAACGATCCCAAAGAAGTTTATCAGAGAATAAAACAAATTTATGCCCAGCAATTCAATTTGGAAGTAATGCCAAGCTTGGGTTTTGAAAACACTTTTGCGATGATTATCCGGGGTGAAGATGCCAAGCGCAACAATATTCAAACTCTCTCCCAAGCTTCTCAATATACACCGAAGTGGCGTGGCGGTTTCGGCTATGAATTTTTAGAAAGGGAAGATGGTTTTCCGGGATTAGCTAAAACCTACGATTTAGTTTTTGCCAAACCTCCCCAAATTATGGACTTGGGTTTAGTATATCGTGCTCTGATTCAAAAACAGGTAGATATGGTTGCGGGTAGTTCTACAGATGGGCAGATTTCCCGATTGGATGTAGTGGTACTAAAGGATGATAAAAAATATTTTCCTCCTTACGAAGCTACACCAATTGTCCGTCAAGAAATTTTAAAAAAATATCCCGAATTAAGAAATGCGATCGCTTCACTTGCCGGAAAGATTTCAGCAGATGAAATGCGACAGTTAAACTATTTAGTTGAGGGTGAATTACGTAATATTAAAGATGTTGTCCAAGAGTTTCGCAAATTGAAAGGATTAGGTTCATCTCAAGGAGAAGTAAGTAGGCGCAAATAATTAGAAGATGGGATGAGAACACACCCTACTGTTGTCCATGTAAATAGTTCCTTAACCACCTAATGACTTCACTTGTTGTTTGCTCGTTTGCCATTTGGAGACATTGCTGTACAATTTCTCTGACGTTAGGAAAGTAGCTACTTTCTGTAAGCACATAACTTTCTCGCTGCAATCGATAAATTAATAGCCGATTACTCTTTAATATCCAAACTTCTGGTACTCGATAAGGCAAGAAATCATTAATGTCAGTGTAGCTTGTCACATCTATTTCAATTGCTAAATCTGGTGGTGGATCTGACTCCCAATTAATTCTTTTTTTGCCTACTACTGCTCTACAATTTTCAATGTAAAAGCAAAAGTCTGGTTCAATACCACTAATTTCTGGCAAGCTCATGGTGATGGGCGTAAATGACTCGTATATGCGGTTTAAGTGGTCAAGTAGAGCTATTACTATCAATGCCAATAAACTCGCATCTCTTCCATGCTCTGGTAGCGGTGCCATCAGCAAAATTTCTCCTCTTCGATATTTAATGCGAGGCGAGGAGCGATCGCCTAGTTGCTGACTCAATACTTGATAGTCTTTCCAGCCTCCCAAAAGCTTCAACACCGCGCCAGGTGGTAACTCAATTCTTTCTGGTGTAATTACGGTATCCATAATTAGCTCGCATTATTTACATGGAAGATGGGCGATCGCAGGATTTATCAACTCAATGAACAGACTGTTATATCAAGGGCTTTTGCTGACAAATACAAAGCCACGGCTCTTATTTACTGAGGCATCAGTTGTGAGCATTGCTTTCCATAAATCTGCTGTTTTTACCCAAACTGGTGGATATTTGTAACGAGAAACATCAAGAATTAAAAACCTATCTGTTTGCTCATTATATGCTGCTAAAGGAGAAATATGCCCACCTGTTTCTTGACCTATTTCTTTGCGTAAATAGTTTACTAAAACAAAGTTTTGCGGTTGTTTTAAATTTTCTGCGGCTTGTTGGCGGAACTGCTCTAAACTAGTGTCGGCAGCGTGGTAAACATTAACTTTAACGCCATAGCTGGCTAGTAATTGCCCTAACTGGTCTAAAGTCATACCTTGGCGAGACACAACTTCAGGACTTAGCACTTTTTTTGTATTATCATTACTAAAAAAGTTTTCTTGAGTAAATATTCGATATGGCTTGTACTGCGGTACTTCTGGTGCGGGAATTTGTAGACTATTCAGTACCATAACCATAGTAGCAACACCACAATATGCCTGATTATTTTGAGTGGTGAATTGTATACTCAAGGGAAAGAAGTCTTCATTTGATTTACTCTGAAGTAATAATTTTTCCCCTTCAGGCGTATTAAAACCTACTAAGTTAGGGGAAAGCGGTAATGTTTGAGAAAGAACGCTGCCGCTAGAGATACATAATCCAATGCTTAGAGCTTTGAAAAATGTTTTACTTATTTTTCGCAACATAGCATTTATAAGTACTGTAAGATTTTCAAATCAGATCGTATCAATAATCTCACGCCAAAATGCTAAACAAGTATAAAATTTTAGGAGAAATGGTATAAAAATGCTTACTGTTACTAAACCCAAGCGAGTTGCCATCGCAATCTTTTCTTTCAGTGTCTTGCTTTACAGCCAAGTTGCCTCAGCTGCCTTAACTTTACCCCTACGCAGCAAAAAGGGAATGGTGGTTTCGGCCAATCCTTTAGCAAGTGAAGCGGGAATTTTGATGTTACGCAAAGGTGGTAATGCAGTGGATGCAGCCGTAGCTACAACCTTTGCAATCTCAGTGGTTGAACCTTTCTCAGCCGGAATCGGCGGCGGCGGATTTTTGCTGATGCATTCTGAGAAAACTGGGGAGATGAAAGCGCTAGATTTCCGCGAACGCGCACCCCTGAAAGCTACAAGAAATATGTATCTAGATGCCAAAGGAAAGGTGCGTCCCAATGCAAGTATTAATGGTTATTTGGCAGTAGGCACACCAGGAACGGTAGCGGGACTTTATGAACTGCATCGTCGCTATGGTAAGCTTTCTTGGCAAGAGGTAATGAAACCTGCGATCGCACTCGCTAAAGATGGCTTTGTCCTCAGTCCTCAAATTACTTGGCGTTCCCTCCCAGAATACGAAAACCGCAAGCAAGTAATTCTCAACAATCCAGCCGCGCGAGAAATTTTTACTCGCAATGGTGAGTTTTATCAACCAGGTGAAAAACTCGTGCAGCGTGATTTGGCAGGTACTTTAACAGAAATTGCCCAAAATCCCCAAAGTTTTTACACCGGAAGTATTGCTCGGGCGATCGCTTCTGATATGGTAAAAAATGGTGGTTTAATTACTCTAGAAGACCTCAAAGCCTACAAAGCAATCTGGCGGACTCCTGTTTGTAGCAATTTTCGTAAAGCTAAAATTTGCTCAATGCCACCACCTTCATCAGGAGGCGTTCATCTATTGCAGATTTTAAATATTATTGGCGATACTGATTTGAAAACTTTGGGATGGCATCATCCCGATGCTATACATTTAATGGTCGAAGCAATGAAGATTGCTTACGCCGATCGCTCAGAATATTTAGGCGATCCTGATTTTGTCAAAGTCCCTGTACAAGAACTGCTTAGTCCAGGTTACGCCAAAAAACGCCGTCAAGAAATTAATATGCAAGTGGCTCGACCCTCAACCGAGGTCAAGCCAGTAGATAAAGAGACACTACAACGTTTTAGTCAAGCTAATAATCAGAAATCGGGAAATAATATCATTCCATCATCGCTTCAGTCTCTACAAACAAAGACAAGCCGCCATGAATCTACTGAAACCAGTCATCTTACGGTTGTGGATGAAGAACGCAACGCCGTAAGTCTGACTTTCACGATTAACCTTGGTTTTGGTGCTGGTGTCGTAACACCTGGGACTGGAATTGTCCTCAACAATGAGATGGATGACTTTGCTTCTGCGCCGGGAGTGCCTAATGCCTTTGGTTTGGTTGGTAACGATGCCAATGCGATCGCACCTCGTAAGACTCCCTTATCCAGTATGACTCCCACAATTGTCACAGAAAATGGTCATTTCCGCATGGCAGTAGGTGCGCCGGGTGGTAGCACCATTATCACCCAGGTTTTGCAAGTAATCCTGAATGTGCTGGAATACAACATGGATGTTGGTGCGGCTGTTTCTGTTCCACGCATACATCATCAATGGCTTCCAGATCAGTTGCGCGTCGAATCCTGGGGCTTGGATGCTCTCACTGTGCAAGACTTACGCCGTCGCGGACACAAAATAAAGGAAACTACTCCTTGGGGTAATGGTAATGCGATCGCTGTAACATCTGATGGAACTTTAGAAGGGGCGGCCGATCCTCGCGGTGAAGGTTCTCCCAGAGGATTGTGAGCGAGTCAGGGACTGGGGAGACGCAAAAACGCAAAGAATAACTAATGACCGATGACTATTGATTTTGGATTGTTGACTCTGCGTAGCTGCTACCGCCAAACTCGTTTGCCCGTGCGCTAGGTACTAGTGTCCAACCTGCTTTGAGAAGTTTTTGATAAGTTGCCCAGCCTTTAGAACCGCCTGGTATTTGATAATCTGGGACTGTAAAACCTCTAAAAGCTGTGTAAGGACGCCAACCTTGATTGGGTTCTGTCTGCAAATACAAAATTTTCTCTCCGTCACCACCAGACTTAGGTAACCAGCACATTTGTCGATGCATTGCAAACTCCTTTGCTTTTAGCTAATAATGCATAGTAACAGACTTTTGTCAAGCCATTTCTCACCCTTCTGGGGTACTTTTTCGCCTAATACTTTAGGCAAAGTTTAATTAAGTTCTATCCATTAAGGGATAATTACTTAACAAGTCCTACCCTGAGAAAGCTGCTAGTAGGATACAAAGATAAACAGCTTTCTCTCGCCTTCTAGGGGAGATTTTTCTAATGTTATCCGCGCTTTTGATGAATGTGTGTAACAATAGCTACTATTTTGACTGGGTTTCGCAATCAAACTATTTGTTTTTCTGCTTACATATATAAGCGTAGATTTTGGAAATTACTTATAAAGTTGCGTTGATTAAACTTCAAAAAAGCCCAAAAAAACTTTCAATTAATTAATGCATTGATTGATAACCCCGTTCAATGGCTAGATGAAGAAACTTTAGCAGAGATGAAATAATTGCAGGGAGACAACACCAATCAATATGACGAAATTATTGAGTAGCGATTTAGAGAATAATTGAATTGAGCAGGTTTGATTCCCAAACCCGTTTCTATATTGCTAGAAGTTGCGTTCGTTTTTGTGTCAGTACTATTACACAGACGTTTTCTAAATTATGGGATTGGTGAAATATAATACTTTAGCCTGATTCAATACTTGCATTTTTGATTGAGTTGCAGTTGCGTCTAGCGCAACCGCCACATGCTCGGGCGCGATCGCATTCAATGGTAAATCGGTCTTTGATAACCTGCAACCTGGGTTATTAGAAAGATGGAGCGTACAACTTATCGCCGACAATCTGGCGAATTGTCTCTACAAGTTGGGTGTATGCAAAGTTAGATAAAACTGGTTTTGCTGCTTGCAACTGAATTTCTCGATCTAAATCAATCCATGACTTGCAGCCACCGTATTTGGCATAATAAGGAATTTCTAGCTCTTGGGAAAGTTTGTAAGTTCGTAGGAGCAGAATATATAGGGGTTGACGTGGTTTCCATTTGAGGCGATCGCTAATAAAATGCTCGTTCCAAATATGGAAAGGGAGCAACGAGTTGACAATAGACTCGTCACTAACTGGCAAAATATCGGTAATTTCAGCCCAACTGCCAATGCGAACTGTCTCTGGATGCCACCCTGATGTTACTGGATAAACACGATTGGCATACTCTGCTTTCAGCATGAAAGCTTGTTGATGTTCATAAGTAGGGTAAAGCAAAATTTGCTTGTGGGCAACTTGGAAATGTCCATTTCGTTCATGGATACCGCCTTTACGGAGCAACATAATTGTTTCACCGTCTTCCAAGGCATTTATAGCGACTGCCCATTCTTTGAGAGCATGAAAAGTTGTAGTCAATTCCATCAGCATCTACTCTAACTCTGATTTAATTTCAACCTAAAATCGGCAAAGTATGAACCTATCTAAGGGAATGAATTAGGAAAGAGTTTATAGAAAAGCGAACGCTAGGTACAACTGAAATCCAAATCACACCTATCTTTACCTATTGAAGAAACTATGAACGCTCTTAACCTGCCGAAAGAGCAAGGTAAAATTGCCGGGGCAAGCACTAGACAATGCATTAGTTGCCCAATTGGCATAAATTGACGCCATCGGACGAATTGTCACCAACCATCTGGATGACAGCCAGATTATGTGGAATTGGTGACAATGCAGTTTGGTTAATCATGCTTATCTCTCCAAGATCCCCTCAACTCTCTTAAAAAGATAGTTGGGGATCAAGTCTATAGAGCTAGATTACAAAACCTAACAAAACGTCAACTTTAGTAAACGCAGGGTTGCAACTCACAAACTAAGTGATAACTTAAATAGTAGGACACCAATCAAATGAAATCAAACTAAAAGGGTAAATGACTTTGTGTCCCCTGTCATCAACCCAACCAAATTTCAGCATATCTAGACAAGTGGTAAAAAGCCTGATGTAGAAGGCAAAGCCAAATCCCAAAGCGGAAAGACGCAAGTATGTTGAGTTTGTTAGTTGTTTAGTCCACCCTAGTTATTAACTTTCAATTACTTAATTAGTTTAACAATTTGAAATCTGTAAACTCGATAAAACCTGGTCAACCTTGACCAGGTTTTTGGCATTTTATAATGATATAATTTTTTCAGCCCGGCAGGAAGTGCCGAATGATGCTTGAGTAGCTAGTTATGAGACGCCGTAGGCATCGCCTCATAAAAAAAAGCACCACTTAATTGTAATTCTCAAAGTTTGTACAGTATTTAACTCGATACGCACAGACTGCGTTAATTAGCCGCGTTACTACTATTGACAAAGCTAATTTCAATCTTAAGCTGTCACGAATCGGGTAAGTAAAGATTTAGACAGTAAAACCTCATCCAAACCACGATCATAGGATTTACGCATTGACAATAAATACCAAATACGGTGAAGTTTAAAAGCTACATCTTTCGTAGGTGCATAGTATTATTGTGCCCTACGGGCACAATCTATTTACTATCAAAAAATAATTAAGAAAAGCCTGAAACAAGGTATTTTGGTTAATTGACATCACCATTGGTTTGTACAGTGCGTAAGTGCTAGATAAATAAGATTGTGGAAGCTCAACGATGAGTAATGGATGCGAATGCTAACATTACCCTGGTAGCCCAAACACCTAGAATTAATCCTGTGCGTTACTGGCTATCATTTACCTCTTGTCATGCTCATGACTAAAAGAACTAGGATTTTTGGCGCGAATTCTGTAAAAGTTAAAAGGCAAAAGCAGCCAGGACGTTGCCTATTTTCCCGGCGCTCATTCGCTCTTAGCGTTTCCCTTTGGAAGAAGATTCGCTACGCGAACCCGATCAGTTGTAGCAACTGGCGTGCAATAGGCAAGGTTTTTTACTCCTTAGGGGTTCGCCAGTGGCTCCCCTTGGGAAAAAACCGCAGTGGCTCCCCAACTCTTGGAGACGCTCTTTCGGGTTGGAACAAAACCATATTGGCTCATTTTTTACGTTTGCCTTTGTACTTCCTAATAGCTTTGCTATGCATCCTTGGTTCACCAGTGCTAGCAAAAGTTCCTGGCTCAATTAATTCCCCATCCCAACTACCAACTAACAGTCTGACATCGTTGGCTGTGGCCGCTGACCCCGCCTCACTACTACAACAAGGCAAAGTTTTATACAATGCGGGAACCTTTGCCAAGGCGGTAGAAGTGTTACAACAGGCTGTCCAAGCATATGAGCAGCAAGGTGATACCCTCAGACTGGCAGCGACACTGAGTAATCTTTCCCTAGCTTACCAGCAACTCGGTGCATGGAGTCAGGCACAGCAGGCAATTGCAGAGAGCTTAAATTTGCTCCAAGGACAGCATGAAAAACAAAATCTGCAAATATTTGCCCAATCACTGGATATTCAAGGTCGTCTGCAACTGACAATGGGACAGGCCGAGGTGGCTTTAGCAACTTGGCGGCAGACAGAAGAAATTTACAAGCAAGTTGGCAATCAAAATGGCGTGGTGCGATCGCTAATCAATCAAGCACAGGCGTGGCGAACCCAAGGATTTTACCCTCGAGCTGTCAAAACACTCGAAGAGGTTAGTCAGACTTTAAAATCTCAACCAGATTCCATAGAAAAGACAGTGAGTTTGCGATCGCTCGGTGATGCCCTTTTGGTATTGGGCGATTTGGAAAAGTCACGCCAGGTTCTAGAAGAAAGTCTGATAATTGCTCGAAATCTGCAATCAAGCGCTGATATTGGGGCTAGTCTGTTCAGCCTGGGGAATAATGCCCGCAAACAACAAGACGTACTCAAAGCGATCGCCTATTATCAACAAACAGTCGCAGCATCTCCCTCACCCCTGACAAAAGTCCAGGCGCAACTGAATTACCTGGGCTTACTCATTGAAGATCGACAATGGGCACAGGTTCAAACTCTCTTGCCGTTGATTGAGTCCCAACTCGACCAAATCCCCCTTAGCCGTGCTAGTATTTACGCCCAGGTTAATTTTTCACAAAGTTTGGCAAAAGTCAAGAGTGGTGTATTGCAAGCATCCAGTCAAAGTTTTTACTCAGGGTTCAGCACAAAAGACTCAGCAGTATTACTTGCCAGCGCCATCCAGCAATCTCGCAACTTAGGGGACAAGCGGGCAGAAGCCTATGCTCTCAAGAGTTTAGGCGGCTTGTACGAAGAAACTAAACAGTGGTCAGAGGCGCAAGCCCTTACCCGGCAAGGATTAGCTTTGGCACAGAGCAGCAATGCACCAGAAATTACCTATAGCTTGGAGTGGCAGTTAGGTAGATTGCTCAAGGCACAAGAAGATATTAATGGTGCGATCGCGGCGTATGATGCTGCTGTGGATACTCTCCAGTCTCTTCGCAGAGATTTAGTAGTCAATAAAGATGTAGTGAATCAAGATGTACAATTCAACTTCCGGGACAGCGTAGAACCCATCTACCGAGAGTCGGTAGAGTTACTGCTAAAATCCCAACAAGGAAAACCAGATGAAAAAATATTGGAGAAAGCACGCCAGCGGATTGAAGCACTCCAACTAGCAGAATTAGACGACTTCTTCCAGGAAGCTTGCCTGCAAGGTCAAAAAGTAGCCCTCGATCGAGTCGTAGACCAAGATAATCCCACGGCTGCCATCCTCTATCCGATTATTCTTGAAAAAGAACTCCAGGTAATTGTCAAAATTCCCAAACAACCTCTGCAAAGCTACACTACTCAGATTTCCCACACAGAAGTAGAGCAACTCTTAGTAAAACTGCGACAAAATCTTGTCAATCCCACCGCAACCAAAGCCGTCCAAACCCACTCACAGCAAGTTTATAACTGGCTGCTCAAACCGATTGAGTCAGAATTGCAAAAAAGTGGGGTAGATACCCTAGTGTTCGTCTTGGATGGCCCGTTACGCAATTTACCAATGGCAGCTCTCTATGATGGTAAGCAATACTTGGTACAGAAATATGCAGTTGCTCTGAGCGTCGGTCTGCAACTCCTCGACCCTAAACCGCTGGTACAACAGCAGCTAAAAGCACTAACCGCAGGACTAACTCAACCGCCACCAGGTTATTCCAAGTTTGCGCCGTTGCTTGCGATCAAATCTGAATTTGACGGCATTAGCAAAGCAGGAGTCTCCACAACTAGCCTGCTAGATGGAGATTTTAAGAAAAAGAATTTAGAGAGTGAAATTGGTGCTGCTCCATTCAACATAGTGCATTTAGCAACCCACGGTCAGTTTAGTTCCCGCGTTGAAGACACTTTTATTTTGGATTTCGATGGTCAGATTAATGTCAAGGATTTTGATACTCTCTTCCGCAGTCACGGTAAAACCGTAGTAGAACTATTAGTTTTGAGTGCCTGCCAGACAGCAGCAGGAGACAGTCGTGCAGCACTCGGTCTTGCAGGAGCAGCTGTACGAGCTGGGGCACGCAGTACCATAGCTTCCCTGTGGCAGATTGATGATGAATCAACAGCAATGTTTGTTAGTGCCTTCTATCGAGAACTCAAGAGTGGCAAAATCACCAAAGCCGAAGCTGTCCACCGTGCCCAGCTACAACTGCTAAAACATCCTAACTACAAAGCACCAAGCTTTTGGTCTGCCTATGTCTTGATTGGCAATTGGTTGTAATTTGGGAGGCAGGGGGCAGGGAGCAGGGAGCAGGGGGCAGGGGGCAGAGAGCAACGCGAAAAAGTGAGTTCGTCGTGAAATGAGCAGGGGGAGTAAAGAGAAAAATAAGCATGATTTTTACTACTAAAATACCCTGGAATACACTTGTTTCTTTCTCTCCCCCTGCCTCCCCTGCCTCCCCTGCTCCCCCTGCTCCCCCTGCCTCCCCTGCTCCCCCTGCCTCCCCTGCCTCCCCTGCTCCCCCTGCCCCCCGCCCCCTGCCTCTTTTCAATGCCTAATGCTCAATTCTATTTTTCCAATAATCATTCTCGATTTTGTGGCATAAATTTAGTAAATACGGGTGATATGTATATGGCAGCATTGATCGTTAAAGATTAACTTATGAATAACTCCACCTATCAGCTAGACGATTTCGCTTTAAGATTGCCGATTTCCCAATTAGCTCGCATAACTGCCCAGCAATTTGCTAACCAGCAGCCAAATCCTGAAAAAGCAGAGCAAGTCCGGCTGAATACTCTGGCTGTGTGGGTGGTAAATGACTATTTGGAAATGATGGATATTCCTACTAACCTCCAAGCTAGTGACAGCTGGAACCCTGTCATGCGCCTTTGTGGAAATGTAGCTGACTTAGAGGTACCCTCAGTTGGCCGTCTGGAGTGCCGCCCTGTCCATCTGCACGAGCAGATATGTTCCATTCCTCCAGAAACCTGGGAAGAACGGGTGGGTTATTTAGCAGTTCAATTTGATGAATCGCTCCAAGAAGCGAAACTGCTTGGTTTTATCCCAAGTGTCGCAACTGAAACACTGCCTTTAGAACAACTGCAACCATTGGAAGCGTTTATCGACCACCTGAGTCAACTGCACCAATCCCCAGTTAGTTCGCTGGTGAATCTAAATCAGTGGTTTGCTGGTATATTTGAAACAGGTTGGCAGACTATTGAATCTTTGTGGAACGTGCCGGAACTCAGACCAGCTTATGCCTTTCGCAGTCCTGAAACTTTGGAACTAAATACCCTTAACCGAATAGAATCAATTACTAAACGTGCAAAACTGATTGATTTGGGTATCCAAATTCTCAACCAGCCTGTGATGTTGATTGTAGAAATCAGCCCCGATAAAGATCAACAAACCAGTATTCATCTGCAATTGCACGCCACTGGCAATCAAATCTACTTACCGCAAGGAGTTCATCTCACCGTTCTAGATAGTTCGGGAGCAGTATTTCTAGACGCTCAATCTCGAAAATTAGACAATTACATTCAGTTGCAGTTTCGGGGCGAACCTACAGAGCTATTTAGCGTTAGAGTAGCTTTAGATAATACCAGCATCACCGAACATTTTAGGATTTGAAAGATGTAGCTATCTTCGCTCTTTGTTGATAATTTATTAAGTGGTAATTGATTAATTAAAAATTAAAAGTTAAAAATTCAAGTCGGCTTTTGGGGATTTTGAAAGAAGTCTGTAGACGCTTGTGGAACTTGTCTCAGACATTACAACAGGGCATGATTTTGCACAGTGGAGATAGCGACGGTCATGGGTAAGTTAGTAGTTCTGAAATTCGGAGAGGGTAGTTTTGAGCAGGGGTTTGCTGTTACTCTCCAAATTGGTGAAGAACACGAGCGTGCTGCAACAGAAATTACCGGTAGGCTACCTGCATTCCCCGAAATGCCACTCTATTATAGTCATTGGCAGTCTAGCTATCGGCTGATAGGCAATCGTTATCGTCTCCATGCTGACCAAATGCAGGTGACGAATGTATCGATGATTCAAGACTGCGAAAACACTTCCCATATTTTGCGTGCCCGCTTTAATGCGTGGCTGCGAGCAGAGGAGTTTCGCCCTTTGAGGGAAAAATGGTTAGAAAGATTGTCGTCCACTGAAGAAGTGCGGGTGATTCTGCAAACAGAAAATAGCCAATTGCAGTTATTACCCTGGCATCTGTGGGATTTCTTAGAACGCTACCCCAAGGCTGAAATTGCCCTTTCTTCACCATCCTACGATCGCATTCACAACCCACGCACCAAAAATCCATTAGTCAATATTTTAGCGATTGTGGGCAATAGCCAGGGCATTGACACCCAGGCCGATCGAGCTTTACTCCAAAATTGTAGTAATGCAGAGATCACCTTTCTGGTGGAACCACAACGCAAGGAATTGACTGACCATCTTTGGGGAAAAAACTGGGATATTTTCTTCTTTGCCGGGCACAGTTCTAGTAACAAAAATGGAGAAAGCGGACGAATTTACCTGAATAAAACTGATAGTCTCACCATTGGCGAGTTAAAGTATGCTCTAAGGAAAGCCATTGAAAACGGCTTGCAATTAGCTATATTCAACTCCTGTGATGGATTGGGATTGGCGCGAGAATTGGCTGATTTGCAAATCCCTCAGATGATCGTCATGCGCGAACCTGTACCAGATCAGGTTGCCAAGGAGTTCTTAAAGTATTTTCTCGAAGCCTTTGCCGGGGGCAAGTCTTTATATCAAGCAGTACGCCAAGCGCGGGAACGCTTGCAAGGACTTGAGGATCGATTTCCCTGTGCGACTTGGCTACCAGTGATTTGCCAAAATCCAGCAGAGATACCACCGACTTGGGATCAATTAAGGTCTACAAAAACTAAAGATATACCAAATTTAGCTTTGTCCAGCAGACGCAAATTTCTGACAACTTTGTTTTCTAGTTTGGCAATTACAGTCTTAGTTTGTGGGGTGAGATCGCTGGGATATTTGGAAAATATAGAAATTCCAGCCTTTGATGAGATGATGCGATCGCGCCCTGCGGAGGGAATTGATTCCCGACTGCTGGTAATCACAATTGATGATGAGGATTTGGCAACTCAAAGAAAAAATAACGAGTCCTTAATTGGAGCTTCCATTTCCGAAATATCTCTCAACAAACTACTGGCAAAACTGAATCAATACCAACCCCGCGCCATCGGCTTGGATATCTACCGTGATTTTAAAGCCACACAACCAGATTTAGTTACTCGTCTGCAAAAAACTCAGAACTTGATTGGTGTATGTAAGGGAAGTGATGGCACAGTAGATATCCCAGGAAATGAGCCGCCACCAGAAATTCCCAAAACAAATCTGGGATTCAGTGACTTTATTAACGATCGCGATGGAGTTATCCGTCGGCATCTCCTGTTCATGAACCCAGAGGCGACATCGTTGTGTCCTGCTTCCTATGCTTTCAGCGTACAACTAGCCTCTCTCTATCTGCGCTCTTCAGGAATTCAACCAAAGTTCACTCCTCAAGGTAATTTGCAGCTGGGTAAAACTATTTTTCCCAATCTGAAACCTCGGACTGGCGGCTATCAAAAAATTGATGCTAATGGCGGTCAAATCTTGCTCAACTACCGTTCCTCAAAAGATATAGCCCAACAGGTGAAGCTAACCAAATTTTTATCTAGTCCGATTAACCCCAGTGCGATTAAAGACAAGATTGTTTTGATTGGTGTGGTGGCAAAAGGGGATTCTCCAGACACTTGGGCTACACCTTATGGCGTTCCTTTAGATGAGCAAATGCCAGGAGTGTTAGTACAAGCCCATATGATCAGCCAGATTCTCAGTGCTGTCCAGGATGGGCGACCGTTGCTGCGGGTTTGGTCGCTATGGATTGAGATAGTCTGGATTTGGGGCTGGTCTTTGGTAGGCGGAGTTCTGGCTTGGCGAAAGCTTTCGTTGCCTTGGTTGGCATTGGCAGTCAGTATTACCTCTAGTATTCTGTATATAGTTTGCTTTGGTCTGTTAATTTCGGGCGCTTGGGTGCCGTTTATACCGTCGGCTTTGTCTTTGATAGCCACACTTGGCTTGATGTCGATTTATAATTCAAAAACAAAAGTTTGGGTAGGAAGTGGAGAATAGAGGGAGGCAAGGAGCAGGGGGCAGGGGGGCAGGGGGCAGGGGGAGCAGGGGAGGCAGGGGAGAAGAATCTGATAGTTGTATTGGACAGAAGAATTTGGATAATTTAATTTTTGGAGTTTACTAGGGAATGGGGAAAGATTTTTTTGATTAAATGTTTTAATACCCAGCAGATCGATCTACAAGGGTTACATACTTTAGGTAGGGTTTTATGAAGTCAAATTCAGAACCGATAAAACTGTTTTTAGTAGTAGCTTATAGCTGCACCAGTTTACTAGTGAGCCTGACTCCAGTACTGGCGAAACCAACTCCTGGTTCTTCACCTAGCGATGCCTACGGCGGGCTACGCCTACGCTCTGATGCTAAAACGGCCCTTGCTCAAGCTACAACCTTTAATCAACCCTCACTTCCACCTGGCCCCCCTCCTGGAGGTCGGATTCGTGGTGGAGCGAAGCGCGGGCCTGGATGTCCACTAAAGAAACCTGACCTGACTGCTTTAGTACACTTTACTGAGGAAGCTAACTCAGTGACCAATGTCTGGGGACAGACAACGGTAGAACGCCCAAGTTGGTTTTTCTATGTGCCATATACCAAAGATTTGCCCTATGAAGTTGAATTTGTGCTGAAAGAAGATCCAGACTCTAAGGACTCTAAGGAGATTTTCCAAAAAGCGATCGCTCTACCAGATAAACCAGGAATCATCCGCATTTCTCTGCCTACCACTGTTCCTCCCTTGGCATTAGACAAACAATATCGCTGGTTTTTCACCATTAATTGTGATAAACAAAACTATTCTCCTTGGACTTACGTAGAAGGCGTGATTAAACGAGTTGAACTGAATCCAGCCACAGTCAAAGAGCTGCAAACGACAGAACTTCTAAAGCGCTATACTATCTATGCCCAAAACGGGATATGGTACGACGCACTGACGACACTGGCTCAACTGCGTCAGAAAAATCCTAAAGATGCGGCACTGCAAGTAGAGTGGCGGAATTTGTTAAGCAGCATCCACTTAGATGATATTGCAGCAGAACCGATTCTCTCGGATCAACCTTAGATTAAGGGACTTCCAAATAAAAAAACATCCAATTCTTCTTGTAGGCTGGACAAACTTCAAGGGTTAAAGCAGTTCTCATTTGCATGAAGTACATTTTTAAACCTCACACCCAACCCCTTGCTAAGGGGAGAGTGTTTGTCTAACCAAATATGGGGTGAGGCGATCGCTGTATTGCACCCAAATGAGAACTGCCATAATTCACCCCTGCTCAAGAGCCTCAAGAGCTTACCCTCATTCATCTGACTGTTCTGCAACGCCAAAAATCGTATGACTAATTATCTTTTGGCAAGCTATCATCAATTGGTCGCTCCTGATTAATATCGGGATTTTTTGCTGTCCAATTATCATCTACTCCAGGAGATTCAGAAACCATCACAAACTCAGTCTCTTGTGGATGATTATTTCCCCATTTATCCAAAACATCTTTAATCAGCACTTCTTGCAACCAAATCTTCGCGACAACAGTTAGGGGTAGCGCTAGAAATAATCCTAAAAAGCCAAAGAAAGTAACGAAAAATAGTTGGGCAATTAAGGTTATAGCGGGTAGCAATGACACTTGATGCGCCATCACAACGGGTGTGATGAAATTACTTTCAACCTGTTGAATGATAAAGTAGAGAATCAAGACAGCGATCGCTTTCCAAGGTTCATCCAAGAAGGCGATCGCCATTGCTGGGATTACACTCATCGTTGGTCCCAGATTGGGAATCAAGTTAAAAAATCCCGCTAAAACCGCTAAAGCTAGTGCTGCCTTTACATGCAAAATTGATAAGCCAATCAGACTCATCACCCCCACTACACAGATAGCAATGAAAGCGCCTGTAATCCATCCCTCCAAAGAGACTTCACATTTATCTAAAATCCCATCTACCCGCCGCCGATAAAATGAGGGGAAAAGCCGCACAAATACTTTGCGGTAAGCCACGGGATCGGCTAACATCATTCCTGTTAAAACCAACACTAGCAAAATCTTGAGGACAGCTTCCAAAGAGCCAGATACAAAGGCGAAGGAGTTTCCTAATAGCCGATTGGCGAAGGGCTGTATTTGTTGGATGAGGCTGTTGATATCTGGGATGTAGGGAACCAACTGGTTAGGAATATGAGTTCTCAGGGCATCAAGCCAACTATTAAAGCGCTCAAACCCTTTAGGAACCTGATTGGTTAGTTCTTGAAACTGCTGTGCAAATGGCGGCACAATTAGCCAGAAAAAACCCGCGATACCTGCAAAAAAGATAGCTACTGCGAGGAGGACGGCGAATCCACGCTTCATACCAAAGCGTTGGAAGCGTTTCGCTAGCCGATTTAAGGTGGTGGCTAAGACAACTGCGGCAAACATGAGCAAAAGCACTTCCCGAATTTGCCACAAGGTGTATAAAGAAATAAGTATGGCGATTAAGCCGATCCATTGACCGAGGTTCACAGGCTGACTCCCAACGGTTGGCGAGATGCAATTTTCTTGTAATTCAGCTAGGTTAGCCGATTTTAGTCACTTGTGGGTGGATGGTTTGAGTTAATTTTGTTTCTGTGCTTGGAATCGCCACAGTAGCGCGATCGCCATAATCGCGATCGGCAAAAATATTATAATCAGCGCGTTAGTTGCTGTGGCCGGAATTAATAGACTTGGCGCTGCATACTTAATCAATACCGATAAAAAAGCTGAGAGTAAAAGCAGTTTCAGAACTAATCCTAGTTGATTTTCCATAAAAGTACGGCATACAATTTTTTGTGGTACACACGAAGCGCTGTATCGCCCAGTTTATACAATAAACCTACAGATACAATCCTTTCCAACTTTCTTTGGTAAATACCTTTGCTTTATTTACGTCAAACTCAACCAGCCAAAAACTTGTTCTACAGTCAGTTCCAATTCGATACCCTCAAGGATGGGTAATTTATCGGCACCTTCGTATAATTCCACTCGCTGTCCAGGAAAAATCCCTAGCACACTTTCGTCTTCAGGGTTGATTAACCAGCCTAATTCAGTACCATTGCGCGAACAATGGAATAATTTACTCAACACTTTTTTTAACCTTTGCTCTGGGGAAAGAATTTCAATTACCCAGTCGGGATGAATATCAAAGCGGTTAGCAATTCTGCCAGATGAAGTTTTAGGAATTCTATCCCAGCGAAACACAGATACATCGGGGACGATAGAAGCACCGCCAAAGGTACAGCGTAGTTCTGGGAAAGCCAAAGCAATTTTTTGACTTCTAGCTATGCCGTTAATTGTTTCGCAAAGAGTAGTTTGGAGCAAGCTATGTTCACCTTGGGGCATTGCTTTTTGAATGATTTTTCCGTTGATAAAGTCTGATGCTGGTTCAGTTTCTGGCAGTTTGAGGAACTGATCTAAAGTTAGTTGGGGTTGAATTGCGATCGCCATAAGTAAATAGTATGGAGAGGATAGTTTTATTATGGGCGTGCGATCGCCTACTCTTAAAGTAAGCTACGCCTCGCATCCTTCGTTTCTGACAGGTGCTAGAAATTATTTTTTTGCGAAACCAACGAGCCGATTAACTTGGACTGATACATCACCAGAGGCTAAGGGGACAATAGTACCTGTGGTTAATGTCAGTTCAGTTGTGTATTGCTCATTTCCGATTTTTGCAGTGACGTGTACTAAGTATGCTTTGTAATGCATTCTTTCTGGTGATGATACTTTTAAACGCTTAATACGCTACTGACAAGATGCAGTTGTAAGATGATATATGCCCCAGTCAGGAGCATTCTGATGTTTCGGCAATCAATACGTGGATTAATTATTGCGATCGTTCTAAGTAGCTTTTTGTATCTGACAGCCTCTACTGCCTTTGCACGACAGATATATGAACCAACAACTGAGTCCCTATCAAAACATGAAGTTCCAGAGTGGTTCAAAGATGCTAAACTCGGCATTTTCATTCACTGGGGCGTTTACTCCGTACCTGGTTGGGCACCACTGACTGGTGAACTGAATAAGGTAGTTGCAGAACGCGGTTGGGAATATTGGTTTCAGCACAATCCTTATGCTGAATGGTACTACAACTCCATGAAACTTAAGGGCAGCGACACCTATAACTATCACCGTGCGACTTACGGTGAAAATTTCACCTATGACGATTTCATCCCCACCTTCAACGCAGCCATCACAAAGTGGAATCCATCGGAATGGGCAAAACTGTTTTCTCAAGTAGGTGCGCGGTACGTTGTGCTGACGACCAAACATCATGATGGCTTCCTGTTATGGCCTAGCAAAACTACAAACCAGTCAGGACGAGTGGCGGCGCGGGATCTTGTGGGCGAACTGACACAAGCCGTTCGTAAACAAGGTATGCGTATGGGTCTGTACTACTCCGGCGGTATTGATTGGTCTAAACAAGATACAACGGTGACAGACTTTAACACATTGATCGCAGCCATTATCCAAGAAAAAACTTACGCTGAATATGCTAACGCTCACTGGCGCGAACTCATTGACCGCTATCAGCCGTCCATCTTATGGAATGACCTTGGCTACCCTGTTGGTCAGACGAACGAGATTATGGCTTACTTTTATAATCACGTATCTAACGGTGTCGTTAATGACCGCTTTGATTTAAATGGGCAATTCGGTTTACACTTCGACTTCTCCACACCTGAATACAGTCAACTCAAACAAATCGAACCAAAGAAATGGGAAAGCACAAGGGGTTTAGGTTACTCGTTCGGTTACAACCAGAATGATACCGACTTGAACATGATTTCAGTAGATGAACTGGTTGACTCATTCGTTGACATTGTTAGTAAAAACGGCAACTTACTGCTCAACATTGGCCCAAATGCCGATGGTTCAATCTCCAAACTGCAAAGTGAACGATTGCTCGGCTTAGGCAAGTGGCTAGATGTAAATGGTGAAGCTATCTTTGGTTCGCGCTATTGGATACGCTCAGAAGATGTATCCACTCAAGGCATCCGAGTGCGTTACACCACAAATAAAGGTAATTTGTATGCTGTCTTGCTTGATACTCCTATGAGTAAGACGCTGACAATCCCAGGGCTAATTCTGCCGAAAAATGCAAAAATTACAATGCTAGGGGCAAAAGATAAACTTGAGTGGCAACAGTACGGACAGAATTTATTTGTCACGTTACCGGATATGTGTATAGGGAAAAAATCACCAGCCTACACGTTGAAAATCAGCCAGATACCTGTTGCCTGAAGCTCGGATAGTAACTTAACAAGATTGCGATCGCAAAACTTCATTAGTTAGCACGTAACCAAAGGTAAAGGCTGCGATCGCTATAAGCAAGTACCATAGAGGGGATAGTTTTATTATCGGCGTGCGATCGCTTACTCTTAAAGCTTGCTACGCCTCGCATCTTTCGTTTCTGACAGGTGCGATAAATTATATTTTTGGGAAACCCACGAGGCGATTAACTTGGACTGATACATCACCAAAGGCTAGGGGGACAATAGTACCTGTAGTTAATGTCAGTTCTGTTGTGTATTGTCCATTTTTTAAGTCTCGAAATACTTGCAACTGAGAATTTTTGAGATTGACAACCCAATATTCAGCAATGCCTGCTTCTGCATAGATATCTTTTTTATCACCCAAATCTTTGCTCAAGGTGGAATTAGAAAATTCAATAATCCAGAAAATATCTTCAGGGTAAGGGTGATGTTCTAGGTAGACCTCGCCTAAAGGTTTGACAATAGCAACATCGGGGACGGGTTCTGAGTCGTTAGGTAAGGTGATGGGTTTAGCATCGCGGATTTTTGCCAGTTCACCTAGCAGTGTGCGGAGATAATCAGCTGCTTCGGTATTGTAGTAGGCATGGGGTTCTCGTTCTGGGGGCATAACTATGAGGTCGCCGCGCAATAGTTCAATGGGTTGGTCATCAAAAATCCCTGCTTCTATTGCTCGGTGATAGCGTTCAATTGTCCATTTATAGGTAGTTACCGTCATAGCCTTTTCTACCGTTTCGACAATAGCTTTAGTTTGATTTTAGTTGATTGCTAAGTTACAAAGATTTTGGCAGAGAGTGCGATCGTTAAGTGACAAATATTTTTGCCTTGCCACCCTACTCGCTAATTATGAATTAGCTTAGTCCTCAAACATCCGCAGTTCCTCCAATTCCATTGGCGTGAGGGGATTATTTCCTGACTTTAGTGCTTCTATCCAGCGTAGCTGTCGCTGCTTCACATAGCCTGAGTAATCAAGTGCGCCACTATCTACAACAGCTTGAAAGTCATCTAATGCCCCTAACAAGTCGCCAGTCAAAACTCTAGCAAGCCCCCGATTGTTTTGATAGCCTTTATTATCAGGGTCTAGAATAACAACTTTTTCACAAATAGGAAGAACATTTTTAGCATAACCGTGTAAACAGCCAACCCAGCAGATGCTATTCCAAAATTCAGCAGAGTTTCTCAAACTGTCATCAAATATTAGGGTTTGCTTGAAAGCTTCCTGTGCTTCTTGAATTCTGCCTTTTCTCACGCAACTGATGCCCTGACTCAAGGAAACGGCAGCCGCAAAAGCTTTGTCTTGGGCTAACTCTGGAGATACACCTACTGCTTCATGCAGCCCTTCAGCATTGAGCCATTTTGTGTTACTGTTCCATACAACTGCTTTGAGGTTGGCATCGCTGAGATTGGCATTGCTGAGATTGGCATGATTGAGATCAGCACCTCTGAGATTGGCATCGCTGAGATTGGCATCGCTGAGATTGGCACCGTTGAGATTGGCACCGTTGAGATTGGCATCGCTGAGGTTGGCACCGTTTAGATTGGCACCGTTTAGATTGGCACTGTTGAGATTGGCACCGTTTAGATTGGCACTGTTGAGATTGGCACCGTTTAGATTGGCACTGCCGAGATTGGCATCGCTGAGATCAGCATTTCTGAGGTTGGCATCGCTGAGGTCGGTACCGCCGAGATAGGCATCCCTGAGATCGGCATCACTGAGATCAACATTCCTGAGGTCAGCATCTTCGAGGCAGACATCGCTGAGGTCAATACCCCTGAGGTCAGCATTCCGCAGAAATAATCTGAAGTTGTTGTAAAATACCAAGCAGTGACTATAGCCGATAATACGGAGCAAGCGTTCTGAGTCAAATTGATCGGTATTAGGTTTACCGCAGGGGTGAAAGGTAATTTTGTCTTTGAGGTTGTCTTTTCTTTGGGCATAGCGATGCAACTCTAGAAGCAAAATCATCACATTCAGCCCTGTATACACATCCACCTGACGCAATCCCAACTCAATTTCTCGCTCTGGTAATTGCTCCCGCAATTGTTTTTTCTTTATCAGAGGCAGGTTTGCATCTTCTGCATCAATAAATTCCCCATCGCACCAACGGAAGTAGAATTGCACTAATCTTTGAAAGAGTTGACACAAGCGTTCCACGTTTGGAAATTCCGAATTCTCAACCAACCAACCCATCAAATATTCGACAATTTCAAGCGTTAAATTTCCATAACCTAATAAATCGTAAATCTGCTTATCCATTACCTCCGTGGTAATAAAGTCACGCTTGCTTACCTTGGTTGTCCAATCGATAAAGCTTTTTAGTAACCGTTCCGCGAATAAAAATTCGCTAAAACTCTTGTGGACAAACTCAACTGAGCCGCCTTTATTACCTGAAGCTGGTTTGATATAAAATGCCGTCAACAAATTATTGAGTAGCTTATCTTGTTGATTTTTTTGGGAGTCATTTTCCTGTCTGGCATCCTGAATTAACTTTGCAGCTGGGTTGTCGCTATCTTTGAGCCGTGCTTCTAACATCGTCACTCTCGCTGATTCATTCCCAGACTGCACGACACACAAAGCGGCTTCCGTGAGAAACTGCCGCAAATCTTCACTCTCCAATCCAGTCAAGCGGGAGTTATCATTCTGATTTTCACTGTCACGCTGTTTTTCTAGCACCCACTTCACCGATTCGTCATAGATGCGGATTTTTGCCTTAATAGCGTCTGCGCCTGCAAACATTTGGACGTTGAGGCGGTTGTCTCGGTGCATCCGCGCGAGTAAATAGAGCAGTAAAGGTTCTCGTGCTAGGTTATCTTTGACTTCATGAGGGCAAACCTGCAAAAATTCTTCAAATTCACTCTTGTTAATTTGATCTGCAACTGACCATTTTTCAAGCCATTTTTGTTGAATTGAATCATCCATCGGCTGAAGTTCGACGCGCTTCAAGCTTTTGGTTTGTGAAAGGAAGCGTTCGTTTCCTTGTAGCGCTAGGGGACGACCGGTAACTAAAAATTGATGATGGCAAAGGCGATCTTTTTGAAACTGTTCCACCTGTTCTAAAAATTCCTTCAAGCCGCCACTTGCTCGCCCTTCCAGCAACAACTCGTCAAACCCATCCAGTAAAAATAAAAAGCGAGTATTTTTATCGGTCAGCCAGCCTGAATCACTGGTGACAAAATCAAGGTGTTGTAAATAGTTTTCTAAAGTATCAGTTAAGTTATCTTTTAGTACGCGCAAATCCCGCAACCGAATCAGAATTGGGGTAAAGCTGGGATGCAATTCGCGCTGTACCCAATCGGCAAACATCCGACAAAAAACACTTTTCCCCCGTCCGGCTTCGCCTTGAATAAACAAAACTTGTTTGTGTTTCGGGTCTGGGTCATTCAGTATTGCCTTAACCCACGCTTCCAGTTCCAGACTTGCATTGTCTTTGCCATCTAGTTCTTTGACTTGCAAAGGTACATACAAATCCCGAAAAGTAATATGGGTTTCATCAAAAATCTTTTCTTCTGGCTTTGGTTTAATTACCTGTTCCAAATAATCTTCAATATTCAGATTTTTCTCTAGCTTTTCTTTTCCTCCGGCGCTATACCATTTCCAAAGTTTGTCCGCTTTCTCTCCGACTTCTACCAATGCGTCTTGCATATATTCATCGGTGTGACGCGCTACCCGTTCAGTTAAGGTTTTTGCTTCTGTCTCCGTTAATCCGGCTTCTTGCAAGCGTTGCTGTAAAATCTGATTAAATGATTCTGCTAGTTGAGATTCATGAAAATAGAGGATGGCTTTTTTCACTTCCCGCGCATCAAATTCTTGCTCACCTAATTTCTGAATTTGCAAAGCTAAAGCATGAGAAGCTGGAAGGTCTCGATCAATTTTATTGAGTAATTCGGAATCTTGTTTGAGAATATCCTGAAAGCTATCTATGTAAGCAGCCTGACTAACTAGTAGCACACAGCTTTCTAAACTTGGCTCTTTGTTGGTTGCATCAATAATGAACTTTAGTATAGTAATGGCGATGGGTGCAAAGGGAATCACTTCTTTGGTAATTTGACCCAGAGGAGAATTAAATACATCTAATAGCGACGAAATCTGTTCTACATAAGGTTTGAAGTTTTGAACATTGGGTTTTTGCTCTTTAATTGCTTTTGCCAAATCAAGCACGGCTTTCGCAGCTTCGGCTCCAGTCTTTGTTACCTCTACACCTTGTCCCCAGTTCAAATCCTGAATGTTTCGCAAAAACTTCCAGAGTTTCGTCATCGCCATAGACTATTCTCCAACAGCATCAATTTAGTAAAAATGCACCTGTATAGCGCTTTTCGTTTATATGCAATAGACTTTGACCTCTCTCCAAACCTCTCTCCTAAAAGGAGAGAGGCTTTGAATCTAACTCCCCTTCCCTTATAGGGAAGGGGTTGGGGGTTAGGTCTATATTGGACTCAACTGAGAACCGCTATATTACTTAACTCATAGTCAACCAGCTAAAAACTTGTTTAACTGTCAGTTTTAATTCGGTATCAGTGAGTGTAGGCAACTGATAAACTATTGTATATAATTTAACTCGCTGCTTGGAAACGCTGTTAGCAGAGTTTTAAGTTTCACACAGAGGTACAGAGGCGCAGAGAGTTTTTAAATTTTGTTGTTCACGAGTATTAAAGACTCTCTGGCGAGTATCAAAGACTCTCTGGCGAGTATCAAAGACTCTCTGGCGAGTATTAAAGACTCTCTGGCGAGTATCAAAGACTCTCTGGCGAGTATTAAAGACTCTCCGGCGAGTATTAAAGACTCTCTGGCGAGTATCAAAGACTCTCCGGCGAGTATCAAAGACTCTCCGGCAAGTATCAAAGACTCTCCGGCAAGTATTAAAGACTCTCGCATGAGTATTAAAGACTCTCGCATGAGTATTAAAGACTCGTATACAGAGTTTAAAGACTGGATAATTACGAATTACGAATTATTATTAACTTCGTTGCCAAATTTTAATTGTCTTATCCAAACTCCCGCTAACCAACATCTCGCCGGAAGCTGTGAAAGCTAATGCTGTGACTATATGAGTATGACCTGTAAACGTACCCAGCAATTCCCCGGTTTGGAAATGCCACAACTTAATGGTTTTATCTGCGCTACCGCTAGCGATAATTTGTCCATCGGGACTTAAAGCGATCGCATATACTCTATCTCTATGTCCTTTAAGAGTATGAAGTAATTCCCCACTCTCCAATTGCCAAACTTTAATCGTTTGATCCCAGCTACCACTCACCAGCATTTTACCATCTGCACTAATCGCCAAGGAACCAACGATGTGAGAATGACCCATGAGGGTATGCAGCGGTTGTGCGTCCTTTAAACTTTTTATCCCCGTCTGGGGTAAGGTGCGCCAGACTTTGATTTTGCGATAGGTACCTGTAACTAGAGTTTCCCCGTCTCGACTCAAAACCAGGGAATGAGCAGCTGTATCATCTAAAGAGAGTGCGATCGCAACCTGACGTTGCATCAAATCCCAAAACAGAATTTTCCTATCATCTCCACCTGTCGCTAACATTCTGCCATCTGGGGTGAAAGCAGCACACCGCACTACCCCATTATGTTTGTGCAAAATATCTATCAAATCTAAAGCGCCTACATGCCAAAGCTTAATTGTGGAATCTGCACCGCAACTTACTAAAGTTTGTCCATCTGAACTAAAAGCTAGGGAATTCACTTCATCCACCAGCCCAGATATCACCCAAGGATACTCTGATAATGTCTCTATTAATTCACCCTTGCTTAAATCCCAGAGTTTCGTCTCTCCCCGACTACCACTTGCCAATATGGGTAAGGCTTTACCATTATTACACCCGGAACTGAAAGCTAGGCAATTAATGCCTCTGTTGTGCCCTTTCAAAGTTTGCCAGCATTCCCAGTCACCGACTATATCCTTGAGACAATGCTCTGATGGTAGAGTCTGTATTGTATCTGCGATCGCTTTCTCATTAATTAATGGCGGCGCGTCTTTTTTGCCAACAAGTGATTCTAAATACCAACTCAATCCCCCCGCATACAACAAGTTACTCGGAGTAATGTAGAGTTTTGGTTCGGTAAGTTCAATTTGATTTGCAGGTAAAAAGCCTGTAAATATGCTCTGCTTTTCGTCGTATCCTAGCTTACCTGTAGATGGATAAAACAAACACAGAAAAATTAATACTTGGTGCTTTCTTAAATCTTCTTGAGTAACCGTCCACCTAATTTTATCTTTCTTAATACCATTAAAACTTTCTCCATCAGCAACATAAACTTGAACACTTAGCTGAGGATTATCTTTTAGTACATAAGAAAATTTGCTTTCGCCAGACAAATTTCCCTCATCATCTAAAACCATGTTTTGCACGGTATCTTGCGATACCTTTTTTACCAATTTCCCCAAACGTTCAACTATCGCCGCGTCAACAATATGCTCCCGCAAAAGATAATCTTGGGCTTGTTGTTGGAAGTATTTGGGAAAAGGTATTGTCCAGTCAGGAGGCTCAGGATATTCAGGCGGCGTCGGCGGCGGATTTTTGGCCAGAACTTCTGCTTGTTGGCGAGAAAGTTCTTGGAGTCTAGCCAATGGCTCGCCCCAAAAAGCCATAACTTCAGTGTGACAACCTTTGACTTGACTTTCCAGCAAAGATAAGTCGTAAGTTTTAGGTTTTTTCACACGTTGAAGGAAATCAGCTTGTTGAGCTTTAAGTAAGCTAATCCAATCCATCTGCATTCCTGCGGAAAACTATTGCATACCTACGGTAAGCTATACCAATGCAATTACTCAAGTTTATAACCTTAGTTAATTAAAAATTTAGTAATCTTAGTAGTCTAATAAAACACAGCAATTAGCAGATGTTTCTGGGAAAGATAGAGATTATTGCACTAGACATTTCATAAACTGATGCAGTTGAAGTATATAGAATTAAATGATGTCAGTCAATTCTAACGGAGATGGAGAACGAGATACTGTTTCCCTAGAAACAGTTATAGCCGCAAAGGAAAGTTTAATTTGAGAGCGATTTCAAAGGCTGCCGTAACGTTAAGTCAACAAATACCTACACAAAAATCACCTAGTAGCGATGATTCTAGGGGATATCATGTGAAATCGGCATAAATGCTGAAGATTGGCTGATTTTAACCTTTGCGTTTTGGTTGTCTGGATATAGTACTTACATCAGAGGAGTCGCCAAAAGTATCCCTTGCCTCAATCTGTTTAATTTTCATTTGCAAGTTCAAGTCATCACTGCTAACAATTGTTTCTAGATTCGCTAATCTCCGCTCTAACAGTTCTATTTGCTGCTGTTGTAAATAGTTAGTTTTTGATTTTTGCTCATCAGAACGCCAAACAGCAACTGTACCCACAGATGCGCCACCAATTGCAACTAAAGGAAGAATAGCACCACTTCTAGTAACTGCTGACAGCGGGACGCAAACTCCCAGAATGGCGACTGTAATTACCCAAATTCTTGTGGTGGCAGATAATCTGACATCTTGGTATTTTTCTAGATTAGTTTGAGATTTCTTAGCCATAAGTCTATCCAAAGAATAGTTATTTGCTAGATTGGCATAATTGCTTACTAAAATACTTCCTACAATTGGGTTAAATTTAATTACCTACTAAATTTTATGTAATTAAAATTACTACATTATTCTATATCGCTAGATTGGGATTGCTAGGAGCAGTTCTACCTGGGCGAATAGGAAAATTTTCTAAAAGTTATATGAGGGAGAACCAGATGACAGTTCGTGCTTTTTTTGAAGCTGCTAAAGTTGAGGGTGTCCAGCCACCTTACGATACCATTCACCTGAAAATTCTCTATCCAGCCCAGATACCAGAGAGTCAGCTAGAAGAAAGTATGGGAATTGAGCCAGCTAATCCAGAAAAGGCACCTTTTCCAGTAGTGATTTTCTTCAATGGCTATAACTGTGATGCTCAACAATACCAATGGTTAGCGGTTAAATTGGCTGAACGTGGATTGGTAGTGGTTCTCTTTAATTGGATTGCGGAAAATCTATCAGGCGTAATTAGCCTCACACCTGGGGTTGATTTTGAAAAGATGAAACCCACAATTTATCGTACTGCTCCCACAGCTTCGGCTTTGCCAGCACTCCTAGCTAAACTCCAACAGTTACAAAATCAAGGAGTTTTAGCAGGAATGCTGGATTTACAAAGGATCGTTCTCGGCGGACACTCTGCGGGTGGTTTAGTATCGATCGCAAATGCCGATCCTCGGTTTTTCCCTGGAATTGCTGCATCTTTTGCTTATGGCGCAAGTAGCAGAGGACTTTTATTTTTAGGGTATGAACCAGAAACTATCTTGTCTTTACCAGATTCCCTACCACTGCTACTGATGGGAGGAACCCGTGATGGATTCATGCTTCACAGTAGCGAACTCTATGGTGTAAATCCTGAGGATGCTACTATCCCAGTTACACGTACATTCCAAGAAGCAATTGCTGGGGGACGAAATGACAGCTATCTGGTAATTTTAGAGGGAGCAAATCACTTTTCGATAGTTGATGAGCCAGACTCCACTACAGTTAGACCCTCTCTCGACTTAAAAGCTACTCAATCCCAAGAAAACTTGCGTTTGCTGATGAGTGAAATTATTGGTCTGTTTATTGATACTTATGTTCGCCATCAACCAGAAGCATCTCAGTCGCTTGAGCAATTATTAAATACTACCAATCCTCTGATAAAATCCTTTGAGCGTAAGTAGTTAAATTTATTATGACAAGTGCATCTTATATTTTTCTGGCTGGAGCAAGTCGCGGTGTTGGTCGAGAAATTGCCCAATATCTTACAGCGCAACAGCTAAAAGTCAAAGCACTCCTGAGAACAACAGCAGTTGCAACTGAACTAGAAAGAATCGGTATTGAGGTAGTTCTGGGAGATGCCTTGAATGTTGAGGATGTAGAACGCGCAATGCTGACAGGTGAACCTATTGACACGGTTATCAGTACAATTGGCGGTTTACCATCAGAAGTAGAAAGACCGGATTACCCTGGTAATAAAAATCTGATTGACGCAGCAGTTAAAGCTGGGGTGCAAAAGTTTATTCTTGTGTCTTCCATTGGTGCTGGCAATAGTGTTGTTGCTGCGTCACCCCAAGTTTTAGCGGTACTGGGAAAAGTTT
The DNA here is from genome assembly GCF_036917095.1 of Nostoc sp. Taxonomy (GTDB): domain Bacteria; phylum Cyanobacteriota; class Cyanobacteriia; order Cyanobacteriales; family Nostocaceae; genus Nostoc. The sequence goes on from NZ_JBALFH010000032.1 coordinate 200,954, forward strand.
TAGCTGAGAAAGACAAAGCCGAACAACACTTAATTGCCAGTGGACTCACCTATACAATCATCCGTCCTGGTGGACTAAAGTCAGAAGCAGCAACGGGTAATGGTGTTTTGACTGAAGATCCGCACATTATTGGTAGCATCAATCGTGCAGATGTCGCGCAGTTAGTTGGTCGCAGTTTAAATAGCGATGCCTACGGCGGGCTGCGCCAACGCACCAATAATAAAGTCTTCTCAGCAATAGACCGAAATATGCAGTTTGGACAAAGAGAATTTGCAGAATTTACTTTGGAGTAATTTAAGCACGCCAGCGGAGTATCTGACCCTTGACTGGGTTCACAAATTCTCGTCCTTCAGCGACAGACTTAGCATACTCCCGCTTTAACTGGTAATACCACTGCGCCTGCATATCTGAGTCTTTAATCAGCCGTAGTACGGGATTATATTTCAAACCAATCTGCTGCTTTTCTACAACAGTTCGGTCTTGACCAATGAAAGTCCGCGCCAGCACATGTAACAGTGGCTTGAAAAATCCTACCCAAGGAAGCGTCCAGTAAAGAGCAAAAGTTACCTCAGTTTCTGTGTCTGAAATTGGTGTAACTGCCGTCAAATTAACGACTCGATGGTTGCCAATGGTGGTTTCTTCGATTCTGACTCCAGGTAAACGAAAAGAAATTTCCGTTTCCGGCACACCACCGCCAATCAGCCAGTATAATCGACCCCCATTCGCTGGTAATCGGTGTCGTCGCATCGTGAAGCCGTAGGGCGAAGCATCGAATTGCTTCACTTCTTCGTGCAGTTGCTCGCTTCGCCACCACCAAGCGCGATGAACATAAGGTGAATGAGCCGGGTCCATCAGACCTACTACTGCATGATCGATAAAACAAGGGAATTTTACCACCTCTACGAACTGGTGCGATCGCCGCTCCCCAAACCCTGGAATTACCGGAATCTCCATCTCAGAAGCAGGTTGCGGGTTATCGGGATCGGGCATATATATCCAGATATTCCCTTGGGCTTCTCGGATTTCATAGGATTGCACATTGAAGCGGCTCAAATCCATCTGTTGTTCTTCCACAAGAGATGGAATCGCAGTGCAGCGTCCAGCCGGATCAAAGCGCCAACCGTGGTAACAGCATTCCACTTCTTGCCCATTGAATCTACCGCAACTCAAGGGCACACCGCGATGCGGGCAAATGTCCGTCATCGCAGACACTTTGCCATCCTGGCTGCGAACTAACAGCACCGGTTCTCCTAAGAAAATGCGGCTGACCATCATACCTGGCTTAATCTGATTACTAGGTAGAGCATAGTACCAAGTATTACGTAATACAAAATTATCGTTATTTTTCATCACTAATTGCGTCTGCCTTTAACACAATGAAAATCCTGGTTTGTGGAAAGGAAGGTTATGCTTGAAAACATTTTTTTAGGGTTTTAATTGCTGTAGGTAATTCTCTCAGATTTAGGTTGTTCTGGGAGGATTGCAGGTGTGAAGTTGCATTATTCACCAGAAATTTGGAAAAATACCGTTCTTTTGCGCGGCCCATCCAACTCAAAAAACAACACAGATTGCCAGGTTCCCAAAGCTAATTTACCATCCACAATGGGAATTATCTCACTAGTTGTCAGCATCATTGCCATTAAGTGAGAGTGAGCATTAATCGGTTCATCTTCCGGGACATCTCTTAAATGCAAGTCATTATGCAAATAGCTGCCTGATTCAGGTGCTAATTTTTGTAAGAACACTTTTATATCTTCTAATAATCTAACTTCATCTTCGTTGATAGCTAAAGCTGTTGTTGTGTGTCGAGAAAATACTAAAACTTGTCCATTTTTAATTGATGTTGAAGTAAGAAAATCTTGTATTTGTGGTGTTATATTATAAATATTAATTTTTGGTTTAGTTTCAATTTCAATTAACTTATTAATAATTGGCATCTGTTCAATTTTATATTTGGAATTGCAAAGTAGGTACGCCAACACAGTCTAACGCCTTCTTGAAGGAGGCAGGGGGCAGGGAGCAGGGAGCAGGAATTGAATGACTTCTAACTTCTAACTATAGTTTCCAAACCCTGCACTAATCTTTCTATACCTTCTTTTGCCGTCTCTTTTTGCAGCGCCCCATAGGCAACGCGTAGGTAGCATCCGTCATCCATGCCAAAGGTTGTACCTGGAATGACTGCTACTTTATGTTCCTGGATTAGTCTTTTAACTAACTCAAAGGAATCCATCTGAGTATTAACTTTCAGGAAAAAATAGAAAGCGCCATTGGCGGGTGTAATGCTACATAAACCTTGTAGGCGGTTAAGGGATTCGAGTACTACTTGCCGCACTTGAGCGATGCCTACAGCGGGCTGCGCCAACGCACCTATATTATTCTCCAAATACTCCGCTTTTGCTTGCAATGCCCCTAAAGCCGCATATTGGGAAATTACTGGCGGACAAATCAAAATCGTATCCTGGACTTTTTTGATGGCGACAAACAAGTGTTTGGGAATCACCATGTAGCCAATGCGCCAACTGGCAAACCCGTATGCTTTGGAAAGGCTAAAGAGAGAAATGGTGTACTTGCTACTACTTCCAAATGCAGCAGGAGAAACGTGTTTTACTCCGTTATAGGTAAAGTATTCATAGGCTTCATCACTGATGTGGTAAATGCCGCGATCGCCTTCGGCACAGCTTCGCTGAACGCCACAAATTTGATTTACTTGATGCAATGCTGCTTCAGAATAGACAACTCCAGTCGGATTATTTGGTGAAATTGTCACCACAGCCCGCGTTTTGGGTGTAATTGCTTGCGCGATCGCATCTGGGCGCAGTTGGTAATTTTCATCCGTTGCCACTAACACCGCACGACAACCAGCCATTGCGATCGCCATTTCGTGGTTGAAATAGTAGGGCGTATTTAAAATAATTTCATCGCCTGGGTTAGTTATTGCAAGAATGGCATTCATAAATCCCATATTGCTCCCTGCTGTCACGACGATGCAATTTTCTTCATTGATTTCAATACCGTTGAAGGCTTGCAATTTTCCTGCAAGCGCTGTCAGCAATGGGGGAATTCCTTCAACTGATTTGTATAAATTATTAGCTGGTTCGCCTAAAAATTTAGCTAAAAATTCTATGGCTTCCGGTGGTGGGTTGTAATAAACAACACCCTGTCCTAGAGAGATTGTTCCAGGAGAGTTTTTAATCAGTTCCCCAACCACAGGAATAATTGGCGACTGTACCGCCTGCATACGAGAGGTTAGGGATTCCATATTTCTTTGCCTATGTACCTAACTTTAGTATCTCTTAATAGGGGAGCAACTCACTAAGTAAGTGGAGGCTTAGATATTGGTCAACCTGTGAAGCAGCAAGTTTCTTTTGTGAATTTGAGATACTCCCGCTAATTGCAAGCAGTTAGCGGGAGAGTTGTCACGTCTTTTTGTTCATTTCCCTCTTAGCAAAGAAGGAAAAGGAGAGTTACAAATAGGGTGAGATGGTTCGGTTTAGCACAATGATTAACCGGATTTGCGATTACCCCAAAAATTTAATCAATCGAAATCTGTTGAGGCCCACTGGCTTTGCCATTATGTGCGTCTGTTGTAGTGCTGGTGTAAATATTGGAGCGGGTCTGTTGATCCAGCCAGCTTTTTACAGGATCTTCTGCAAGATTGAGCCGAAGCACACCAGAGAATAACCCGCCCACAAATGAGACTGGATGCTGGATAAATTCTTTGAATATAGGTGACAATTCATTAATGAACATTAAGAGACTCCTGGCGGTGCCGTAAAAAATTATTACTTCTTAATCGATCGTAACTTGTTGAGGAATATCTGGCTTGCGGTATCGAAAAATACAATAGACTGCGTGTGAGGATGAAAGAAATAGCTAAATATTGGAAAACTTGTGCTTCTATGGATAAAACTGTCTTTATTTAAAGTACACAGTTACTAATAAAATTTATATAGGACTAGTATTTGATTTCTGAAAAAGATCCGTACATTTGAAGAGTGTCAAAATCAAAGGTAGTGTGTCGGAGAAACCATTCAAACATCCA
>NZ_JBALFH010000033.1:0-113136 GCF_036917095.1 Nostoc sp.
CTAATGACTAATGACTAATGACTAATGACTAATGACTAATGACTAATGACTAATGACTAATGACTAATGACTAATGACTAATGACTAATGACTAATGACTAAAAAGTGGTTCCAAATTGGGATGGTGAGTGTATTTCTTTTCTCACTCGCCTTGAGGTTTTGGGGGCTGGAGCGATTCAACACTCTGGTATTTGATGAAGTTTACTTTGCCAAATTTGGGAATAATTATCTTACGCATACGCCATTTTTTAATGCTCATCCGCCACTAAGTCAATATATTATTGGCATCGGCATTTGGATTGGCAGCCACATTCCTTTTTGGCACGACACGGTAAATGGATTGACAGGTTCATTGCGATCGCCTTGGACTTATCGTTGGTTAAATGCCCTCACCGGCTCATTTATCCCTTTAGTTGTGGCTGCGATCGCTTATCAGTTGAGTTATCGTCGTAGCTTTGCTCTGCTTGCAGGTTTGTTCACAGCTTGTGATGGCATCTTTCTGGTTGAGTCTCGCTATGCTTTAAGTAATATTTATATCGTCATCTTTGGTTTATTAGGGCACTGGTTTTTATTATTGGCATTAGATAACCAAAATCGGCGACGTTCTTTTTGGTTAGTTCTTGCTGGCATTGGTTTTGGTGCTTCAGTCGGTACTAAATGGAACGGTTTATGGTTCCTCTCAGGCGCTTATCTCATTTGGATAGCAGCTTGGGCAATCCATTTAATACATTCTTTTCTTAACTCCAAACTTCTTTTTATATCCCCTTCGTTGAAGGAGTCAGGAGGCAGAAGGCAGGAGTCAGCAGAGACGCAATTAATCGCGTCTGTACAAGAGTCAGGAGTTAGTACTTATTCTCCCCCATCCCCACCATCCCTATCATCTCAGACACCACTACAAAATCTAACTCAGCTAAATATTTTTCAAATGCTGTTTTATCTAGGAATTATCCCAGCTTTCATTTACAGCATCATCTGGATTCCTCACCTTCAACTAGATAAAACATACGGATTTATTGCAGTACATCAGCAAATTTTGAAGTTTCACTTACATTTAGGTGGCAATAGCCCTAATGTGCATCCTTATTGTGCTGCCTGGTACAAATGGCCTTTGATGACTAGGCCAATGGCATATTATTATCAAACGACTGAAAGGATCGCCGATCCGTTACCTGTGATGGGCCCGCCTTTGCCTGCCGGTGCTGGAAAAGTAATTTATGATGTCCACGCAATGGGCAATCCATTTTTGTGGTGGTTCGGTGTTGCTGCCATGTTATTTTTAGTAGGGATGCTGGTGTCACAAGCCGTAATTCCTTGGGTAAAAGAAAAGCGTTTTTCAGTACCTGCAACTCTTAATGTTGATACTTGGATTGGCTTGTATTTAGTTATAAATTATGCTGCTAACTTATTACCTTGGGTGAAAGTGACAAGGTGCGTTTTTATCTACCACTATATGTGTGCAGTGGTGTTTGTATTTTTAGCGATCGCTTGGTTTGTCGATCAGTGCCTTCGCAGCTATTATCAACAACTCCGGGTGCTAGGTGTCACCATTACTTTTATCATTTTGGTTGCTTTTATTTTCTGGATGCCCATTTATTTGGGTTTACCCCTTTCTCCTGAAGGTTATAAACCTTGGCGAATGTGGTTCAACTCTTGGATTTGATTAAAGGGGCATTGGAATAATAATAACTCGTAACTTAATTTCTGAAATTAACTTACAGCTATTTACCTGAAAATATAGCGCTTCTCGGTTGAGCGCAATACAGACCTAACCCCCAACCCCTTCCCTACAAGGGAAGGGGAGCAAGATTCAAAGCCTCTCTCCTAAAAGGAGAGAGGTTTGGAGAGAGGTCAGAATGTATTGCATCCACGCGAGAACCGCTATAGCTGTAACTACACATATACAGAATTGTTTAATTACTATCGTTGTCACATTTATTATCAGTATCTAAAGTCAAGTTGGAGTCGGTACAACTTTTACCGTCACCCTCCCTTTACTAGAAGTTTAAGCATATATTTCTCAATGCTTGCAATAGATCCTTAATCCCCCTTAGCTAGCCTTAAAAAGGCAAAACTTAATCCTGGGCTTTAAGATCCCTCTTTTTGAGGCAGAAGGCAAAAGGCAGAAACTCTTTATATCTGATGCGTGAGTCCTGCATTTTGTACCTTATTGACTTGCAAACTGCTGTATATCCTTTTGAATTCCCAAAATATTTTTACTTGTAAATAAAATGTACAGTGATAATACTACATTATCGTATTTAGCCTAACATTTCATGAAAGTTTAACAGTTAATTTACGGAATTTACATATATGATTTGTAGCTTGATATATGCCTAACATACAATACATGTAATACATAAAACAATGTGCGCTATTAGGGTAATCACTACCCCCTAAAAAGATTTGTTTGTAAGTGCTTGATAAATTATACGTCAAGCACAAGGTATTTATGCGTCTATAAAACTAGAAATTCTACGTTTATGTTCGACTGCCAAGCGAAACCTGAAACTAACGACTCAAGTGGATCTACTGGTAAGTGTTTAACAGCGTTTCAACGGAAACTGCTACTACAAAATTTGCACAAAAGTTTACCTGAATCTTATCACCAACGAATTGAAATCATGTTGTTGGCAGATGAGGGGAAAACTCAAACCGAGATTTGTCAAACCTTGGGATGTTGTGCAGCAACAGCAAGACATTGGATGCACATAGCCCGGACTGGGATGGCGCATCAATGGCAAGATTGCCCCATTGGTCGCCCGAAGGCTGTGAACGATCGCTATTTAGAGCGTTTGAAGGAATTAATTAACAGTAGTCCTCGCGAGCATGGCTATGCTTTTCGACGATGGACAGCTAACTGGCTTGGGAAACATCTAGCAAAAGAATTTGAGATTGAGGTGAGCGATCGCCATATCAAGCGACTGCTCAAACAGATGGGATTATCCACAGTACCAAAACCCAGCAATTCTGAAGCAAATAGCACCGAACAAGCTCAGGGTTCCAAAATTTTGATTAGTGACCTTAAATGGACAACTATTCCAGATAATACCGAATTTTTACCTATTAACTTTGCAAAATTAGGAAAAGATATTCATGGCGCAAAATCTATCTGCTCAGTTAGTAACTCAACAACTGTTCAACAAAATTCTGGAGCATTCTATTTCGACAGAGGGATATCAACATTTTGAAAGACCTAATAAAGGCAAGAAAATATTTTTTATTTACAATTATGAATTAGACTTCAAAGTTTAGAAAACATATATAATTTTTATTAAAATTCAGCGATAAGTTAATGCTGAAGCATTTATGTCATTTTTTGCTTAATGTTTTCTAACTACACTTAACCGGAAAAACTTGGAAACTTCCTACTATTTTAAATACCTAAACTGGAAATCAAATAACTTACCATAAAATATTTATGCAAGAGTTTTAAATATCTCTAATCTGTAATTCTCACCCTTTCAAACAAAGCCCGATAAACAGGTTCACCCTTTTTTTGTGTACCTATTTCCCGTTCTGTGGGGACTGGTAGCGGGTTTTCAGCTAACCATTCTCCCGTACCAACTTTCTGATAAGCTGGGTGAGCAGCAAAGCGATCGCGCATTTCCACCGCGACAAATTCCATATCTGATTGCAAAAATACAACTCCCCCAACTGCAAGATAATTGGCTAATTCTGCCACTAGTTCTGGTTGCACTACACGACGTTTAGCATGGCGGGTTTTAAACCAAGGATCGGGGAATTGAATTGTAACGCGTTGTAAACTTCCTGGAGGAAGGGAAGATAATAGCGATCGCAATGAGTTATTCACATTGCAAAATAAGTAGTGCAGGTTTGTCAAACCTAACTCAGAACGTAACTTATTCGCCTCCACCACTAGCGGTTCCCGAATTTCTAAGCCGAGAAAATTCCAGTTGGGTTCTATTTTGGCCATATTTACCAAAAATAGTCCTTTAGCGCAGCCAATATCTAAATGTAGCGCTTGATTTGGCTTTGCATAAATTTGTTCCCAATCCAGTGGACTTGCTGGTGTTTGATACTTTTTACCAAGTGGATTAACATGCTGGCGGACTCGGACTGCTGCCAAAATTTTCTCTCCTTTACGCGATCAATGCCCTGTTGATTCTGATATCAATTTCTGCGAGTGTTCGTTTAATTACATCTTGAAAGGATTTATCCAGTTCTGCTGTTTGTCTAAATAGAAACGATCGACTATGGTTTAATTTTTCAGACCTTATTTAGTGACAAGTCTAATAAATAACGGTTATAAAAGTAAGAGTTATAAAGCCAATTTAGATTGTTGCCTTAAATTTACCCTGCCATCTTTCACTTTAAGTAATTTTGCACTAAGCAACCTTTTAGTTCGCTGCTCTTGTTAATTAGGTAGAGCTTAGAAAATGTAAATTATTATACTCTTTTTTAACTAGATATTTGAGTTAGCTACCCAGGCAAAAAAAAGCAATACATGCTAGAATTATATCAAAATATGGCAATTATTCAAGAGCAATTTAGAATAATTCTGCGCTTTGTTGAGTAAACAAGCTAAAATCTACGATTTTTGGAGATTTTTAGGTTATGACAACCTCACAGGAGAGGATTATCCCGATAGACTTGCGAACCGAAATGTCGCAGTCTTATCTGGAATACGCCATGAGCGTGATAGTGGGTCGGGCGTTGCCAGATGCCAGGGATGGTCTAAAACCTGTGCATCGTCGCATTCTCTACGCAATGCACGAGCTAGGTCTGCTCCACGATCGCCCCTTTAAGAAATGCGCCCGTGTGGTCGGGGAAGTGTTAGGTAAATACCACCCCCACGGCGACACAGCAGTATATGATGCCTTGGTGCGGATGGCGCAGGATTTTTCCATGCGATCGCCCCTAGTTAACGGACATGGTAACTTTGGTTCGGTAGACAACGATCCGCCAGCCGCCATGCGGTACACAGAATGCCGCTTACAAGCTTTAACTAGCGCAGGTCTACTACACGACATCGAGTATGAAACCGTAGATTTCGCCGATAACTTCGACGGTTCCCAACAAGAACCCACAGTCTTACCGGCGCGGATTCCCCAATTATTGCTCAACGGTTCCTCTGGGATTGCCGTGGGCATGGCAACCAACATTCCGCCGCACAATTTGGGCGAATTGATTGATGCTTTGGTGGCTGTAATCCACAATCCAGAAATCACCGATCTCGAATTAATGCAGTATGTCCACGGCCCAGACTTTCCAACTGGGGCGCAAATTTTGGGGACATCTGCCATTCGAGAAGCTTACACCACCGGGCGTGGTTCCATCACCATGCGTGGTGTCGCTAACATTGAAACCGTTGAACAACGGGGACGCCCAGATAGAGAAGCAATTATCATCACCGAATTGCCCTATCAAACCAATAAAGCGGCGCTGATTGAAAAAATCGCCGAAATGGTGAACGAGAAGCGTTTAGAGGGGATTGCAGATATCCGGGATGAAAGCGATCGCGACGGGATGCGAGTTGTCATCGAACTCAAGCGTGATGCTTATCCCCGCGTCGTTCTAAATAACCTCTACAAGCAAACGCCACTGCAAGCCAACTTCGGCGCAAATATGCTGGCGTTGGTGAATAGCGAACCCCAAGTACTCACCCTCAAGCAGTTCTTAACCGTCTTCTTGGATTTCCGCATCGAATCCATTGCTAGACGCACCCGTTACGAACTGCGGAAAGCCGAGGAACGCGATCATCTCCTGCAAGGGTTGTTAATTGCCCTATCCCAGTTAGATCCAATTATTGTCTTGATTCGCCATGCGCCCGATGCGCCCACAGCCAAAGGCGAATTAATCACAACTTACGGACTCTCGGAAGTGCAAGCAGATGCGATTTTGCAAATGCAATTGCGGCGGTTGACTGCCTTAGAAGCAGACAAAATTCGTTTGGAACACGAGGAATTACAAGCGAAAATCACCGATTTGCAAGATATTTTAGCACGTCGGGAGAGAGTGCTAGAAATTATTGAAACCGAAGTCGCGCAACTAAAAACTAACTTTGCTACACCCCGCCGCACGGTAATTTTACCAGGGGAAGGCGAATTAGACGATCGCGACCTAATTGCCAATGAAAAAGCAATAATTCTAGTTACAGAGCAAGGCTACATCAAACGGATGCCAGTTAACACCTTTGAAGCGCAAAGCCGTGCTACCAGAGGCAAAGCCGCAGCCAAGGTGAAAGATGATGATACCATTGAGCATTTTTTGACTTGCTGCGATCACGACAGTATTTTATTCTTTAGCGAGCGTGGTGTTGTTTATTGCCTAAGAGCTTATCAAATTCCAGCGAGTTCGCGTACCAGTCGCGGGACACCAATCGTGCAGATGCTACCGATTCCCAAAGAGGAAAAAATCACCTCGATTGTACCTGTTGACGAGTTTAGCAGTGAAGAATATCTGGTCATGCTCACCAAGGGCGGCAATATCAAGAAAACCGAATTGGCAGCCTTTAGTCACATTCGCGCCAATGGTTTGATTGCCATTTCCTTAGAAGAAGGCGACCAACTGCGCTGGGTGCGACGCGCTAGAGTAGAGGACAGTGTAATCATTGGTTCTCGTAACGGGATGGCGATTAACTTCCGGTGCAACCACGAACAACTGCGTCCTTTAAGTAGGGCGACTCGTGGGGTGAAAGCCATGAAACTCAAAAATAAAGATGAACTGGTGGGTATGGATATCCTCCCCGCAGCAATTCTTGAAACTTTGGATATAGTTACAGAAGCCGAAACAGAAGATATCGAAACAATCGAAACTGAAGATATCGAAATTACCGAAGCTACTGAAGAGTCCGCAGAAGTGCCTAGTACTGGCATTGTTGGCCCTTGGGTGTTGGTAATTACAATGGGAGGATATGGTAAGCGCGTACCCGTTGCCCAATTCCGGCTACAAAATCGTGCTGGTCAAGGTTTAATGGCAACCAAGTTCAAAAACCGCAAAACCAAAGACAAGTTGGCAACCCTACGCATTGTCAACAATGATGATGATGAAATCATGATGGTGACAAATCGCGGTATTATCATCCGTCAAGCGGTAAATGCGATTTCTATCCAATCGCGATCGGCAACTGGGGTAAGAGTGCAACGTTTAGACGAAGATGACGCCATTACCGGAGTGGCAATAGTTCCACCTGATGCTGTCGATGCAGAAGAAGCTGAATAAAAAGCAGGGGGAGCAAGGGAAGCAGGGGAGGCAGGGGGAGAGGTTTATCTCTTTACTGCCTTACTTGATTGCCTTGGCTAGCGGCATTTTAATGGGGCTAACCGTCGCCCCTGTCGGCGCATGGTTCTTGGCTTGGATTGCCCTAGTCCCCTTATGGGTGCTAGTTGTCACTTCAGCCAAAGGTAAAAACAAATTCCCCCCGGCTTTCCTCTGGGGTATAGGTTATCACGGTGTCGCCCTATCTTGGATTACCGGAATTCATCCGATGACTTGGTTGGGTGTTCCTTGGTTGCCAAGTTTGTTAATCACCCTTTTTTGTTGGGGATTCATCAGTGTGTTGGGAGGGGTATTTGTTAGTATTTGGGCGGCTGTCATGGTTCGCCTAAACGGACAAAAACCGTGGCTCCGTATACTTATTGGTACAGCCGTCTGGTGTGGCTTAGAGAGTTTGTGGAGTGCGGGGCCTTTGTGGTGGAGTTCCCTTGCTTACACACAAAGTCCGCATAATCTCGTAATTTTACATTTGGGGCAACTCTCTGGGCCTAATACTGTGACAGCAGCGATAGTTGCTGTTAATGGGTTAATTGCTGAAGGATGGACGAACCGCCTTTCCTTCGGAACGCTACGCGAACGCGAAGCGTCTCGTAGAGAAGACGCCAAGGACGCCAAGATTTCCTCTGTGTCGCGCCAGTTGCTACAAGTCGGGGAACCCGCCCAACGCACTGGCTTCTCTGCGCCTTGGCGGTTCGTTAATAAATACTGGGTTATCGCCACAGGATTATTAATTACTTTACACCTCATCGGTTTTATCTTATATAGCCGTCCCATTGCCCAGTTACCAGAAGCAGCCTTGAAAGTGGGGATTGTTCAGGGTAATATCCCAAACCGACTTTTACGAAGTTCTGAAGGGTTTCGTCGCGCCCAAGAAAACTATACCAATGGATATCTAACTTTAGCAGACCAAGGTGTGGATGCAGTCCTCACCCCAGAGGGAGCCTTACCTATTTTCCAGCGTAACTTGATGGAAACTGCTTTAGTCGCAGCCGTGAAGGAGAAAGGTGTAGTTGCTTGGATTGGGGCTTTTGGCGAACGGGGAGACAGTTATACAATTAGCTTGTTTACTTTTAACAGTAAGGGTGAAATTGTCAGCCGCTACGATAAGTCAAAACTCGTACCTTTAGGAGAATATATTCCCTTTGAAGGAATTTTAGGTGGGATAATTCAACGCTTGTCACCTTTGGAGGCACACCAAGTTCCGGGTTCGGCAAATCAGATATTTGATACTCCTTTTGGTCGGGCGATCGCTAGTATATGTTATGAATCTGCTTTTCCTGAGCAATTTCGCCGTCAAGCTGCTGCGGGTGGGCAATTTATCCTCAGTTCTTCTAACGATGCCCATTACACTGCATCGATGCCATTCCAGCACCATGCACAGGATATGATGCGGGCAATTGAAACCGATAGATGGTCAGCACGGGCAACCAATACAGGATATTCAGCCTTTGTAGATCCTCACGGCAAAACCTTGTGGATGTCTGGATATAATACCTATGAAACTCACGCTGAAACAATTTATCGGCGACAGACAAAGACTTTATATGTGCGTTGGGGTGATTGGTTGACACCGTTGTTGTTAGTATTCTCTGGAGGAGCTTGGCTGGTAATTCAAATTAGGAATACAAAGAAATTAAGTAATTAGTAATATTATGTCTGGGAGAACCCGTAGGGTAGCAATCACTTCGGATTCTGCGATTAGTTCACTCCCAATACGGTTCGGATAAGGCAAGAGACGCGATAAATCGCCGTCTCTACAAAGGACTGATTATTATGCAAACTTGTTTGGTTAATTATATTAATTCTGGAGAACCTTAGCGATCGCCTGGGAAATTGGTAAGCCAGGACAGCGTTCCAGCCAGAAGAACTCGCCAACTGGGTTGACCTCAAGGAATATATGACGACCATCGGGAGTCAAAATGATATCAATCGCTCCGTAGTTCAAACCAAATTCTGCCATGAGTTTGAGCAGTTTCTCTTCCACATCTTCAGGTAAGGTGTATAACTCCCAAGCGTTGAGTAAGGCGATTCCCTGTTTGCGCCAATCGTAACGTGCCTTATCCAAAGCTTGAGAATCAACGGCGGCTGTAAACACATTTCGGCCTACAATAATTGTCCGCAATTCCAATGCTTTGGGAATTTTCTCTTGAAACGTCATTGGGCAAAAACGCAATCCATCGAGGTTATCCAAATCCTCAGATGAAATTGGATTTGTAAATACGACGTTTTCCTGGCCTTGCTCGTCGTAGATGGCAAAGGAAGAAAGCATCTTAGCGATCGCACCCTGTTCGCACTCTTGGGCAAATTGCTTCACTGCCTGCGGGTTATTAGTAGTCAACGTGCGTGGAGTATCCAGACCTATTTTCCTTGCTATTTGTAATTGAAGCTGCTTATTTTCCGCTCGACGGATATGTGGCAGAGGGTCAAGATGAAACCCCTGAATACTGGCAATCATCCCCTGAATAGTGACGCGAGATTCCTGAATGGAGGCTTGGCGCATTTGCCTATCCATTGATTCGGGAATTTTTGCTCCAATGGCGATGCGTCGATACCAAACTGCTGACACTTCACTCAAATCTAATGTCTGGCGATCGACACTCAGAGTAACTCGCTCACTTCCAGCATAGTAAACATCTAGCTGCACTTCTGTGGGAAATCGGTCTGTATCAAAACGAAATGCTTTCCCTCCTTGAGCTTCAATTGCCTGAATTACCAAGGAAATACTTTCGTTGTCTTCGCTGTGGGTAATGATTAAAACAGTCATATTAACTGCCGAGTTTTAAATTTTTGATTAGAGGCAAAGTTATTGTTGGGTACTTGTTGAGAGTAGTGCATCTGCGATCGCTTCCGCGATCGGATATTCCAAATCTCTCTCCAGCATTCCCCACTCTCCTGTAGGGTTAATTTCCAAAAAAACGTATTCCCCTGATGGTGTTTGAATGAAGTCAAACGCTCCAAAAGTCAATTCAAATTTTGCCATAAAGGCATGGAGACTATGGATTATTTCATCGGGTAATTCATCGCGTTGCCACGCACAAGCCTCTTTTGTCGCACGTCGCCAGTCTTGAGTAGATGCTGAATAATCAGATGCGTTTAATGCTCCGACAAACAGCTTGCCATTTACATACACCACCCGTAGTTCTTGCTGTTTGGGGATTTGTTCTTGAAACACAACTGGACAATAGCGCAGTGTCTCGGCATCAACTAAATCTTCTTCTTTGACTGCACTGGTGTACATAAAAAAAGAGGAGCCTTCCATACTGTAAGAAAGAGGTCTGAGAAGTTTAGCAACCATTCTTCCTTTTAATCGCTGGAAAAACTCTCGTGCTTCTTGAGGATCGTTGGTGACAAGAGTCTGAGGTATGACAAGACCAACTTCCGAAGCAACCCGCAGTTGGCGTAACTTGTTTTCAGCTGCGTTGATTCGTTGTAAATCATCCACCCACCTGGCTCTTTTGAGACTATCCCAAAAGCCATCTAAGGCGGCCAATGATTCTGTAGTGCAAGCTGCTTGAAATTTTGGAGCCAATTCTTGACTCAACTCAGGTTGCCAAATACGCCGCATCCATACTGCTTGCACCTGCTCTGTATTGAAGGAGCAATCGCCATATTTTAGTATATGATTGCTCTCCAAGTTACTAAAACTAGCCTGGAGTTGGACTGTCATCGGAAATTTATCGGTATCTAATCGAAATGGCTGTGCGCCTCGTCTTGATAAAGCTTGGGCAACTCTATCTATTGTGAAGTAATCACCACTGTGGGTAATTAATAAAACTACATCACGCTCATAGTGCATAAAACATCTTAATAAGTTCTTGCGTTTTCCTTACTGCAAACTATTAACAGGGGAAACCACTATAAAAAGCAAGCATAGTAATCATGGAAAGCCAACCCCTGGTAGGAGTTGGCACTAACAGTATTTTTGTCCTATAAATAGTTTTCAAAACCGCATCTCTGGTGTACTCGAAAATAGCCAGTACAGTTATCTTTAAGCATCTTCATTATCAGAAGGCTACTTCTAAGCTACTGCACCACTACCATCTTCATTATCAGAAGGATACTTTAAAGTAACTGCTACACCACCATGTTCGTTATCAGAAGGGCACTTCTTAGTAACAGCGTGCTCATCACTATCAGAAGGGTACTTCCTCGTTGCTACACCCCCATGTTCATTATCAGAAGGGCACTTCTTAGTAACTACAACGCCCTCTTCATTATCAGAAGGGTACTTCTGAGTTACGATTAGGTTTCCGCCGCTAATTGCTTCTGATTCTTCATCAGAAATGTCTTCAGCATTTTGCCCTTCTAGGAATCGAGCAAAGAATGGTACCGCTTGTGAATTTAAATCTTCTGGTTTGATTTCAGACATAATCTTTCTCCTATGAAAAGTGAATCTAAATTTATACTACATCTGAAGCTGGCGATATTACACAATACATACGTGTAGCAAGTATTAATTTTTTTGTTAATATAATGTTTAATTATGTAAAAATGCTTGCAAAAAGTTGAAAGTATAATAATTTTTCTTAGGTAGTTTATTAAAAATTGCTACTAAATACTGGTTTAACTAAGTAGCTGGACAGAATATTTACAGTCATTGCGTACTCCTTTAGAGAACCCGTAGGGTACGAAGCTTTCGCGTAGCGACTGCGTAGAGAAGAGAAGCAATCCCAAACCCTTGCTTATACCCTTTGAGCCATTCCTCTATTTGCTCCTCAACCCACTGGGAAAAATCTTCTATTTCAATTAATGTGTGTGAATTTTCTCAGGTTTTCTGGAATCCTGTTTAGCCAGATTGAAGTTAGAAATCAACATTAACAAAGGATTGATATGCGTTTGCCTATTGCTATTGGTGCAATCTTAGTAGCATCTGTGAGTTTTAACGCCCCAGTAATGTCTGTGCCCCCTACGAATGGAGTACAAACAGAGATTGCTAGCTCAAACTTAAGACAGCTAAAAATTAATCAGCGATTGTGGAATCAACGAAAAATTGACAGCTACCGCTACAAACTTAGCAATAATTGCTTTTGTGTTCCCGAAGTTAGAGGCCCATTAATTATTGAAGTACGTAAAGGCAGAACAACTTCTATTACCGATGCAAATACTGGTAAGCCAGTTAATTCAAAATTATTACGGCAATATAGTACAATTCCCAGGCTCTTTAATCTGATTCAGAATACGATCGCTCGTGGAGAATCCGAACTAACTGTGGTATACAACTCACAACTTGGTTATCCAACCCAAATTAATATCGGTAATTTAGCTGCCGATGCTGGTATATATACTACAATTAGCAATTTTCAAGAACTCCGTAAAGGCTCATAATATCAATCAATAAAGCGATCGCTCGGTTTTATAGCAATCCTGAATCAAACGTGCAGAAACAAGATCCCCGACTTCTTAAAGAAGCCGGGGATATGCGGGTTGCAAATAGAATTGCTATAGTTCGTAGACTTAGATATTTTCACGCAATCAAATCTGATTGCTATATATCCCGATATTATAGAGTGGAAGTTTGCTCTCGACGATCTCGATCCTATGGAGCGTTATTGGGGGCATTGTAGTCAATTAATCAAGGCTATACATTCTCAATGTCAAAAGAATTACATTGTGCTAGATACTAACTATTTATATACACAAATTACAAAAAAATACAACTATCTATAAGGGTGAAATTTCAATAGAGAAAATCATCCTAAATTGAGTTTAAAAAAAAGTATATGAGCAATAATTTGCCGACTTTAAAGTGTTTAATAAAGTTATTACCAAAAGTTTAGAGAAGCAAAAACATGAAAGGTTTCAGGAAACTATCCTCAATAGCAATGTTGCTATGCGCCTTTGTGTATCCGCCCTCATTAGCTGAAGCAAAGGATATTTCTCTAAGTAGTGTTCGCAATGAACAGAGCGCCGCGCCAGAGGCTAACCTAGTTGGAGATAAAACCGGAGAGCTTTTAATTGCTCAACGGCGGCGGTCAGAACGATACCAAAACATCCGACGACGGCAGATTATCCGAGAACGGCGGCGGTCAGAACGATACCAAAATCGACGCCAGCCTTCCCGACGATACCAAAATATCCGACGACGGCAGCAGTTAAGAGAAGAGCAAATTATCCAACGACGGCAGCCTACCCGATACCAAATTATTCGACGCGGCTATTGAAGACTGCTGATGCAAATAACAAATGGTTAGTGGTTATTTTATTAACCACTAACCATTAACTATCATTATGTTGTAAAGGAATACCAAAAAATCAATTATCCATAAGCTGATGGTGCATTACGGCTTGAGCCTAACGCAGCCTACTTTGGATATTTTTTAATTGGAAGTCCTTAATGGGTTGCTACTACCTCTCCTTCAAGGCGAACTAGTCGGTCTGCCAAAAGTTTCTCAAGGTCTTCTAATGCTTTGGTGAAACCTTTGATGCCCTCGTCTAATTTGTCAGTTGCCATGCGGTCTGCGGCGTGCATCTTGTCATAAGTAGCTTTGTCAATGGATATCTTTTCGATTTCCAAGTTTGCTGCCTTGGCGGGGTCGAGTTTGCGTGGCAGTTCTCCAACAGTTGCATGTAATTCACCCAAAAGCGATGGCGAAATAGTTAACAAATCACTACCTGCAAGTTCAGTTATTTCACCAAGGTTACGGAAGCTAGCTCCCATAACTTCGGTTTTATAGCCGAATTTCTTGTAGTAGTTGTAGATTTTGGTGACGGACAAAACTCCTGGATCTTCGGTTGCTGGGTAGCTATCGCGTCCGGTATCTTTTTTGTACCAGTCAAGAATCCGACCGACGAAGGGAGAAATTAGAGTAATGCCAGCTTCTGCACAGGCGATCGCTTGGTGAAGACCAAACAACAAGGTAAGGTTACAGTGAATACCTTCTTTTTCGAGAATTTCCGCAGCGCGAATACCTTCCCAAGTGCTGGCGATTTTAATCAAAACGCGATCGCGGCCAATTCCAGCGGCTTTATACTGAGCAATTAAATCCCGTGCCTTAGTTAGGGTAGCTTCGGTATCGTAAGACAAGCGAGCATCCACTTCCGTAGATACGCGGCCGGGAATGATTTGCAAAATCTTTAATCCAAAAGCAACTGCCAAACGGTCAAAAGCTAGAGAAACTATCTGTGCTTGGGTGGCTCCGGCTCCAGCATCTTTCTTCGCTTGGAGTAAAGTTTGATCGACAATTCCCTGATATTCTGGCATTTGTGCCGCAGCAGTAATCAGCGAAGGATTGGTGGTAGCGTCTTGGGGTTTGAACTTTTCAATTGCCTGGATATCCCCTGTATCTGCGACTACAACAGTCACTTGTCGCAATTGTTCCAGTAAATTCTTAGACATAAAATACTCCGTAATGTTTGTTTAGGATTTACTTATTCCCCAGTTCTTTACACTCTTTACTCTTCCTTCAATTCTGATTCTGGCAATTTTTCTCGATCGTTGCCCAATTTTGCTTACTATCTTCAGCCACAGCCTTATTCTAAGTGGCTTATGCAGAAATTGGCTGTCCAATGGAATGCACTTTAATTAAACTAGTTGTGCCCGATTTACCAATTGGAACACCAGAGGTAATAACTACTTTATCGCCCTTATTCGCTAAACCCATATCTACAACTGTGTTCACCACATTGGTAAACATCTCTTCAGCATTGTGGACTGGTGGAATCAGCAAAGCTTCCACACCCCAAGAAAGGGCTAGTTGGCGATAAGCAGTGATGTCGGAGGTGAGGGCAATAATCGGAGAAGTAGGGCGATATTTAGACACCATTCTCGCCGTATTTCCTGATGAAGTATTACAGAGAATTGCCCGCGAGCCTGTTTCATAGGCGATGCGACACACCGATTCTGCCACAGATTCGGTGACGCTGAGACTGCCTGCTTCATGACACCAGGCATGTTTGCTACCCTCATCTAGAACCTGTTCTGTTCGCACGGCGATATTGTGCATCATCTGGACGGCAGCAACGGGATATTGGCCGACAGCTGTTTCACCAGAAAGCATTACTGCGTCTGTTCCATCTAAGATGGAGTTGGCAACATCAGTTGCTTCGGCGCGGGTGGGATCGGGAGCGCTAATCATCGACTCCAGCATTTGGGTGGCTGTAATCACCGGTTTGCCAGCACGATTGCAACGGCGAATAATATCTTTTTGAATTAGGGGCACTTCGTGAATTGGTACTTCTACCCCTAAATCGCCACGGGCAATCATAATCGCGTCGGCAACCTTCAGAATGGAGTCAAAATTTTCTACTGCCTCTGCTCTTTCGATTTTGGCAATTAAGCGGATGGAAGCACCAGCAGCTTCAATCATCCGTCTGGCGGGTTCTAAGTCTTGTGGCGATTGCACAAAGGACACCGCTACCCAGTCTACACCCAACTGAATCCCAAAGCGTAGATCCAGTAAGTCTTTTTCGGTGATGGAATTAACAGGTAAAGGAGTTTGTGGTAGGTTTACTCCCTTGTGCGTAGAAATTAACCCGCCAATTTTTACTTGGGCGCGAATGCGATCGGCATCGCGATCGGTAACAATCAACTTGACGCGGCCATCATTAATCAAAATCGGTTCGCCTGGTCGCACCATTGCAAACAGAGTCGGTAATGGTAGGGGTAGTTCGTCGATACTGTCACCCTTTTCTTGCAAAACAAAGGTGACTTCACTACCAGCTTCCAAATTTAACCCTTCCGGTGGTAAAGTTCCCAAACGAATCTTCGGGCCACACAAGTCTTGCATAATGGCGATCGGCTTTTGCTGCTCAGTACTAATTTGTCTGAGATAGTGAGCCGTTTGGGCGTGGAATTCATAAGCGCCGTGGGAAAAATTCAGCCGCGCCATATTCATTCCAGCTTCTACTAAAGCTTGCAGCTTTTCGGGTGCAGATGTAGCCGGGCCAACAGTACAAATGATTTTGGTTCGACGCATAGGGATTGGGGGTTGAGGAATAACCTGCAAATTTGGATACTTGGTGCGTAGGCGTAGCCCGTCGTAGACATCGCACAAAGCATCCAAATCCACACGTGCTTCATATCACTGGTTTGCTAAATTAAGATACTAGATGGCGTTTTGTTTTAAGTGTATTTACCATTTGACCCAAATCCCAAAAGTCTCTAGTCAAGAGTCAGCAGTCAGAAGCTAATGACTAATGACTAATGACTAATGACTAATGACCAATCAAACCACAGCCGCTGTCGGTGCGAGTTTTTCCTTCTGCGACATAGACAACATCAGGTCAATCACGCGATTCGAGTAGCCCCACTCGTTGTCATACCAGGCAATTACCTTAAAGAAATTGGAATTCAACTCAATCCCAGCACCTGCGTCGAAGATACTAGAATGGGTATCGCCTTGAAAATCTGTAGAAACTACTTCTTCATCTGTGTAGCCCAGAATACCCGCTAGCGAACCTGCGGCAGCTTCCTTCATGGCAGCACAGATTTCTTTATAACTAGTAGCTTTGGCAGTTTTGAAAGTTAAATCAACCACAGAGACATCAGGAGTCGGAACTCGTAATGCCATACCAGTCAGCCTACCCTTCAATTCTGGTAAAACCAACGCTACAGCTTTAGCTGCGCCTGTAGAAGAGGGAATAATATTCTGGCTTGCACCTCGACCACCCCGCCAGTCTTTCTTGCTGGGGCCGTCTACAGTTGGTTGAGTGGCAGTCATCGCATGGACTGTGGTCATTAACCCTTCAGTCAACCCAAAGTTGTCATTGATGACCTTAGCTATGGGAGCTAGACAGTTTGTAGTGCAGCTAGCATTAGAGACAATGATATCCTTGCTGGGGTCAAACAAGTGATGATTTACACCCATTAGTAAGGTAGTAACTCGATCTGGATCTTTAGTGGGAGCGGAAATTACTACTCGCTTTGCACCTGCTTTCAGGTGGTTTGCGGCTCCTTCGTGGTCAGTGAAGAGTCCGGTAGCTTCCACCACATAATCTGCGCCTAATTGTCCCCAAGGTAACTCTGCTGGGTTCCTCACCGACACGCAAGGAATGAAGTGTCCGTCAATCAGGATACCATCTTCCTTGGCTTCAACCTTGTGCTTTAATCTGCCGTGGGTTGAGTCGTACTTTAATAGGTAAGCGAGGTTATCTGGTGGTACTAGGTCGTTAATGCCTATAAACTCAATGTTGGGGTTATCGATGCCAGCGCGAAGCACAAGTCGCCCGATTCGACCGAAGCCATTGATACCAACCTTCAATTTAGTCAAGATTAAACCTACCCTTGTGGAAAGTTGAACAAAAGGAGAAAGTTAAAAGTCAAAATAGATTGCCTTTTACTCTTTACTCTACGATCCTGACAGTCTCAGTCAGCTAAGGCATATTTACTTGGCATATTTTAAGGATTGGGGCATTAGGCATCGAGATTAACTAATTTGCCCTTGCAACCCACGATTCGTTAGGAGATAAACAGCAAAAGTACCTACCCAGTGACTGGCTGCATAATGTTCGCTGACAATATCTGCTAATCCATGCTGACGATGGTGAAGGGCAGTAGAGCGAAGTGTTTCTCGGCGGCGATCGCTATTTGCCAATCCAGAAACGATCCCCTCAAGCATCCAAGCGCGACTGAGATTAAGACCGTAGAAGTGGGATTGCATATAATCTTGAGGATTATCTACTCCAGGTAGTTTTAACCAATTTGCGGAATTATCAATCGGTATTTGTGGCAGAAAATCAGTCAGCCAGTCAGCGAAAGCTGTTGTTGGCAGGACTCGCCGCATCAGGTCTGCTTCAGCAAGACCAGGAGAGAGAAAATCGTAGCCAAGCGGCTCGAATTGTAATGAGTAGTTGCGATCGCTAAGATAAAATTGCCGTGCTTTGTTCTCCACTAACTGAGTGAAGTCAGCATTTTCGGTAATCCGTGCCCAATCTAGCATCAAACCAAGTGCAAAAGCTGTTTGGCTATGCATCCCTGTGCGATTTGGGAGTTTCAGTCCGTTAATCCAACGGTGTAAATTACTAGCAATCAACTTTTCTAGCGGTTCCAATACAATCCGCCATTGTTTCGCTTGAGGATGATTCCACTCGTGAAGTTCCGCAGCCAGTTGCAGAAGCCATGCCACACCATAAGGAAATTCAAAAAAAGGTAGCCGTTGGAAATGGGCAATTTCTCCTTGAATCTTCTCAGGTGTTAGGCTTTGCTCAAGTGCTTGTTTTGACGCTGCGTTGAATGAGGCTTCAGGAAAGTGACGCACCAGACGTACCAGCAACCAGTGGCCATGTACGGCTGAATGCCAATCTAAGCAGCCATAAAAAGCAGGAGTCAATTCACGCGGTGGTTTTATATCCTCGTCGCTATCAGCCCAATACAAACCACTGTGGGGATATTCTCGCCCAATACAATCCAGCACCAATTGAGCAAATTGTGCTGCGATCGTTTCATTAATCTCCAAATGATCGGATGGCATGGTCAGCCCCTTTGGGGAAGTCAAAAGTCAATAATTTTAAACCCCATAAATAAATTTAGGGTCTTTCTCGGCGCGGATAGCTTGGTAAAAGCGTAGCGTTTTTAATGCAGACGAACGCATTAACATTGTATCGGGATACATTGGCATTGCAGGGCGACGCATTAACATTGCATCGGGATGCATTGGCATTGCAGGGCAACGCATTAACATTGCATCGGGATGCATTGGCATTGCAGGACAACGCATTAACATTGCATCGGGATACATTGGCATTGCAGGGCGACGCATTAACATTGCATTGGGATGCATTGGCATTGCAGGGCGACGCATTAACATTGTATCGGGATGCATTGGCATTGCAGGGCGACGCATTAACATTAGACCTCTTGCAAAAGTCCCTAACACCCCACCCCTAACCCCTCCCCGCTCTTCGGGAGGGGAGCGTTTGCTTTACTCAAACGCGGGGTGAGGTTCTTTATTTTTGATTTATGCAAGAGGTCTATTGTATCGGGATACATTGGCATTGCAAAGTATTGTCTTTAACAAAGTTTCGGGGTTTAATTAATTCCCCTGCCTTTACAAGCAGCACGTT
This sequence comes from Nostoc sp., assembly GCF_036917095.1. Taxonomy (GTDB): domain Bacteria; phylum Cyanobacteriota; class Cyanobacteriia; order Cyanobacteriales; family Nostocaceae; genus Nostoc. The sequence continues at coordinate 19,237 of NZ_JBALFH010000033.1, forward strand.
TTGTGTGAGGGTTAAATCCCCGTTACAAAACGTAATTGTGTTAGCGTAGCGGGGCGTAGTAGTCTGTCAAGAACTAATTGACGGATAAATAAATCTTTCAATTTCTCTTCTTTCCTTCTTCCTTCGCGTACTTCGCGTCTTCGCGGTTCGTTCTTTATCCATCAAAATGGATTTGACAGACTAGTAGCCCATTGCGAATTAGTTTAATTCGCTACGAATTAACCATCACTTGTACTTCAGGTTTTACCTTAGCTTCTGCTTCCAAAAATTCAGCTACTTGAGCCTCAATTTCATCGCGGACAATCTGACGATACTCCAAGAAATGCTCAATTTGGGCACAAACAGCTAAGTAGCTACTCACCCCACCTGGATTATGCTGATACATGCTCCACAAGTTGCGCCAGAATTGCCAGCGCGTCTGACGACGTACACCTTGCCGCCAGCAAATGATCAGAAACGCTCGGAGTACTTTCCAGTTCAATGGTTTCTTGGCAGCTTTGCCCTTTTTCGGGTAGGTTGCTTCGCCCAAAAGCCGGAAATGTTTGTATGTACGCTCCAAAAACCGCTCTGGCTCATACAAATCACAGAACGCCTGCACATATTCACGAGCGATGTCTTCTAAAGGTCGAGTTGGGACAAAGTTCATCAACGTGGTTTGGTTGATGTTGGCTGATTTATTGCGGAGTCTTCCTTCCTTTTCTAATCTATGCCAAAGCGCTGTATCTGGAAGCGCTTGCAGCATACTGAATAAGGCTGTGGGAATTGCTGTTTGCTCGACAAACTTGACAATTCGTGCGCCTGCTCCGATTTTCTCACCATCAAACCCAATGATAAAGCCTGCCATAACTCGCAACCCTGAGCGGGTAATCTTATTCACCGCATCACTGAGTGAGTCTCTGGTATTCTGGTATTTCTGAGTGAAAGTAAGACTTTCTTCGTCTGGGGTTTCAATTCCCAGAAAAACGGCTCCAAAATTACACGCTACCATCAAATCCATCAGTTCTTGATCTTGGGCTAAATCAACTGAGGCTTCTGTGGCAAAGGAAAATGGATAGTTATGTTCTACCATCCAGGGCAGAAGAGACTTCAAAAATAATTTGACATTCCGCTTATTACCGATGAAGTTGTCATCCACCATAAAAATACTGCGCCGCCAACCCAGTTTGTAGAGATAATCAAGTTCTGCTAATAATTGCTCTGGGTTTTTGGTGCGGGGTTTGCGACCATATAGCACAATAATGTCGCAAAATTCACATTGGAAGGGACATCCACGCGAAAATTGCACCGACATTTCCGCATAGGCTTCAAATTCTAGCAAGTCAAAGCGAGGAGTTGGAGTGTTGGTAACATCTGGTTTTTCACCACCAGAGCGAAAAATGCCTGTGCGATCGCCCCGTGCGATCGCTGCTACAAATAAGGGTAGGGTAATTTCCCCTTCGTCCAATATCAAGTAATCTGCTCCGGCGGATGTCATTTCATCTGGTAGCGCTGTCGGGAAGGGGCCACCCACAGCTACCCGTTTACCTCTGCGTTTTGCTTCTACTATCTGAGAGAGCAAATCCTCTTTTTGCACAATCATCGCCGACATAATAACCAAATCAGCCCAAGCCCACTCTGCCTCCGTACAGACGCGAACATTTCGATCTACCAGCTTGAATTCCCATTCTTGGGGTAAAATCGCAGCTACAGTTACCAAGCCTAAAGGCGGTAGCATTGCTTTACGGTCTAATAAAGCCAGTGTTTTTTCAAAAGACCAAAAACTTTTTGGAAAACGAGGATATACAAGTAAAACGTTCATATTCGATGCTTATAACCCTTGATGTTTGCTGCTGCTTGAGTTCATGTCAAAACAAATCAGTCTGACGATACATGAGAGCAATTTCTGTATGCAGTAGATGTAATGTAACCTCTACTATGACTGATTTAAACAAAGGAATATCTTTACAGGGCAAAATTACTACTTTCAGACCAGAGAGTAGCTCAAAATAGCTGAATGAATGAGGAGTTCAATCGCAGTTTCCAGAAATCCTCAAACATGCATGGGTAAAAGATTTAGCCGGAAATACCAGAACTTGTGGGACGGCTCTAACGTCTGTTCTTTGTATGAATTGGCAAATTGGCAACTCTGAGAAAATTAATTGTGTTATTTTCAAGATTATACAAGGTGTATTTGCACTTTCAAGCTATTTAGACGGGCTGCAACCCGTCTTTATTTATCGCCAGTGTTTAATTCCAGCCCCAAAATAGGCATTCCCAGTCGCAGACTGGGAACGAGGCCAGAAATTAGATATTTTTCTGATACAAGGCTGTATAAATCAATAACTGCAAACCTGTTGATTGAGTGAAGGGATGGAACGCACCCCAACTTAGCTAACGCTTGCTTTCCCAACAAAAAGAAACTTTTAACTTATTACTCCTGAAAGCGGGTGCAGTATTGTTAAATGAAAACTATGCCTAGTTTCAGTTTTCAGATACCTTTCTTGCAAAGGTTGCCATTCTTGCCAGGACTGGTAACGATTTTCAGTTAGCAAGTTAGCAAGGGTGGGTAACTCAGTCTGAATTTCTGATTTAAAGACATCTGCAAGCCAGTCAGTTAAAACGGCACTATCTTGCATCGTCCCCAAAATTTCTTGGATATTTTTCACTTCTGTAATATAAGCTGCGTAAGACTCCCCATATAAGTCAGTAAATAACTCCATCTGGTAGCGTATACGTTTCGCTTCTTTTCGCAAACTATGAAGATTTTCACCTTCTGTTGTCAATTGTTTTTCTATCTTTTCTGGTTCCCAGTTTTTCTGGATTTTTACTTCTGATTCCACAAATTGAGTGCCAACTAGCCAACCCGGATGCAGTAAGAAGTTACTCACTTCTGGTAAAAGTAAATCTGGTAAGACTTGCCCAATAGTAATAGATGCCAAAGGTTGATAACTGGGTTTCTCTAACCATTTCTCTAATGCATCTTTTAGAGATTTGTAAGATTCATCTTTTAACGTTTTTTGTACGCTCGATAGTACATCTTCACGTTGTTTTGCCAAAGCTGTGAAAGCTGTTTGTAGAGATTCCTGCTCTTTACGGGGTAAGTTTGGTTTGTAATTGTTTTCCAAACTTTCTTTGAGTACGTCTAAATCTCTCAAACTACCAAGACGACGGGCTATTTTGCCAATATTTTTATCGCTGACGGGTTTCGGCAAATCCACCGCTAGCCCAAACCGAGTTACAGCTGTCCGTAAGCGGCGCATTCCTACTCGCATTTGGTGCAGCGCTTCTGGATCTTCATCTTTCTTTACTGATTTTTCCCACTTAAAGGTTTTCTTAAAGTGTTTTTCAATCGCTTGGTAGGCGTAGTCACCTAGAGTTTTTACCGTGGGTTGTGTAGCTAATTTCATAATTGTTCTTAATCACTACCTCGTGAGGTTATTGCATAATAACATTAGTTAAAAACTTGGATCTAGTTTAGATATTTTTTTATGCAATGTGGGTGGTAAATTATGCTTATGACTATTGATAGTTGCATTCTTTTCGATAAATATACAATATCTATCAAAGGTCTAAATAGCACATCCCCCTAGCGAGATGATATGAGCTATATTTCTTAGATGATTTTTGTCGAAAATTTAAATTTGTATTATAATACCATGACTAAAATTTTTCTAACTATTAAGATAATTTAGAATGCCAAACTCACACTTGCTCAGTCAAGTTTATTTGACTTTTGTAGATAATTTTAAAGAACATAGAGAAGACTTATCAGCGCTGCTGCTAACACATCAAAAGTATTTATGGTTGGGGTCAGATGAAACCTCAACTATTGAACGTCTCACTTTGCTTGATACTGATAAATTTACAGACCACGAACAATTTCGGGTAGCAGAATTTATCAATTTACCTGCACCAGAAGACCAAGAAATTGATATAGAAGGACTTGCTTACAGTGATTACTACTTATGGTTTGTTGGTTCTCACAGCTACAAACGTAAAAAATCTAAACCCGAAAAAACAGATGCAAAAAATTTTAAAAGGCTAGCAAAAATTGAATCAGAACCCAACCGTTACCTCTTAGGACGGATTCCGATGATAGACGGTAAGTTATTCTCATCTTGCCCACACCCCCAAAACCCAGATGTGCAGTTGAATGCCGCTAAACTAGAGGTGACGAACCAAGGTAATTTGCTGATGACAGCTTTAGTAGATGACGCCCATCTAGGCTTGTTCATTAAGGCAGCAATTCCCGGAAAAGATAATGGCTTTGATATTGAAGGAATAGGCATTTATCAAAACCGCATTTTTCTGGGTTTGCGCGGCCCAGTCTTGCGAGGTTGGGCTGTAGTGCTGGAAATAGAGTTAGAAGATTCTACCCCTGGACTCTTGAGACTAAAGCAAATTGGGGAAGCGAAGGAGTTATATAAAAAGCATTTTATCTGGTTAAATGGTTTGGGAATTCGGGATTTGTATGTAGATGAAAAAGATTTATTGATTTTAGCCGGGCCAACGATGGATTTAGATGGCCCCGTGCAAGTTTATCGCTGGATAAATGGCGTTAACTTGCGAGAAAATGTCTTCAGCAATCCAGATTTTGTACAAGATATTCCCTATGGAAATCGAGAAGAACATGCTGAGGGAATGACGCTGTTTCAGGATGTAACTGGTATACCTTCGCTATTGGTAGTTTATGACTCTCCGGCAAAAACTAGGCTGGTGGGTGATAGTGGTGTAATAGCGGATGTGTTTAAGCTGGGCTAAAATCAATTTTGGATTTTGGATTGGCGAGAAAGTTGGATGGGCAATTCTCGGTGGTCTATGCGGTAATCTTAAAGGTTAGTAGAGATTGCCTGTACGGGACAGGTGGGGATACACTGTTCGCAGACGATACAGCGCGATCGCGTGAATGTCAACTTGTATGTCTCTGGATGGAGGGTGAGGGCTTCGGTAGGACAAACCCCAGTACACAAACCGCAGTGGACACACACATCCTCATCGATCGCAATTTCGCCTAAAGTATAAGAAACATTAACATGACGCGATCGCATCCACTCGATCGCCGCATCTAATTGATCGATATCTCCCGATAATTCCACTACCAGTTTGCCAATTTGATTTGGGGCAACTTGGGCGCGGATAATATTGGCAGCAACGTTGAACTCTTTGGCCAGTACGTAAGTGACTGGCATTTGTACGGCGCGTTTGGGGAAGGTAAGTGTTACTCGTTTTTTCACAGGTTTAGCAGAGGGTTTTTTCTGTTGTAGCGTATTGACCGAAGAGGCAGGGGAGCAGGGGGAGCAGGGGGAGTAAAGAGAAAATCATAGTAATTTTTACTCAGGACTTACGCACAGGTAACGGAAAATCGAACCGCAGAGGACGCAGAGGGCACGGAGAAATAAGAGTTTCAGAGAGTTCTTGCGTAAGTCCTATTACTAGCGAAATAGTCCCAAATACACTTATTTGCTTCTCTTCCCCCGCTTCCCTTGCCTCCCCTGCTTACCCATCTCACAAAATCGCATTGCTCCCTTTGAAATTCCCCTGCCCTTTTTCCTCTTTGATGACTCGGAAGATAGTTACTCAGTTACGAGGATGTAGCGAGTAGAGAATGGTGTGGTTTAATTACTTGAAAAGCGCTGTAATTGATTTTGCAATTTAAGTTTATTGCTTGTTATCTGTTGTATCCATTTTAACTTGGAAAGCTTTTAACATGAAAATTTTAGTTGTCGAGGATGATGAGTTAAATGCCTATGCACTCACCGCCGTTTTGACTAACCAAAACTATGCGGTTGAAGTTGCCGCCGATGGTGATGCTGCTTGGAATTTGATTCAAACTTACGATTACGATCTAATCCTCCTGGATGTAATCTTACCCAAGCTAGATGGCATTAGTCTTTGCCGTCAAATCCGGTCTAGTGGTCTGCAAATGCCAATATTGTTATTGACGGGGCGCGATAGTAGTCATGAGAAAGCGATTGGATTAGATGCAGGCGCAGATGACTATGTAGTTAAACCCTTTGAGCAAGAGGAGTTAATTGCTCGGATTAGGGCGCTGTTGCGTCGCAAAGGCATAACCTCGCAACCTGTACTGGAGTGTGGTAAGTTGCGGCTAGACCCTAAAAGCTGTGAAGCGATTTATGCTGGCAATCTGTTGCCACTTACGCCAAAAGAGTTTGCTCTGTTAGAACTATTCTTGCGAAATAATCGCCGGGTGTTTAGCTGTGGCATGATTTTAGAACATCTTTGGTCTTATGAAGATACTCCACAAGAAGAGGCTGTTCGCACTCATATCAAAGGGTTACGGCAGAAACTCAAAGCTGTAGGAGCGCCCAGTGATTTGGTTGAAACAGTTTATGGTATTGGCTATCGTCTGAAACAACAGGAAGAGGAAGTAGGGAGTAGGGAGCAGGGAGCAGGGAGCAGGGAGCAGGGAGCAGGGAGTAGAGAGCAGGGAGCAGGGAGCAGGGAGCAGGGGGAAAATTCCTCTGCCTCTTCCCCAGCCTCCAATCTCAAATTACAGCAGCAAACACTAATGGCAGTTGCGGAAATTTGGCAACGATTTCAAGGGCGGGTGGACGAGCAGGTGAGGGTGTTGGAGAAAGCGATCGCAACTTTAAATCAAAATAGTTTAAATCCGGAATTACTCTCCCTTGCAGCCAAAGAAGCGCATACCTTGGCAGGATCTTTAGGTACTTTTGGCTTACCTGTTGGCTCAAAATTGGCCCGCAATATCGAACTACTGCTGAGTTCTGGTCAAACCTTGAGTAAATCTGAGATTAGTAATCTCGAAAATTGGGTCAAGTTATTGCGTCGAGAAATTGACGGAAAGGACGCAGAGCCAATGTCTGCATCACCAACCTCACAGGTATTAGAAACAGTGACGCAACCGTTGCAAAATGCTCCCCATGCAGAAACTAAAATATTGGTTGTGGATGACGATCCGCAAATTCAGGCATTGTTGCAAAGCTTACTTAGCCCTTGGGGACTTAAAGCGATCGCTCTTGAAGATCCCCGTCAGTTATGGGAAACTTTGGAAGCGGTTGCCCCTGATATGCTGATTCTGGATGTGGAATTACCCTATATAAATGGTATAGAACTTTGCAGATTGGTACGCAACGATTCACGCTGGAGTGAGTTACCCATCTTATTCCTCACTGTGCATAGCGATGCCGAGATGGTAAATCAGGTGTTTAGCGTTGGTGCTGATGACTTTGTAAGCAAGCCCATTGTCGGGGCGGAACTAGTAACCCGAATCGTCAATCGCTTAGAACGGATGAAACTGCGGCAGCGCGTGGTGCAGGGGGGTAGAAGGGCAGGAGGAGCAGGGGGGGCAGGGGGAGATAGGGAAGTAAATTCTTCCTCATCGCCCTTATCACCCAATTGGCAAGCCATTAACGAACTGGAACTGAGGGTAGCAGAGCGCACTGCTGAGTTAATTAACGTGAATCAACAGTTGCAGTCACAACTCGATGAACGTCAGCGGACGCAGGAAGAACTACGCTTCTCTCAAGCCCGATTTGCCCGGATTTTAGATATTGCTGATGATGCAATTATTTCCATCAACGGGTTTCAAAGCATCACCTTATTTAATCAAGGAGCAGAGAAAATTTTCGGCTACTCTGCCCAGGAAGTGATTAGCCAGGGTCTTGATTTACTCTTACCGCAGCGCTTTTTCCAAGTGCATCGTCAACATGTAGTTGACTTTGGTCAATCTCCCAATATTGCCCGTCGGATGGGAGAACGGCGGGAAATCTATGGTCGCCGCAAGGATGGTACTGAATTTCCAGCGGAGGCTTCTATCTCTAAAATAGACATGGGCGAAGAGATATTTTATACGGTTATCTTGCGAGATGTCACAGAGCGCAAGCAAATCGAACGCATGAAAGATGAGTTTGTCTCTGTTGTTAGTCATGAACTCCGCACACCTTTAACTTCGATTCACGGCTCTCTAGGAATGCTAGCCAGTGGTTTGCTACCGACAGACTCAGAGCAGGGAAAACGCTTGCTACAAATTGCTGCTGATAGCACCGAACGCCTAGTACGCTTAATTAACGACATCCTAGACATTGAGCGGATCGAGTCGGGTCAGGCGAAGATGGAGCCAGAAATCTGCGATATCGTCGATCTGATCGCTCAAGCAGTAAATGTCATGCAGCCTCTGGCCGACAAAGCCGGAGTGATGCTATCTATTTCTGCCCTATCCGCTCAAGTATTGGCAGATTGCGATCGCATTGTCCAAACTTTGACCAATCTACTGAGTAACGCCATTAAATTTTCGTCTGCTCGATCTACAGTATGGTTGGGGGCGCAACAACAAGGAAATGAAGTTGTGTTAACAGTCAAAGACACCGGACGCGGTATCCCCGCTGACAAACTTGAGAGTATCTTTGAGCGCTTTCAACAAGTTGACTCTTCGGATTCGCGCAACCACGATGGTACTGGATTGGGTTTGGCGATTTGTAAAAGTATTATGCAACAGCACAGTGGACGCATTTGGGCTGAAAGTACATTGGGCAAGGGTAGCACTTTTTACATAACTCTATCGTTGTTTGGGACTTTCCAAAATACTGATTTAGAGAACTCTTCTAATAATAGTAGTTACCAGCCAACCAGAAATGGCCAATTAAATCCAGATAGAGAATTTTTGACCAAAGGGCGTGTTACCACCCAAGAATTTGAACAACGGACGATCGAGTTACTTCAGCGAATTACCCTGAACCAACAAGAGGATAGCAGTAATGGCAACAAAGCAAATTCTAGTGGTTGATAACGAGCAGTATATTCAAGAAGTTGCCAAGATTTGCTTAGAAACAGTTGCAGGCTGGAAAGTGGAGACAGCGAGTTCTGGTCAAGAGGGCATAATTAAAGCTGAAACTTACCAACCAGATGCGATTTTACTAGATGTAATGATGCCAAATATGGATGGCATCGCTACCTTTGAAAAGTTACAAGCCAATCCATTAACCAAAGCGATTCCAGTAATTTTGTTAACTGCCAAAATCCAGGCTTCCGATCGCCGTCGCTATGCCCAGATGGGAACGATCGGTGCGATCGCTAAACCATTCAATCCTCTAGAATTAGCTGCTGAAGTAGCCGTAGCGCTGGGCTGGAGTCTGGAAAAATAAACTAAATAGCCCCTTTAATATATCCATAAATAATTGTGTTCTTTGCCGATTTATGTTATTGCGGTTCCCAAGTACATAAAGTACATATCAAAACCTCATCCCCAACCCCTCTTATTACTAAGGGGAGGGGAGATAAAGCACAGCTTTATAGAGTGAGGTTAAGCTGTACCTCGCTAGATTAGGAAACGCTATATGAAGTTTAAAGCATTAATTTTTTACATACAAAAATATATTAAACCTATATCTAAAGAAGTAGATTAATTAAGGAAAAATAAATAAATGCTGTTTAAAGTATCACGTGTTAATTTAACATCTGACTATACTTTAGGCAGAAGGATAAGAAAATTAATTCAGTTAATTTATTAGTTAAATAACAACATAAACCACGTTAGAAAACCCTACTTGGATAAACCCTTTTACAGGTAAGGCTATCCCAGGAGGAGATCCTGAAAACCCACTTGGTAAATACTGGATTGGATTTTGGACAAATGGTAAAAATTGGGTAGGCTTTCACGGTACTCCTAATCCTGATTCAGTTGGGAAGGCTGCCTCACACGGTTGTATTCGGATGTACAACAAGGATGTCAAAGAATTATTCTCTCAGGTAAGTTTGGGAACACCAGTTACTGTAGTGCGATAGCTGATATGGGGGCACGAAGAAAGTCTTAGTCGAGAATTTACCAGACATGCATGATATAAAACATGTAAAAATCTTAGATTAACGCAACCCTAAGATTTCGGAAATCGCCGCTACAATATCCAGATAAAAGTTGCCTTTCACTGCCCGAAACAATTCAAATTTAGAGTCAGGGGCACCAAAAAATGGTCTGAGAAACCATCCTAACTGCATACCAACAAAGGCATAAAGCAATAACCAGGATCTTAAAATAGTGGTGCGGGTTTTTTTACCAACTTCATCTTGTTGAGAAAGTAGTTGCATTCCTTCATACAGAAATTTAACGCCAAAGATGCCTGTAATGCCAAAAATTAACACATTCAACAGTTTAAAAAATTGATAAGAGTCGGGTGTTGTAATCAGAAAAAATAGCGTAACTGGTGCCAAGCTGAATAAAAGCACACTAATCACTGATACAGATGTGAGCAACACAACGAAATGTTGTTGAATACTGCTCCGCGAACCAAACAAAACATTAAAAAAGAACAAAGTCGGAAAACAAATAATCAGCGTTAATAAATAAAATGCTGGAAGTTTAATCGCACCAGTTAATGCCTGTGCCCAACTGTTAGATGCACCGATAATTGCGCCATAGATGGCAAAGAATATGGAACTAGTTACAAACAGAGAACTAATTTTATTTTGTAATCTTATTCCCAGACGAATTTCTTCTAAGAATGCCTGGCGATCGCGCAATAAATTAACCAAAACACCAAATTGTTGAATTCCGCGCTTTTGTTTTCCCAACATGATTTTATATGTTATATGTTTGGCTAAATTATTAATGGCTATTTAACGCATTCCCAACAGATAGCTAAGAGCGTGAATCACGCTCAAATAGAAATTACCTTCTCTTTCACGGAATAGCTCAAAAGCAGAACCAGGCGTACCAAAAAACGGTCTGAGAGTCCATCCTAATTGACTGCCGACGAAAGCGTAAAGAAAGAGCCAAAATTGTAAAATTTTCTGGCGTGTCTTGCTACCTTCATTCTCTTGTTCTAAAACCAAACTCGTGGCTTGATATAAAGACGAAACACCAATAAATCCAGTTATGGCAAAGATAAAGACATTTAACAGAATTAAAAATTGGTAATTATTGGTGGTAATTAAGAAAAACAGTGTGATTGGAGCGAAGCTAAATAAAAGTACGCTCGTGACTGAAACCGCAGTTAAAACTAATGCTAAATGTTGTGCAAAAGTCCGCTTGGAACCAAAAATAATGTTAGCAAAGAACAACGTCGGGATACAAATCAAAAGTGTGATTAAATAAAGCGCTGGGAGTTTAATGGCGGAAGATATGGCTTGCATCCAGCTATGGTATGCACCAATGATTCCGCCATAAGCAGCGATAAATAAGGAACTGCAAACTAGCAAAGAAATAATTTTATTTGGTAATCTCGTTCCTTGACGAACTTCCTCTAGAAATCCTTGGCGATCGCGCAGGAATCCAATCAGCACCGCAAAGTATTTTATCCCTAAAGATTTCCGTTCAATCATGTTATCCTCACACAGGTAAAATTCTAAGTTTCATCTGAGTAATCACTGCCAGAACCATACTTCCAGGCATCAATCAAACGATGCCAATAATATTGTTGTTCTTTTGGTTGATTCTTAATCCATGTTTCTAACATTGGACTTAGCGAAAGCAAGGCAGTGTATACACCTAAATTACTGTAATGTAACATCCAATCTAACAAACTTGCCAAACCTACTTGCGGAATTATCTTGGCAACTATTCCAGGATGATATAAACCAGTTTTTAACAGTGTTTGCGTTAGTGCTGAAAACTGCACTATATCTTGTAAAAATGGTTTTAATACTGGCGTACCCAACTGTTGCATTTCTTGAAATACTGCCGAAAGTAGTTGGTTAATTTGATCTGGAGCAATTTTTTGATTTACACCGACACTCATCGCCCTTTGAAACAACCAGGTAACAGTCAAACTTGGCTGATAGGGTTGCAGCAGCGTTAACGCTTTTGCAGATAATTGTTCAGTTTCTAGCGCTTCGGAAATACCATAAGTTAAACGCTTCAGGTGACGCACCATTGCCCCAAAACCACCAAAACTCAAGGGAGATTGACTACCACTGCTATCTCCGGCTGGGAGAATGCGATTCCAAGGGGTTTTTAGCGGACTTTGGCGATAGGTGGGAAAGAAGCCAAATAGTGCTCTTTGAAATTTCAGCTTGCTCAATTCCACTCCCTGATATTCTGGTAAAAGACGCAGATATTCCTCAAACAGAGCTTCTAAACTCAAGCGTTGGGGATGTGCATCCATGTAGGTAAACAAGTAAGTAGTTCTGCCATCCCTAGCTGGGAACGCTTCCCAAAAGTACTGACATTGATTCTGCAAAGATGTGAATGATAATAACAAGTCGCCAGAGTTATTTTCCGGAAAACCTTGAGCGCAACTTCCTACAACCAAGCATAAAGCGTCTGGTTTTTTGCCTTGGCGTGCTTGTTGGGTGATGGGTGAAAGATGTCCCATCGCGTCGATTAATAACCGAGTTTTGAATTGGTTATTTACCATCACCCCATCTGGATGAACCACCGCTTCGGTAAAGGGTGTGTTTTCTAACAACTTTCCGCCAGCGGCGAGAAATCGTGTTTTCAAGGTAGCTAGTAGATAAACTGGATCTACGCCGATATTCAAAACATCCTCTACCCAAACTTCTGTACCGCCATCAAAACTAACTCGCGCTGGGTTATATTTAGTGGCGATCGCACTCTCTAATTCCTTCTCTGTTAGCAAGTTCAATTCCACAAACACATCTAATTCTTTGCGAGAAATATTCCACTCTTGTTCCCTCCCCCGCAAAATTCCTCGTTCCATCAACGCTACCCGCAGTCCCTTCAGCGCCAAGGCGCAACCAATTAAAATACCCAAGGTGCCACCGCAGATAAGCACATCGTTGTCTACAACGCCTAAAGGCTGTTGACTTTCTTTAACTAAGGTTGGTACAGGTGCGGTGTTTTCACGCAGAGATGTGAGGATGCGATCGCCCTGACGCAATCCTGCTAAAACATCGCCTGGTAATTGGGAAAGAATTTCTTCAGTTAAAGACATTTTGGAAAAACTCAACTCTACATTCCAAAACTACCTGAGAATGAAGAAAGTAGATACGATCGCGATCAATTACGAATTAGCTCAATGAAAAGACCTCTCCCTGGTTTTACTATGCAAAACCGTCCCTCTCCGACTCGGAGAGGGACAGACTTGAACTTTAGTTCAAGGCAGGGAGAGGTTCGTCGAAGTCCGTTAGGGACTTCCAAAAAATAAATTATCCAAAAATTATTTGTACATCGTAGGTAAGACTGATTAATTTTCAAGCGTTGGGACAGATTGAGTAAATCAGTTCACTTTTTTCAAAGTACTAGTAACTACTTGACCTCGAACGAGTGCGATAAGAAATATTTCCTTGCCACCATCAACAATGACACCGCTAGAAGTACCACTTCGGTATACTATCTGCACTGTACAATCTTGTTTAACACTATAGGTTCCTGAGTCTGTTTGGTTTGGAGATATGTCACCGTTAACGCTAATAGCAGATGTTTCTTGAAAATTTCCCTTTCCATCAAACTTGACTAAACCAACTCCAGCTACAGGTATAGACGTAGTTGTTCCTGGGTCCGTCCCACTCCCAATGGTTTTATCTCCATAGCTACCTGTTATGGTTGCATTATTACAAGAAGGGGTAGCTTGGGCGTTCACCTTTTGAGAGATAGCATCTGAAATGGTCAATGCTGACACACTACCAATTATTAACGTCGTAAAAAAGCCTTGGATTTTAAAGTTCATCATATTCATGAAATCAAGACCCTCTTACGTAAATATTGACACTAGAAGATTACTATTGAATGACTTAACTTGTAAATCCTATTCGAGAGTAATAGTAAAATTTTTACGCCATACTTATTTGTACCCACAAGGTCTTTCCTACCTTTGAAGTTCCATCTTCAGAAATTTTGACCAAAGAAGTGAAGTCTAAAGCCATGTTCCACTTTACAGAGGTGAGCAAATTTTACTACAGACTTACTTTTGTAAATTTAGGAATGGTTAGATATATAGCGGTTCTCGAATGGAAGCAATACACTTTGACCTCACTTCCATTCCTCTCTCCTAAAAGGAGAGAGGCTTTGAATTTTACTCCCCAACGCTAGTAGGGAAGGGGCTGTTCTTGTTAGGTCTGTATTCCACTCAACTGAGAAGCACTATATTTGTTAGTTGAGCCTCAAAGGCGCAACTTCGAGGCTAAAAGGTGCAACTTCGAGGCTCAAAGGTGCAACGTTGAGGCTCAAAGGCGCAACGTCGAGGCTCAAAGGTGCAACGTTGAGGCTCAAAGGTGCAACGTCGAGGCTCAAAGGCGCAACGTCGAGGCTCAAAGGCGCAACGTCGAGGCTCAAAGGCGCAACGTCGAGGCTCAAAGGTGCAACGTCGAGGCTCAGAAGGTCAACGTCGAGGCTCAAAGGCTGATTTTTGCACTTTTACAGATGCCATTTCTGCTATTTTAGCGATCGCATCCTATTCTTAAGAGTCCTGTTTAAAGTTATCTCGTTAAGAGTCGGAGACTGAGAATGCCTAATAAGAGGCTCTGCCGCCTCTTGACTGGCGGCAGAGCCGAAATAGAGATTTAAAGGCAAAAGTTAGGTTATGCCATCCTGCTGAGACCTGAGCTGTGTCTCTGGCTGAGTTGAGCCAGCAGGTAAAACCCGATGTTCAGATGGCGAAGTTCCATTAGGAGAATCTGGAGGCTTTGAACCTCCCGATCGCTTCCGAGAAAACATAGCCTGAGCCAAGCTCTTAACCAAAATATACAGAATTGGCACTAAGAACAAACTCAAGAACGTTGAAAGCAGCAGCCCCCCAAAGAGCGCTGTTCCTAAAGACCAACGGCTGCTGGCTCCAGCTCCCTCAGAGATTACCAAGGGCAAAAATCCTAACAGCGCCGCAAAGGAAGTCATTAAGATAGGTCGCAGACGTTCTTCCCCCGCTTTCACCGCCGCCCGCGTGTAGCTCATACCCTGCTCATGCAGCTGATTGGCAAATTCCACGACTAAAATCGCGTTCTTTGCGGCTAGACCAATCAAAGTCACCAGACCTACCTGGCAATAGATATCATCCACCACTTTCGGGAAAAGGCTACCTGCCATGAAAATATTGGAACGTAGCCAAATCGCCGTCATCGCTCCCAAAATTGCTAAGGGAACCGTCAGCAAAATAATGATCGGGTCAACATAGCTTTCATATTGAGCTGATAGCACCAGAAAGACGATCACGATCGCTAAAGCAAAAATCAAGCCCGTAGATCCCCCGGATGTCTTCTCCTGGAGATAAGTCCCTGTCCACTCGTAACCAAATCCTTGAGGCAGCACCTCTGCTGCAACTTCCTCCATCGCTTTAATTGCCTCCCCAGAACTAGAACCGGGAGCAGGAGCGCCTTGGACTTTGATCGATCTGTACAAGTTGTAATGGGAGATGGTTTTTGGCCCCACAAAGGGAGTAATTTTCACCAAACTGCTCAATGGAATCATCGCCCCGCTTGCAGAGCGAACATACAGCTTGCCAATATCATCTGGATTAGAGCGGAAAACCCCATCTGCTTGCACATATACCCGATACTGTCGCTGTCCCTGCACAAAGTCATTCACATATTGCGACCCCAAGTAACTTTGCAATGTCCCAAAGATGTCGTTGAGTTCGACGTTGAGAGCTTTGGCTTGGTTGCGGTTTACCTGAATGTCAAATTGGGGAGTGTTCGCGGTGAACTGAGTGAAGACTCGTTGTAAAACAGGCTTTTTATTTGCCGCCGCAATGAATTTGTTCGCAGTAGCAACCAGGGTTTCAATCGGCGCAGTTCCGGTTTTGTCTTGAATGATAAACTCAAAACCACCCGTAGTACTTAATCCTCTAACCGGAGGAGCATTCACAGCGATCGCTCTCGCGTCTGTAATTGCAGAGAGCTTTTTGTTCATTCTCTGAAGTATTCCATAGACAGACTGAGATTCTTCAGCTCTCTCTTTCCAGGGTTTCAGGTTAGCAAAGGCAATGCCTAAATTAGAAGCATTGCCATCGAAACCAAAGCCACTGATCATAAAACTAGCTTGAACTTCGGGAGCCGATGTTACTTCTTTGGCAACCCGATTCATGACAGATTCGGTGTATTTCAAAGAAACTCCGTCAGGCCCTTGGACAATTACAAAAAAGTAACCCTGGTCTTCCTCTGGAATAAATCCGGTAGGCACTGCTCTGTACATCAAAACCGTTGCGGCTAAACCAGCGATAAAAACCCCAATTACAATCGGCTTGATATGGGTAAGGAAGCTAACAAACCCGACGTATCGGCGCGTGAACCAGGAAAATCCGCGATTAAACTGCGTAAAAAACCAACCTAAAGGGCCCCGTGGAGTCTGAGCCGGGCGCATGAGGATGGCTGCCATACTCGGAGAGAAGGTTAAGGCATTGAAAGTGGAGATGCCAATAGAGCAAGCAACGGTTAATGCAAATTGTCTGTAGACAATCCCAGTAGTACCCGGAATGAATGCAACTGGAATAAATACCGCCATGAGTACAAGTGAAGTGGCAATGATTGCTCCGGTTAACTCCTTCATGGCCTCGACAGCTGCCTCAAAGGGCCTCATGCCCTGCTCTAGTTTGACTGCAACTGCCTCCACTACAATAATCGCATCATCAACGACGATACCGATCGCCAGAACGAAACCAAATAAGGTGAGTGTATTAATCTGAAATCCTAAAACCAAAAGAGCCGCACATGTCCCAACTAAAGAGACGGGGATCGCCACAGTGGGAATGATCGTAGTACGCCAGTCTTGCAAAAAGACGAAAATTACCAAGACCACCAGGATAATCGCCTCAACCAGAGTGTGCAAAACTTCTTCTAAAGAAATTTCCACAAATGGAGTGGTATCAAATGCCAACTGTGCTTTTAGTCCAGGTGGAAAACTCTTCTCTAGTGTTTTGATCTGCTCTTCAACAGCATGGGCAACATCCAGGGCATTACTACCCGGAAGTTGATATATCCCCAAACCCACGGCTGCCTTGGGAGCATTTCCGGGGATGGTGAATTTGGCATCAGCCAGATAGCTCTCTGCTCCCAGTTCAACTCGGCCGACATCTCTGACCTTAACTAGAGTGCTATTAGTGGTGCTATTAGTAGTGCTATTAGTGCCACCTCGACTCACCTTCAGCACCATATCTTCAAATTCAGCCGCATCTTTAAATCGACTGGTTGCCCGTAAAGCAAATTCAAAGCTTTGATTATCTGGTGCTGGTTCCTTACCAATCGCCCCTGCACCCACTTGAATATTTTGTTCTTGCAGGGCGGCTGTAACATCTTGAGGAGTTAGTTGATGTTGGGCAAGCTTGTTGGGATCGAGCCAAAGACGCATAGCATATTTGCGCTCCCCAAAAACCCTGGCACTTCCTACACCAGGAAGCCGTTTGATCTGATCGAAAATATACAGATCGACATAGTTACTGATAAAAATGTTGTCATACTCATTATTATCTGAGTAAAACCCATAGACGAGAAGGAGACTGCTCGATGCCGTTTCAACGGTAACACCTGTTCGTTGAACAGTATCTGGCAATTGAGGTTCAGAAAGTGCTTGTTTATTTTGAACGTTTACTTGAGCAATATCGCTATTGACATTAGTTGGAAAGGAGACAGTTATATTGCTCGAACCATCATTACCCGTATTAGAAGATATATAAGATACATCTTTAACACCATTAATTTGTCGCTCAATAATGTTGGTGACAGTATTTTCTGTTGTTTGAGCATCTGCACCAGTATTGTTGGAGCTAACAGTGATTTGCACCGGAGCGAGGTCTGGTAACTGAGAAATGGGCAGGATCGGAATACAGATGCTCCCCAGCAGCAAAATAATAAACGTACAGACCGTCGTCAGGACTGGACGTCTGATGAAGGTATTGACAAACATAAATTCAGGAAAAGTTCAAGACTCGTTAGTAAGGTAGTAGCTTTTTATTAATAATAAGTATTTATTAAGGTTTAGTGTTGGCGATCGCACAAAATTGACGATTGAAAAAGAGGCAAGGGGACAGGGGGCAGGGGGCAGGGGGTAGAGAGCAGGGAGAAAAAGGGTTTGAGCCTTGTTTATTTTTCTTTACAAAGTTTACTTTTATTGTGCCGACTTACTTATGTCTGACTTTTCACGTTATGTGGAAAAGCCAACGATTGACCTAACCCCCTAACCCCCAACTCGTCGCGGGAAGGGGGAAAATTCAAAGTCTCTCTCCTTAAAGGATGAGAGAAATAGAAGTGAGGTTTTCCAGATACCGTGAAAAGTTAGTTACTTATGTGTGTGTTGTATCCAACCGAGAAACCTCTCCAAGAAAAACTTTTGTTAGCTGGAACAGACAAATTTAAAGCCTCTCTCCTCGTAGGAGAAAGGCCAGGGTCTGGTCTAATTAACAGAAAAAGGCGGTAATGAATCCAAATTTCTAATTAGCTTTGCCATTACCATTACCTTGAAAATTTAACAATTGCTCATCATTGACCCAAACTGCTTGTTGAGGCACAGAAATAGAAATTCCGGCTTCGTCTAGGGCAACTTTTAGACGGCGGCGAAACTCCCGTGCTACATCCCATTGTTTGAGGGGCTGTGTTTTAATCCATACACGAATAATCAAACCGCGATCGCCAAATTGATCTATTCCCAAAACTTGCGGTGTTTCCAGAATTTGACGCTCCCATTGCGGATCTTTATCCATCTTAAAGCCAATACCTTCAATCAACTTCAAAGCCTTTTCAATATCAGCTTGGTAGGCGATGGGGATCGTTAAATCGGCTCGCGACCAACGGCTAGAAAGATTGGCAACAACTTTAATTTCACCATTGGGAATTGTAATCAAGCGCCCTTCAGAATCCCGCACTTGGGTCATCCGCAGATTCAGATTTTCTACTAAGCCTCCCACGTTTCCAACATTAATCACATCGCCTAAAGCGTACTGGTCTTCTAGAATGATCAAGAAACCGTTAATCGCATCTTTAATTAAGTTTTGCGAAGCCAGAGACACCGCAACACCAACTAAACTCGCACCCGCTAGCAAGGGAACGATATCTATCCCCAATGCCACCAGCGCTAGCAAAAAGCCTACTCCTACGCAGATACCAGTAGCAATGCTTTTAGTCACGCCAGAAAATGTAGAAACTCGCAGTTGCAGCCGTTCAGAACTTTCTGGAGTTAATAAAGCACCACTGCTAATCAGGGTGGTGGTGAAGCGGTCAATAAGGGCGTAGATGAGACGGATTGCCACGTAAGTTCCCAGGAACACAACACCTAATCGCAAAGGAAATTGGGCCGCTGTAAGAATCCCTACCTGAAATGGTCGTGTGTAGGGAAATAGACCCAAAATAAAGAAACTTCCACCTCCCCAAATTCCGGCTTGAGTTAGCTGAAACAATCGTCTTTTGGCTTCTTGGATATGTCGATGTTGCTGTTGATTCAGTTGTGTTGTAATTGGTTGAGCTGCTGCTGATGAAATTGGGGAGTTTAGGGGCCCTCTGGGGGGTTGGGAGGCAAGGGAGTATACTGCATCGTTCTTAGAACGCCTTTGCCAGCTATATACCCCCCAACTCATCACAATCATTGTCAGTCCGATGCCCGCAGCAATTTTGCCTTGGTCGATTAAAAATTGAGTTTGTCTTTCTTGCTTTGCTTGTTGCAAGTCTTCTTGTAACGATTCTTTTACCTGATTTGCCGATGTCGATATATCTACCTCTCGCAATCCAGCATCCTCGGAAGTGACGGTCATCAGGTATTGGTCGTTGACATAAATTACTGGTAATTGGTTTACTTCCCGAATATCTACCTTGACTGGTGTTTTTGCTGGCGACTGAAAGTAATTTCGGGCAATTTTCTCCAACTTCTTTTGGATATCTTCTGAACGCTCAGGAAAGTTGCTTCTTGATGCTGCTATCTGAAATAACCGACGACCATCTAAATAAATCCAGCCTGTAACAAGTCGATTATTTGCGTCATTACTCACACTGTTGGGAGATGGTAGCAGCTGTGGTAACAAAGGAATCTGGGCTGTGGCTTTTGGCACAGATACAACGGCTATGGCCATTGAACTAGCGATCGCCAAAAATTGAAAGCGCACTCAAACACCTCCTTGAGTAAAATCTATTAATTACTACCTTAACTATCCTGCTTAATTCCTTTGGGTAGATGTACCTATCTAAAGTTGAGGTTTTCTCTTGAGTTGATGAAATTTTGATGTTTTTTTTGTTTCTCTTCTATCTTTAGACAGATGACAATGTACCTAAAAAAAATCGTGCAGAGTTAGAAGAGTCTTACTTTTAGCAAAGATAAAACAAAAAGGAAGAACCTGGGAAGGAAGTTGACATTCCGCCGATCAAACGTCAAGCTAGTTTTGAGGACTATTGACTAGTAATTTGCTAAATACAAGCAAAAATCAGCAGTAGTAGAATAACCTAGTAGAGTGCGTAAATTTTACGTAGCTTTTTTATTTTTTGAGGTAACTTTTGATGACCGCAACTTCTCCCCGATTAAAGCACGAGGTTAAAGACCTCGGCCTAGCTGCCTTGGGAAGACAGCGCATTGAATGGGCTGGACGCGAAATGCCAGTTTTGCGGCAAATTCGCGATCGCTTTGCTATCGAGAAACCCTTCGCTGGTTTACGCCTTGTAGCTTGCGCCCACATTACAACCGAAACAGCACACTTGGCGATCGCTCTGAAAGCCGGTGGTGCAGATGCGCTTTTAATTGCTAGCAATCCCTTATCAACCCAAGATGACGTAGCCGCTAGCCTCGTCCTGGATCATGAAATTCCCGTCTTTGCTCAAAAAGGCGAAGATAACGAAACTTATAACCGCCACGTTCAAATAGCTTTAGATCATCGCCCCAACATTATTGTTGATGACGGTAGCGATGTAGTTGCGGCTTTAATCCAACACCGCCAACACCAAATCGCTGATTTGATTGGTAGCACCGAAGAAACCACCACTGGTATTGTGCGCCTACGCGCCATGTTTAGAGAAGGCGTTCTCACCTTCCCCGCCGTCAACGTCAACGACGCCGACACCAAGCACTTCTTTGATAATCGCTATGGTACTGGGCAATCAACCCTAGATGGCATTATCCGCGCCACAAATATTTTGTTGGCTGGTAAAAACATTGTCGTCGTCGGTTATGGCTGGTGTGGTAAAGGTACAGCCCTCCGCGCCCGTGGGATGGGTGCTAACGTCATCGTCACCGAAATCGACCCCATCAAGGCAATTGAAGCCGTAATGGATGGCTTCCGCGTTCTGCCAATGGCTAAAGCTGCACCTGAAGGTGATATATTTATCACTGTGACAGGTAACAAGCACGTCGTTCGCGGCGAACACTTCGATGTCATGAAAGACGGTGCGATCGTTTGTAACTCAGGTCACTTTGACTTGGAACTTGATTTGAAATACTTAGCTGCACAAGCTAAGGAAATCAAAGAAGTTCGTCCTTTCACCGAAGAGTACAAGTTGAAAAATGGTAAATCAGTCGTCGTTCTCGGACAAGGACGCTTGATTAACCTAGCTGCGGCTGAAGGACACCCCAGCGCGGTTATGGATATGAGTTTTGCAAACCAAGCTTTGGCTTGTGAATACCTGGTGAAGAATAAAGGTAAGTTGGAACCTGGTTTGCACTCAATTCCTGTTGAAGTCGATCAAGAAATTGCTCGGTTGAAGTTGGAGGCTATTGGGATCACGATTGATAGCCTAACACCCGATCAAATTGAGTACATCAATTCTTGGACAAGTGGAACTTAATACATTGATTAATTGATTTTTTAGGGGATAGGCTTTAGGGCTTATCCCTTTTTTGTGTTTCTCTCGCAGAGATTCAGAGCCACAGAGAGAGCATATAATAGGATAGAGGGCAATACAGTTCAGATAAGACCAAAACACTTGTAGAGACGGCGATTTATCGCGTCTCGAAAACCCAAAATTTTTGCCACTAGCCCTTAACTGAACCGTATTAGGATAGAGGGTGTTATTGTAGGTTTGTATGTCAGCAAAAGATTTTTTTCATAATGCTGTTAAGTTAGCTTTAGAGAAAGATGGTTGGTTAATTACTGATGATCCTTTAATATTTCTAGTAGATACGATAGAATTTCGTCTTGATTTAGGAGCAGAAAGACTTTTAGGAGCAGAAAAAGAAGGAGAAAAAATAGCAGTTGAAATAAAATCGTTTTTGGGAAAATCAGCCATTAGTGAATTTCATACAGCTTTAGGACAAACACTTAATTACCGTTCTATTTTAAGAAAAGAAGAACCCGATCGTATTTTATATTTAGCAATTAGTTATGAAATATATACAGCTTTTTTTCTGATACCTGTGATTCAAGAAATAATTGCTGAACATAAATTAAAATTATTGATATTTGAAAGTAGCAAAAAGGAGATTGTTTTATGGAAGGAATGAATTATCCTGAATTAGTACAAACAGTATTAGCAAGACATACAGAAAGTCATTTAGCCAAGGGAACGGAAATACAATTAATATTTGATAATCAAAAAAATCACTATTTAGTAATTCATCTAGGTTGGGAAGGTGAAAAACGGACTTATGGTTCGGTGATTCATATAGATATTATCAATGGAAAAATCTGGATTCAGTGCGATTTGACAGAGGAAGGTGTAGCTAATGAATTAGTAGAATTAGGTGTGCCGAAAACAGATATAGTTTTAGGTTTTAGATCGCCTCATGTGAGACAGTTTACTGGTTTTGCATCTGTTTAATCATTTTTTGCATTTTATCCCGACTGAAGTTGAAATGTGAGTATATCGGCTCTTCGACTTCAATTAAATTTACTTATATTGGAAGTGATCTATTTAAGCTTTGTTAGAGTAAATCTAATGCGTTTAACTGCCGATATTTTCCTTTAGATTTATCTTTTCTTCGTTTATTTCTAAACTCGCAGTCCGAAACGTTTGCTTTGTGCTTTCCTTTCCTAGAATTAATAGGTCTATATATCCACTCATCTTCTCTTATTTCTAGTAAACCAGCAAAACAAAACCATGATAAAAATCTACTACGGTAGTCCTTGGGATCTCTACTACTACTTACATAACGATTCTTTAATAAAATTTTATCAAAATCATCATAATGAAAGCATTGATCAGGCTGATATTCTCTATAGATTTCTTGAATTAATACATGAGATTCTAAATAATCAGCAATAATTTCAGCAATTTCATAATCGTTCAACTTGTTAATATTATTAGGTATTTTTACTAAACCTGAGTTTTGCTGAGTTTCAAGAGGTAAAAATTTTTGCAAATCCTGAAGAGCATTTTCAATTGTGCCACCTTGAGATTTTAAATTTAAGTTTTTAGTAACTTCTAGTTTAGTTAAATTACTATTCAGTAATTTAAAGATGTTTAATGCTATTACTATACTTGTTCTAGCCTCATGAAATTTACATTGTACTAATGCTGTTTGTTTCGTATGTTCATCTTCTACAGATATATCAATTTCTGCTCCTGGTAAAACTTTGTTGCGTGCAGTAACTTTCCATCTCTGATTTTTGAACAAAGGAGTAACCAGGTCTTCAAAGAAATCACCCTTTTCTTTCGGTTTCTTTTTACCTAATGAATCAGGGACTAATATTTTAAACATTACCTTTAAATCGTCAAAATTTATATTCATTATTTATATTTTATCCTTTTCATTACATTTTATTATAGTAAATAATGCTCAGAGATGGCATTACTATTGCTTTCCTAATTTCTCAAAATCTGGAATAGAAGAGACTTTCCATTTTAAAAGTGCATAAGCATAAGCTTTTTTCAACATTAAATAATCAGCACTCACTCTCAGCGATGCCTGCGGCGGGCTACGCCTATGCAAAACTACGCGTTATAGGGGCAATTCATGAATTACCCCTACTGAAAATCAGCGTTTCGGCTATTGTTTGCGTAAGTCCTGTTCACTTTTCGCTTTGCAGCTGAAGACTCGATAGTATAGCGATGTACTAGTTTCTTTTAAGGGAAACAGCAGATAGGTGAGAGGATTTATTGCCACAATAATATTTCGGAAGTCTCTCCGCGCGAAAAACAAGATGGCACGAGCAACTTGCTGTGCAGACATCACTCCATAAGGATTCAGTTGACTCTTAAATGGGCCAAGAATTAACTTGCGAATTACACAATTTCCGTCCAAACGCTTCAGGGTAACAATATCTCCTAGCGATCGCTTGCTGAGTTCATAAAGCGGACTCAGTGCTGGAGAAACCTCAGCCTCAGAAGTGTTTACCCAAATTTCCTTGGTTGCTTTTGCTTGTGGCCCTGTTACAGTTGTCAAAAATACATCCATCAACCGCAAAGCTGAAAAGGTATTCACCTCATAAGAAGAGTTGATAGCCTCCGATGTGCGGCTGGCGTAGACATTGATTCCGTGGTTGATAATTAAAATATCTACTTTCTCTAAACTATTCCTCAGTTCGGCTTCGTTACCCAACTGCCAGGGAACCACCTTCACCCCAACTTGGTCTACTAATTTTTCTGGATTAGTAGTTAATGCGACGACTTTAGCATTATTCCTTACAAGTTCAGCCGCCAACGCTTGTCCCAGCGCTCCTGATGCTCCGGTTAAAGCGATCGTTTTACCTTTAAGAGACAGTCCTGTACCAAGAATTTTATCCACTAGGGGAAAGACACCACTGTAATAAGCGTTGACATCATCAAAATGATGCCGCCAATGGTAAGACCGATTCACCCACCAAATGGATGGTATTGTCTCTAAAGGGCCGGGTAGGTGGTTGAAATCTGTATCAATTTTTCCCTGGAAATATCGTACAGATGCGCCATACAAGAAGGTGCAACCATAAGCTACTCCCAACCATAACCCCATTTGCTGGACAATTAAGGCAATTACCACCAATACCACCAGCAGTAGACTCGACTCTAAAATGTCGTGATATAACTGGGATTCTTGGTAAATTTTCATGGAAACTATCGATAAATCACGGCGATAGGCCATGTGGTGCTTGTTGTGCCATTTAGCAAGCCAATTGACTTGGTGACACAAAGCATGGTAGCTGTCTCTCAAGACCTCAGCGAGTAAAAGTGAGAAGAGTGCCCAACTAGCGAACTGTAAGCTGGCATTTAGCCAAACCCAATTAATTTGTAATCCTGCCTCAATTCCCATCAAGTTTTCAGCTAGCATTTTTATCATGTTTGTCTATACTCGTTTTTCTTAATCATTCTTCATTAAAAGATAAAGGTGCATTAAGTTCGAGTCTAGAGCAAATAAAAATCAAAGGAAATAGGAATAAGTGACAGGTGACACGGGAATAGGAAGAAATGTTAAAGTTTCTCGATCGCCAACGCCAGCAATTTACTGTGTGTCCTAATTACGAATTAGTTATGATATTCCAATTGACTTTCAGATAGCCAGGTTCAATATGGGTAAAGTGTTGGCTCAATTGCTGATGTGCTTTTGGTAGGGCATGGAATGGAATTGATGCATACAAATGATGCTCTGCATGAAATGGCATATTCCACATGAAAAATCGCACAGGCCAGAGGGTCAGGGTTGTGCGGGTATTCGTAAGCAGATTTGCGTCAAGAGTGCAACCCGTATGTTCTGCCAGCAGAATGAAACGGAGAATCGGCTGACCGACAAGCATGGGTAGCAGCCAATAGAGGAAAAACCAAGGCTGATTAACTACAATTGAAAGAGCGATGTCTACGACGGGCTTCGCCTACGCACCACCATAAATACCTAATTGCCAACGTGTAGAACGAATAACTTCGGCTCGTGCTGCTTCTGGCACAAATGGAAAATCGTCAAATTGACCAGTTGCAACCTGAAAATGCCCATTTATTTTACCCCACCACCACGGTAAACCGCTAATTATCAACAAGTATTTTCCCAGATTACTCGGTTTGGGATCGGTCAGTTCTGGGTCTTTGTCAGGAACGCGAGTGTAACGGTGATGCCACTTATGATAACGACGAAAAAACGTGCTGTTGTAAAATGAGAGCAAGCCGGAAAACCAAGCCACAGCTTCATTCAAACGATTGTTAGCGAAAGCTGTTCTATGAACGCATTCATGCATCGGTGCAAACATTGAAGCCAGACTGAAGCCGTAGATTACCAGTGCTGGTATAGCCACCGACCAATTGCCAAAGTTCGTTGCCCACAGGTAGCCACTGCAAATCATGACTGTGAGATGTAAAGCCAGTTGAACCAGCCCTTTGCTATTGGAGCGATCGTTTAGAACACTTAACTCCTGTACATTCAGAATCTGAGAGAGGTTTTGCTCTTTATCAGCTTTGTCATCCAATAATTCAGATTGAATAATTGCCTCAGACATAATTTTAAGTAGGTCGGCGTGAATAGTTGCGTGTGGGTTGCCTTCTAACTCCTCAATTCTGACTCTTGACTCCTGAATTCTGATGTAATTTTAATAGACACCGTAAATTTAGCTGACTACACCAGCGCGAAAAATTTGTTCTGCGGTTAAATTCAACTCTGGGAAAGTTGGTGATTGGATACGGTCATTATCTCGAAATTTATTAATTAGATACTCACCTTCTTCCAAACAGCAAACCAAGATAGTAGATTGTTTTGGTTTGCCAATAAATTCCCGACCACCCAATGCGGCATAGTCCACAATCCAGTATTCAGGAATTCCCATTTGTTCATAATCAGCGTATTTTTTGTGGTAATCATCACGCCAATTACTACTCACTACCTCCACCACTAAAGGAATGGATGCAGCAAGGCTTACAGTTGATGCTTTTTTCCATAGAAGTTCATTTATTAAATTAGGCTGATTTAGGATTAGGACATCTGGTGAATAAGCTGATTCATTTTCAAGTGGTTTGACGAATACTGTTTTTGGGATGAGATAGGGAAGATTTAACCGATCGAATTCTACACTCAGTTTTCTGACCAAAAATCCTGTAACCTCTTCGTGGTCGCCTGTCGGTTGTGCCATCTCAACAATTACTCCATCATGGAGTTCATAACGTCTTTGTGGGTTGTCTGGGTACTGAGCAACAAATTCATCGAATGTAACTAGTTTGCGTAAGGCTTGAGTCATGGCTTTATTCCTCTAAGCAAAACTGATATGAGCGTGAAGGGGGCAGGGAAAAAAACTTATTCTAAGCGTATTGCAATTCTAAGGCTTGTTCAGCCGTTGAACTCCGTTGACGAGTATTTGAACTGGATGAATCCACCTTTGATACTCATTAGCCTAGCTCTTGTACGGAATATTATACTTCCTTCAATCTCAAGTGCCATACTACGGCTCTTCGATGTTTGGAGACTGTGATTTGCGATCGCAATTATGGGAAAGTTAATCAAAGCAAACTAGCAAAAATAACTATGATACATAAAAAACTCCCCTCTAAAATGAAGGGAGTCAAGAGTTAGTGATTAAAAAGAGCAAATGAACCAAGCGTTATTTGTTCAGTCAAGGGAATGTCAAATTGGCTGTTTGCGCCAGCTACGTTTTTTCATCTTGGTTTGCCAAGACTCCATGTAGGTGTAGAAAACGGGTGTCAAATAAAGCGTGAGAAACTGCGAGAACACTAACCCCCCAACTACTGCTAAACCAAGGGGACGGCGTGTATCTGCTCCGGCTCCTAAACCGAGGGCGATGGGTAGCGTACCCATAAGTGCTGCCATTGTCGTCATCATAATTGGACGGAATCTCACCAAACAAGCTTCATAGATAGCCTCATAAGGGGTTTTGCCGTTTTGACGGGCAATAATCGCAAAGTCAACCATCATGATCCCGTTTTTCTTCACAATGCCAACCAGCAGGATAATACCCACGAAGGCGTAAATATTCAAGTCAACTTGAAACAGCAACAGGGTCAGTATTGCCCCAAATCCAGCGGAGGGTAAGCTAGAAAGGATAGTCAACGGGTGAATGAAGTTTTCGTAGAGAATCCCCAGCACGATATAAATCACCAAGATGGCAACCAGCAGTAGCAATCCTAAACCCTGAATTGATGACTGGAATGCCTGCGCTGAACCTTGGAAACCTGTACTAATAGTGGGTGGTAATGTTTGACGAGCCAGTTCCTCAATTTTGCCAGTGACGTTACCGAGTGATACTCCTGGCTTCAGGTTAAAGGAGAAGGTGACAGATGCTAGTTGCCCTTTGTGGTTGATGGTCAAGGGGCCGACATCTTTGCTCAAGGTTGCTACAGCGTTGAGAGGTACAAGTTGTCCGTTGGGGGCACGAACTGAGAGTAAATCCAGGGCGTTGGCATTTTGCTGATATTTTGGTTCCACGCCCATAATTACTTGGTACTGGCTATCGGGGGCGTAGATGGTGGAAACTTGGCGAGTACCATAAGCGTTACTCAGGGCAGTTTCGATTTGATTGGCGGTCAAACCTAGAGCCGAAGCGTGGTCGCGGTTGATGTCTACTTTTATTTGCGGATTTTTGATTTGCAAATCGCTATTGACATCTTGTAAATCTGAGAGCGATCGCAATTTTTCTTCTAAAGCTGGAGCGTATTGGTAAAGTTCCTGAATATTGGGAGTTTGCAGAGTAAATTGATACTGCGCTTTTGTCTGTTGTCCACCCACATTAATCGCTGGGGGATTTTGTAAGAATACCTTAATTCCAGGTACAACTGACAACTTCGGTCGGAGTTCCTGCACAACTTCATCAGCACTGAGACGGCGCTCATGACGCGGCTTGAGTTCGATTAAAATTCTTCCGGCGTTGGCGGAAGCATTTGGGCCGCCAGCCCCGACGCTGGAGTTGATGGAATCGACATTCGGATCGCGATAAGCGATCGCAGCTACAGCCTGTTGATGTTTTACCATTTCATCAAAGGATATATCCTCCGATGCCTGGGTAGTTGCAGTAATTTGTCCAACATCTGCGTTGGGAACAAACCCTTTCGGCACAATTATAAATAGATACACTGTCGCTAAAAGAATCGCTCCCGAAATCACCATCGTTGTGCGGTGATACTTGAGTGATTTCTTCAAACTCCAATCGTATCCCCCCAATATCACATTAAAGATGTTTTCTGAAAAGTTGTAGAGACGACGGTTAAAGTTTTGAATTTTGGATTTTCGATTTTTAATTTTCGATTGAGAATTAAAAATTTCTCCCCCTGCTTCCCCTGCTCCCTCTGCTCCCTCTGCTTCCCCTGCTCCCTCTGCTCCCCCTGCTCTCTCACCCTCCTGCTCATGATGAGGTGGACTTAAGAATCTGGAACACAGCATTGGCGTTAAGCTGAGGGAAATTACGCCAGATACCAAGATTGCAACGCTGATAGTAACGGCAAACTCACGGAATAATCTCCCTAAAATTCCTTCCATGAAAAGGATAGGGATAAATACTGCTACTAAGGAGATGGTCATGGATAAAATTGTGAAACCAATTTCTCTAGAACCATTTAGGGCTGCCTCCATACGGCTTTCGCCCATTTCCATGTGGCGGACAATATTTTCCAGCATGACTACGGCATCATCAACCACGAAACCTACTGAAAGAGTCAACGCCATCAGCGATAGATTATCGAGGGAGAAACCCAATAGCACCATGACCCCAAAGGTCGCTACTATCGAAAGCGGTACTGCCAAACTAGGGATGACTGTAGCAGAGATATTGCGAAGAAATAGAAAAATTACCAGCACCACTAGAGCGATGGTGAGTAACAGCGTGAATTGTACATCATCCACCGACTCGCGAATTGACTGGGAGCGATCGTAGAGGATATCCATGCTCACAGCCGCCGGAATCTGTGTCCGAAAGGTGGGTAGCAGTTTCTTGATTGCATCTACTACTTGAACGGTATTAGTTCCCGGTTGGCGCTGAATTGCCAAAACGATCGCCCGCACGCCAGAATTTTGGATTTTAGATTGGGACTTCTCCCCTGCTCCCCTGCTCCCCTGCTCCTCTGCTCCCCTGCTCCCCTGCTCCCCTGCTCCTTTACTCTCCTTCTTGACAGGAAAATACCAACTCGCAATCTTATCATTTTCCACGCTGTCCAAGACTTGACCCAGTTCTGCTAACTGCACTGGTGCGCCGTTTTGATAAGCTACATTCAGGGAACGATAGCTAGCGGCATCGTTGAGTTGACCGTTTGCTTGGATGGTAGAATTCTGCTGTTGACCGTAAAGTGTGCCAGTAGGTAAATTGACATTTCCATTAGCGATCGCATCAGCTACTTCATCGATTCCTATTCCCTTTACACTCAATGATTCGGGGTCAAGTTGAATCCGTACCGCATACTTTTGGGAGCCAAACACCTGCACTTGCGCCACCCCATCCACCATTGATAGACGTTGTGCCAACAATGTCTCAGCATACTTATCTACAGTTGACAAGGGCAGAATAGACGAATTGAGAGATATATAGAGAACTGGCTGATCCGCCGGATTTACCTTTCGGTAAGATGGCGGATTAGGCATATTAGTAGGTAACTGCTTTGCTCCTTTAGAAATAGCAGACTGCACATCTTGTGCTGCCCCGTCGATATCCCGGTTGAGGTCAAATTGCAGCGTCAGCTGTGTAGTACCCAAAGAACTGGTAGAGTTCATCGAACTCAATCCCGCGATGCTCGAAAACTGCTGCTCTAAAGGAGTTGCTACTGAGGCAGCCATCGTTTCTGGGCTAGCTCCGGGCAGGTTAGCTGTCACCTGGAGTGTTGGATAATCTACATTAGGCAGGTCGCTAACAGGTAGCTGTTGGTAACCGATCAGCCCAAATATCAAAATGCCAACCATAACTAGGGTTGTCATGATTGGACGCCGGATAAATAGCTCGGAAATGTTCATCGCGTTCCCTTGAATGAGTGCTGTTAGCGGATAGCTAAAGTTGAGCCAGTGCTGAGTAAGGAGTGTTGAGCGAGAAGTTTACCTTTCTCCCCCTGCTCCCCCTGCCCCCTGCCCCTCTGCCCCTCTGCCTCCTACTTCCGGTTTCACTTGGACTGTGGCACCAGGCACTAGGTTGAATTGTCCATCAGTGACTACTTGTTCGCCTGGTTTCAACCCTTGCTTAATTACCGTTTCGTTCCCAACGGTGTCACCTACCGTAATTGGACGCATTTCTGCTGTTTTGTCGGATTTGACTACATACACAAACTGCCCCTGTTGTCCGCTTTGTACAGCCTGGGAACGCACAGTAATGGCATTTGGTTCTTCGCTGAGTTTGAGTACTACATTGACAAACTGTCCCGGAAACAGCCGCTCGTCAGCATTGGCAAAAGTACCCTTAAGTTGAATTGTGCCTGTTTGGGTATTGACTCCACTATCGACAAAGGTAAGTTCGCCTCGTACTGGATGCCCTGCATCTTTAGGAGGTAAAGCATCGACTTCTAATTTGCCATTATTAGCACTGTATTTTTTGATATCTGGCAGCAGTCGCTGGGGAATGGAAAAGTTGACGTAAATCGGGCGAATTTGGCTGATTGTAATTAGCGGATCGGTGGCATTTGCCTGTACCAAGTTGCCTTGATTTAGCTTCAGACTACCTGTGCGTCCAGCAATTGGCGAGTAGATGGAGCTGTAGGAAAGCTGAACTTTGGCATTGTCGATCGCAGCTTCATCTGATGCTACTGCTGCCTGAGCATTTTGTACATCTGCTTGAGCTGCCGCCACTGCTGCTTGAGCATTTGCGACTCCACCTCGATCGGCGTTCACTGTCGCTTGTTGAGCATTAGCAGTAGTCTGATACTGTTCGGCCTGTTCTTTGCTGATTGCCCCTTGCTTGAGCAAGTTAGCATAACGTTGAGCTTGCACATCTGCATTTGTTGCCTGGGCTTTATCCTTGACTACATTCGCTTTTGCCTGGTTCACTTGGGCGATCGCTTGGAGAACATTTGCCTGTGCCTGTTTCACCTGCGCTAAATCTTTGGCTTTGGCAGCATTAGCTTGCATCAGAGCGGCTTGTAGAGGGCGGGAATCAATTTTAAATAACAAGTCTCCTTTCTTAACGTTCTGTCCTTGCTGAAAATAGACTCCCGTAAGTTGTCCGCCTACTTGAGACTTGACAGATACCGTGGAATATGCTTCCACCGTTCCCGTAGCCGATAGCTGTATTGGAATCGTTTTTTGAGTCGCAGTGGCAACCACCACTGGCACAGCTCGTTTTTTTCCTGCTTCTTTTCCACTGGATTGGGCTTCGGAAGCATTACAGGCAGTACATAAATAGGCTATACCTAACATAAGTACCGAGAACCGCCCTCTTTGAATAATGCTCTGAAAACGAGGAACAATTTGAACAGCCAAGGACGAAGGGTTTATCGTCTGAACAGGGGCTAAACAGCGCATATCAACAATTCTGGGGGAAAGGGGAAAGCACAGACACGTACTAGCTTGTCATTAGACATCGCATTTTCCGCAAAATGGATGGTTGGTTGCGATTAATTCTAATTAGAAAAGCATAATATTAGTTAAGCTAAACATTAGTGTACTAATAATTGTTTTTTTCGCCTACCCCTTTTGGAAAGAAATTATTTTTATACAGCAGTTTGCTTTTTAAGTGAGGTAGAAAATACAGGACTCACGCATCAGATATAAAGAGTTTCTACCTCCAGCAAGAACTGCCTCAAAACCCATAACTTTGTAGTTCATCCATCCAAAAGAAAACTGCTGTATATAGGGTTATGTTGCAAAAATTGTTTGAGAACAAATGGAATAGCCCAAGCAACAACTTTATTTTACGAAAGCGTAGTTTACCGCCGTAGGCATCGCTGTTTGTAATTAAGCCAAAATAGATATTTTGACCGATCCCACGCCTACAAAAAAAATCGCAAGTCTTTGCCACACGTTCTTGCGATCGCGACACTCGTAGACTCGTTAACGCTCCGCTATCGTTTTCATAAAAAACCGTGCGAAAATCAAAGTCATTAAGCTGTCGCGCATTTAATTTGCACAACTAGGGCGGGCAAGATGCCCACCCCACAAGAGATTCATTTTTTTGAGGATGCAAATTAAAAGATTTTTAGCTTAGTAGCAATGACCAATGACTAATGACCAATGACTAATGACCAATGACCAATGACCAATGACCAATGACCAATGACCAATGACTAAATTTAAGCAGCACAAAAAATCGGGGCAGGTTCTAAACCCGCCCCGACATCTGATATACTCCGCCCAACGGCTGTTGCTACAGGCTTTAAACTATCAACCAAACGCACCATATCTTCTAAAGAAAGTGCTTGACGCGCATCAGAAACAGATTTTTCTGGTTCTGGGTGACATTCAATAATTAATCCATCAGCACCGCAAGCGATCGCAGCCCTAGCCACAGGTGCTACCAACTCCCGTTTACCGACGGCATGGGAAGGATCTACAATCACAGGTAGGTGAGTTATTTGCTTAAGTGCTGCCACTGCTCCTAAATCCAGGACGTTACGAGTGTAATCATCGAAGCTGCGGATACCTCTTTCGCACAACACCACATCAGGATTCCCGTGGCTGAGGATATATTCAGCAGCCATCACGAATTCTTCAATTGTCGCTGCTAACCCACGCTTAAGTAGTATTGGTTTACCAGCTTGTCCCAAAGCTTTGAGTAAGTCGAAGTTTTGCATATTACGACTACCAACTTGAAGCATATCAGCATGGGCGGCGACTACTTCAATTTGGGAAATTGACATTACCTCAGTGACAACCGGCATATTGTAAAGCGATCGCACCATTGCCAAAATCTCCAATCCTGACTCTCCCATACCTTGGAAAGCGTAGGGAGATGTCCGGGGTTTGTAGACACCGCCACGCAATCCCTGTACCGATGCAGTAGATAGCTTTCGGGCGACTATCTCCATTTGTTCTAAGCTTTCAACAGTGCAGGGGCCGCCGATAATTACCAGTTCTTTGCCCCCGAAAGCGACTTTTTCTGAGATTTTAACGATTGTCTGGTGGTTCAGATGGGATTGTCCGGCAAGTTTGGCGTTAATCATGGTTCTATTCTCCTAAAAATTAAGTATTGGGGACTATTTTGCGATAAAAAAAAGCCCGAAACCTTTGAAGAGTTCCGGGCGCGTTCTGATTCATCGACATGACGCTATTTACCCGGAATTTAGTCTGGGCCAAAAGTAAAAGCCATAAAACCAGCTACTGAAATAAGTCATGACGATGAAATTCTCCTTAAAACAACAAAAACCGCAGAGTTGCCTCTGCGGTTCACCGGGCGGTTTCCATTAGGAAACTCGATTCACTCCCGGTGAACCACCCTAAACCAAAAATAAAAGTAGGAATTTGTGTTGAGCATTTGCGGGGCTTTTGCTGGAAAACTTAATAACTATACCTATGTAAGCTAACATTAACAGGAAGAGTAAGCGGTGTCAAGACCCCCACAAACTATAAAAAAGCGATAGACTCAGTACAACTAACTGTAGGAGTCAAGGCTAGTAACGCTTTGCACAATTCAAAATCACGCCCTGTTCTGATTGTGTGGTGAAGTACTAGTTGCTTGTTTGCGTAGACGAAGAAAGTGGTTTGTCATTAGATATCACCATAGTAAGTTTACAAATATTGTTGTGTCATGACTAATGAGTAGTATAAAGGATCAAAAATCAATGGTGAAAAATCTAAAAATTCACAATATGGTGATTCTCTAATGACATAGAATACAGCCAAATCAAGGTAATCAGAGAGAACTCTAAGCGGTGGCTTCCGTCGCTCAGAAGTTCAAACCAGGATTGAGAAGTTAAAATATATAATTCTCCTGACTTGTCATCTCACCTTGTGAAAGCTAATTGCAGACAATTGGCGATCGCTATACATTATTATTCTTCCCTAAGTCCTCATTGACCAGATCAACTTTTTAGGAACATTCAGTTTCATTATGCCCAGTTCCAAAATCTTAGCCCAATCTTTCGACTATTATGGAGTTTATCCCTGCCCAGTCTGTCGGATAGGTAAGATTTCTCATATGCCATTGATGGAAGCTATGGCTTGTGACTTTTGTCAAGAGATTTTTACAGTTAACCTAGAACTCCAGCAAATCAAGATGCCCTCTAGGCATCCACCCTTAATTTGGCGTTGGAATGGGTTTAGTTGGACAGAAGCCCAGTTAGAAGGTGTGGAATTAGGTTGGGGTTATGGACTAGCAGCAGCAGTTTTTGTAATTCTTCCCAGTAGTTTAATTGGCATAGTAGCTTACTATTTTCCTGCTAATCTCAAGGAACCTATTACCTGGACGCCATATATTTGGACGGTATTAACTTTCTTGTCACACTTATCAATTATTGTTTGGATTGTTATTGAAATTTATCAGATTCCAGTTGCAGCATATTTGAGAGCGATCGCTCGATGGAGAAATGGGGAGATGGGGAGATGAGAAGAGAGGAAGCAGGGGAGGCAGGGGGAGCAGGGGAGGCAAGGGAAGAAAAACTATTGATTCTTGAGTCATGCCCAATGCCCAATGCCCCACGATCTATAACAAATGATGCGGCGAATAGATGGCTCCATCACTCATAATTAAGTTGATTGTCCACCAAAATATCGTATGAGCGATCTGGAGCGGTACTATAGAGTTTTGGAATTAGAGCCTGGGGCAACACTTGACGAAGTGAACCAGGCTTACAAAGATTTAGTCTTTGTTTGGCATCCCGATCGCATTCCCAAAGACAATCTCCGTTTACAGCAAAAAGCACAAGACAAGCTGAAAGCCATAAATGAAGCTCGTGAAAAGTTGCGTTCTCTAAAAACCAAACATCAAAATACACATCATTCACCGCCACCTCAACAGGAAAAACCATCTCAAACAATCCAGAAACCACCAAAGCAAAACTCAGACTTGAGTGGCAAAGACTACAGTCGGGCAAATTTGAGCAATAAAGACTTATCTGGCAGAAATCTGAGTTATGCCAATTTGAGCGGTGCTAATCTCAGCGATACTTTTATGCACAAAGTCAACCTCAGAGGTGCGAATTTATCTGAAGCAAATTTATTTCGGGCAAACCTACTTTTAGCGGATCTCAGGGAGGCGAATTTACGCGCGGCTAATTTGATTGGAGCGGATCTTAGTGGGGCCGACTTGCGAGGAGCCGACTTGACAGGAGCGCGGATTCGTTCTGGTGAGCGTCTTCTGGTTAAACTAGTTGGTACTAACTTAGCAGGGGCAATTATGCCTGATGGTGCAATTTATCAATAACTGAGCGGCAGCAGTCCAATGAATATCAAGTCCGAGTAATTAGTTATGATTCCACAGTCGTCATTGCACCCCACCCCTAGCCTCTCCCCGCAGGCGGGGTGGGGTTCTTGAGGTTTAATAAGTAATCAAGCGGACATGATATGAGCAACATTTCCAGCCACAGGCTGGAAACGAGGTTTTAAATACGCGATATACCGAAATGAGTAAGCAATATGCCTTTTTGCTTGCTGAATCTACCGAAATGAGAAAGCAATATGCCTTTTTGCTTGCTGAATCTACCGAAATGAGTAAGCAATCAAGCATTTTGAGAAAGCAATATGCCTTTTTGCTTGCTAAATCTACCGAAATGAGTAAGCAATCAAGCATTTTGAGTAAGCAATATGCCTTTTTACTTGCTAAATCTACCGAAATGAGTAAGCAATCAAGCATTTTGAGTAAGCAATCTGCGCTTTTAACGATCGCCACTATCCTTTAACAAGTTGGGAATCTGACCTAGCTTCATCCATCCCTACACAATACTTCTCGGATAAGGGTTGAGCCGTCCTAAATTCAGATCCCCCCGCCTACGGCGACCCCCTTAAAAAGGGGGTAAAAGAGGGTTAGAAGCCCCCCAATTTATCGGAGGGTTGGGGGGATCTGCAACGACTAATTGCGCTAACCGAGAAGTATTGCATCCCTACAACCTGCTTGTAAAATTGAATATGATACATCAAGGCATTTAGGCACTGTGAACTTTTTTATCGGTTGTGCTGTTTGGGCATATAAAGGTTGGGTGGGCGAACTCTATCCCCAAGGCACTCGCACTGCCGATTTTCTCCATCTCTACAGTCGTCGCTTCACCACTGTAGAAGGTAACACCACCTTTTATGCAGTGCCTAACCAAGAAACTGTAACCCGTTGGGCTGCCGAAACACCAGCAGGTTTTGAATTTTGTCTGAAATTACCGCGAGATATTACCCATCAAGGGTTGCTACAACCTTATATTCCGGCTGCTTTAAAATTTCTAGAGGGGATGCGCCCTTTAGAGAAGCGTCTTGGCCCAATGTTTGCCCAGTTACCACCCAGTTATGCACCGACATTGCTTGACGATTTGACCAACTTTTTGTCAGCTTGGCCGCGTACAGAAGCACCCTTAACGCTGGAAGTTCGGCATCCTGACTGGTTCAGAGAACCCCATGCTAGTAATTTGACGGCGCTTTTAGAAAAGCTAGGTGTAGGAAGGGTGCTGTTAGACTCGCGCCCGATCTACACTGGAGATGATGACCCCCAGTTGCGATCGGAACGGCGTAAACCCAAATTACCGTTGCAATTGAGTGTGACAGCACCTTTTACTCTGATTCGGTTTATTTCTCATCCAGATTTATCAGTGAATCAGCCGTTTATGGAAGAGTGGGTAAAGCAGATTCAGCAATGGTTGCAAATGGGAGTGCGAATTTATTTCTTTGTTCATTGTCCAATAGAAGCGCGATCGCCTAGTACAGCCCGTCACTTCCAACAGCTATTAGAACAGAGTCATACACCAGTTCCACCCCTACCTTGGAATAACCTTGAGCATCCCCCCCATCAGCTCAGTTTATGGTCTTGAAAGGTAAGGCGCAAGAGTAGGGGGAGTAGTCCCACAGAATGATATTTATACTTTTTTAAGTTTTACAAAATATCTCATGTTTAGTAATTAAAAAAAGAGCGATAATTAGTGTTACGATACTTTTTTGTTAAAGCTTGAAATTCCTTTTTGTTTGAGAAAAAGGATAATAGTCCTCTTGGTTAAATGACGATGAGGCTTTAGGCAATACATGAATATATTTAACCTAAAAGTATTGATTGTTAATGTGAATGTGATTTAAGCGAATTTTTTGAGCGCAGTTATATCAAAGGAGGTTGAGATGAGTCGTCTTCTTTATGAAAATTCAGTCTCATACAAAGGATATCTGATTATTCCATTTGTTTTTGGGCAAGCTGATAATTACGAGATTTATTCGTATAAATTGCTATCTGAGATTGGGCACAAGAGCCAATTTCATAAGGCAGAAAACCCAGCAAAAATATATGGAAGTGGCGTTAGTAATATCGTTGATATTGCTAAAGAACATATCGATAACAATTCAGAGTTTGTTCATCGGGGGGATAGTTTTAAGTCTCGCTACATTTATCGGAACAATTTAATTATTATCTTCCAAGAAGGAGACAAATATTTTTATGACCATTACCCACCAGAGTTATTGAATAATATTGCAGCTCCAAAATTATTCAAATCTGAATATGAATGTCTGAGTTGGATTAAGCAAGGGCTTAATGGGCAACATGTGCGGCAAAGAGCTATTTGAAGGAGGCAGGAGTTAGAGACTTCCTACTAAAAAATATCCCATCGTTTTGGTGAGCAGGGGAGGCAGGGGAAGCAGGGGAGGAAGAATCTAACAATTGTCTTCGCTCCCAAAATTGAATAATTTAATTTCTGGAAGTCCCTTAAACGAATTTTCTGGAATAGGGTAATGTAGTAATGTAGATTATTTACTGTAGTACACAAGGAGGACGAACTATGACTGAGTTGCTAGCAGTCCGGGTTACTTTGGCCATCCCAACTCAAAGGACACAAGGCACAGAGATTCTGTTCAGTCCTCTTTTCTACAGGAATGAAAACTAGAATTCACAGACATTCTTGTGTGGGCAGTTCCCCTGCATAGAAGTGTCCTCCTCTGTGAAGCCTTGTGCAAAACAAGTAGCACACATCGAGGAAACATCAATGAATTTGGATTATTTAGGCTGGAGTGACTTTTTTGCTCGCAGCTTTGAACCCTATCGCTTACAAGGATTTAGCGTTGGTAGGGTTGCTATTGAATACAGAAATACTTACACCCTGTATAGCGAACAGGGAGAACTTTCAGCAGAAGTTACAGGTAAATTGCGGCATCGGGCTTCTCAAGTGCAAGACTTTCCAGCAGTGGGAGATTGGGTTGTAATTACTGTTAGAG
Source organism: Nostoc sp. (assembly GCF_036917095.1). GTDB lineage: Bacteria > Cyanobacteriota > Cyanobacteriia > Cyanobacteriales > Nostocaceae > Nostoc. The sequence goes on from NZ_JBALFH010000033.1 coordinate 58,124, forward strand.
AATCTGAAGGACGAGCCACTATCAACGAGATTTTACCCAGGAAAAGCAAATTTTCCCGCAAGACGGTGGGTAGTAAAACAGAAGAACAAATTGTTGCAGCTAATATTGATACAGTCTTCTTAGTCTCAGGGCTAGATGGCGATTTTAACCCTAGAAGAGTTGAACGTTATCTCATTCTGGCTTGGGAAAGTGGTGCAAATCCAGTAGTGGTGTTGAACAAAGCAGATTTGTGCAACTCTCTAGAAGAGTACTTAGCACAAGTAGAAGCAGTTGCTTTGGGTGTACCAATTGCGGTTTTAAGTGCCACCAATCATCAAGGATTGGATGCCTTGAAACCTTACCTGCAACCAGGACAGACAGTTGCTTTGTTGGGGTCTTCTGGTGTTGGTAAATCCACCATCACTAACCAACTCCAAGGCACATCTGTGCAAGCTGTGCAACCAGTACGGCAAGGTGATGACCGAGGTAGACACACGACAACTCATCGTGAGTTGATTTTACTCCCTACTGGGGGATTAATTATTGATACCCCAGGAATGCGAGAAATCCAAATTTGGGCAGGTGATGAAGGTTTGCAAGAAACTTTTGCAGACATCGAAACCTTGGCGCAGGAATGCCATTTCCGCAATTGTCAGCATAATAACGAACCCGGTTGTGTAGTGCAGCAGGCTTTGGCTGAGGGAGAACTTGATTATTCTAGGTTTCTCAGCTACCAAAAGTTGCAAAAAGAACTCGACTACCTTACTCGCAAACAAGACCAGAGGGCGCAACTAGCCGAGAAAGAACGATGGAAAAAGATTCATAAAGCCATGCGAAATCATCACAAGCGCTGATTGCGCTGATTAGGGGCTGCTGTCTCCAGTCAAACATTGAGGCGGCAGCCTGGGAACGAGGAAATGATCGCAAGCGTTAACTGCACAGGTGTTATATCATATCCGTTTGATTACTTCTTAAACCCGAAGAACCCCACCCCGCCAAAGCTATGCTTTGTCTCCCCTCCCCGCAAGCGGGGAGGGGTTGGGGGTGGGGTGCAATGACTGTGGGAATCATAACTAATTATGCGGGTAGTGCTATATTTTCCAGATTTATAGCACTACAAGGTGCAATGACTGTGGGAATCATAACTAAATTATGCGGAAATGAGATTATATCTATCCGGTGAAAGATTTATTATTAAAACCGTAGGGCTAAAGGTAGGGGGAGTTTTGAATTATAGGTAATTAAGCGAACTTTATATTATCGGGTGAAATTTTGTGAGTTATTTAATCTACTTACTTTATTGACTGACTAAATTTTTGATTGCAAAAAGAAGGAATTTTGTTTTTGTTGTCAAACATTAGTTTTAAATACTTTTATCAAATACCCAAAAGTATCTAACTGCACAAATTGGCGATGATAAATAATTTTATTAATTAGCAATCTGTGAACGCGTAACTTATGGCTATTAAAGATCCTAAGGATAATGTTCTAGCAAATAGATAAATAATTTGAGATTCGATAAATAAATTAGTGAGATGTATGTTATGGTTTTTATAGGAATCAAAAAAGGAAAAGCACAAAAGACTTCAAGAAACTTTGAGGCAAGCTCAAGAAAGTTTTTTTGCTCTGGTAAGTCCACTTCACTTCGCTACATCTTTTTGTCACTAAAATCTAAAACTAGATTGAGTAGGATAGTAGCCTTTGTAACAACTTGAAGTCAATCTAAATTTATCTGGGTTATGAGCCAATAAGAGTTGGCTAACCTAGCTAGAGCATTACCCACAAAAGGCGATTACTCTTGGAGTCTGGGAAGAAAGACTCTTAGTACAGCCTGACAAATCAATAGAAATACAGAATATTTACGAACTTATTCTTGCGGGAGCAAACATTTTCAACCGCAAACTAAGTTGAAGCAGTTGCTGATTTTTGGAAGGAAAACTTCAAGCAATATGGTGTTGTTCCACAATTGTTAGGAATTTAACCATACTGTCAAAACTCACCAAGATATTATCTCAGCCAGAGTGTTAGAGGTTGCCTGTGCAAGCATTAAGTATTGCACCTGTAGCTACCACTTTTAGGCTGAAATTCATCCTGCTGCATCAATCACGAAACGAGAAGCGCTATAGAAGTTCTTAGCGACTTGACATTAGCAAAATCAGAGAAGTTACAGCGACCATTTAGAGTGGATTGCAATTTGGTTGGTTGTGTGGTTCAGGGAATAAATCTGCGTTCATTTGAATTCCTGCTGCAACCACTCTTCAGGCTTGAGCAACCATTTGGGATTCTGTTACAACAACTGACAATGCTGAAGTCAAAGTTTTAAAGGCTTCGTTATTAGGAAATAGAGATTTCTCTATCCCTTAAGCTATCGCTTCGTGGGTAAATATGTTCTGATTTTGACTGCTTTACCAGGATGCAATGTCTAGCGACAATAGACTCTACTTCCCTACGACACCAAGAGTGGACAACTACATCAAGCTTACCACCCATCAATTAAATCATTCTAGGAAAACACAACCATGACTGACCCAAAGATTAGACAAATAGCTTTCTATGGTAAAGGCGGTATTGGTAAATCTACCACCTCTCAAAATACCCTTGCAGCTATGGCTGAAATGGGTCAACGCATTCTGATTGTTGGTTGCGATCCTAAAGCTGACTCTACCCGTTTGATGCTACACAGTAAAGCTCAAACAAGCGTTCTACAATTGGCTGCTGAACGCGGTGCTGTAGAAGATATTGAACTCGAAGAAGTAATGCTGACCGGTTTCCGCGATGTACGTTGTGTGGAATCTGGCGGCCCTGAGCCTGGTGTGGGTTGCGCTGGTCGTGGTATTATCACCGCTATCAACTTCTTAGAAGAAAACGGTGCTTACAAAGATGTTGATTTTGTAAGCTACGACGTTTTGGGAGACGTTGTGTGCGGTGGTTTCGCAATGCCTATCCGTGAAGGCAAGGCACAAGAAATCTACATCGTTACCTCTGGTGAAATGATGGCGATGTATGCAGCTAACAACATCGCTCGTGGTGTTCTCAAATATGCTCACACTGGCGGTGTGCGTTTGGGTGGTTTGATTTGTAACAGCCGTAACGTTGACCGGGAAATCGATCTTATCGAAACCTTGGCAAAACGTTTGAACACCCAAATGATTCACTACGTACCTCGTGACAACATTGTACAACACGCAGAATTGCGTCGGATGACTGTTAACGAGTACGCACCTGACAGCACTCAAAGTAACGAATATCGGACATTGGCTCAAAAGATAATTGACAACAAGAACCTTACTATCCCCACCCCTATTGAGATGGAAGAGTTAGAAGAGTTGTTGATTGAATTCGGTATCCTCGAAAGCGAGGAAAATGCTGCAATGCTAGTTGGCAAGACTGCTACTCAAGCACCTGTTTAAAGTATTGCTAAGTAAATAATGGTTTAGGGTGGGCAGCTGCCCGCCCTTTCATTTTTGCATTTCTTTGTTTGAAAGGAATATACCGCGATCGCTCGGTTAAGGCAAGAGACGCGATAAATCGCCGTCTCTACAAAGGACGATTATTGCGGCGATTTTAGGGTGTGTCATCAAAAAACCTTGTCCGAACCTTATTGACTTTGACCTCTCTCCAAACCTCTCTCCTAAAAGGAGAGAGGCTTTGAGGTTTACTCCCTTTCCTATACTAGTTTCAATCCCTAATAGGGATTTTGATTAATTGCAATAATTGCGGCTACTTGGTGGTACTCAATTGAACGCAGTTTCAATCCCTAATAGGGATTTTGATTAATTGCAATAGGTCAGTTTTTAAAAACTTGATGGCTGCGTCATCGTTTCAATCCCTAATAGGGATTTTGATTAATTGCAATTCGTTTTGCACAGTTACTTATTTGGGGCAAACAAGTTTCAATCCCTAATAGGGATTTTGATTAATTGCAATGATGAGTTTCGCCGCTCCCGCCCTTTGTTTACTCGTTTCAATCCCTAATAGGGATTTTGATTAATTGCAATGACGACCTAATGGTTCATCCACTTGATTTATATGTTTCAATCCCTAATAGGGATTTTGATTAATTGCAATAGCGGGAGCCTGAAAGCCAAGCTGTATTTAGTTTTCAAGGTACGGTTGCGCGATTCCAGAGGAATCATAGCATTAGAGAATTCGTTTGGAAAGAGCGCCAGGAAAATTTAAAGGCTGAAATCGTATTTTGATAAGCATTTCAGAGATTGCGCGGATGAGGATTAGGCGACTAATGGGTTTAAAGCCTTACTGGAGTTGGAATAGAAGCACTTTTTTCTGGCTGTGAAATTTCTACACCTACCCTTCCGCGCATTTGAGATACAGGAACCTAGCCAGAAGCGGACTCAGCAAAGAAAATTGTTTCGTCTCGTGGCTGTTCTCCGCCAATACGTTCGACTTTTCTCTGACAACAGCCACAGAGAAAATAAAAGCGCACGCTGTCAGTGTCGGGTTTAATCAATTTAGCTAAACGCGATCGCAGTTTAGCATACTGAGTGGGAGTGATATCGCACTCAAACACACTCAGTTGCATCCATTGTCCGTAAGACTTCAAAACCGAATGGATTTTAGTCCGACGCTTATCTTCTGGAATGTCGTAGCTGACAACAATATACATGGTGGGAGTAGGGAGATGAGGGAGAATGACTAATTATTTGAGAATTAAAGGGGGATATTTATCGATTTCATTCATGAGATACTTACTTAATAACCTCGCCTGAATTTCAAAAGATTCTTGGTAGGTGCATTTGTTTCCCATGACTGGATGTTTGAAACTCGATAGTTTCTTTTGTTGGTAGGCGCGAAGAAATGTATGCAGCCCTTCTTTGGTTAAAGACACAGCACCACTGAGCGGTTCGGTGGTAAAGTCAGTTAGGGTTAGCGATCGCTTGTTAATCAGCGACAACACTACAGCATCCACTATTAAAGGACGAAATTCTTCCATTAAGTCTAAGGCTAGGGAAGGTCTACCATAACGCTCGACGTGTAAGTATCCTAGATAGGGATCGAAGCCAACAATATTTAAAGCACTTTGCACATCATGACGTAGTAATGAATACCCAAAACTCAGTAGGGCATTAACTGGATCGGTTGGTGGGCGGCGGCGTCTGGCTTCAAATCGAAATTCTGAGGTTTTGATTAGCTGTTGAAAGCAACCGAAATAGGCTGCACTACCAGCACCTTCTAAGCCTCTGAGGGAATCAATACTGCTAGTTTTTTCGATTGGTGCGATCGCGTTTTCCAATCGAGTGATGTTATTATTCATGTCAGTATCAGGATGTTCTCGCTGAGTGCGAAGTAAGCTATGGCGGTAATTTTTCAATTTACCCCGTACAAATCCTCTGACTAAATGTATTGCTGGTTGTGATTCTCCCACAGCTTGCCATTGGGCTTTACGAACAAAGATATTTTTAGTAGCTTCTGGTTCTAAACGCCCTAAATATCGTCCGTTTTGTGTGAGAAATGTTAAACAAATGTGACGTTCTAAAAGTTCGCTGACGACGGCGGGAGAAATAGTAGCCCGTCCTAGTACTACAATTCCTTCTATTTTAATTAAAGGGATATCTAAGATTGTTTTTTGTTCAGCTTTGACGGTGAGACGTTCGTCAACTTTACCGATAAAAGCATCGGCTTGTGTTACGTAAAGTGTTCCCATGATTTAATCCTTAATTAATTGAAAGTTATCAAACTCAATACAATACGGTTTGGTTAGCTTGTTTACTGCGCGAAGATCCCCCCAACCCCCCTTAAAAAGGGGGGCTTCTCTTCCTCCTTTACCCCCTTTTTAAGGGGGTCGCCACAGGCGGGGGGATCTTATTTGAACAGTGTTGAAAGTCAATACGTTCTCAAATTAGAAGTTACCAGAATATGATTTAATGTACTTCTTGATAACTTTTGACTTTATCGGTTGCTTTGGGCAAACATTGCGAATAAAGGCTGCATCCTTGGCAGCGTTTGCTGTAAACTGGTTTTGGCATTGCTCCTGTTTCTAGGAGATTTGTGACAGATTGAATAGTTGCGATCGCACTTTGCCGTAACTCTGCATTAATCTCTACTAATTGCCGTTGATGGGAGTGAGCATAATAGATATATCCAGTAGTAACAGGTTGTCCTGTCATCTCTTCTAAACATAAGGCTTGGGCACAAACTTGCAACTCATCGTTATCCCATTCGCCTTTGCGTCCTCGTTTGTATTCTACTGGATAAACTTGGCCAGATTCGGCTTCAATCAAATCAGATTTGCCGATGAGTTTGTATTGCTCAGACTTTAGCCAAATTGCTCTAATTTGCCAAGTTTCTCCTCGCTGTACATCGCTTGTGGTGTGGACGCGATCGTGTAAAGTTGTGCCTTCAATTGTATATTGATTATCGGTAAATTCCCCGGCACAAAACATCCGCCAACAGCGATGCGGACAATAGGCATATTGATTCAATGCCGCAATGGAAATATATTCGATGTTATTTGTCATTAGTTTATAATGATTGTGAAAATTCCTTATCTATCGCAAATTAAATTTGTGAAAGATTATCAACTATCGCCATAGTCCGCCCAGAAATAAATTTCAGGGCTAATAGCCCAAGTCCATTAAAATGGACTAAAAAATAGTTTTATTCTTCAGAAGCCTTTAGATGGTAACATTCTGTTTATAGCTACTGTGCGATTAGGGGGAATACATTCGCCGCATCATCCCCATCCCCATTGTTGTTTTTCTGCCGACACCAGTATATAAAGCAAAGTCAGCTAAAGCGTTAATTTGCTTAATTTGTATTGGTTCAACTGCCCCTAAAATTTTATAAGTAACTTCGCCAAGGATGCCGATAAATTTGCTGCGAGAGTCGGCTAATATTTCTGTGTGGATGTTGACAAATGAGGGAAATATTGACTCGATCGCAATCTGAGAAAATTCTATGCCACTGTATTTATTCCACCGCGAAAGTAGGGAATTGAAAACAGATTCTCTAGTAGGAAGGGTACTATCATACTGTCCTTGACGGAAGGCGGTGGGCGTGGAGAAGGTAAGGTTGATGGAAGAATTGCGATCGCTAGCTTCTTCGTATAATTGAGCATAAGTATTGGCATTTGCCCAAGGTTGAATAGATTGGGGTGTGCCTTGAATGCTGGTAATATACAAGTCAGCCGGGCCAAGATGCCAAGGGCGATTGGGATTAAGATTTAGCCAGAGTTGGGTAAGTTTGCCAAATAGAGTGTCATCTAATAAAGAGATGCGCCACCAACAAGGAGTTCCGGCGGGAATGGGTTGTTGATGTGAATATTGCAATTTAGATCCTCCCTTACCACCCTTCAAAAGGGGGGAATTAATTTGTAAGGGGGAGAGGGTGAAAGCTTTATCAGCAGTGGAATCGTGCAAGCGATCGCCTAATGTGCTATCTACAGAACTGACAAGGGTTAAAAATAGGGCGTGGAGATGTCTACCTGTAAGATATTGTGGTGGGATGGGCGATTGGGGTAGCAAATTCAACACTAAACTATGAGGCATACTTTCTCTTTTTGGTTGTAGACTGAGTGATTCTTGACTCTACAGTGAACTCAGGGATTTCCTGGAGTTCAGCATCACTCAAACTATACTGTTCACAAACGAGACTGAGGCGATTTCCTGGGGTTTTGACAGCGTTAACCGAATGGGTTAAATCACCTTGAAAATAAACTAAAGTATTAAATTGGGGCTTAATTTGCCCAAGTTGGCGTTTGTGCGATCGCAATACTAGTTCTCCCCCTTCCATATCCGCAGGTACTCGCACATAGAGAACACTGACAACCGCAGGCGGTTCAATAGTTTTGGAGTAGGAACGCAGGGAGCGATCGATATGCGGATCGACGCGAGAGCCTTCTTTTAGCTGTAAAGGATTGAGGTAAAAAGCATTACAACTCGGCTGGAGAGCCAAATCTAAGTAAGGCTTGAAGTAGGGAAACTGCTGTTCTACTTTTGCTAATCCAGAACGCTGAAATACTACAGAAAATCCTTTAGTGGCGACAAAATCGCGGTTGAGGTTGTTGATAGCAAAGTAAGGACAAGCTTGGATTTCTCCCCACAAGTTGTTTAGGTAGTCGCTGGGGAAGGCGTTGGATTGTTGTTGATAGTGTTTCACGGGTGGGGAGCGTACAGAACTAACAGGGGCTAAGAATTGTAACGTAATTTGTGACTGGATGCTAGAACCTGCCAAAAATAAAAAACATGGTAAAGGTTTTAGGAAGTGATTAATTCCGAAAACGATATTCCATCCGAACTGGAATTTTTAAGTTTTGAATGCCATCAAATTGATAGTATTGACCTCGCATTTGGACATTCTGTATTAAGCTAACTGGAGGCATATTCACAACATCATAGCTAATCACTTGATTAGTGAACATGACATCTAATGGATTTAATGGATGGATACAAGTGAATATACCTTCAGAAATTTTAGGTTTCGGTAATTGTTCAACCGTAACTTCAGCTTTGCTCATCCATTTACCCAAGCGAATCCACTTTGGTAGTTTGAGTTCTTTTTGAGATATGACAAAAAACTCAAATTTGCTTTCTGCGGCTATTTCTTTTGCTCTGCCAAAACTAGGGATATTTTTCTGTGTTTTCTCCATTTCAACGTGGTAGTTATTGTTAGCATACTTCCAAGTGTTGAGGATGGAAGAATGATTGAGCGATCGCGCCGGAGTTACGTAAATTTGCTGTTGATTAAGTGGCGTTAGATGCTCCTCATATTTTGGCACTTGCTCAGGGCAAAAATAGCGGTAAGAATGTTCTTCAGCAACTGTAGTAGAGTAGATTTGGCTATCAACTAAACCCAGTGCATAACAGAGAGCGTAATTGTGAATTAGGGCTTCTGTTTCATACAATCGCCCGATTTCACGAGTTGCGTAATAGAGGCTGTCATGTAGTTCTATTTGACAACGATAAATAAACACCATTACTCTTTCCCTGCTTTAGCAGCAGTTTTCTTCTTGCTGATATGCTTTTTGGCATAATCTTTAGCTTCTGCATCAGCCTTCTGCAAAATTGCCTGAATACCTTTCTCACTTCCTGTTAAAGTTTTGACTTCATTAATTAGGGATACAAAGGCATCACCAATGAAATCTGTGTGAACAATGAACTCATCAGCCATCAACGTCTCAATAGCATTTTTAGCGGCAGTAATTACATCATCTTCATCTAGTGGATCGGGAGGATTTATAGTATTATTAGATTTCATTTGGTCATATATTGCCTGAGTCCAACGCAGGTTACTAGTGATTTCTCCGTCCGCAAATACAACACCAATCAACTCATTTCTGACGCGACCTGTACGGGTTGTTTGCGCTCCATAGTGACGAGTTCGCAAAATGTTATTAAAAACGTAAAGGAAGCTAGCCTCAGTAGGGTCTTTCAAGGTGACAATGCTAGGAAAGAAAACTTGCGGTCTAATATGGTCTTGCTGATTAATTCGACTGGTAACTTCACCAGGCTTAGAACCATTTTCACCCTTGGAAGCCATCGTACCATTTTCATAAGGAGCGTTGAGGGTGAATGTTTCGTGTGATTCATCAAAGGCTGTAATTGAAAATGCTGTGTCTACCACAACTTTTGATTTTTCAGAGCCAGAATCACCAATAGCAAATCCGTAAATGATGCAATCAGGATTATCCATTGCAAAATTCACATTGTATTCGCATTCTTCAGCAGTCATTAATCCATAGTTACGCAGCAATTCCCGACCGACTAAACGCTCTGGAGTAGACTGTTTGCGCTTGAACATTGACAAACGGCTAATTGTAGTTTTGTCTTTAACTCCTGCTCTTACCCGTGCTTTATTCAGTTCTGCATCTGTCTGGAATAGTGGATAAGATTCAGTAATACGAATAGTCAAGAAATGAACATATTTACCCATTGGTTTGTAAGGAATCTCGGTTTGAAAGAATTTAGGTTCAACAGTTTTTAAAATCGCCATGATTATCTTCAAGAAATTATTTACTAATTGTTTACGTTTCCAACAAGAATGCTAAGGAAAAATCCCTACTCATTATCGTTATCTATTTCCGTAGATTTTTCATTTTTACCTGCATTTTCTTTGTCATCTTCAAGACGGTAAAGAAATTCGCAAGTATCTCGAATTAAGTTGAGTTGACGACCAGCCAAACGAGCGCGATCGCCTGCAAATGAGTTATCAAATACCTCCACTACAAAATACTTGGCAAAATCTAGAACAGCTTGCCGTTCTTCTTCTCGTTTGCTCATGATCCAACGTCCTTCAGCAGTAGAAGAATGAACACGATCCATGAGTTTAAAAACTTCTGCTGCAACAGCCACAACTAATGTTTCTCCCTGAAACACACTTGACTCAGCTTTGAGTATAGTTTCAGCCGCAATATCAACTGGTTTTAACACAGCATTAGACTTAGGATTATAACGCTTATTAGCTCGATAAAATCTGCGGTATAAATCTGTTAATTTCTTAGGATGATTCAGACTTGATGCTTCTCCCACAATTAATTGCTCCATATTATTGTCATATTTCACATAGGGGTCAAAACAAGGATAAAAGTGATAGGCATAAAGCCGGATTTTTTCAATTCGTGCTGTTTCCGAACCCTGATTACGCACCCAGCGATTGAGATAAGAAAAGACGTACAATGGACTGGTTTCAAAATCTTTAGCCAGTTCTGTAAATCTTCCCCAATTGGCATCGTAACCAGACTTACCCTGTCGCGCATTCACATCTAAATGAATGGCGTAAGCGGCGGTAAGCACATTTAAAGGGGCTGGGTATTGGATGCCGTTTTCGTTCCAGCCTTCGAGGATGTAGTCAAGACGGAAGCGATCGCGCCTTACTAAAGCACGGAAAGCATGAGGCGCACTATCCAGGAAAACGCTTTCCTCAAATTCCGCCCCATCATTAAAAGGTGGAATCGGTGACTCTGAAACCACAGTTTTAACATCTAAAATCATCGGGAAAGCAAACGCTAACCAAGTTGGCATTACCCAAGATTCTGTATCGGTGCTGTCTCTTCCTGGCGGGAGTGCCATGAAGTAAAATGTTAAAGGCTGGTCTTCAGGATAGGAAAGTTTAAAGGTGCGATCCTTGTCACGCTGGAGGTTTTCATCAATTAAGAAACTATCTACACTTTGGTAGCGATCGCGCCCCAAATCCGCTTGTAAATCCTTACTGATAAAATGATTACGAATGCTGGTATCAAAGCGAGTTTGAGCAATACCATTGTATGCTTTCTGCAAAAACTTGTTAGTCTCTGGAGTAAAGTAATAAGTAGGATAAAAGTAGAGATAGCGATATTTCCCATCTTCAAATCGCTTACCTACAGCTTGAGTTTGATTCATCAAAATTTGCCTGAGCATCATCTCCATACCTGCAATACTGGAGATATTGCGTTTAGCGTTAGAACCTCCTAACATTTGCTTGTTTGTATAAACTTGTGGCGTAAATAAAACTGCTGATTCCATTTGCTCAGTAACCGTGTAAGCAGAATGAGAAATTGAGCAGATTAATTGTTTGCCTCGCCCTGCTTTTTTCGCAGCATTGTAATTGTCTAACTCATTTATAAATGTTTCAACTTGAGTTTTAACACATGGCTCTTGATTAGTACCTGGTAACATCACAACTCGTTTTACCCAAAGCCTTAAATCATCCCAACCATCAGGCAATTCATACTGAGAAATTATCGGAGAAATTAAGGTTGTCAAATAGTCAATGACTTGCTGACAAGGTTTGCGTACATCTTCAATTCCTGGATGATGTTCTAAATATTTAGCTGCGAGATAATACCATTCATAAGGTACTCCTCCAGTATTCCCCTTTAACTTGTTTTCTTTGAGACTTTCGTTAATGCGTTGAATTTCTCTAATTTGGGGTAAACATTCTGCTAAATTCCAAAATTCTGCAACTTTGTGAGTTAAATCAAAATCGGGAACTGCTGGCAGCTTTTTATCTTTTTTACGAGCAGAAACAACCCGATTAACTGTCTCTTCCCAAATCTTCCGGCTAACTAAATCACCAAATTCTGCTATTTGGTCAATACGAATATCGTCTTCAAATTTGAAGTCATAATCAGCAGATAAAACATTTTGTTGCTGAAACTTATTCAGATTTTCGCTGCGACTTTTAGCGACAGAGCCTTTGTTAGGGTTTAAGATGCGTAATGTAGCATCTAAGGCTACTTTCATCAATCCTATATCATCAAAAAATAAGTTGTAATATTCGGCATATTTCATGCCTTTGCCATCTCTACCAAATCCTGTTTGTCTGAGGCGTAATTGACCTGCACAAAGCGATTTAATACTGTTAACTACACGGTCTGGTAAATCTTCCGGCGAGATAGCTGGAGCATTGCGCGAAGCCAAGTATATTACGCCTGTTGGCAGATATAATAAAGGTTCATAGTAGGTATGCTCATCAGTATTGAGACTAGTATGAGCCTGAATTAAAGCATTATTCACCACGTTAGTTAAAACACCACGATTTTCAGCAATGCTGTGATAGGTAAATTTTAATTGCCCATCACTGAGGCGATGAATTATTTGTTTAAGTCTTGTATTTTCTGCATCTTGGGGATGTTTAATAATTGAAGCTAGGGAGTCAGCGAGACAACTTAAATCAGACAGACTATCAAGAGTTCGGGGTTTGAGAACAGGATTTAATCCATATTCAGAAAGATTCAAATTAGTACCCCAGCGAAGTTGAGCATTGTAAGCTATGTATAATAAATCATCTATATACTCTCGATAATCCTCTGGATTAGCTGGATTGATAAATCTATCAAGTCCCAACTGGCTAACTTTTTGATCAATAATTTGGCGATGTTCTTCTAATGGCAAATTGCGGCAGTTATCTGGTACATCAGGGAACTTTTCAAAATCATGTAAAATAAATCCAGCAATTACTAAACGCCGTTCTCGCTCTTTCACCACTCGCCGCACTGTGGTATCGAGTTTTTCTAAACGTTTCTCAATTAAATTAGCTGGGAATAATCCATTTAATAAGTGTGTGTTGAGTGATTGGTCAGCAGCATTATCTCGTCTGACTTTAGTTTTTCCTTCAGCTTCTCGCTGTTGGTCAATTTCATCAAAAAATTTACCGCCTTTCGCCGTTACACCAATTGCTATCCGCAACAGATTTGGTAAAACATACTCACCAAAATCTGCCATTACTTTATCATCTGGATTTTGAGACTGAATTGCTTCTCGTAATAGCTTGAGTGTTAATAATTCGCCTTCAGTTTCAATTGTACGGTCTGAAGAATCACCATCAAAACCAAAATCACCTGATAACCAATCATCATTAGACATTTTTAAACTCCATTTTTTTACTCCACGCCCTCTAACAACTTAGCAACTTGCTCTGGAGCCGGAAGCTGATTTTTTAGTTCTTGAGGCAACGTAGAAAACAGTTTATAAGTTGCGATACCAATTGGTTTATTTGATTCTCTCAGTGCATACTCAACAATAGTTTTATCCTTGGATTTGCAAAGAATAATTCCGATTGAGAGATTTTCGTCTGGGAATCGAGATAAATCATCTAAAGCCGCCAGATAAAATTGCATTTTTCCCACATACTCAGGTAGGAACTCTCCAGTTTTTAACTCAATCGCAACTAGACATTTTAATTGGCGGTGATACAGCAACAGGTCAATAAAAAATTCTTTATCACCAACTTCTAAGCGATACTGACTGCCAACAAAAGTAAACCGCCCACCCATTTCTTGCAAGAATGGTTCAACTCTTGCCAAAATCGCCTGTTCTAGCTGTCGTTCACTGTGTTCATCTGCTAGTTCCAAGAAATCAAAAGTATATTCATCTTTGACAGCTAATTTTAATTGATTACGGATCTCTGCTGGAACAGTTTTATCAAAGTTAGTCTGATTCAACAGAGTTTTTTCATAGGTTTGATTTTCAATTTGGTGAATCAAAACATTCTTTGTCCAGCCAAATTTACGAGTCATTTTGATATAGAATTCCCGTTCTAGGTCATCTTTGCACTTCTCTAAAATAACTATATTGTGAGTCCATCCAATTTCTGCCACCAATGGTGGCAGAATTTCTTTAGAGTGGTAAGTCAGATAAAAATCTCGCATTCTCCAAATGTTACGGGCAGAAAATCCGCTAATTCCTGGAAACTCTGCTTGTAAGTCTTTTGCTAACTGTTCTACTACGGATTTTCCCCAACTAGCGCCCTCTTGTTGAGTAACAATTATCTGTCCAATGTCCCAGTAGAGGTTAATCATTTCCCGATTAACTGCTTTTAGTGCTTCGTACTGGGCTGAACGAATACGCTGTTTTATTTCCATTAGCAAATGTCTGTAATTGTCTGAGATGGGGTTACTCATAGTGGAAAAGGTTCAACTTATTCATGACCAACTAGCTGACGCGCATAAACTAAACAAGCTTGCACATCTTCTCGTTTTAACCAGGGATAAGCTTCTAGCAAGCTTTCGATAGTATCTCCTACTGCAAGCATCCCTAAAATATGTTCAACAGCTAGGCGGCGACCTCGAATAATTGGTTTACCGCCAAAGATTTTGGGGTTGACTGTGATTCTTTCCAAAAGTTGTTGCTCGTTCATGGTTTATTTCCAAAATACTTAAGCTTGTTTTATGTTGCCAGGGCTTATTAATCCCTAGCACATAGAATTAAGATTGATTTGTTGAATTTTAAGAAAGTCTTCCAGTAAAAAATTCAAGAAGAGCGCGTATTTGGAAAATGAAGTTTAAGACACCTGTCAGCCCGTAGTAATTAACTATCTGGGTAAGGACATGGATTACATATCTCATGTATCCAATGGCGATTGCTAATTTTGAGCTTTTTGACTGTGAAGACTTTCTTCTTAAATTTAGATAGTTTAGTAGTGTTTTGATCTAAAACCAAAACACCCTAAAAGAATGTGTCAGATTAGCTCTAGAACTAAATCTTTTTGAAAGTACCAACCTTTTTTCGAGTCACTCAACAAGGGTAAACTACCTTTTTTTAGTGCATGTAGAACTTGATACACAGTATTAGAATTTAAACCCTTTTCCCGATAGTTACTATTTGTTTCCATCAGGTACTGAGCGATTTCACAAGGTTTATGATGCTTGCCATCATCAAGAACTTCCAAAATGTGCCTAGCAAGACGCAAAGGTGGATCAAGATGATCCCTACACTCAATAGCACGAGCGGTTACGAGGAAAGTAGCAGCGCTAGCTATCTTTGCATAGGTTTTCTGGTTCATCCTTCTCAAATGCCTCCTGAACTCTTGGCTAGAGTATATCACCAGAATCTATGTGCTAATCCATGGTTATTCAACCCCTCTTGGGGATATGGTTAATAGGCTTTTTTGCGATAATATTTCCTCTTATGCAGCGTACACTGCATAAAGCTCAATCTTAAATATCCCCTTTTGCGATAGTATACGTTCAAAGGTAATAAGCGCCATACTTGACTTTGTTGCGAAGTCTTTACAATCCCTATCAGGGATTGAAACGAATACCCATGAATGCAATGGCGCTTGCTTGTTAGCTTTTTAACAACGCTTTTTATAATCCCTATCAGGGATTGAAACCTCAAGCAATCCATATCTCATCTCCTTTGCTTTTAAACGTATAAGCAAGCGTATCCAGCAGCAGCGCAGAGTGACCAAAAGCGATCGCATAGGGCGCAGTAGCATCATGAAAGCTATACTGATCGCTGATGCCATAAATCTGAAAATTCATCGGCAGCCTTAGCCGCATCCGCACTTCAGCTACGGGACGGCGAATCACGTAACAGACCAAACCCTTTTTTTTGAGATGTTTACTAATTTCTCTAAGTCCTGGCAAGGGGTTGTCAGCCTGCCAAATTTCCACGCCTGTCAAAACCTGAACTTTCCAAGCGTCAGCAATTGGCTGCAAGTTCCCAGAATACGTAAACTTCCAGTTCAGCCGTTCCTCTCGGTAGGAACGCAACTTCATAAATGCTAGACAATGAGCAAATCTACCTTTGGCTATGGGTTGTCCCGTGCGTTCTGCGGTTTCTTTGAGTGTCCGTATAAATGCCGCTTCCGTCCACATTTCAATTTCTAAATTTCCCAAAATACCCGGTAAATCGTAGGTTTTAAACCTATCTGCCTCGTTTTCTTCCGTTAAGTCGTATAAACCACATTGCAAAGGACTTGAACCTCGAAAACTAGCAGCATCCTCAGCAATGGGATTTCCTGATTTACCAGAAAGTGCTTGCCAATCTTTCGCCCATCCCGAAACACGTCCAGCCGCAGACTTCAGGCTAGTTTCAAATACTTGTTCACAGGCTTCTTGAAACTTGTCTCGGCTTTGTGCATACTGTTGTTTAATTGTGCGATCGCTCAACTGATAAAACAGCCAAAATGATTGCACAGCGCCCCATCGACGATAATAACCACGAAAATCGTTGATTTGTCGATAATTCTCAGTAATTGTATTGTGAAAAAAGGGGCGATCGCAAATACTATTCACTGCTAATGGTAGAGTATCACCCTTAAACAATCGCTCTACCAAAAAGTTAGGAACTAGAGAAAAAGCTGTAAAATTATCAAACTTAACTATCTGACCATCTTTTTCATATTCGTCATGTCTTCCTAAGCGTCCTAAACGTTGGATAAAGTTACCTGCATCGGATGATTCAAAAATTAGAAAATTGATTTTGAAATCAACCCCAACATCAATTGTGCTAGTACCAATAACTAAGTCAGCCGCAAGACTTCGCTCTTTTTCTCCTTTTCCTGATAGCCCTGTATTCTCTCCAACTTTCAATCCGTAAGGCTGTAATATTTCCCGAAAAAATTGAGTGAGGCGTTTGACTGCTGCAATTGAGTTAAGGATGATTGCGCCTTTACTTCCTGGATACTGCTGAAACTGAGCCAAAATTAAATCACTATTTTCTTTTAGCCAGGTTTCTGAAGCTTTAAATGATGGTTTTAAAGGAATAAAATTCAGCGTAATTATCCGTGCTACCTGCCGCCAGCCTTGTGTTTGCAACTGCTGTCCTTGTTCTTGTGTATCAGTAAATTGATATTTATTTTGTTTTAGAGGATCAATTTCTTTACAACTAAATCCTGCTTTTTCTAATCGCCCAATTAAGTTTGTATCTGGTGTGGCTGAGAGAAATAGAAATTTTTTACGCCGATTTGTACAGCGAATTAACAACATTGTGTTAATCACGCTAGCAATTTGTGGAGCAGCAAAAACGTGAAATTCATCAAAAATGAATAAGTCAAAATCTTTATCAATTCTGCCCCATAGTTTATCAGGACTATCGCCGTGAATTATATAAGCACCTCGATGTAGGTAGTGAAAAATATCAGGGTTGGTTAATAATGCTTCTCTCTGGTTGGTGAGAGTGGCGATCGCAGCCCCTTTTTTCAATCCTTCATTTTCTGCATAAATCTCTAAATCAGCCCCGCTTAGTCGCACTACACGCGGCTGATTCTCTGGCTGGAATTTATCAACATATCCTCTAATCTGCGTTTCTTGATCGCGGGCGAGTTCATTGGTTGGGTAAAGTCCAATCGCAGAAAATTCGCCCTGAAGCACTTCTAGGTAAGCTGCGAGACTTTTACCATCGCCAGTCATCGCAGTGTTGAACACTACATCAATATTTGGATCGCGCAATGCTTCTAAAGTTGCGGCTTGATGCCAAGAAAGCGACCAATCTTTAGGTAATTTCACCCCGTCAGGTGTCGGGACGGTTTGCGAGTAAACAGGCTTGAGAGTAATTTTGTATGCTTCCGTCATTTGTCTTTTCCCTCCGCCTCAATATCCTGATATTCTTGAATACTTCCTTGTCGAATTATCCATAATTTACCAGTCACATCTGCTGCTTCAAGTCCAGAAATTAGAGTTTCTGTAACTGTACGATAATCTTCAAAACTAGGACGGGATGGTAAACGAATGACTATAATTCCTGTATAGTGAGAAGGATTATATTTAAGACGATTTCCAAATCCTCTATCTATCGTTACTAAACATCTATTCTCGCTACGGCAAATGTCAATTAATTCCTTATCATGAGTTGAAATTAAACCTTGTTCTCGGACAGTAGCAACATCGTGTCCTGCAAGACGCAATAATGTAGCTACTCGCAGACTACCAAGATTTTCATCAAGTTTAATATTCACTTTTTTGATTCCTTTTGCAATCCTAAAGGAATTTCTACATAGCTATCTCTTGTCATCTCGGCAGCATAAGCAATACAGGCTAGGATATCTTCTCGTTCCAAACCGGGATATTCTTCTAAAATCGTCTCTATTTTTTCTCCACTTGCAAGAAGGTCGAGAATTAAACTAACCCATATACGATGACCTTTAATACAAGGTTTACCGAAACAAATATCGGAATCAATGGAAATTCGAGATAGTAAATCGTTCTTAGTCATTGAAACTTCTCCAAATTTGTCTAATTCTTCTCAATGAATCCTCTTCTCCTAATTCTATATTCGGACTTACACTTAAATAGTGTCCGTAACTGGTTGTTAAAAACTATATTGGCACGCAAAATAGAAGTTGACAAGAGAAAATAAGTACAAAGTATACGGACATTTTTAATGAGTCGAAAAGGTCAATCTATTACACTGTCGATATCAGAACGTGATAAAGCCGAGCTAGAAGCGATCGCTCGTGAATTCGGTATGATGTGGGGAGAAGAGCAGCCTAACATCTCCAAGTTAATTAAAGCGATCGCTCAACGTAAGTTACTCATCGGTAACAATAACGATTGGAAAGAACCACGCATTAGGGCATTACATAGATGTATCAATGCGTTGACAGATATCGGGCAAATTGAACAAGCCCAAATCATCGCAAACTTACTTCTCGAACGCAGCGAACTATCATTACCGTTGCGAGGCGAAATCGAACGTTTTCTAGAGAATTTGCCCCCACTTTGGCGCTTAGAAATAGACCGCTATATCTTGCGCGAACAGCCCTTTCAGCTTTCTTATCAAGATGCGAGACAACAAGTACTTAATTTTACCGTTCGCCATGCCAAAGTTACACCCCACGAAAAGCGGGTATATCTTGATTGCTGGTGCGAAGAAACAGAAGGAAACTTTGATATCCCAGAACTGGTTCACAACTGGAGTTTACGATTAGACAGGATTACAGAAGCCGCTGTCATGCCAATTTCTGGTGAGTGGCGATCTAATTTGGCTGAGATAGAAGTGGAAATGCATCTATTTGCTGGCTTGGCTTTTGCCTATCAAGCTAAACCAGAAGACAATATCAATGAGTGGATACCAGATAAACCGCGAGTCCGGCGAGTTGTTAGGCGAGTATCTAGTACATTTTGGTTTAGCCGCGAAGTCATGCAGTATGCGCCAGACTGTGTAGTTATAGCACCGGAAAATGTACGCGATCGCCTCAAACAAAAACTCCTCACCCTCTGCAATTTATACGATATCGAAACCAGGTCTTAACTCTTCCCCCTCTCCGCCTCGGAGAGGGACGGTTTTACGTAGTAAAAGCAGGGAGAGGTCTTTTCATCCTTGACAAAAGTACACTTCCATAAGATGTACTCATGTAGCCGTAATTTGCGATCGCCTATAGCCATCTACAATACGTAAGTAAGACAAATCACGTAATAATAAGCTTTCCAGACATCAATTCTGAAAATTAAAGAAAAAAATAATTACTAATTGCTTAAAAATTCCGGTTTATTTCGCTTTGGGATGATAAATAAAAATAATAGCGTTGAATGTCATGCTTCCTACCACGAAGGATTACTGAAATTCTTCGCTGCTTTCAGGATGACTACTGAACATTAAACGACATCTGCCGCCAATCAGTTTTTTGCTGAGGATGCTTCTGTGCGACAAACCTGGAGATGCAGCTACATCAATAGCTTCTACCAGAAAACTTGCTCTAGATGTATCTAAGTAACTATACCGATCGAGTCTAAAGATGTCACGGTATCTGAGAGCAAATTTTAAAGGAATTGTAAAGGACTTGGTGCCATTTTGGCAGGTTTTTATCAGAAAGATGGGATATTAGTAGATTGTACAAATCTTTCAACTGCTAAGTACAAGCAAATACCGACACAGATAAGTTTAAGTAATTTAATGAAGTAGGAAATAATACATGGTATTATCACTGTCTTCTCATAACGTTATCCAGTATCTGCTAGAAGCGGGGCTGTGTAGCTCAGAAGATGACGCATCAGATAAATCTGAGTTGCCAGGAAGTAGTAAGAACAATTTCGGTTTACTAGTGACTCTAGCAGATAATCGAAAACTGCTCGTTAAACAAGAACGTAACGTTAACAACAATGACGCCGCGCCCCATGAATTGTTTCAGGAGTGGCTATTTCATCAGTTGCTCCAGCAGTTTCCAGTGCTTGGCAATATTTCCGCGATCGCACCGTTGGTAGTGCATTTTGACGAAGAAAATTCTATCCTTGTCCGCAACTACTTAGGTGAATATCTGGAGCTTGCGACATTCTACCACAACAACGATCTTTTCCCACAAGAAATTGCCACTGCGATCGGCACTACTTTGGCGGGACTCCATCG
Organism: Nostoc sp.; assembly: GCF_036917095.1. Taxonomy (GTDB): domain Bacteria; phylum Cyanobacteriota; class Cyanobacteriia; order Cyanobacteriales; family Nostocaceae; genus Nostoc. Next base: position 78,604 of record NZ_JBALFH010000033.1, read on the forward strand.
CGCAACCTATAATCGCCGAGAATATAAAGATTTTATGGCAACTGCTCCCCAAGGAGAGTTTCGCTATGGCTTTTACAATCCGGCGCAAGGGTTAGAGTCAATTGGGCCGGAAATTTTTGGAACGGTTCCTACAGATGCGCTGAAATTCTATCTACTATACCAGCAGTCTGAGAGTTTGGAATCTGCGATCGCAGATTTGGCATATGACTGGAATCCTTGCTGCTTGACTCACAACGACCTGAATTTGAACAACATTTTGGTTCATTCCAGGTGGGAGAAACTAGATAATTGCCTGGTACGACTAATTGATTGGGAAGCTTGTTCTTGGGGAGATCCAGCCTTTGATTTAGGAACTTTACTAGCAAGCTATTTAAGTATTTGGCTCAATAGCCTCGTCGTAGACCCCACCATTGAGTTACAAGAATCTCTACATTTGGCGTTGACACCGTTAGAGAGTTTACAACCTTCAATTATTGCTCTAATTAGGGCTTATATAAATGCTTTCCCCATGATTTTGGAATACCGCAGTGACTTTATTTCGCGCGTTATCCAGTTTGCGGGGCTGGCACTGATTCATCAAATTCAGGATATGATTACCTGGCGTAAATATTTTAATAATGCTGATATCTGTAAGCTCCAAGTGGCTAAAAGTTTACTCACTATGCCGCAGCAAGCTGTGCTGACTATTTTCGGTATATCAGAGTCAGAAATCCTAAATCCTGTAGCAAAGATCCATAAAATTCCTCAACCTGTAAAAGAGCAGCAGTTACTTCGCATTTATTACGAAAAAACTCGGCTTCGTGGTTGTTAATGACAGGGAGCAGAACAAGTTAAAAGTTAGATTTTAGCTGCAATTAGACATTTTGAATTGTTCTGCGTATTCCCCTATCATAATTTTTCGATAATTTTTGCCCCAGAGGGGTTTCATAATTTTATATTTTAAAGTTTAAGTTCTAAATGGGTTAATGTTAAATTACTCTATCAATCAACCGCTAACTTCTTTATTCGATATTGCTAAGAATATTCAGATTGAGCCGAATTTTTGTATTTCTCATCCCAATTATCAACCCTTTGCTCTACCGACTAAAGTAGCCGACAGATTTCAGCAGAACTCGGCAGATTTACAACAGAAGTATCTCACCCTATTACTGCGAAACTTTCTTTATGGAATCTATTACAATGGCTCTTTACAAAGTACTTTAGCAGTCAATACCGATAGTACTAATCGCCCGCCAAAACAGAATTTAGCAGATAATTCCATTTTGGAAATTGATTGGAACTTTTACGAACAATTGCACGCCAGCAATCACGGCATAGGTTACTTTGACCCTCGATGGCAGATATTGCGGAAAGAACCTGATGGTACTATGGCGGTGACTAAAGGCGGTTTAACACTTTATGTTGAGCCAGATTGCCATCTAAAATCCAGTAAGAAATCTACCAAAGTAGGCGACATGGTAGCAATCTGGATGCCCAAAAATAGAATGCAAAATGGCTGTTACTTGGCAGTTAGTAATGTCGGACAAGAACGCCAGAGCAACCCCGATGCTGATTTGGGAGCAGGGCGAATTTACTTTAACTTTACGGCATCTGGTGCGATCGCTCTCATGGAAAGCCTGACACTGCAATTGAATGCAGCCTCGATTCCCTTTAGCTTTCAAGTTCTTCACAATCCCAGTGCATACGGACGCTATGATTCCGGGCTACTTTACTTTGAACTCCCTGACTATCCAGCAATCCGCACAATCCTTCAGACTGTTTATATCGAAAATCAATCCCATTTCCAGCCCGAAATCCCTTTGTTTACCAAATTTTTAGCTCCAGGGTTAGGTTTAGCCGAAGAACCAACCCAAAAATTTGCCGCACAAGAAAGTTTTGGGATGAACCGTTGCCAAATTGTCGCCAATGCTTTGTTAGAAGCTTGGCAAAAAGGTAAGAATGCGATGGAAGAACGGATGAGGACGATTGACCAACACTTTGCGCGACACCTAATAGATTTACAGCGTCCTTATCTCAATCCCAGCTCTGAGGATATATATAAGCCGTTAAATTGATGGGGAGTAGGGAGTGGGAAGAACTACAAGTTTCAGGACAGATGTGGTTTAAATTAAGATTTATGAATGATAGGACTTACGTATTAAAGCCTGAAATTTAGATCCCGCCAAGCCCCCCTTAAAGTTTAAAATTGATTAGTTTAAATTAACCAATTTTAAGCTATGAATCATTTAATTAACGAACTTTTTGTAAAGATAAAGTCTGACGACGAACGTGTACGCAGTAATGCAATTACTGACATATCATTCATCTTAGAAATTAATTCTTGGCAGTTACCACTAGAAAAAAGAATGAGTAGATATCATGGTTTAATAAAACAGGAGTTAATAAATATAAATTTAGCTGATAACGAAGAGGCAGAAATTGTAGAATTCCTACAAAGAGAGATTATTGATTCAAATAAATTAAAGAGTAGTTTATTATTTACAATTGGTAAAGCTTCATCAAAGACCGGGCTTATACTACTACTAGACATTATTCAAAATTACTCTTCTGAATTTAATGCAAATGAGTCCTATCAAACTTTAGTTTCTTTAGAGAGGTTATTGTTCTGGGATTATCATGGATTATCTGATGAAGAAAAAAGAAACATTATTTTTCAAACAAATCCTACACCTTTTATAGAGAGTAAATTAGCATGGGCATTGAATAATCCTAATTCACCCCATTCATCTGAGTTGCAGCATAATGCCGAACGTTTACTAGGTGGTTTAAGTCAATTACTGAAAAAAACTGATGAATAAACAGCACGATATAGAGTTATCGTTAATTTTTATAACTCGTTAAGATACCGCTATCATTCCAATCAACTAACTCCACACGCACTACAGCAACCTTTGATACTTGTAAATAAGTCTTTGATAGGACTTACGCAAAATTATGAAAAAACGAACCGCCTTCTCTGCGAGAGACTTCCGCCAACGCACAGCGTCTCGCAGAGAAGAAATAAGAGTTTCAGAGAAATATTGCGTAAGTCATATTTGATACTCGTTAATGAGCATCAAAACTCCACTCTTTTTTGTCCCAATACCCATTTAAAATTCCACAATTACCGGCGTATGGTCGCTGGGTTGGGTTAATTTTCTGGGTGCAACATCGATGATGCAACTTGTAGCACGCTCGTATAGCACGGGCGTGAGATAGTGATGGTCAATCCGCCAACCTAAGTTGCGACGGAAGGCAGAGGCGCGATAATCCCACCAGCTATAATTTCCGCCTTCTGTGGTGAATTTGCGAAAAGCATCGGCAAATCCCAATTCCAGAATATCCCGTAAGGCTTGGCGTTCTGCTTCTGTTGCCATAATGTGATTTTCTGTACTCACTTGCTCGTGAATATCCTTCGCTTCTAGGGCAATGTTGAAGTCACCACACACACAAATTGCAGGTTGTGACAGCACGAGCAACCGCAAATACTCGCGTAGCGCTGTCAACCAGCGCAGTTTGTATTCATATTTCTCAGTTCCTACTGCTGCGCCATTGGGAACATATAAGTTAACAATCCGAACGCCATCAATTACACCTGTAATCACTCGCTTTTGCTCATCCCATTCCGGGTGTAAATCTGGCAAAATCGCCTTAAACCCGCTACTTACGTCTAGGAGTGGCTGGCGGCTAACCAGGGCTACGCCGTTATAAGATTTTTGTCCTGACATATAAAGGTTATAGCCTAACTGCTCAAAAGGCGATCGCGGAAACTCGGCATCCACAACTTTGGTTTCTTGCAAGCAGAGAACATCAACGGGATTCAGGGTTAACCAATCGATAACCTGTTCGAGGCGAGTGCGAATTGAGTTGACGTTCCAAGTGGCGATTTTCATTAGTTAGTTATCAGAATTTTTATAAATTACTAATTACAAATTATGTAATTTTTGTACAATTACTTAATATTTATAATTTATGTTCCATTTGCCAATTACCTTTAAATAGAGCTTTAATGACTTGATCCCATTGAATATTTTAGTAGTTTCAGCTACAAAATATTCAATTTTGTAAGTTCAGCTACAAAATAATTCTACCTCATTATGATCCCCAAGACAGATGTAACAAGTAATGGATTTGCTATAGGTTATAAGTGTAGCTCAGGGTTGAGTTTTGCCGATAGTTCGTTAGATTTGTCGGTAGAAGATTTACGGTACGGTTAACCGTTATTGCGCTTTTGGTAGCCTGTTAGGTTAATTTAAATGTCAAGAGAGTAAGTACAAATGCTCTTCCCTCATACAATAATGATGCAACTCATTATATTGAGGACAATATCATCGACTGAACCAATAAAACTTATGAAAATCGCTCAAGTTGCCCCCTTATGGGAAAGGGTTCCACCTCCTAATTATGGAGGAATAGAACTGGTAGTGAGTCACTTGACTGATGAACTTGTTCGTCGCGGTCATGAGGTAACTTTATTTGCCTGTGGTGATTCTCAAACTTTGGCTCATTTAGAAGCAGTTTATCCGCGGGCATTGCGCTTAGACCCAAATGTCAAAGAGTATGCAGTGTATGAAATGCTAGAACTAAGCCAAGTTTACCAGAGTGCTGCCCAATTCGATATTATCCATTCTCATGTAGGGATTTCGGCATTAGCTTTAGCGAGTTTGATAACAGCAACTTCTACAGTGCATACCTTGCACAATAATTTTACAACGGATAACCGTCACGCATTTAGCTACCACAAAAAGCAACCATACGTCAGCATTAGTAACTCGCAGCGTCAAATCGATCTCAATTATATTGGCACGGTTTATAACGGAATTGAGCTAGCAGATTATCCATTCGTAGCGCAACCGTCAGAACCTCCATATTTGGCATTTTTAGGTCGTTTCTCGCCAGAGAAAGGGCCACAACATGCGATCGCCATTGCTAAACAGAGTGGTTGGCGCTTGAAGATGGCAGGAAAAGTCGATCTAGCAGACTCTAAGTTTTTTGAACAAGAGATTGCCCCCCTTATAGATGGTCAGCAAATCGAATATCTAGGCGAAATTAACCACGCCGAAAAGACTGAACTTCTGGGCAATGCTGCCATAACTCTTTTTCCCATTAGCTGGCAAGAACCTTTTGGGTTAGTAATGACTGAATCAATGGCAAGTGGTACACCAGTCATTGCGATGAATTTCGGCTCCGTACCTGAAGTTATTAGCCACGGTAAAACAGGTTTTATCTGCAAAAGTTATGCAGAAATGGCAACAGTGATTCCACTAGCTTTGGAACTCAATCGTCAAACCTGTCGAAAACATGTGGAAAACAACTTTAGCGTTAGCCAAATGGTTAACGGATATGAAGCCGTTTACAGACAAATTATAAAAGACCGCATAGAATCGAATGGCCGCATTCATGCAGCTAGCATCCAGTTTTAATCAACTGCTTTTTTATCCAGCTTAAACAATAACTTTTTTCAAGGAGGACATTGGTATGAGTACGAGAGCCAACACCTGCCCATGCTGCGGTGGTTCCCTCCTGCGCCATGCCCGACATGGTGAGCTATATTGGTTTTGCCTGTCGTGCCGACAAGAAGTACCACTGTTAACTGCAACTCGCTTGCCTAATGTGGAAACCCGGAACACCGGAGTGGTTCCCCAGCCAGTGGTAAATTCCTAGTTTTACGGCATTTAGATTAATAAAAGCCTACTAGAAATCAAGACTAATTTAGTGTAAACCTATCAAATAGCTTCAACTGATAAAATCAGATGGAGCTAATTGATAGGTTTAAAGCTTTGTTAGCAGCATTACTTTATGGTCAAGAAGATTTACGGCTAGAGAAAGTTGCCGATCCCACTCCTGCGGCTGGTGAAGTTGTAATTCAAGTGGGGGTAGCAACAACTTGTGGTACAGATTTGAAAGTCTGGCGGCGTGGTGGTCATGCCAAAATGCTGATACCGCCGACGCTGTTTGGTCACGAGGGGGCTGGGCGAATTGTTGCCTTGGGTGCAGGGGTTACAAATTGGCAAGTAGGCGATCGCGTTGTCGCTAATAATTCTGCTCCATGCATGAATTGCTTTTTTTGTCAACGTCAAGAGTATTCCTTATGTCCAAATTTGACCTGGAATAATGGGACTTTTGCCCAATACCTGAAAATTCCCGCACCGATAGTACAGCATAATTTGTTGCAGATTCCCGATGATTTGCCGTGGGAATTGGCAGCCATGACGGAACCCTTAGCTTGTGTGTTGCATGGTATAGCCCGTTCTAATATTAAGCCTAAAGATAAAGTAGTCGTCTTGGGAGATGGGGCGATCGGGCTGATGTTTGTGGCGGCGTTGAGTGAGAAAGCTGAGGTGTTGCTGTGGGGAGGTAATAACCACAGGCTAGAAATTGGTCAGAAATTGGGTGCAACCCAAACCTTTAATTATCATCAAATCCCGGATGTTCCTAGTGTAGTGAAAGAACTCACCCAAGGATGGGGTGCAGATGTAGCGATCGAAGCAACTGGTGTACCAAGCGTTTGGGAAACTGCGATCGCCTGCGCCCGTCCTGGTGCAACAGTAAATTTATTCGGTGGATGTCCGCGGGATACTAGCATTACTGTCAACACAGAACAGCTACACTACAGCGAACTGACCCTCAAAGGCGTGTTTCATAATACACCAGAGTATGTGCGATCGGCGCTGGCACTGATCGCTAGTCGCAAAATCCCCTTTGAGTTACTTATTAGCGAACAGCGGCCGTTAAAAGATTTAGAACAGGTGTTTTGTGAGATGAAGGCGCGACAGGTAATTAAGGTAGCGATGATTCCTTAGATCGTGTTAGTTACAGGTGAGGCCGACTTGACCGTGCTAGAGCAACCTGTTGCTACTACAATGACTAGATATAGCACCACAGACTTAGGCTAAAGCACTATGACTCCTCAAGTCATTACCCCAGTATTAATGATTGAACCCTCGTCATGGTTACGTTCTGGCATCACCATTGAGAAAGTAGATAATGTTAACCTTGCTAAGTTCACAGATGAGTTACATGCTCGTCTAGAAGAATTGCTTGAGAAACGAAAAGCTGGATTGCAGACTCCTGAAGAAGAAGCCGAATATGCTGGAATTGCTGAACTAGAGCGCATCTTGACTTTTGTTAACGCTAAACTGATTGCCAGTCGTGGGTGTTAATGAGCGCACTCGGCAGTTTGTCCGCGAAAGAGCTAAATACCTGTGTGAATATTGCCACTCTCCAGAACGCTCCAGTTCAAATCGCTTTACAATCGATCATCTTGTTCCACAATCATTAGGTGGCTCAGATGAAGATAACAACTTAGCTCTAGCTTGTCGTCGCTGTAATGAGCGTCGTTATAACTTCACAACTGGCCTTGATGCTCAAACTCAGCAAGAAGTAGCTCTATTCAATCCTCGTCAACAACCGTGGGTAAATCACTTCATCTGGACAGCCGATGCACTAAAGATCGTTGGCAAAAGTGCTACAGGTCGAGCAACTTGTCATCGACTAGATATCAATGATGAATTTCATAACCAAGGATTTATCCAAGAATCTAGGCAGTTATGGATACAAGGAGGCTGGCATCCACCTGTAGACGATCCTCGTCTTTAGCACGGTGTACACACTATTGGGTTAACATCGATGACCAACCTGCTGCGACTTCTTGTTAGGGTGGTTAATCCTAAACAAGTACCTGATTCACTCACTCTTTAAATGCGCTAGAGCATTGACTTGAATCCAGATGAAGAAAGTGGGAGTGAGGAGCAAGGGGATAAGGTGCAGAGGATATATATTTAATAACCAATGCCCCATGCCCAATGCCCTTTACAGACGATTAGTATCTTTTGTAATTAACTTCCAGCCTTCAGCTTGGTCAACTAGCTTCATCGACTCTAGTTCGAGATTGTTGAAAGCAGATGCATGAAGTAGAAAGTAGGGTTGGCCGTTGTAGTGCCAATAATATTCCAGTTCGCCAACAGAAGCGGGAATGATGGTGCGATCGCTATAAAAATCCAACGAGGGACGATGATAGGGAAAAGATGTGTAAATCTTCCTCGTCGCTGGATTTGCCCGCACGATCATGGCGGCGACTGGTTTAACTGGATAAGCTTCAGATAATTCCCAAACCCAGTAGTTAGATTTCATTAACAGCAGCAGCGAAATATAACTTCCCCAAAACAAAATCTTCAAAAATTGTCCGTCGCCTCGTTCTGCCAAAATAGCTGCCAAAGTCATAGTTAAAGCTACTGCTGCAAAAATCAGTTGTAAGTCTGTTTTCGGTGTTGTCCCCCAACTGAAATACATGCTACCAGCAGAAGCAACTACGGCAAGTATTGCCAAACCAGCAACCCAAGCACGGGGATAGGATGAGAGTAAAGGCGAATTTTCTGTATCTGATAATTGGATACCAAAAGCTAAAGCTAAACTAGGGTAAATTGGGAATAAATACCAGGGAACTTTGGTAATCATGAAAGAAATTACCAGCAGATAAACACCACTCCACGCCATTACTAGTTTTGCCCAACTAAGGTTGCGATTTTCCCAGGTTAAGCGGACAGTTTGCGGTAAGAATAATAACCACGGCCATGTGTACTTGAGAAGTTCAATAACATAGTACCAAGGTGGTTCGGGATTACTTTCTACAAATGAGCCAATTCGACCTAGTGATGGGTTTGCAATCCCAATTTGGGCGAAAGTATAACCATAGTGAATTAGTTGGGCACCATACCAACCAACTACAGGCAGAATGCCAATGAAGATTGCTATCCACAGATAGTAACAAGTGAGTAATCGTGGCGTATCCCAAAATAGAAATACGATCGCGATCGCACCTAATAATACGCCTAGCAATCCTTGAGTCAGGCAAATTAACCCAAAACTAACACCAACACCAAGGCAATAACGTAAATCTCGGCGCGATCGCAACACGCACAACATCATCACCATCAAAAAACTAACCATCGCCCCATCCAACATTGCCAGCCGCCCATGACGCACCACAGGTAGCATTGTTAGATAAATCAAGGCGCTATAAATAGCAGCCCAACGTTGGCGAAATATCTCTCGAGCAATGCAATACAGTAAAGGTACAGATGTCGCTGTTAAAATTGCTCCAGGCAGGCGGGTTGTCAACTCATTTTCGCCTCCTAGAGAATAAGCCCAAGCAATTAGCAAATGCATCAAAGGCGGCTTGTTATGATATGGTTCGCCTCCTAGCGTTGGGTAAAGCCAGCGCATTGAACCTGCTGGCGCATGCCAAATCTCACGAGCAACCTGTGCCACAGTCCCTTCATCCCAATCTCGCAGCGGCAATCCTCCCAGATTGATGCTAAACAGTAACACTGCTGCCAACAGCAACACTATTAGCCATACCCAATCAATCCATCTGCCAACCGTGCGATGCTGTTTTTCTAGATGACTCCAAATAAAGCTTCCTTCTTGCATATTCTCTGGTAATCATTTTACTTGCTGGTTCGATTACATAGAGACCAAAGCAAATCTCCAATGTTGCCACCCAGTAACAACGTATGTTATTAACAATTGCTAGTTTCCAAGATTAACTCAAATTTCTCTAATTAGCGCTATTTTTTGAAAAAATTATATTGGTTACTTAAATAACATTTAACCCTATAGAGGATAAAAACAATACAAGTAAAAGATTATTTTTTACCTGTTGTATAGCTCGTAACTGAACTTATGTTTTATTTTGAATGTGAGTCTTAGTTTTATTGACTAAATTCAGAAAAATAGTGAATAATTACTACAGCAATTCAATGACGTACTGAACATGAAAAATCTTTATAATACAAAAGTAATTTCAGATGCACGACCTGATTTCATCATAAAAAATGGTGGGACACGCAACACAGATCATGCTAAAAATAGAAGATTTTCAAAGTCATATTTAACCGGGGATATAAAATTAAGTGGTAAATTCTTACAAATAGAAATTGGTCAAAAACAATGGAAATCCATTATGCAATATGCTAAGTATGGAAACAGTCATCAATACACGCCAGTTACTCTTTTTATTACTTTTATTGCAGCAAGAGAAGGAGAAAGGAAAAAGATAGAGAAAGCAGCTTGGAAAGATGGAGTATCTACCACCATAGTTTCTATTTTCCCACTTGAGAGATAAAATTAAAGAAGCAAAGCAGTATAAGTTATATGTCTGGAATTTATTTCAATTGGATAGATGAACTGTTTGAAGCAATTGAAGATACGCAAGATATGAATCGGGTTCGTGAAATAGTAGAGGCTGGTTACAATATTAATGTACAGATTGAAGAAGGTTGTACACCTTTAATAGCAGCAGTACTTACTGGGAATTTAGAAATGGTAAAGTTATTAGTCGAATTGGGAGCGGATGTTAATCTCATCGATGGATATTTGGAATCCCCTTTATACTATGCAAATTATAATGGTTTTAAAGGTATCGTAGAATACTTAGAACCAATGACTAATGCAAAAATTAGAGCAGCAGTTGAAAGAAGTATGAGTGGTATATCTTATCCTCCAAAACGGAGAGAAAAGTCTTTGGCAAAACGCTTGACCTAGATCATGATGCTTATGACCGTCTAAATTATTGTCGAAAATGAGATTGTTGGTAAAATTAGGGCAAACGGAAACCTATCAATGAACCTACCTGTAGTTGTGGACATTACTCTTGGATTAGTTTTTATTTACTTGATTTTGAGCGTGCTAGCTTCTGAAATTCAGGAGTTGATTGCCACATGTTTACAATGGAGAGCTAAACATTTAAAAAATTCAATTGAATTACTTTTAGCGGGTGGTAGCGAAACTGAAGAATCAGATATTACTAAGGCAAGAATTTTGGTAGAGAAAATTTATAACGATCCTTTGATTAATACTTTAAATCAACAAGGCAAGGAAATAGTAGAAAGGCAGTTTCGGAAAATTACTAAAAGCGTTGACAAAAAAGGACTAGGAGAAAAACAAAGCGGGCCTTCCTATCTTCCTTCTGAAACATTTGCAATTACTTTATTAGATACTTTAAGAATTCCCCAGCTAATTAATTATGTGAAACATCCTAGTGACGAATTTAAGACTAATTTGCATATGATATTAGAATCTTACAAACAACTTAAAGCAGGTGTTAATGATGAAACTAAAGACAATGAAAGTTACAAAATGATTAAAAAAATGTATGGAGAGATTGACGAAGACCTGATAAAATTTGTTAATGAAGACTTAAAAGACTTACCTGATAATGTCCCTGATAATTTAATCAAGAGTCTTGCTGTAATTGCTCAACGTAGTAGGGTAAAGATTGGTGACCTCACAGAAGAAATGATTCAGTTTAAAAATGATGTCGAAATATGGTTCGATCGCTCTATGGATCGAGCTAGCGGTGTTTATAAGCGCAATGCCAAAGGAGTTGCTATTCTAATTGGAATATCAATAGCTATATTAACCAATACTGATACATTTCACCTCGTTAAAAGACTCTCGCAGGATTCGGTTATTCGCTCTACTATTAGCCAAAGTGCAATTAAAGGAAGCGATTATATCAAAGATCCAGAAGCCAGGAAGGAAATCGAGAAACTATTAGAAAATGCTTCTATACCCATTGGATGGCAAAACATCAATCAACAGTTTGAACTATCAGATACTAGAGACTCGAATAGTCCAAACGTCTTATTAATCAGAAGTTGGCAGGGTTTTAAATTAATTTGCGGTTGGATAGTGAGTGGTTTAGCTATTGCTATGGGTGCGCCTTTTTGGTTTGATATCCTCAATAAAGTTATCAATGTCCGGAATACAGGGCCAAAACCTGTTGCGTATACTAAGGATTAACCACCTCATAAATAGTGTTTCCAGTCAATTAAAAAATAAAAATAACTCGGAGTTCTAATTCTTTATTCTGAAGAGTAATATCAATTTGCCTGATAAATTCTCGAAAGTAAAATCGTCGCTCTGTTTCCGACAAATCTAACCAAAATTGTGGTATTGAAACAGCTTGAGCAACAGAACGCAAGTTAACTGGGGGAAGAGTCGCCAACTTTGCTTCGAGTTCAGAAATTTCTGTGCGGAGTTTGTAACCCCTTAACTTTGCAGTTTCGACATCTAAAATTCCAGTTTCAATTAACGCGGGTAACTGAGCAAGTATTTCTTGCTGACGAGCGATCGCTTGCCCTAAACTATTCTTCACTGCATCCAATTGAGGAAAATTCATCCCCGCTACAGCTAAGGGTAAGTCACGGCAAACCGTTTCAATTGTATGTTCTAAAACCTCTTGGTAGGGGATAGCCTTACACTTGGGACGTTGAGGACAGCTAGTAGAACGTAAATAAAGATACTCTTTATCTTGGTTGCGTTGGGTGACACGGGTAACTGTCATGTGTGACTGACACTCAGCACAGACAACCAACCCAGCTAAAGAACGCGGCGCACTAGCAGTTCGGGATGGTAAACGGCTGTTACGGCGTAAAAGCCGGTCAACTTGGGCAGCTTCTTCCTTAGAAATTATCGGAATATGGGTATTAGAGATAATTTCACCATTTTGGTAAGCTGTATTGCCGCGATAAACTGGATTAGTCAGCCAGCGTCTTCCTGTGGTGACAGAGATTTTTTTGCCATATTTCTTCGCCAAGTAACGAACTGAACCCCGCAGAGAACCATAGAGTAAAAAGTGTTCAAAAAAATCTTTGACTACTGGTGAAGTGCTGCGATCGACAGTATATTTTCCCTTACCTCTGCGATAGCCGTAGGGAACTTTGCCCGGTGGCGGTGCAACCTCAAGACGATTGCGGGCGTGTCCTTCACGGATACGACGACTACGTTGCTGACGTTGGATTGCGTGTAGTAAATTCAGCAAGTCAGCGCCCAGAGGGTAATTTTCGGAAGTGTAGGGCTGTTCTGTGGCGATTATCGCTACTCCCATTGCTTCGAGTTTATGTAAGCGATCGCTAATTTCCTCTAAAGTGTCCCCCAATTCTTCCAACCGACGAATCAAAAGATAATCTGCTGGTTCAGTTTGGCAATCCGTGAATAATTGTTGTAATTGCGATCGCGTAGCGTGTCTGGAGGACTCTCGCGTAGCGTGTCCAGAAGACTCTTGCTTGCCCAAATCTTCATAAACCCGATCCACCTCCCATCCCCAATCGGCTCGATCGGGAGAAGATTCTAATAGCGGATTGGTGTAAGAGTAGGCAATGATTTTCATTAGTCATTAGTCATTAGTCATTAGTCATTAGTCATTGGTCATTAGTCATTTGTCATTGGTCATTAGTCATTAGTCATTAGTCATTAGTCATTTGTCATTTGTCATTTGTCATTGGTCATTAGTCATTAGTCATTAGTCAATAATCAATAAATACTTCTTTTTCCCCTGCCTCCCCTGCCCCTTACTCCCCACTCCTCACTGCTGACTCAACTCGATAATATTCCCATCAGGATCTTGAGTGAACAGGGCAGCGCGACCGGAAGCGCTGGCTTGAATGGGATAATTATGATTGAGGAATTCCTGTTTAGCGGCGTCTAAGTCAGTTACGGAGAAAGCGATGTGGGGATTACGTCCCCATTTTTCGTTTGGGTTTTCGGTGGGGACAGTGGTTGCGACTATCAAGTGAATTTGATAATCGCCGACTTGATACCATGCACCAGCGTATTTTAGGGAACGATCTATTTTAGATAATCCCAATACTTTGCCATAAAAGTGTTCGGAGCGTTCTAAGTCAGTCACGAGAATTGCTGTATGGAGACTTTGGGTAATCTGCATTGTTGGTAAGTGCGATCGCGTTTATTTAAATAACTATGCAGGGTATGCACCAGCTTGAAAAATCTGTTCGGCGGTTAAATCTAACTCTGGGAAAGTAGGCGAAACAATGCGCTCATTGCCTCTAAATTGAGTAACTTGGTATTCACCGTCAAATAATTGGTAAACAGAGATAGTGGGTTGTTTAGGATTACCAATAAACTTTTTACCACCGAGAGCTAAATAATCAACAATCCAATATTCTTTTATCCCTATCTCTTCGTATTCCCCTAGTTTTTTATGATAATCATCCCGCCAGTTAGTACTAACAACTTCAATCACTAAAGGGATGGAATCAGCCAATTTAACCGTAGAATATTTCTGCCAAAGTGGTTCTAATTTTAAAGCAGGACGATTGAGTAATAGCAAGTCTGGAGAATAGCAAGACTGGCTACTAGCAGATTGGACTAATGCTGTTTTTGGGATGGAATAAGGTAAATCGTTACGAACGTACTCAACAGCAATTTTTTCAACCAAAAATCCAACAATATCCTCATGATCTCCTACTGGTTGTGCCATTTCAACAATTACGCCATCATGTAATTCGTATCTTCCGCCTTCGGGCCGCCACTCTGCAAACTCTTCAAAGGTTACTAGTTTGGGTATGGCTTGAGTCATAAATTGTTACCTTGGCAACTAATTGACCTATACGGCAATCTTATCTTAGTGAACATATAAATATAACTGTGTTAAACAAGCGATGATCGCCTTTCCATCACTCTGGTAATCTCTCTAACGCCTCCCGTGCGATCGCCCCCCGATATTCATCCTTATACTCAACATATATCTCCAATGCTGTCTGCAAATGAACCCTCGCTTCTGGGTAATTCTCTTCTGCTTCTGCAAGCGTTCCCAACTGGTGGTAGGTGCTGGCTTGGGAATAGCGATCGCCAAATTCGATGAAGATAGCCAAAGCTTGTTGGTAATTGCACCGCGCCTCCTCAAATTCCCCCAATTCTTGAGCAACAGATCCCAACTGGTGGTAAGTGAGTCCTTGAGAATAGCAATCACCAAATTCGATTTTAATTACCAAAGCTTGTTGATAATTACGCCGCGCCTGTTCAAATTCCCCTAATTTTTGATCAACTATTCCTAAGTTGTGGTAAGTGCTAGCTTGGGAATAGCGATCGCCAAATTCGATTTTGATAGCCAAAGCTTGTTGATAGTTGCGCCGCGCCTCCTCAAATTCCCCCAATTCTTCAGCAACCATTCCCAACTGGTGGTATGAATAATTCTGATTGTATCTATCTTGGTATTCAATCCATATTTCCAGAGCCTGTTGATAGTTACGCCGTGCTTCCTCAAACTCTCGGTATTCAAAGGCAACATTTCCTAGCCAATGGTAAGTACTAGCAGAAGAATGGCGATCGCCAAATTCGATATCGATAGCCAAAGCTTGTTGGTAATTGCGCCGCGCCTCCTCAAATTCACGCAAATTTTGGGCAACTCTTCCCAACTGGTAGTAGGTGCCACCAGAAGAATAGCGATCGCCAAATTCGATTCTGATAGCCAAAGCTTGTTGGTAATAGTGCCGCGCCTCCTCAAACTCCCGCAAATTTTGGGCAACTGTTCCCAACTGGTGATAGGTGCTAGCAGAAGAATAGCGATCGCCTATTTGTTGTTCAATTTCTAAACGCTGTTGATAGAAAGTTGTCGCCTGTGTAAATTGTCTCAAGCCTCGATAAGCATTCCCCAGTTTAAACAAAGAAGCAATTTTGCCGCGAGGATTCTGAA
The DNA here is from genome assembly GCF_036917095.1 of Nostoc sp. Taxonomy (GTDB): domain Bacteria; phylum Cyanobacteriota; class Cyanobacteriia; order Cyanobacteriales; family Nostocaceae; genus Nostoc. The sequence goes on from NZ_JBALFH010000033.1 coordinate 94,082, forward strand.
GTTGCTGTGAAATACTTAAAGATTTTTGATAATAAGCGATTGCTGTATCAAATTGCCTTTGCTGTTTATAAGAATCTCCTAATGTGTTGAGGATTTCAGCATAGAAGGTGGAATCTTGAAACTCATTAGCTATTTTTTCGGCTTCTTCTAAATATTCTCTAGCTTTGATAGGTTCTATCTTACTTAGATACGCGACTCCTAGCTGATGCAGAATATTACTACAGTTGCGGAGGTTTTCTCCTGTGGGATGATGTCCAGTAGGTTTATATTCCATTAGCAGGCGGTGTAATAAATCTATCCGCTCTTGCTTTTCTGGAGGTTCTAATCTGTTTATAATTCTCTCAGTATTTTGAGTTTCATTAATCGCATAATCTTTGGTAATTTGAGGTGTTTGAAACCGAAATATGCCCGATTGCCAAGCCCAAAAATCAGGAGCAAATTTGGCTAACCGAGTCAGGGCATAATCTGGCAGAATAAACAGAATCGGATGAGGAACAGTTCTTTTATAAGCATCTCGGACAAAGTTGAGGTCTTGTAAAACTGGCGGATAGTCTCCATAAACGCCAATAGACTTTTCTAACCCTTGTACAATCAGGACTAATTTTTTGTTAGCTTCTATCTCAATAGTTAGTAATATCTTGACAATTTCATCTCTGAGAAATCGCAAATTGGCATCAGAAAAACTCAGGCTAACAAACTGAATATCCAGACACTCAGGATTTGTCTTTAACGCCTCAACTAATATTTCTGCATCTGGGGGAAAATTAATTTCTACAAAACCAATAGTAAACTTTTCTGCAAAATCTACAAAGGTTAATAATTCAGCAAATACCTCTTGATTAAGCGCGATAAACGCCCCAATTTCTGAGCTAAGGTTGCGCTGCAAGTGCGGATTCGATGGCTTTCTGGAAGAATTCATTTTGCTTCACCACTGGATTGGGGTAATTCCATCGTTTATCGCCGTTGTATTCCAAAACTGAAGTGTTAAACAGCATTAACTGACCAATATCATCTTTGCTAACATTCTTGGTTATACACACTTGGGCTAAAAACGCATAATGTTCTTCAGGAATAAACCTTTCAAAACTAAATTGCTGTTGTTTCACAGCATAGATAATATCTTCAGCAATAATTTTGGGATGTTTGCGAGTACTAGCAGTTTGGCAAGCAGTCCGCATCATCTGCATTAATTGGCGGACATGTCCTCCACTGGCTTTGGCTAAATCTAGCAATTCCTGGCGAGATTCAAATACAGCATCAACATCTACTCGCTTTTCAATGACGCTGGCAACTGCTTCAAGTCCCGTTTGATTGTAGTTTAAATGGCAGCGATCGCGTTCCAATTCATAAATATTCACCATTGGGACAATATGAGGATTACCATCAAACTGATTAAGTGGATTTTTAGGCGAACAAAGCACAGAAATTGGCACTGTATAAATTATTGTGCAATATAATTCTTGTAACTGAGCCGCATAATCAAAAAATAAATGTTCTGCAATCGTCGGTGGTACACGATCCATATTGTCAAAAATAATCAATAAACCCTTACATAAAGGGAATTTTGCTCTAAGTTTAACGTAGGCATCTCCTAATAAAAGGTTAATATCTGCTTTGAGACGTGATAGGTCTTTTTCTAAAGTTTGACGAATAGTAGTTTTTTGCTTATCAGAACCTTTAATTTGTGCCAGTAATTTAACCATCAATTTAGCAATAAATGGAGCTTCTGGTTTCAGAGTTGCTTCTCCCTGAATACTGACAGATTTTTCTACACTTTCTTCTGTTTCTTTGGTAATATCCTTAAACCAAGATTCAAAGTTTTCCAGAAGTTGAGGATCAAATTTTAAACCTAATTTACGCAATTCAAATTCTACTTGTTTGATGACAATCAAATATAAATCTGTATAACGAGCATCATTAATATCTGTTTCTTCGTTAACTTCTAAATAAATTACGTGATATTGTTTTTCCCATTGATTCTGAATGCGTTTTAACTCTGTACTTTTGCCACAGCCGCGATGTCCGGTAAACAAAATCGTGCTGAAATCTGCGGGTTCTTGAAAGTCTAAAATTGTACTAACGCTGTCAATTGCTGAAGTTTTGCGGACTGCTGATAAATCAACATAGTACCGCTCCATGTCTGCACCTTCTAACGGTTCAACATTACAAACTTGAAAAGCAGCTTTGAGAGTATTAGCACGCTGTTGATTCATTGGGTTTTGACTAACTTTATAAATATGACTTTCTCAATCTTAAATTTTAGGCGATCGCAGTCCGATTTTACATCTAATAAAAGTTTACGTTTTGATGCTCTATTGTAATATCTTATACATTTATAAGCTAGATGACGATATAACCTGAAAAACTTTTATCGGCTGGCTGCGATCGCGCTATGTTGAAAAATGAACTTTCAAGTATGTGAAACTAATGAAAGCCAAACAAGTTTTACTCACAGGTGGTACTGGTGGACTAGGTTTAGGCGTGACACCATTGGTTCATTGGTGAATTTGAATTCAGTAAAACTTACCTAATTCACCGTTTTGTATAATATTACATAGAATTAAACTTAAAGATGAAGACCACTATTGAGTAGAAGCTGCTCAAAAAGCAATGTTCTATTCATTTGTCAATCATCCAAAAGAAATACATTAAAAATATTAAGCAAAGTTATTTATGCCCAGTTACTTAATTTCGATCGAACAACTCTAAAGGTTGCTCTGAGCAAGTGCTTAAAGCTAGGCAAACTTTCGTCACAGTGTACCAGTCATTTTCGCTCAACCATACAGGGTTGATGTAAAAAAATAGCACACTTAATCAATTAATATCAATATCAGTAAGTAAACTGAGTATTAGTAACTTCTACAAATTTCGATCGAACATTTGAAAGAATAGCTAAAAGAATTATCAGTGGTGCTGAATTGTTAATTGTTGGTTATGCTGAGTTATGAATTCTCAGTGTGACGAGAGCGTCATCTAGCAAAAACTTGAGGTTTTCTCTTGCTATTTCTTGAAATCTCCTCTTGTCTCTAAATCCTCATTGTCAAAAGAAGTCTCAAGCCTGTTCATACACCACAATGAAAGATCAAGTACTAGATCGGATTTTAAACAAACCTTCTTTTTCACGTAAATTTGAATACTTAAAACTGGATGATAATTTTTGCATCCTAGATACATCCGAGCAAGTGCAACAGTTTGCAGAACGTCCTGAGGAGGTGATACGGGGAAAAGATATCCGGCTAGGGTTTCCCGAATTTATCGGGCTTGAAAATATTTTAAAAGCTGTCCTGCAAGGAGAGCATGAACTGTTTGAATTACAATCAATTGGACGAGGTTCAGAGCATAAGAAGCATTTATATATAGATATATATATCATCAGCAAACAGTATGAAAATAAATTAATTATTTTAATTGAAGATGTTACCGATAGGCTAGTTTTAAAACAAAACTTAGCACAGCAAGCCAATGAAAGAAATCTGCTATCAAGTGCTTTAATCTCATACCAAAATTACATGGATCAAGTAATTACTTCAATGGCAGATGCTTTGTTTGTAACCAGTAATTTAGGAAAAATAAAAAAAGTAAATCGTGCTGCTCAACAATTATTTGGTTTTAGTGAAGAAGAATTAATTAATCAACCAATATCACTGATAGTTGATGATAATCAAGTATTAATCCAAGCCATTCACCAGTATTCTTCTTTTCAGAAAGATTTTCCCAATTTCGAGGTAGTTTGTCGAACCAAGACTAGAGAAAAGCGGTTGATTGCTTTTTCTTGTTCGGTAATTCCGAAAAAAATAAAAGGATTAGAAGATATTGTCTACATTGGTCGGGATATTACTGCTCGGCAGCGCCGGGAACAGCGTACAAGTACCCAGTATGCTATCACTCGTATATTATCAGAATCCCAGAGCGTAAAGCAGGTGATTCCACAAATTTTGCAGTCGATTTGCCAAAATTTGGGATGGGATTTAGGCGAACTTTGGACACCAAGTCAATATATTGGCACTTCGGTAGAGGGACATAGCCTCGATGCAGTACTAAGGTGTGTAGAAATTTGGTCAAGTCGAGTAATTTCTGGCCGAGAGTTTAAAGCAATCACCTGGCAAACTACCTATACACCTGGTGTTGGCTTACCTGGTCGAATTTGGATCGGACGTTTGCCCTTGTGGATTCAAGATATCACAGAAGATGGAGACACTCGGCGATCGCAACCGGCTGCTGAGGCTGGATTGCACGCAGCTTTTGGCTTCCCCATATTAGACGATAGTGAAATCTTAGGAGTGATGGTTTTCTTTAGCCGTGACGTACAACCAAAAGATAAAGACCTATTGCAAATGGTGGGTTCGATTGGTAGTCAAATCGCCCAGTTTATCAAACGCAAACAAGCAGAAGATGCTCTTGTAGAAAGCGAAGAACGATATCGAGATTTATTTGAAAATGCTAACGATCTAATTCAATGCGTCAATGCCTATGGTCGTTTTTTGTATGTGAATCGCGCATGGCGAGAAGCTTTGGGATATAGCGAAGCTGAAATTGCGAATATGAATGTTTTCGATATTATACATCCAGAGTTTAAACAAGAGTGTTTGCAAAGGTTTTATCGTGTGTTATCAGGAGAAAAGATCGATCGAGTAAAGGCTGCATTCGTTACTAAAGACGGTCAAACAATCTTTATAGAAGGTAATATTAACTGTAAATTTGTCGAAGGTCATCCAGTTGCTATTCGCGGCATTTTTCGCAATGTCACCCATCGGCTAGCAGGAGAAGAAGTGCTGCGCCATCAGCAGGAAGAAACCGAACTTTTATTGCGGAAAATTTTGCCAACAGCAATCTCCAAACCCCTGGAAGAACAATCAGCTAATATTGCCGAAAACTTTGCTGATGTCACAGTTTTATTTGCAGATATTGTTGGCTTTACCGAAATCGCTGCTTCTTTGAGTGCAATTCAACTGGTAAACTTACTCAACCCAATTTTCTCAGCTTTCGATCGCCTCAGCGAACAACATGGTTTAAAGAGAGTCAAGAGCATTAATGATGCTTATATGGTAGTTGGCGGCTTACCTACGCGACGCCCAGATCGCGCTCAAGCGATCGCTCGCATGGCACTCCATATGCAAACTGCGATCGCTCTATTTAATACTGAAAATAACCAGAACTTCAGCATCCGTATCGGCATCCATAGCGGTACCGTAGCGGCGGGAGTAATTGACCTCAACAAGTTTACTTACGATCTCTGCAAAGACACGATAAACATCGCTAGCTGCATGGAATCCCAAGGTATTGCTGGGAAAATCCAAGTTACAGAAGATACTTATAAGTGCTTGTGTGATGAATTTTTATTTGAAAAGCGCGGCGAAATCGAAGTTGAAGGCAAAGGGAAAATAACCACTTATTTTTTGATTGGACACAAGGGATGAGGCAAAAGAGGCAGAGGGGCAGGGAGCAGGGAGCAGAGGGGAAAGAGGTAATTTTTTATTCTCCCCCTTGCCCCCTGCTTTCTACGTATTCGGAATCAGCCGCCCACAGGGATAAGTCGCTGTTTGCTTTTGGGCACTTTCAGCCACTGCTGGTGGAACCCGATCCGATGGTTGGGTTTTGGCTGCTAAATAGTCTTTTTGCAGTTTATCCAAAATAGCTTCTCGCCTGTCGTATACACGCTTCAGGGGACGAGGTTCGCACTTGTTTAAGACATATGCTGTTACCAGTGGCAGAGCGATCGTGCTATCGGTATAACAAACAATTGTGTTAGGTAACTCTTCCGGGTCAATCTTACCCCAGCTGACAGCTTCCGATGGGGTTGCTCCAGACAAACCGCCTGTATCTGGACGCGCATCGGTAAACTGTATAAAGTAATCGTGTCCTCGTTCTTCTAGCCCCAATACTTCGTGAAGTTGCGGTTGGGTTTGTAACAAAAAGTTTTTGGGACTACCGCCACCGAGAATTACAGCTGCACTTTTACCTCCTGACTCACGGGCATTATATGCGATCGCAGCTGTCTCATTTACGTCAATTGATGGATCTATCACCAACTGCGAACCCTCTAAAGCTAAAGCTGCCACGTTCATGCCAATTGAGCTATCTCCTGGAGAAGACGTATATATAGGCACGCCATACTCATAAGCTGTAGCAAGTAAGCAGGAATGCTGCACACCCAGCTGCTTTTCTACTTCCCGAACATACTTACCCAATAAATGGTGAAACTCAGCAGTTCCCATCCGCTTCTGAAACGCTTCCCCTTGCAGAATCTTGCGGATGAATGCATCAGTTTCCAGCAACACATCGTAACCAAAGATAATGTCATAAATGCGAATAGTGCCTTCTTGGCGCAGTTTCACATCATCCAAAAACGGATTACCCGCAAAGAGTTCAAAACCCAAACCGTAGTGCATATCATGGTAAAGATTTGCACCAGTGCTAATCATCCAGTCAATAAAGCCGTTGCGGATTAAGGGTGCAAGTGCTGAAACCCCGAATCCTGCTGGCGTCATCGCACCGGAAAGGCTAAGTCCCACCGTGACACCTTCAGTTAGCACATCACGACTCAGAAGTTGGCAGATTTCCCGCAACCGGGCTGAGTTATAGGCGGTAAAGTATCGATCGATCAAATCCACCACATTGATATCATTTGATATAGGTGTCGGTGCAATTTTTTGACCCAGCTGTTTAGACATTTTGGCACTCCGAACAGTAAACACGCCCGAATCTAATGTTATCTAGGTTTCACACCAAAGCGATCGCAATTTAACTAGCCCATTTCATCAAAGAACAGTACCACGGCTAAGATTAAATCGTGTCACCTAGCTCAACGCCTACAATTGAGCCAATCTCATTGAAATGAGTTTCCGAAAATATTAAATTTAATGGAAGATTTAATAGTTCGAGATCGGTGTACGCTACCTAGATGGGAATGCGTCAACAGAGGACTCAACCAATGGGATATGTAATTGCTACTGCAAATATGAAAGGTGGTGTAGGTAAAACCACCCTCACCGTCAACTTAGCTACCTGTTTAGCTAAAAATCATGGCAAGCGGGTGCTTGTCCTTGATTTGGACAGCCAAATTAGCGCCACACTCAGTTTGATGTCGCCTTTAGATTTTGCCAAGCGTCGTAAACAAAGTAAGACATTTAGGTATCTCATAGACGAAGTTATCAATCCAGACCCACAAGCAAAACTCACAATTCAGGATATCATTCAATCCCAAGTTTGTAATCTTCCAGGACTGGATCTATTACCAGGAGATATCGATTTATATGATGAATTTGTTGTTTCAGAAATGCTGCATCAACAAGCAACTGCTTTAGGCGTACAGGACTTTGAAACAATTTGGAATCGCTTTGAAAGAGTCTTGATTAACAACATTTTAAAACCAGTCCGTCAAGAATATGATTTTATCCTGCTCGATTGTGCACCTGGCTATAATTTATTGACTCGTAGCGCTTTAGCCGCCAGCGATTTCTACATACTTCCTGCTAAACCAGAACCCTTATCTGTAGTGGGGATTCAACTGCTGGAAAGACGGATTGCCCAATTAAAAGACAGTCACGGACATGAAACCAAAATAGATATAAAAATGCTGGGAATTGTATTTAGCATGTCCAGCGCTAACCTTCTCACTGGCAGATACTATAAACAAGTGATGCATCGTGTTGTTGAAGATTTCGGTGTAGATAAAATTTGTAAGGTACAAATACCAGTTGATGTCAATGTTGCTAAGGCTGTTGATAGTTTTATGCCAGCTGTTTTAAATGCTCCCCAGTCAGCTGGTTCAAAAGCTTTCTTTCAGTTAACTCAGGAGTTGTTGCAAAAGCTCTAGCAAAGCTAAAGCATTCATAAATAACACGATTTCCGACTTTTTAAATAAGTCGGAAATCTAAACCTTTATTTCCTCAAATCAATTAGAGTTGTTATTTACTGCGTGCAAAAAGAAAAAGTCGTTATAGTAAGTTATCCTTTCCCTAAGTTCAGCAGTTATACTGAGGCTATGTGCAGCAATATTCAGCTATTGAGTGGAAAGGTCAGTAAATCTTACTAAGAAATAATGCTTACTAACAATTCCGTACAGGTAGAGAAAAATCAGCACTTGGTAATACGCCTACCACGGACTCTGAGTTATCTCGAAACCTGGGGCTTTGGCTTAACGGGTCATGTGGGATGGATTGGTACTGCCCCCATTATTCATGCAGCGTTAGGGCCTAAAGCAATTTTAGTTTGGTTTTTTGGCGCGATCGTTTCCTTCTTGCTTAACTTGCAAGTACAAAGTCTAGGTAGACATTGGCCAGATGTTGCTGGAGGAACGCCAAACTATACTACAAGGCTATTAAAGGACTTTCCTGGCTTAGGTCGTTATGTAGCCTTAGGATACTTTTTTAGCTGGGCAGCAGCACCGGCATTGTATGCGATTATTCTCACAAACCTAATAAAAGTCAATTTTGAACCATTAGGTATTTCTTGCCCAGAAACTTTATTAAAAGTTGTATTTACAACAGTTCCTTTTATTGTGGCATTCAGTGGCAGCCGTGCTTTAGCGCTACTGCATTTATTTTTTGTATTCCCAGCGATTTTATTACTATTTTTGTTTTGTACTCAAGGCATAGTATGGTTAGCGTTCTCAACTGCTAGTTTTAAATTTATCCCAACTAGCACAGATAGCCTGAGCTTTCAAGAATGGGCAAAGTGGTTTTTTCTGGCTAGCTATTCAATTTATGCTTGTGAAACCACTTCTTCTTTTGTTGCTGATAGCCGCCACCCATATAAAACTTTAAGGTTTTTAAGCGTAGCTGCTTGGCTGATTCCTCCAGTGTTTTTAGGTGCTTCTTGGGTATTAATGTGTTCGGCTCCAGATCCCACAATGGGTGACGATGCGTTCTTAAATCTCGTAGCGGCTTCTAAGCCTTTTTGGGGTGAAAATGCTTCCTTTCTAGTAACACTTCTGATTACTGTATCCTGCCTTCTAAGTTCTGCTACGGCAGTTTCTAACTCTCCTCGGATATTATACCAGCTTGCCTTAGACAAACAGCTTTCTCCCATATTTGCATTAGTTTCCCGTCAAAGTGTCCTTGGGCCTGCAATCTTACTTACCTTTCTCATCAGTTTACTTTGCCTAAATTTGGGAAATATATCTCAACTTGTCACAGTCGCAGGCACCTGTTATCTCGTGTCCATTATGGGACTACATTTAGGATTATGGCTGTGTCGGGACAAACCGCAGGTGTTATGGCCTTGGTGGTCACTTAGTTTTTTCTTTGTAGAAGCGGTAGTTCTAATAGTGGGAGGTTTAGCTTGGAATTGGAGAGATTTCTTAGTGGGATTATTATTACCCATTGTTCTGAACCTCGGAGATGTAGCGCTACGTCGCTTAAGTTTTGCGCCATTACAGCCGGAATGGTGGGCACAGCTTTACAATGCAAGGACTAGTAAAAAGAACGCAGATTTTGTGGTACTACAGGTAATTGTCTTAGTATCATTAATTTGTATTAGTGTCACAAGCAGTTGGATTCTCCGTAATTTATTAGATAAATTTTCTAACACTCCTCAAAACTCTTTACTAGCTATTCTGTTAGTGACACTTTCTTTTGCAGGGGTAGCGATCGCTTGCTGGACAACTCTACCACAAATTGTTGCTATTGATGAGGCACGCAAACAAGCAAAGAATCTATTTATCACTACTCTTGATACTGTTCCAGATACTGTTTTAGTCTTAGATGAAAACGGGACGATTTGTCAGACAAATGCTGCTGCTGAAGAATTATTTCAAACAAATATTCAGCAGTTGCTTGGGCAAAAGTTGAATCAACTCTTAATATGCTATCGCGGCAAACCGGAGCAATGGTCTATTAGGAGCGAGCAAACCTTAAAAATCAACCAAGGTATACGAATTGTTGAATCGACTATTTCACAACCATTTAATTCGCAATTGCGCGAATATGTTGTTATTGTCCGTGACATCACTACACGTAAGTTAGTAGAGGAAGAATTAGTCCAGTATCGTTATCAGCTTGAGCAGATGGTTCTAGAACGCACCATTGAACTTATTAAAGTGAACCAACAACTTGAACAAGACATTATTAAGCGTCAACAAGCACAAGAGCAATTACTGCACAATAGTCTTCATGATGGGCTAACCGGATTACCTAACCAACGATTATTTATGGAGCGAGTGCAGCGGGCAATAGAATGTACTAAGGAGCATAATAATTATTTATTTGCCGTACTCTTCCTAGACTTAGACCGCTTTAAAGTTGTTAATGATAGCCTTGGGCATCTACTAGGAAATCAACTTTTGATTGCAATTTCTCATCGACTAAAGACAGTTCTACGAGTCGGAGATATAGTTGCCCGTTTTGGCGGAGACGAGTTCACAATCTTAATTGAGGAAATTGAGGATATCAGTACCGCTATACAAGTAGCCGAGCGAATTAAAAAGGTGCTAGCTTTGCCCTTTCAATTAAATGAGCATAGGGTGTTTACTAATGCTAGTATTGGCATCGCTTTAAGTAAAGCAGATTATGAGCAAGCAGCGCAGATTCTACGTGATGCCGATGTGGCAATGTACTGTGCCAAAGCACTTGGTAAGGCACGCTATGAGGTCTTTGACCAAAAGATGCACGAGGGTGCAGCTTTGCTCTTGGACTTAGAAACTGCTCTGCGAAATGCGCTGCTAAAGCAAGAAGAATTTCACCTTGATTACCAGCCAATTGTTTCACTGATAACTGGCAAAATTATTGGATTTGAGGCGCTGATACGTTGGTATCATCCAGAACGAGGATTTATTTCCCCTCAAGATTTTATTCCCCTGGCCGAGGAAACTGGAATGATTGTTAGTATCGGGCAATGGGTGCTTTATGAAGCGTGCCAACAAATGCACGCATGGCATAAACAATTTCCCACCTCACGACCTCTAACAATTAGCGTCAATTTTTCTGGTAAACAAATCACGCAACCTGATGTGTTTAAACAGGTTAAAGATATTTTGCAGCAAACTGGACTGGAGCCATGCTGTTTGAAATTGGAGATTACTGAAAGCTTGTTAATGGATAATTTTGAATTAGCTAACACTGTGCTTTCCCAATTAACAGCGCTGAATGTCGAGTTGCACATGGATGATTTTGGTACTGGCTATTCATCCTTGAGTTATCTACACCGCCTACCAATCAAAACCATTAAGATTGACCGCTCTTTTGTCACTACGATAGGTAGTCAAGGAGAAAATTTAGAAATTATTAGAGCAATTGTGACATTGGCTCATAGTTTAAATATGTCTGTAACAGCAGAAGGCATAGAAACTGTAGAGCAATTAGCACAGTTAAAGGCTTTACAATGCGATTATGGACAAGGGTATTTTTTCTTACCACCTATGAAAAGTGCAGAGGTAGAAATAGTACTTGCAGCACAAGTTGGCAGCAAAGACTTTTTAAAGACATAAAAATCTTGTTATCGGATTCTGTTTAGAGAAACACCGTGTAGTGCTGGCTGTAACTGGAAATTCTCTGCGTTATCAAGTAACCCTTCTTCTAACAACAGTTCATTAATAAAAATATCGATTTTCTGCCGATCGATATTTTGCATGACTATAATATGTGCCCAATTTTCAAAAATTGCTAACTGCCATTTTTTAATTAACCTTTGAGAAGGTTTTTGGAAGACTACGGTATTGGAAAATTTATTGAGCATACATGGATACTCTCTGATTTTAAGTTGTTTAAAAAGATATTTCGCATTAGAAATACAGGTCTTTGCTTCTCTAGCTAATCCCTCATAACCTCTTGTTTGCAGCGCATACCAGAGAATTAAAGGGGTATGACCATTTCTAGACCCCAGAATTGTTGTATCTTTTGAACCAATATATTCAATTGCTGTTTCAACTTTTTCCACCCATTTTTTCTTAGTTAAAACTACACCACAAGGCAATGGAGAACCTATGAATTTAGCAGAAATAGCTATACTATCGATGGGTTTTTGAAAGTTAACTTGCAAAGGGCAATCTAGAAACGGTAATATTAATCCTGAAAGTGCGGCATCACAATGAATGTAGTAATCTGTAACCTGATTCCGCTCTAAAATTCCTATAATTTTGTCTAAGTTATCAATCGCACCTTTGACAGTAGTGCCAATATTTAAATTTATGATTGCTGGATAATTACGATTATTGCTAATTAGTTCTTCAAAATGCTGATAATCTATTTCTCCATTAATTTGCGAATTAACAACATTATGTTGGATGCGAAATAATTTGGCTGCTTTGGGTATTGAGTAATGAGAGTCTTGTGATGAGTAAAGAATACCATTAGGATAAATTTCTCTTGCTAAAAATATTCCATATAAATTACCTTCAGTTCCGCCAGCAGTAACATAACCCCAAAACTCATCTTCTGGAATTTTATAGAGGTCTGCGAAAAAAGATAAGACTTCTTGCTCAAACTTACGAGAATGGAGACCAAAATCTGGCTCAATATATGGATCTCCAGCATTATTTAACAGATGATTAAAAAATTTTGCGATCGCACTGTAATCACAACTTAAATTATATGGATAGCCTGCATGAAACTGCGATCGCTGTTCTATTTGCTGCAAAAAATCTGCCAACTCTTTAACAACTTTATCTGACATATCTCTGTGTCTCTTAAATTTGGAGTTAGTTAATGGATGTTTTAATCTAAATGCTCCGTATTATTCCATACCTTTATTTTTTCTTAATAATACAGCAATCCGCCTCTTTATAGGAAATAATACAGTAAAAATACTTAGGTTTCTTCAGTAAATATACCCGGATTTTTGCCAAACTAAAAAGTATATTACTCTTAAATATTTCCTGCTTTACAAAATAAATATAATGTGTATTAGGCAAATATCTATTTCAGGCGCTGACTGCAACCTGATTTAACGTGAATTCGACGGATGAGATCGTGTCCGGCTAAATACTTGTCATTACGAACGCAGCGATCGCTTCCTTCGACTCGCAATGACATATCGTAAGTGATTAAGCGGACTTAATTATGATGTAGTGTCTATCCAATTAGCTGAATGAAAAGACCTCTAAGAAGGTTTTACTACGCAAAACCGTCCCTCTCCGAGTCGGAGAGGGAAAGGCTTGAACTTTAGTTGAACTGACGTATATTTACTAGAACTCTCCGGCTAAGGCTGCAACGCATCGTTCGCAAATTAGCGGATGTTCTGCTGATTCTCCCACATGGGTGGAGTAGTTCCAACAGCGATCGCATTTTTGCCCATCTGCGTTCACTATCCCAATTCCCCAGTCTTCCGTCTGCGCTGTATATTTTAATCCTTGCAATTCTTGAGCAGAATCTAATAATTCCACCTGAGAAGTCAGCAATAAATACCGCAGTTCGTCAATACCGTTACCCTTAACAGGGTTAAAGGCTTTGATAGCATCGCCTAACTGTTTGTGAGATATATGAATCAAAGCTTTGGCTTCCAGGGAAGAACCAATTAGTTTTTCTATCCTGGCTTGTTCTAACACCTTGTTAACATCAGTACGAAGTTGTCGCAGCGCTTCCCAAAATTCCGCTAATTCAGGATTACGCCATTTTTGGTCTACCTGCACCCAACCGGCTTCAAATACCGATTTATAAGGTGTTTTGTAGGGGAGATATTGCCAGATATCTTCAGCAGTGTGGGATAGTACTGGTGCGATCGCTCGTGCTAAATTTTCTAAAGCTATCTTCAGCACTGTTTGACAACTGCGACGGCGGAAAGCATCTTTTGCACTGATGTACAGCCTATCTTTGGCAACATCTAAATAAAAGTTGGATAAATCCACAACGCAGAAATTTTGCACTGTTTGAAAAAAGCGGAAGAATTGGAAAGTATCAAAGGCAACGGTTACTTCCTCAAATACCTCGGTGATGCGATGCAGCATATAACGGTCAAGTTCTGGCAATTCCTCGAAGGGGACTGCATCTTTTTCTGGGTCAAAATCATGCAAGCTACCCAACAAAAACCGCGCCGTATTGCGGATTTTGCCTCTGACATCGTTCATCTGCTTGATGATGTTTTTGCCAATGCGGACATCGCCGGAGTAGTCTACGGATGATACCCACAATCTCAAGATATCTGCACCGTAAGGCGGTTCTACTTTTTGATTTTTCCCGCCTTCAATGATTGTATTTGGGTCAATCACATTTCCTTCTGACTTACTCATCTTCCGCCCTTGTTCGTCCAAAGCGAAGCCGTGAGTTAGCACAGTTTTGTAAGGTGCAATGTCATTTACCGCTACACTAGTGAGCAAACTTGACTGGAACCAACCGCGATGTTGGTCAGAACCTTCCAAATATATATCAGCAGGGTAGCGTAACTCTGGACGTTGTTGGACGACAGCCGCCCAAGATGAGCCAGAATCAAACCATACATCCATTGTGTCTGTACCTCTGCGGTAAGACTTGCCATTTTGGCGATAGGATTCGGGTAATAACTCCTCAACTGGAAGTTCCCACCAAGCATCAGAACCTTTTTCGGCGATGATTCCTTGGACGTGGTTGATTATTTCTTCATTCAGCAGTGGTTCTCCCGTGGCTTCGTCGTAGAAAACGGGAATGGGTACACCCCAACTCCGCTGACGGGAGATACACCAATCGGAACGTTCCGCCACCATTGGCGTGATCCGATTTTCACCTTGGGCTGGAATCCATTGTACCGTTGCGATCGCCTTTAGCGCTTCTTCCCGAAATCCCTCCACGGAAGCAAACCATTGTTCAGTAGCGCGGAAAATCGTTGGCTTCTTCGTCCGCCAATCATAAGGATACTTGTGGGGATATGGTTCTTCCTTCAACAAGGAACCAGCCGCCGCCAGTGCATCAATCACCGCCTGATTCCCATCACCCAGCACATTTAACCCCGCAAATTCTCCCGCTTCTTCGGTGAAATTGCCATTGTCATCCACTGGTGCAAGGATGGGTAAACCGTAGCGCTGGCCAACGATGTAATCTTCTTGACCATGACCGGGGGCTGTGTGTACCAACCCAGTACCCGATTCAGTAGTAATGTAATCACCGCCCACGACAATCGGGCTTTCTCGGTCAAATAGAGGATGACGGTAAGTAGTATGTTCTAAATCATTCCCCTTGAACGTGGCTTTTAGAGTTAACTCAACTCCCAAGGTTGAAGATAAACGTTCTACTAAATCAGCAGCAACGATAAGATAGCGGAACCTCACCCCCTCAGTCCCCCTCTCCGTTAACACAGAGGGAGAAGAAACTTCCTCACTCCCCCTCCCTGCTTGCGGGGAGGGGACTGGGGGGTGGGGTTCCACTTCCACCACTGCATAATTCAAATCTGCATTCACCGCTACAGCCAAATTCCCCGGAATTGTCCAAGGTGTGGTTGTCCAGATAGCCACACCTAAATCTGACAAATATTCCGCCAACAGTGGTTTTACAGCTGACGCCAAACTGGTAACTGCAAAAGCTGCATAGATACTGCGGGAAACGTGACCTTCTGGATATTCCAACTCAGCTTCAGCCAAAGCAGTTTTAGAACTCGGACTCCAGTGAACCGGCTTCAAACCGCGATAGATGTAGCCTTTTAAGAACATCTGACCGAACACGCCAATTTGAGCCGCTTCATAAGCCGGCTTCAGAGTTAGATAAGGGTGGTTCCAATCACCCCAAATACCGTAGCGTTGAAAATTTTGGCGCTGGTCGTTTACCGTAGCTAAGGCAAATTCTTCCGCTTTCTGCCGCAGCTGTAAAGGCGTTAAATTTTGCCGTTCTGCTGACTTCATGTTCTGCAAAACTTTTAACTCAATTGGTAACCCGTGACAATCCCAACCAGGAACGTAGCGAACTTTACGCCCTCGTAACATTTGGTAGCGATTAATAATATCTTTGAGAATTTTATTTAAGGCATGACCAATATGGAGTGAGCCATTAGCGTAGGGAGGCCCATCGTGCAGTATAAATAATTCGCCGGGGTTATTTTCAAAGAGGCGATCGTAAATTTTATTTTCTTCCCAAAATTTTTGGATTTCAGGCTCGCGCTTGATGGCGTTTGCCCGCATATCAAAATTAGTCTTGGGTAGGTTTACAGTATCTTTGTAACTTCCTGATTCGGTCACAGTCTCATGCCTAGAATTAGGTGTGCAGGTTTTATTAATTATAGAAGATGACATGAAAACCAAAATTTGCTTTTTGAACGCGAGTTTGATAAACCTCTCCCTACCTTGAATTTTCGTTAATAAAGTTGCAAATAAAAGATAGGATTCCACAAGGGCGTAGGCGTAGCCCGTCCTAGACATCGCCTTTAAAATTCAGATGGATTAAACGTAGGTTGGGTTGACGTAAGGAAACCCAACTTACATTTAATGCACAAATTTAGCCTTGACACGGCACTAGATTTATGTATTCAGTGGATTATTGCAGCAAAGGAGTTGTACCGTTACCGTTAATTGACGCATTCGCAATTGCAGCTTGAGCAGGTTGACTGGCAAGAACCGCTACAATTGGAGCAGCTTTTGAACTCGATTGTTTATTTCTTTTTCCATTAGAGCCGCCAGCTTTGGAATACTCTATACTGTTTCTGCCGTAGATAGTTGCAACTCCACTTAGCATTCGTTCAGACATTTCGGAGAGGGCTTTATCCATCTGGGTTACTGTCTTACGCGATTCTTCAAGATTGGACACAAGCGTGTTATGAGCTTCTAACGTGGCACGGGTAGTATTGATGAGGTGGTTGTAGGCTTCAATGGTTAATCCATGTCCTAAATCCAGATTTTCATCAACGGATTTAAGCAAGGCGAGACGAAGTTGGGCTTTGTCAACAGCAGCAGAACCACGAGTTCTTAAAGACATGAGATATCCTTGTTTTTATAATTCCTTTTTCAACATAGTGGAGTATCCTTTTGCCTGAGATGGGTAGTTTTGTGGATTTATTTCGTTAAACTTTTAATGAAATAATTACGAGTTTGTCTGTATTTTTACTCATTTTTCATATCTATTTGTTGTTTGAGAATAAGTGCAATCAGCAAATGCGATCGCCAAATCAGCAAATGCGATCGCCAAATCAACAAATGCGAACGCCAAATCAGCAAATGCGATCGCCAAATCAACAAATGCGAACGCCAAATCAGCAAATGCGAACTCCAAATCAGCAAATGCGAACGCCGAATCTACAAATGCGAACGCCAAATCAGCAAATGCGAACTCCAAATCAGCAAATGCGAACTCCAAATCAGCAAATGCGAACTCCGAATCAGCAAATGCGAACTCCGAATCAGCAAATGCGAACTCCGAATCAGCAAATGCGAACTCCGAATCAGCAAATGCGATCGCCAAAATAATATTAGAAAGGGGAAAGTAGAACATCGAATTTCCTCCCCTTTATAAGCTACGGTGTACACACAAGTTGAATTACCCCCCTTAATCCCCCCTTGTAAAGGGGGGAAAAAAGAAATCTATCTAGTTCCCTCCCCTTTATAAGGGGAGGGTTAGGGTGGGGTAACTTCCCTCAACCTACAAATAACTTCCCTAATCTTATCCACCACACCATCAATATCTTGACAAACCTCTTGATTCGTAAATCTCAAAAAACTTGTACCTTTTGATTCCAAAAATGCTTGGCGATCGCGGTCATATTCTGGAACTCCATCTTGATAGTGACTATCACCATCAATTTCTATGGCAAGTCTCAATTCCGAAGAATAAAAATCCACTACAAATCTGTCAATACTATATTGTCTGCGAAATTTACAGCTTTCAATTTGTTGATTTCTAAGTTTTGCCCAAACTATTTTTTCAGATGGGGGCATATTGTTTCTGAGAGTTTGCCGTTTTTGCCTTTCTGAGGTTTGGTTATACAGTTTTGTCATCAACTTTTTCATATTCCTGGACTGTGCTTATTATTCCCAGGATTACCCCCCTTAATCCCCCCTTGTAAAGGGGGGAAAATGGAAAATCTATCTAGTTCCCTCCCCTTTACAAGGGGAGGGTTAGGGAGGGGTAATTCAATAACTTGCGTGTACACCGTAGCCTTTTTAAGGAGGATCTAAAACTTTTCATCCCCTAATTTTTCGGAAATTGAGGATAATATGAAGCTTCATCAAGATGCGTCTAACTCACACCTGCTCATGAACGAACAGCGTTTACACGCTTATAATCAGCTAATTCAAACCCTGCTAGATTGCCCTAGCGGGGAAGAACCAGAGATATTAGCAGCGAATACAGAATTGCTAGATGCTGACTTTGTGCAGGTTGTTGTAGCAGCAGCAGAGCATTTTGCCCAGCAGGGAGAGGAAAATACTGCGGAGTGGTTGAGAAACTTAGCAACATATCTCACTACCCCAGAAACTACCCCCATCATCCAAGAAGATATAGACACTTACGGGCAATTTTTAATAGAAATACTGCAAGCAACAGCAGAAAGCAACGGCGATGCTCAAGTAATTTACCCATTGCTGGCAGCAAATACTGATAAACTCAATCATATTTTTGCAGAATTATTGCGTCATTGGGCAACAAATACCTTAGCAGAAGCGGAACCAGATACAGCAACATCCATCGCCGCATACATTGTTAATTTTAGTAATCGGATTCAGCAGTTTCCTTTGGGTAGCAAAGCCAACAATATGGAAATTGGCATCGCTGGCTACGAAATCGCCCTCATTGTTTACACCCGCAGCGCCTTTCCTTTTGATTGGGCAATGATACAAAATAATCTGGCGACTGCTTACGGTAAGAGAATATTAGGAGAACGAGCCGAGAATATTGAATTAGCGATCACTGCTTATAATCAAGCACTGGCTGTTATAACCCGCAGTGCCTTTCCTGTTGATTGGGCAACGACGCAAAATAATCTGGCGACTGCTTATGGTGACAGAATATTAGGAGAACGAGTCGAGAATATTGAATTAGCGATCGCTGCTTATAATCAAGCACTGGCTGTTATAACCCGCAGCGCCTTTCCTGAAAATTGGGCAATGACACAAAATAATCTGGCGACTGCTTACGGTCAGAGAATATTAGGAGAACGAGCCGAGAATATTGAATTAGCGATCGCTGCTTATAATCAAGCACTGGCTATATATACCCGCAGCGCCTTTCCTG
>NZ_JBALFH010000034.1:0-179673 GCF_036917095.1 Nostoc sp.
AGATGCTGGTTTATCATTGTTCGTTCTTAGACATATATATGCCTCAGTATTATCTCTTAGTTTTTTTCAGAAATCAAATATGATTCCTATATACGCGATCGCATTAAACATCTGCGGGATAAAATGTTAGGACGTTAACGTGAATCTTATGCTCACCAATATTCGCCTAATTAGTGTTCACGAATATCACAAAATGGCGGAAACGGGGATTTTTCATCCTGAAGAACGCTTAGAATTAATCGCGGGACAAATTATCAGAATGTCAGCAAAAGGTACTGCTCACGAATCAGCAATTACCCGCACAGAAAGGTTATTACGTCAACGTTTGGGTGACAAAGTTTTATTAAGAATCCAGTCACCAGTGCAACTTGATGATTATTCGGAACCAGAACCAGATATTTCAGTGGTGAAGCTGAATCCATTAGATTATGAGGATCACCATCCCAATGCTTCCGAAGTGTTTTTACTGATTGAAATAGCTGATTCCAGTCTTAAATACGATCGAGAAGTAAAAGCGATCGCTTATGCGAAGTCAGGTATTATTGAGTACTGGATTTTAGATGTAAATGGGCGCAAGTTGTATATGTATCGTCTCCCCAGTCCAGACGGATATCACAGTGAGAGCATACTTGCAGAGGATGTGACAATTTCACCTTTAGCCTTTGGTGATTGTGCGATCGCTATTCGGGAATTGTTGCGAAAAATCTGAGAGGCGATCATCAATATGGAATTAATGCTAGGTTGTAGTCGATGTGAGAAAGCCACTGTCACGCACGATCGTTTGGTTGAATGGAGCCTTTGGGGTTGGTAAAACCCAAACTGCCTTCGAGCTACATAGTCGAATTCCTGGTAGTTTTGTGTTCGACCCTGAACAAATTGGCTTTGCGCTTCGTAAAGTTGTACCGCCATCAATGCATAGAGACTTCCAAGATTATCCGGTGTGGCGTGAGTTCACTTACCAAAGTTTACGGTATGTTGCAGAAAACTTTGCAGGAGAAATTATCGTTCCAATGACCGTAGTTAATCCGCTTTACTACGATCAAACCGTAGGAATGTTGCGTAAAGAGGGATTTCCGGTGCATCATTTTACCCTACTTGCTTCTCGCAACACGGTTTTGCGTCGGTTGCGTCGGCGTGGTGATGGAAGCAACTCTTGGGGCGCGGCTCAACTCGATCGTTGCATAAAGTCCTTATCTGATGAGAGATTTTCAGTTCATCTCAACACGCAGGGTAAAGCAATTGAGGCTGTTGCAGAGGAAATTGCTAATTATGTAGGTCTTGATCTTAAACCTCCAACTTGGCATCCAATCTTACGTCCTCTGAAACGGATAATTGTGCAGGTAGGACATATTCGCTTCTAGTTAGTCAATTATAGCGATCGCAGTCAAACAAGTCGATGAAAACGATGCAGGAACGCCGTTCTGTCGCTCAAAGACGATCAACAAACTGCTGAATAGATATTTTTACACAGCGTGCGTGCGTAGGCGTAGCCCGTCGTAGACATTGCCCATTTGTACCGACAAGTGTAGTTTGAAACCGCAGCCACCGAAAATTGACATGATAGATAGTCAATTTTTGAATTTCATGCCATCTCCACAGATGATTCGCATAGAATGGTGAAAATTCTAAAGTGTAAATAGTTACACTTCCTGAAAGGCTAATTTTGGATTAAACCAGTTGTCTTATGCAAAGTATTCCATATCAATACCGACTGCTGATTTTGTTTTTGCTGATGGGTTTGGTTGTAGCGATAGACTACTGGCGTAATCCAACAAAACCAACAAAACTTCAGGAATACTCGTTTTTAATCGTGTCCGGTTTAATCGGTGCTGGGTTTGGTATCGTTAACGATCAGATTACCTGTACTCTCTCACCCGCTTACTTTTATTACTTCAAAAATGTTCCTTATGGTTCTAATTTTCGCTGGGAAGTCAGTGAAGTTGGATTTCAGGCAGGGTTTTTTGCTGGTTTTTTAAGTTACGGCATATTTTTATTGGTTAATCAGAGACGAAAGTTACCTTTGTCTTATCGTCAATTACTTAAAATGGCACGGTATCCAATTACTTGGGCAATTGTAGTTGCTCAGATTGCAGGATTCATATTTTATTATTTTCAATTTCCCTTTTTTGCAGATCGGATTACGCCAGTTGTTCAGCCAGCAGAAGTTTCCAATTTTATGTTGGTTTGGGGAATCCATATTGGACTTTACATCGGTGCAGTCTTAGGAATTGTGCATGGTATAGCAAAGATTCGTCGAAGAGTGCCATATCTGTCACTATAAAGACTATATCCACCCTCGTAATTTTTTATGTACCTGCGCTAAATACCACATATAATCATCAATTTTGTAATTATCAACAGCTTTAACTATATATTCCTGAGCCAAATCAACATTATTCTCAACTTCGTAATATAATCCCAAGTAAAGATGACTGTAAAAATTTCCCTTTATCCCTTCTGATTGACCAACAATTAAAACATCATCTGGTGTACAATTACCCGCATACAAATCATATACGCGCTGCATAATACGTCGAGGGTCATTTTTCACAGTTAGTAAAGAAGTTCGCGCCTCTTCAACACCTAACGAACGAGCTATGCAGAGATATCGCCATACTGTTTCTTCTACATCTTGAGCATTCACTGTCAAATCTATTTCAAATTGTTCAGCGCCTTCAGCAAATCTTTCTGCATAATAATACGATAATCCCCGTTGCCAGAGGTAAGGTTTGATACGGGCATCTAATTGCTCTGCCATATCAAAATCTTGAATAGATTCATCAATCTTGGCTAGTTGAAAGTTAATCATGCCTCGGCGAATGTAAGCATTGGGATTTTTCGGCTGATTGCGAATGGTTTCGTTCCAGCGCTGGAGTTGATTTTCCAGAGAATTTGAAAAAAACATGAGTTTGTTGAATTGGAATAAGATGCGGTGAATAGTTTAGGGGTTGCGATCGCCTACATTACGATAAAAGGCGATCGCATTGGGCATTTGCAAGATAAAGTAAAAAAGTAGACTTTGCATTTTAAATGCACATTAGGTGTAGTGAAGCTGTGGAAATAGCGATCGCATAACCTGTTGATAAGTGGATATCAGGAGGAATCTGTAAAACAGCATTAGTCAGATTTTTACTTTTGCAATTCACCAAAACGGTTTTATAGTAAATTTTAGAGAATGTTTTTCTTTTATGAGTGCCCCTAAATTGTGAATTTTCTTATCTATTTCTTGGCTTTGGTGCTGTAATATAATTCTTCAATCTTCTTGTCTGTTTCCTGTATCTTCTTGTCCGTTTCCTGTTTTTGCTTTTCTAACCTTTCATTTGTAAATTTTATATTTTTTATTTCTCTATCTTGTACTATCCAATGGCTAGTCTTGTGAAAATAAAAGTGTGGCTGACCCTCAATCTCTTTTACAGTAGAGAAAACCACATTACCGACAGTTTGTACAGGCGTAACCACACTCACTACCCACGGAAGTAAAGGCGCAGAACTGAACAAGTTTAGTAATCGTGCATATTTCTCCTTAACATTATTAATTAGAATATTGGCAGATTTTGCATCTTTCAAGTAGCTTTCACATCTGACAGGTACAAAGATAACAAGCTTTGGTGATTTGATATCTGTATATACCCTTGCAAACAGATCAGCTACCTGTTGGGGTCGATTAGTTGCTTCATGCCATTTGCTATCTCTTTCCATCAATGCTGGTGTGTCAATAGTAATCAAAACCACAGATGTTTTTTGGAGCAAATCATTTACGAATTTGTGATTATTAGCAGTAGCTTGACTATTGAGATAACCCCCTGGAAAATCTGTAAATTTTAGCCTGACAGAAGGTTTAGCACCCTTCTTTCCTAAATCAAAGATAAAACTTCTCTCTTTTTCAGTGTTTTCAATTCCGCCTTTAGCTTCAAAATCGTCTAGAAGACTTTTTAGCTTTCCTAAATTTTCTTGTAGAAGCGCAGAGCTTTCCAAATCAGGTGTTAGTTGCAGATTTGTCTTACCAATTGTATCGGGAAACTGCTCATAGATAGCTGTTAAAAGACTTGTCTTGCCAACACCTCTTGCTCCCAGTATGGCAATGTTAATTTCTTGTGTCATCCGAATTCCTAATTTTGTTAATTCAAAAATTGGATCAATTTTAAATTATTAGCTACTGTTACTTGCTCGATAGCATTAATCCATTTGCCTTGTATTCGAGTCTGTTCGGCTAATATTTTAAACTCATCCCAAACTTGTGATCGCACTTGTCTTAAAAATATCCGCCACTCAATATCCAAGTCTGCTACACGCAAGATGCGATCTAGAAATTCCTCTACAATTGCAAAAGCAGCTTGACTAGGTTCACACAGCAAATCCTCTAAAGGTTTTTCACACTTGTATATAGCTTCAGTATGGGCTGTTTTGAGATTAAGCAGCACTTGCTGGGCATTGGGAGGAGTCGCAAGTTGCAAAGTTACAGCCTCGTTGGGGGTGAGTCCATCAAGATGTTGCCGAATGCGGTGTTGTATTAATCCTCGATAAGATAGTTCAAAATCAGCCAACATCTGGAAGCCAAACTTTAATTCACTCGCTTTTCCTGATATCAATTGTTCAGGCAATTGCTCTGCAATTGCTTTGATAAATTCGACTCCTCTAGCTTCTGTTAATCCACCTAAACTCGCTTTTTCAATCAATACTTCTGCCACTTGAGACTTAACCTGATCTAGCGATCGCTTCAAACCTTCGTCTAACGATAAAAAATGTTTCGAGAGGTGGGCGCGAATCTCATTCAAATAATTTCCGTAGGCTATTCCGTAACCCCCGTCCTGATTATTTCGCTTTTCAATTTCTTCAATTGTGGGAATTTCTGTATCATTTCGACAAGTTTCCAGAGTTGCTTCTACTTGCTGTTTAAAGTTGGTATCTTCGGCTTCCCGTTTCTGTCTCAGTTCTTTTAGTAATTTCTCAAGCTCGTTTTTCAACCCCCCCCAAAACTCCTTGAATTTCATTTCAAACAAAGTATTCCCTGGATCGCTATCTGTTAATTTACCTAGAGCTTTATTAGCTTTCTCTAATTCACTATTAACTTCGCTTTGGAGTTCCATCAATCTCTGTTGACAAGAGAATGCATATTTTTGATCTAAATCAGTAATTTTTCTTGCTAGATAGTCAAGAACTTGATCTAGAAGCTTGTTAGCCTCTTCCGAGTTAGCACAATTAACTGTTAAACACTCACAAACATTAATGTGTTGTCTGGCGATGTCTCCTGCTAAGTCTTGGCAATTGTTAGAGTTGTCGCCATTTTTAAGGTAGTTAGCATCAGTTTGATTGAGTACCATGAAAGACCATAACTCAAGAGGTAAGTCAACCAATGCTGCACGAGATGTGTCATACAGGCGGACATCTACATCACCCCAGTGGTCGCCAGATGATTTTGGCATCCGTACAAATAACGCTGCATCAATATCTTGCCCCAAAGTTCTCATCATTCGGTCTTCATCACCAACACCCGTATCGCCTAAACCAGGCATATCAACTAATGCAATCTTTCCGACATCAGCGTTAGGAAAGTGACAAACAATTTTGACTTCCCGCACCGCCAGATAGTTGAAAAATACCCGTTGACCATCAGAAGTATCTTGAGCTACATATTCCCGAATTTCATCCTTAGAAATCCGACGAGGTGAAGGTTCACGTAGCAGATGGCGATACTTGTCTAGATTTTTATGATACCTCGTCAGATGTTCGTACATTGCTCTCGGTTCAGCGTATCCAGAAATATTATTAGGTAAAGGCAGTAGTGGGTTACTGGCAAATTCTGTGATTGTTATCGGTTTTGCACCCAAATACAGCTTTTCGTAATACGGACTAATTACCTCGTCTAAAAATGATTGCTCAGAGTAGAACCAAACTTCGCCATAAGTATCAACACGGAGATTGTGCTGGATTGTACTACGAACCCCCGTGCAATGCTGCCTGTCTCCATCTGGAATTTCAGCAGCAGTTAGACCAGTTAAACTTTGTAGTAGTCGGCTCTTTCCTTGGCGTGCCCGTCCAACTACCCCAATGTTCAGGGTATCACGACAAAACCGAATCTGAAGTTTCCCCAACGCAATGAGTTCATTAGCGATGCTTATCTGAATCGCTGTAAAATCAATTTTCTGCAAACTTTCACAGATATTTTGGTCATCGACTGTTGTCAGCAATTGATTGCGATGGTCTTCCAGATAATGTAGTGCTGAGGAAAGCGATCGCAGATTCGCCTCTACACCTTGAATTTTCTCAGCAAGCGGACGGCGCTTTTCAATAATGCTGGCAATTCTTTGAGTCCTATTGATAGTTGCGTACATGTGGCAGCTTGTTAAATCTATGGTTTAGGGTCTAGCTACAGGTTAGAGGAGAGCCACATTATATACATATAAATTACTGAACAAAAGTGACTTTTTATATCCCCGTTGCTAGTATTCCCAAGCATAAGTAGTGAATTAACATAGGACTTACGCAAAGGTAACGGAAAACCAACCACAGAGGACGCACAGGTCACGGAGTAATTAGAGTTTGAGAGGGTTTTTGCGTAAGTCCTATAACAATCTAAAAGTAGAAAGGCTAAACAATGCAATGCCCGATCTTAGCCAAGCGTTAATCACCTCTAAGTCTCAAATCTAAAAGCGAAAGCCATCCACCAGGTAGAAGAAACTACTTACAAAATTCCGTATTCTAAAATTGCTGTCTTAAAATCAGGAAAAAACGCTCGTGGTTCCCATTAGAGATAATAATCCGACAAAAATTACGCCTTACGTAACTTATGGGCTGATTGCTGTCAACGTCCTTGCTTTTCTTTATGAAGCAAATCTTCCTCCCCAAGCATTAAATGGATTTTTACACCTTGCAGCTGTAGTTCCACGAGAACTGACTTTAAGCTTTGCTGGTATCTCTGTACATCAACCAGTACCAGAGTGGGCAACTTTGATTACTTCACAATTTTTGCACGGCGGTTTCTTGCATTTAGCTGGCAATATGTTGTTTCTCTGGATTTTTGGCAACAACGTTGAAGATAAGTTAGGTCATGCCAAATATTTACTGTTTTATTTATCTTGCGGTATTTTGGCATCTTTGACTCAGTGGTTCTTCGCTCAAGATTCTAGCATTCCTTCTTTGGGTGCAAGTGGTGCGATCGCAGGTGTTATGGGTGCGTACATTCTCCGCTTTCCCAATGCCGAAGTTCTTGGCGTTATACCTTTAGGGATTTTCTTTCCGACTTTCCGCGTCCCGGCATATTTCTTTTTGGGGTTCTGGTTTCTCGAACAAGCCTTCTACGGACTTGCTAGTCTCGAAACACCTACCAACATTGGTATGGAAGGCGGCGGTATTGCCTACTGGGCCCATGCAGGCGGGTTTATCTTTGGGGCAATTCTCGGCCCGCTGTTGGGTTTATTTAGCGATAAATCCCAGGAAGAATTTTTGTATAAATAATTTTACCTTTTGTCGTAGTGCCCCTCAATTATACTGTTTGATTTAGCTAGGTTAAATTGCCTAAACTTCGCAACTGCTAGCCTTACAAGCTATATTGCAGTTAGTGAATAAATTAGGAAAAACATTTGTGTTTCCCCTCTACGATGAAAATCCGACGCGAGCTACCCCGTATTTCACCTACGGGTTAATTGGCATGAATATTTTAGTTTTTCTTCACGAGGTGAGGCTGTTAAATGCATCGTCAAATGTACAATTGAATCAGTTTTTAAGTCAGTATGCAGTAATACCTCAACAGTTAACCACCAATTGGAGTGGAGAGTGGATAACGTTATTTACATCGCAATTTTTACACGGTGGTTGGTGGCACTTAATCTCGAATATGGTGTTTCTCTGGATTTTTGGCAACAATATTGAAGATCGATTGGGTCATGTCAAATATCTGATTTTTTATTTAGCGTGTGGTGCTTTAGCTGCCTTGTCTCAATGGTTTATTGGCATGAATTCTGAGATTCCTTCCTTGGGAGCAAGTGGTGCAATTTCTGGTGTTCTAGGTGCTTACATTATCCGCTTTCCCCAAGCTAGAGTCATGACTTTAGTATTTTTGGGGTTTTTCATCACCACAATCAGAGTGCCAGCACTAGTAATAATTGGACTTTTTATTGTGCAAAATGTAATTTCCGGTCTTGCTAGCCTGCAAACAGCCGCTAACATGAGCGTGGAAACTGGTGGAGTTGCCTACTGGGCGCACATTGGTGGTTTTGCTTTTGGGATAATTCTTGCTCCCCTATTTGGGTTGTTTAGGCGCGACTAAGCAATTCAAAATTAAAATTTTCACTGAGCAACCTCGGAAAAACAATTACCAATTCGCCATCTACCTTTGCAATATTTGAGAAATTATTAGTTTTTGCTAGCACTCGCTGAAACTTCTTCAGATTCTTTGACCTCAGATGTAAATGTTGATGATTGTGCAACTTGTTCGGGTACAGTAACGATGATATCAGCACCATTGATAATTGCTCCCAATAACCCCAGTTCCGATTCAACCAATTGATCGATAGCCTCACCTAGCATATTCTCTTCTGTATAGTGTGGTCGCGCCACTAGTACGATCCCATCGCTGTAGGGTTGGATTAACAAAGGGTCATTGGATATACTGAGAGGACTAGTATCTAAAATTACTAAATCAAAACGTTCGCGGACATCCTCGATCAGCCGCCGCATTTCGCTAGATTCAAGAATAGCAGCTGATTGCCGCACAGGCCCGGGGCTGGGAATAATGTATAAATTTTCTACATCAGGAACTAAACGAATACATTCACTTAAGTTAGCGTAATAACGCAGGGGTTCAATAGTGGCGTCGGGGTCAGGAATTACTTTTAGGGATGTACAAAGGGTAGGCGATCGCAAATCTGTTTCGATAATCAAGGTTCTTTTACCAGCACGAGCTGAAGCTATACCCAAGTTATATGCACTTGCCGTTTTCCCCTCTTGGCTACTGGTGCTAGTAACCAAAACCACCTTTAAGGTATTACCACCAATCCGGCGCAAATTACTGCGGAATTTCTCATAAAATTCTAAATAAGGAGAATCCTGGGAAAGTAACACCGGCACTGCATCTTTATCCAAATCATCAACTGGCATTAAAGGCAATTCTCCCAACAGTGCCACTTCCCGTTGCTTGAGGCTTTCGCGGATATCTTCCCTGGTTTTGAAAGTGCTTTCCAGCGCTCCCAACAAGAATATCACCCCGCCACCAATCACTACACCTAAGAAACCACCCACTGCAAGGGTAATAGGCACACTCTTCGGAGGTTTGAGGTCAACAGCAACTGTAGGCCGTCTAGCAATGCTGAGGCTGCTGGTAGTTTCTGCTTCTGCGGTTTTAGCATCCGTTAGCTTCACCTGCATTTGATCGTAGATGGCTTTTTTGAGTCCAACCTCCTGTTCTAAACGCGATCGCTCTAATTGCTTATTGGGTATCAGAGAATACTCTCGTCGTAGTCGCGCTTCTTGTTGGATCTCTTGAGTTAGTTGTTGTTGCAGAGTCTCCCGTTGGGTTTGCAAAGACACCATTTGGTTTGCCAATTGCTGGCGGGTTGGATCTAAGCTGCTTTGAGTGCGAATACCTGCAACACTACCCTGAAGCGGAGCCGCCGTACCATCACCACCTAATACCTCAGCAGCACGTTGTTGCAGCAATTCCTCAGCAGCTTGTTTCTGACGGTACAACTGAACCATCGTTGGATGTTCCGGTCGCAAATCTTTTCTGAGTACGGCGATTTGCGACTCACTTTGATAAATTTGCGCTCGCAAGTTCCCAATAATTGGATCGGCACTCAAAGCAGAAGAAATATAAGCCTGTGCGACTGTTAAGCCTAACTTATTTTGTAAACTGCGAACTTGACCATCAACCCCAGAAATAGTTAATTGAATTTGCCGTTGTAGATTTTGGCTGGAAGTAATGGCGCTTAACAAGCTGCCATTTTCTGCTGCTAATATTGCCGTTCGCTCTATGCGATCGTACTGTTCCAACTTCTTTTCAGCAATTTGTAGTTCTCGTTTCGCTTGTGGTGTGCGATCGTTAATCTTTTGAATAATTGCTTGTAATCGCCCAGTATTGATATCACTGCTCAACTTGATCATTGCTTGCATCAATTCCGCCAAGACCTGTATACCTCGTTTGGGATCGGTATCTACATATTTCAATTCCAAAATACTAGATTCCAATTCTCCAGTCCTAGCGTTTTTTTTAGGGACAGAAAGTACGACATTGGCACCGAGACTTTTCGGTTTTACACCGACTTTTTCTGCCACTGCTGCAATTATTTGGTTTGATAGTAAAACTTCCTCATTCAGTTCCT
The DNA here is from genome assembly GCF_036917095.1 of Nostoc sp. Taxonomy (GTDB): domain Bacteria; phylum Cyanobacteriota; class Cyanobacteriia; order Cyanobacteriales; family Nostocaceae; genus Nostoc. The sequence continues at coordinate 10,317 of NZ_JBALFH010000034.1, forward strand.
TTCCTTGCTGTTGGATTTCACTACCAGTTGTAGAGAAAGAAACTGGTGGGCCACTATAGGTAAGTGCGGCAGATGTTATATAGCTAGTAGGTGGCTCTGGTTGCATAGCCACCACAGTTGACCCTGCTACAACTAAAGCCAAACTAGCTAGTCCAATCCACTTGTACTTATCAAAAGCAATAAGATAGCGCTTAACAATTGGTGGGGTCATGGTTGCTTCGATCCAATTCAAAATTTAAAATGACGCTCTCTACAAGACGCTGCGCCAAGCTTGCTTCTCCGTAGGAGTACGCGGACTCGCTCTCAGCGTTGGCGCAGCCTCTCGTTCGCGTTAGCGTCTCCGAAGGAGAAGAAAAGCTTATGCCGTTGGCGTTGCCTCTCGTAGAGAAGGCTTTACGCCGCGCTAACAAAATTCAAAATTAGGAAGCACCAAACTAAAGATAGTGACTTTGAGATAAGAACGCTATCAACTTCCTACTATATATATCGGTTGATATCTTTAAGATTTTTCCATTAATGAATTCAAAGATAAGCTGGAGATGTGGCTTCTTCCACTCCCAACTATTTCCAGATTGTATCCTTCTTTTAGAGTCACTAATTCGATCCACCGCCACCGAAGGTGTCAAAAAACCGCAGAAAGGATTGAACATTGAAGAAAGGTTGGGTAATCGTAGTTAGTAAATTAGTAATTCTACCAATGAGGTTCCGACCAACGACAATAACATCATTATCTTGAAGCGCCACATTTTGAGATACATCACCCCCTAGAGCTTTTTTAGCATCAAGTTTTTGGGTAACAGCTTTACCTTGTTCGGGATCGAACCGAACCAGAGCGATATCTCGGAGGTTAGCTGTGTCGAGATTTACTCCTCCCAAAGCATCTACAAATGTACTGCCATTAGGCAAGGCTTGAGTGGAAATACCTCCTGCCGCGTAGTTTAAAACCCGGACTCTAATCTGTGGTGTAGCCAAAGATGAACGTGCTACCAAATTGCGGTCATAATCGTCATTATTTCCGATTTCACGACGAGGCACGAGTATCGCATCTCCGTCTTGTAAGCGTAAATTAGGGATTGAACCGCCATTTTGCAGTGCGGCATATAAGTCAATAGTTTGTGAAATCACAGAACCATCGATTAACTTCCGGCGTACTTGCACTTGTCGCAGGTCTGCATTTAAGGTTGAACCACCAGATATTGACAAAGCATCAGCAACGCGGGGTGTTGTTGAATTAATCGGATAAATTCCTGGTCGAAATATTTCCCCGCTAATAGTAACTTGAACTGGTCGCGTTCCTGCCAAGGATACTACTACGATTGGATCTGGTAAAACGCGACTCAAACCCAAGCGAATTTTTTCTTGAGCTTCTTCCAAGGTTAAACCTTGTAATGACACTGTTCCCACTTGCGGCACTACGATGTTGCCTTCTGGACTAATTACAGCCTGAAAACTTAAGTCTTGACGCTGCGTTGCTAGGGCTAAAACTATTACCGGATCGACCACATAACGATTTAAACCCAAGCGAATTTTTGCTTGAGCTTCTTCCAAGGTTAAACCTTGTAATGACACCGTTCCCAGTAACGGCACCACAATATTACCTTCTGGGTTGATTAAAGCTTGAAAACTCAAATCTGGAAAGCGCTGAACCGAAACGCTAATTCCATCTCCTATTCCTAAGCGGTATGGGCCAGGAGGACGCTGAAGGACAACGCCAATTATATCTCCTGGCCCCAAGAGATAGCGGCTGAGTTGGGGAGAAATTTCGTCATTTGCAGATGGAGGTACAACCTCAGTACCTGGTACAGGCGAGGGGGGTTGCCTTGGTGATTGTCCTTGAAATGGAAAAGGCTGGGCAACAACAAGTTGGATAGGTGTTATTAAGAAAACTCCTACTTGAAGGCTGACAAAACACAGGGCGCTGAATCCACGCATATAAGAACTAGGAACTATGAACATCGGTGCAGAGAATACTGATAATAGGAATTAGTCGCGCCGAGTGGTTATTTTACTCTAAAAATGTCGTGGATGTCTTTTTCTCCTGCAAGAATCTACCAAGACAAAGGAGAAGAATTTTGCTAAATTTAATTTCTAACTTCATATACGCAATTTATAGTCATACTGTTGATGAATTTCTGTACAAAGGTATCTATAACAGACTCTACAAAGGGCCTGCCATCAATACAGATTGCACTGTTTCTCCGATAGACTGGGCTAAAGGCCAAGATGTTTCTACCTGCCCCAAAGGCTCCATTGGAATCATAATACTCACACCTACCCAAGGAGTGCGTTGCTTATGCCACTGTGCCAATTGATCCGCCAAGAACCAGTGTAAAGGTGATGGATTTCCATCGTGTGGCATAGCGTACCATTGCAAGACAGCGAAGGTTTGCTGTGGTGTGACGGCGCGAAAGAACCTAGCTTCTACTTTAGTTTCGACATTAGATGTCAACTTTGTAGGCGGTTTCACAGGAAATTCAGCAGAACGATATTGAGCTATATCCCACTTTCCCCAGCGCGACCTTCCCCAGCCGTTAACGTCTGTCCACTCTACCTCTGGTTGATCCATAGGCCCATTTTGCGGTAGCAAAAGCAGGATTGCCTGGGATTGCGAACCTTCTTTTTTAATTACCTGCAAAGACCATTTATGTTCGCCAATTTGCTGTTCTGCTTGTTCAATAATTCGCCAACCAGGAAGGGCTAATCCAGTCTTGCGAATCTGTTTTAACTCGTTGAGGGTAGTAACAGCTGGCGGGTGTTTCCATTGCCAGTGTCCTGTGAGGTATCCGGGAACCCCTCCTATCACCAGCAGCAGTAGCAATAACAAAAGTGCTACTACCTGACTCAATTGGTTTTCCTTGAAAAACTTGGAGAAGGAAATCATCAGTAAAATTTATAATACTTAGAAAAAATTTTACTTCATAAAATCACACGGTGAGTTCAGTAATATTTAGGACTTACGCATCAGCAACGAAAAATTAAGGATTTGGGAAGTGGGGAAGAAGAACTTATTGACCAATGCTTTCTCCTTCTTGCTCAGTTTCTGGAGATGCAGAGAAATAGCTATTAATCCAATTCAGTAAAGGTACTAATGACACCAACATACAAGCAGAGTATACGTCACCACCCCAACCCTCATGCAGCCATTTAAAAGCCGCTTCTTGACCTGTGCCGTGAAAGAAAGTCAGTAAAGTATTACGAATAATGTTGGCACAAGTACTAACGATCGCAGCAAGAGATAAAAACGATATAGTTGTACGACGTGAAGACAAAGAATCTGTCCAATAAAGCAGCATCAAGCCGACGTAGAAAGTAGTAAACAGCATTTTTAACCCCGCACAATAGGGGGCAACTTCTACAATCCGTCCTCCCACGTAGAGATTTATCTCATCCACGGTTACTTCCATCCCAAATTGATTCAAGATGAAGCCTGCTGCGCCAGCGATGAAGCTTTGGAGAGGCAAGGTATAGGGAGCAATAAGATAGGGTAATGCTGTTGGGGTTGCCAAAAATACTAGTAGTAGGGGGAATCCTTGCAATCGCAAACCTGATATTCCCTTAAACCACAAGCATAATCCTACCAATATAACGGGCAAGGAAAGGTTGACCCATTCTGTAACACCGCTTAGATAAAAAACTGCCCCTAATAACAAGAGAACAGCACCCAAAGGATGGATGGTATCTGGCAAACGTCTCCACTTTTTCCGGTTCAACCAGCTCAGATAAGCAGCAAATGGTAGACCAATAATTCCGTGGCTGAAATATTCGTGTTCGGTACTAATATTTTTGTGTAGCCAACCATCGAACCAGTGTAGCAATATAGGAGCATAAAGCAGCAGCAAAACGCCTAAAATGGCTAGATTTAACAAGCCTGACGCGTTTATGTTTTTAACCTGTTGCCGGAGTACCATGATTTTCAGTAATTCAAAAAACTTAGGTCATTGTCATTAGAAAAGAATAAATGACAGTCTTAACAAAAAAATGTGATTAGGTATGAATTCACTTCAGGCTACCACGCTGTTAAGGTTAGCAGGAGAGAGTTCATCTGCCTGAGAAATTGTTGAGACTGCATGAGCGATCGCTGCTACAACTTCTTTAACTTGGCTGCTACTCAAACCAGGATACATCGGTAATGATAATATTTGCTTTGACAGTTTTTCTGAAGAAGGAAAATCTCCAGGTTGATAGCCTAAGTTGGTGAATGCTGGCTGGAGATGACAAGGAATTGGGTAGTGAATGCCTGTTTGAATTCCCGCCGCTGTGAGTTTGTCCTGGAGTTGCTGGCGTTCTATTGGGCAAGAATCATCAATTTTAATGACATAAAGATGATACACATGTCCTGTACCACTTTGGTTTTCCATAGGGATAATACCAGCAGTTGCCAAGGGTGCTAGTTCATTATCATACTGCTGGGCAATAGTCAGGCGATCGCGATTCCACTGTGGCAAATATGGTAGTTTTCGATGCAAGATTGCTGCTTGTAAAGTATCCAAGCGGCTATTTGTACCTGGTTCAGTATGAAAATACTTTTGCGATGCACCATAATTTCGCAAGCGCCTCATCTTCTGGGCTACATCTGAATCTCGTGTCAGTAACATTCCTCCATCCCCAAATGCTCCCAAATTTTTGCTGGGATAGAAACTAAAAGCTGCGGCTATTCCTACTGAACCAGCGTGATATCCGTCTCTTTGGGCGAGGTGTGCTTGTGCCGCATCTTCAAAAATTAGTAGTTTGTAGGTATCGGCAAAGTTCAATAACTCGCGTGGTGATACCATCTGCCCATAGAGATGTACAGGAATAATTGCTTTGGTATGAGGCGTAATTGCCTTTGCTGCTTCTCTTAAGTCAATTAAAGCTGTTTGGCGATCGCAATCTACCAAAATTGGCTTGGCACCAGCGCGTAGCACCCCAATCAATGTCGCTACAAAAGTGTTTGCTGGTAAAATTACTTCGTCGCCAGCACCAATATTACACGCTTGCAATCCGAGAGCGATCGCATCTGTTCCTGATGCAACACCAACGCCATGTTCTGCCCCAGACACCGCTGCAAATGCTGCTTCAAAATCTGAGAGCGCTTGCCCTAAAATAAAATCTCCCTGTTCCAATACAGATTGGATTGCATCTTGCAATTGTGTTTGAATTGGCTCGTGTTGTAACTTCAGGTCTACAAAAGGAACTCTAACAGTCATTTTATTCATTACCAGTTGTCCTCATAAAGAGATTTCCTCGGATGGAAAAAATAGAAGAGCCTGCACAATTTTCAGTGTGAAATTGTAATAGGTTCAATCTGTCGGATGAAGAGTTATATAAACTAGCTAAGATTGTCAGCCATCAGTGCTAGCTTTTATCAGTGAAACTGGCTATAAAAATTACATATATATTTTTTTATAGGTAATTTTACGCTAAATATTGCAATAGGAATTTTCCCTTCTGTACATAAAAAATGACAGACTTTTGGTATTGTATCCTTAGCATTAGGTTACCCTGACTGAATCTAAATCTAACGCAGTCTGATTGCAAAATCTCAAGTAAAAGAGACTACACCAGTTCTAAACAGAGCATAATCAGCACCAGTAACTAGTAACTGGTAAAGACTGCGTTAACGACTTAATGGAAGGAGTAAAAAATTTTTACTCCAAACTTGTTTGTCAGAGGCAAAATTAGGGAATGCTTAAAAATAGCAATTGATAACCTAGAAATAGGACTTGTATCAATTACAGTATCGAGAAATTATTAAGGTAGCAGTGGCAATGGTAGAGCCTGAAAACAAATTATTTGCCCTAAAGGATGGTTGGGATTCTCATGAATCAAGAGAACAACAACGCCTCAAAGCTTTGTCAGATTTAGGTTTGCGGCAACCAGAAACGATTCCGGTTTTTGAAGAAGCCACACAGACTGCTGCCCACTTTTTGGAAGCACCAATTTCCATATTGGGATTTGTGGATCAAGAACGCCACTGGTTCAAGTCAGCGGTGGGCTTATCTAGGCTGGGACTAATGAATCATTTAGCACAAAGCCGCCAACTGTCACGCCGGGAATCCTTTTGCACTCAGGTAGTAGAGAGCTTTCAAGCTTTTGTAATTAATGATACGCATAAAATTACAGATCCAGTAATCGCTAGCAGCAAGTTGGTGCAGGATTATGGTATTCGTGCTTACTTAGGAGCGCCACTGATTGATGCTGAGGGACATTGTTTGGGTGCATTGGCAGTAATGGATTTAGTGCCGCGCAATTTTACAACCCGAGACATTGAATTTTTACAAATCATAGCTCGTTGGAGCATGAGTGAATTTGAACGCAACCGACTCCTCCAAGGGAGACTCGAATCAAGCACTCCCAAGAGCACTCCTATCTTTTCACTCAATGACGAACGTAAGACTGAGATTAAAATCACCGCACCCGCTAAAGATAGCGACTCTGTTTCTACCAAGCAACTGAAACTGGAACTTTTGGGTCAGCTAACTCAGGAGTTACGCACGCCCTTAACTTCTGTACTCGGTATGGCTAGTGTTTTAGGACGCGAGATTTATGGGCCTTTGACGACTAAGCAGAGAGAATATTTGGAGATTATCCAACACAGCGGTCGGTACTTACTTTCTTTAGTAAACGAAATTACCGAACTAGGAGCTATGGATGACAACTCTACTGAGCTAAATGTAGCTCCTGTGGATATCGAAATGCTATGTCAACAAGCTATCAATACCCTAGAAGAAGTAGCTAATCGCCGCGATCAAGATATTCGCCTCTCTATAGAACCAGGACGCAATCGTATTTTGCCTTTAGATAAAGACAAGGTGCGGCAAATCCTTTATCACCTGGTTTTCAGTGTGATTCAACTTTCGGCGACAGGTAGCATTGTTCGCATTCATGTCTCTTACAAAGAAGATACTCTCAACATTACTATTTGGGTTTCTCATCCCTGGTTGGGGGACGGTATAACTGAAGTCGATCCCTACTTCCGTCTCAATTCATTGTCCCTACTAGAACTTACAGGTGAGGTAGCAACTTACAATACTCATACAGAAGGCCCAGAGCAACCACATACTTTATCAGTAACAGTGGATAATTCAAAAAACTTGAATGATTCCCACTCAAAATTCTTTGCTGCTAATTCAGGTATAAATTTAGCTAAGTCACATGGAAGTCTTTCTCGTGAAAGCTTGGGTCTATTGCTAAGTTGTCAACTGGCAGAGTTGCATAGCGGACAAATTTTGATTCAAGGTTCGCCAGAATCAGGATATCGTTATGTGCTTTCTTTGCCACTGCAACTGGCGACTCCCTCACAAGAAATTAATGATGTCTGATCGCAATCTATAGAGAATAGGTGACAGTGTATGGCAACTGGGGAGTAAGGATTGGGAAAGAGGTATTTTCCATCTATTTGTTGTGTACTAAGTACATGAAGGGCTATCTTAACTTAGTATTGGCTGAAGTGGTTTTTGATAAAAGTAGTGGCTAATGGCTGGGAATAAGAGCGCGATCGCACGATGTGCAATCTCTGTTATTACCTTTTTATAGCTATAGGCATTATGATCGATTCCAAGTTCTGCGTCGGCAGGCTAATCGATCGCAATGTTTTTTATGAATTTAGTCTGGCAACGATTTACTTTATCATCTTTACCGCTCAAAGAATATCTTGCTACCAGTTACGTACATCGTTCTTTGGTCGGACTGTTAAGTTCTTGGCGGCAAACCAGCGTCTTACTCCAGTGGGGAGATGCGATCGCAGCGGCTTTACTCAGCTTAGTATATGCGCTTGCACCTTTTGCTTCGAGTACATTGGTGGGCTTCTTGCTGGTGGCTTGTGTGGGATTTTGGCTGTTGTTGACTTTATCTGATGAAGTAACACCAGCAAATGTCTCGTCAGTCACTCCCATTCACCTGCTGGTATTGCTCTACTGGGGAATTGCCGCAATAGCAACAGCATTATCACCAGTGAAAAAGGCGGCACTTAACGACTTGGGAACGTTGACCTTGTATTTATTACTATTTGCCCTTTGTGCCAGGGTACTGAGGTCGCCTCGCCTCCGATCTTGGATTATCATCCTTTATCTGCACATATCGTTAATTGTCAGTGTGTATGGATTGCGGCAGTGGTTTTTTGGAGCCACAGCACTGGCAACTTGGGTTGACCCAGAGTCTCCTTTATCTAAGACTACAAGAGTCTACAGTTATTTAGGCAATCCCAACTTATTGGCTGGATACCTCTTACCAGCAGTAATTTTTAGTTTAGTGGCAATTTTTGCGTGGCAAGGCTGGATCAAAAAAGCTTTAGCATTAACAATGTTGATTGTCAATATTGCCTGCCTGATCCTGACTTTTAGTCGTGGCGGTTGGATTGGGCTAGTAGTGGCAATTTTAGCTGTGATGGCATTGCTAGTTTATTGGAAAAGCGTGGAAATGCCTCGTTTTTGGCGTACTTGGTCGCTACCGATTGTCTTGGGAGGCTTGATCGGGGTATTGCTGGTAGCAATTATATTTGTAGAACCAGTCCGTCTGCGGGTGTTTAGTATTTTTGCCGACCGTCAAGATAGCAGTAATAATTTTCGCCGAAATGTGTGGGATGCTGTTTTTGAGATGATTCGCGATCGCCCAATTTTCGGCATTGGCCCCGGTCACGGCTCTTTTAATAAAGTTTATCCCCTCTATCAACGCCCTCGTTACACTGCTTTGAGCGCCTATTCGATTTTGTTTGAAGTGACTGTAGAAACTGGCTTTGTTGGTTTAGCCTGCTTTCTCTGGCTAATAATTGTCACATTTAATACGGCATTTTTGCAAGTGCGACGATTGCGAAAATTCAGAAGTGTAGAGGGATTTTGGTTAATTGGAGCGATCGCCATTTTGTTGGGTATGCTAGCTCACGGCACAGTAGATACTGTCTGGTATCGTCCTGAAGTCAACACTCTCTGGTGGCTCATTGTTGCCTTAATTGCCAGTTACTGGACACCTTTAGCTCAAAACCAGACAAATTCATCTAACTCAGAACCAACAGTAAACTAACATCATTAAGTTGTCAGTTGTTTTTCTACTAAACAACTGACAACTGAACAAATGAGTGAATTTTGAATTATTTAGTCCCTGTAGGTAGTGGCCCCTGGAGCATTAGGGTCGCGATAAGCAGTTGGTTCGTTATCACGCTTTTTACCAGCCAAACCAGCCAAACCAGCTAGACCAATTAATCCTAGCCAACCCCAATCAAAACTGTTGCGATCGCCGGAAGTGGTCGTTCCTGAAGTAGTATTGGCTCCGGTGTCAGTTGTCGTCTGAGCTTGTGCAGATAGAGTTAAGGGTAAAACTCCCATACTCAAGGTGAGAACGCCAGCACTAACAGCTTTAATGAAATTATTTTTCATAAATTGTGACAATTCCTTATGCCATCCGAAGTTACTCACCACTGTATCGATTCCCAACCTTAAGAAAATCAATCTGCGGCTATAAACTAGGAATTTTCATAACTCACGCTGCGGACATACAACATACTTTTTCCAGCAATCCATTTCTCACTCTGGTGTGGTAGTTTAGCGACACTGAGGCTCAATAGTTTTTCATTGCCCGTTGAATGTCACGCTGGTCTTGGCGTCGTTTTAGGTCTTCTCGCTTATCGTGGAGCTTTTTACCTTTGCCAAGGGCTATACTCACTTTTACCCAGCCCCGCTTGAGATACATTTTCAAAGGGATTAAAGTTAAACCCTGCTGTTCTACTGTGCCAATTAGCTTGCGGAGTTCTTTGCGATGTAACAGCAGCTTGCGTGTACGCCGTGGTTCATGATTGAAATATTGTCCACTAGCGTTATAAGGCGAGATATGCACATTAATCAACCATGCTTCGCCATTGCGAAGCAAAGCATAGCCATCTTGGAGATTGACTTTACCCGCACGAATCGACTTAACCTCCGTTCCTGTCAATTCAATTCCCGCTTCGTAAGTTTCCAGAATTTCATACAAATAACGGGCTTGACGGTTGTCACTAATGACTTTGTAACCTTCGTTCTTGTCGCTCATTGATAATTTTGTGTGCTTTACAATGTACCTAAAAAATTATTTGGATTGGCTTGTGAATTATAAGGTGTATCTCATAACCGCTATAAATGCTGAACTGTATATCACTAATTTAACTTTTATAAGTTCGTAATTAAAAGTTTTCTGATAACTTTAAGTTACCTAATACCGATTACATGTGAGGTTGCTACCAATTTTGGGGATTTTGCCCCAAGTTTAGCCGAGCCTGATTTTGTGCAATTTCACAAAAAATTGGTATGACACCAATAATCATTAGTGATTGGCTAAGGACTCATGACAAAGGACAAAAGATATTTATAATTACTTAGCTTTTGGGAAATTATTAATTATGTCAATATTAATTTACACTATAGTGAGCATTTGCTCTGGCTGATTGATGAGTTGTTACAAATTACAAAGCTCCCTGTGCCTCCCAAGCACAGCGAGTCAAAGGTGAGTTTAAGTTCGTTAACCTTCCTAAGGATTTAAGATTTTCTTTACAAATCAACCCTGAAGGCATTCATTAGCTGTTAATCCTGTCATAGTATGAAACATAAGAACACTATTTTTGTCTGTGTTCCTGATGAAGCGCGTAGAAGCAAATTTCTGATAAAAAAAATGCTAGGGGTGTATTGTCCATGCCCTTGACGATCCTTGTAGTGGATGATGATTTGGGCACTCGTCTGTCTGTTAGCGACTATCTTGAACTGTCTGGCTACTCGGTGATCGCGGCTAATGACGGTCAAGAGGCTTTGTTTATGGTGGATGAGTATCATCCTGATTTGATTGTCACGGATATCGTTATGCCACGGATGAATGGCTATGAGCTGGTGCGCCGGGTGCGTCAACAACCAGTGTTTCGTTTATTGCCTGTAATTTTATTAACGGCACGTACTAAGACCCAGGAAAGAATTTTGGGTTACCAGTCAGGGTGTGATTTATACTTACCCAAGCCTTTTGAACTGGAAGAGTTAGCAGCAGCAATTCGCAATCTTTTGGAGCGATCGCAAATTATTCAATCGGAGTCCCGCTTTTCTCATAAAGAGAGTTTGGGCATTTCCGCCTCAACAAAAGCGGCGGACGCTCATAATTCTCTGTCCACTCAAATTCATAAATCCCATCTGCACTCATCCCTAACTCATCGAGAACAAGAAGTCCTAGAGTTATTGACTCATGGTCTTTCTAATGCCGAAATGGGTCATCAGCTACACCTGAGTCCTCGAACAGTGGAAAAGTACGTTAGTAGTTTATTGAGAAAAACTTCAACCAGCAACCGAGCGGAATTAGTGCGTTTTGCGATTAAGCATGGCCTGGTGGAATAAAAAAGCGAGGAGTTAGGAGTGAAAAGTTAACAAGTCAATAGGTAACTCCTAACTCATACTCATAACTCATAACTTTAGGTTATTGTTTTTTGGCTGTTAACGTATGTAAGCAGACCTTCACAGGCATCGATCAGTAAATCAATAACCTGATTAAATCCCTCTTGACCACCGTAATATGGGTCTGGAACTTCCTTCAGGGTGTGTCGAGAGCAAAACTCGCACATCAAACGAACTTTATGCTGATATTGCTTAGTTCGATCGAGAGCGAGGATGTTCTCATAATTTTCTCGATCCATCGCCAAAATTAAATCAAAGTCTTGAAAGTCTGACTTTAGAAACTGGCGTGCTCGACCACGGAGTTTAATTCCCAACTTTGTAGCCGCCGCAGCGCTCATGCGTCTGTCAGGTGAGCTACCACTGTGATAACTAGATGTACCAGCAGAGTCACAGAGGATGTGTTCGCTCAAGTTGGCCTGCTCAAGTAGATGATTCATAATGTTTTCTGCCGATGGCGATCGGCAGATGTTACCTAAGCAGACAAACAGCAACTTGTAAGGCATAGATATTTTTTGTCCTTTGTCAATAGTCATTTGTTACCGTACTACTAGATCGAAGCAAGCTACGCACAGCCTCTCCCTTCGGAGAAGTTCTGCTCGCCGACAGACGGCGCTCAGACTTCTCTCTTTGTCCTTTGACTAATAACCAATGACTAATGACCAATGACTAAAATCCAGGTAACTCCAACCCACTGGTTAATTCTTCCATACGTTCCCGCATTGTTGCAGTAGATTTGGTGTAGGCTTCTTTCATTGCGACTGTCACGAGATCGGAAAGCACTTCTGCACCTTCTGCTAAAGCATCTGGAGAAATTTCCACCCGTTTGGGTTCTTGGTTACCACTGACAATTACCTTCACCAGACCACCGCCAGATTCTCCTTGAATCTCCATTTGCTCCAATTCTTCTTGGAGTCGCTTTGCGCCTTCTTGAACTTGCTGCGCTTTCTTAAAAGCTTCAGCTAGTTCTTTCATTTTCCCTAAGCCAAAGCCGAATCCCTGTCCTTTTCCTGTCATAATTATTTGTACGCGTGCGCGTTGAATAACAAATCAAATTCAATTATAGATGCGGTAAGTAATTTGCCTGTTTTTTTACCAATAATTAATGCATCGTGGTATGGGGAGTAGGGAGTAAGAAATAAGGCATTAAGTTTCTTCCCCAGTCCCCATTCCCTGAATTAAAAGTTTCAACAAGCACCTTGAAACTCTCCGAGCATTTTGACTTCTGGCTCTAACCGAATAGACCAACGTTCTTGTACCTGATGTTGGATGTGGCGAATGAGACAGAATATATCACTAGCTTTTGCTCCACCACGGTTAACGATAAAATTAGCATGGAGTAGTGCTACTTGTGCTCCACCAATTTGGTAGCCTTTCAGACCAGTTTGTTCAATTAACCAGCCTGCACTGTAAGGTTTGGGATTGCGGAACACACTACCACAGCTAGGGAAGTTGTATGGTTGGGTGCTCAAACGATGCTTTTTGTGTTCTTTGGTGATTGCCACAACTTTTGCTGGGTCGGCACCTGGTGCGAGTTGTAAGGTGGCCTGGGTGACTATGCGATCGCCACCTTGCAATAATGAAGTCCGGTAGCTATAACCTAACTGTTCTGGGGTAAGAGTTTCCAGCGTACCATCGGGTGAAAGTACCTGGGCGCTAACTAACATATCTGCGATACAGCTATTATGTGCCCCTGCATTCATCACCACGGCACCTCCTGCTGTTCCGGGGATGCCAACAGCCCACTCCAATCCTTGCCATCCTAATTCTGCCGCTGCCCATGCCAAGCTAGGAATTGATTCTCCAGCAGCAACGGTTAATTGACCGGTTTGGGGGTCAAAGTTGCTGAAGCGGAGATGACGAGTCGCAATGACTAAGCCTGATATACCGCCATCGCTGACTAGCAAGTTAGAACCTGCTCCCAGCGTTGTCACCTTTAGATCGCGTTCTTTTGCGTATTTAAGACTTGCTTGCAGTGCTTCTAAGTTTCGGGGGGCAACGTACAAATCAGCTGCTCCCCCAACTCTATAGGAAGTAAACGCTGACAAGGAAGCCTGGGGCTTGATTGCACAATCAGTACTGGGTAAGTAAATTACTTCACTCTCCACCGAATTAGTTGTTTGATGTTTCTTTGTATTCAAAGCAGAAACTGTGCAGACGTTTCCAGCTGCCTGGGAAATTGTCATCTTTACTTTGTATTGGTAAAATTTTTACATTTATTTACCGTAAAGATACGGTAATAGAATTAACCTATGGAACCGTTGCTAGACGGGCGCTTTGCTCAGAAATAAAACTTCGCAAAGTCTCCACTTAGGATGTGGCTTTAGCAGGTTCGCAAAGTGTCGTAATTACTTCAGGAATCACCTGATTCAAGTTCCCAGCCCCCAAAAACAGCGCCAAGTCTCCTGGGCGTAGTGTTTGCAGCAAGTACTCGCACACTGAGGGTAAAGTTGGTTGATAAACTACCTGTGAATGCTGTTTAGCAATTTCCGCCGCTAGATGTTCGCCACTGATTTGCCCTAAATTGGGTTCGCCTGCACTGTAAATATCAGTCAGCACAACCAAATCAGCATGGGTAAAGGAATCGGCAAATTCTTCTAAAAAGGTCAGTGTACGGCTATAGCGATGGGGTTGGAAGATGGCAACCACTCTTTGCCCTGGTCTTGCCTGTAAACGTGCGGCGGCGAGAGTAGCGCGAATCTCGCTGGGGTGATGAGCATAGTCATCGATGAAGGTAATACCATCAACTTCACCCCGGAACTCAAAGCGGCGTCTTGCTCCTTCAAAGGTGGCGATACCTTTGGCAATTTCTCCAAATTCTAAGCCCAAGACCCGACCAACAGCCACAGCTGCTAGAGCATTGCTGAGATTGTGCCGACTTAGCAGCCGCAACTTCAACACGCCCAAAGCTTTGCCTCTTTCCCAAACTAAAGCTGTAGTGCCATCAGCACGATAATCAATATTGGTGACGGTGTAATCAGCGTCGGTATCTGAGTGTAAGCTGTAAGTGATTGTGGGTTGTAAGCGATCGCGCACTGTAGCACAGTCAATGCTACCTATCAACGTTTTACAACCCTTAGCAAATGTCTGGAAGATGTCAATTACTTCTTCTAATGTTTCATAGTGGTCAGGATGATCGAGTTCAATATTGGTAATGATGCCAATCTCTGGAGCGTGTTTTACTAAGGAACCATCAGATTCATCTGCTTCGGCTACCAAATATTGGCTTTGTCCCAATCGAGCATTACCTTCCCAAGCATTGACTTCGCCACCTACTAAAATCGTTGGGTCTAAACCTGCTTGCAGAAGCATATAGCCAATCATGCTACTGGTTGTAGTTTTGCCGTGTGTTCCTGCCACTGCAATACTGTGGTAATCGGCAATTAAAGCTGCCAGTACATCTGAACGATGTAAAATTGGGCAACCTAATTCCAGCGCTGCTTTGTATTCTAAATTATTCGTGTTAATTGCTGTTGAACAAATAACTTGAGGCAGTATTGAGTTAGTAGCAATAGGTAATTGTTCTTGTGAATCTAATACTACTGCATTAGCCAATACCTGAGGGCGAAAGAATTCGAGATTGCTTGCCTCTTGTTTACCAAAAATATGAGCGCCGATAGATTCCAACTTGTGCGTAATGTGGTTAGGACGAAGATCCGAACCTGATACTGGAAATTGACGCTTGGCGAGAACGTATGCCAGAGCAGACATACCTATGCCACCGATGCCAATGAAATGAAATGGTCTACCACTAAAATCTACAAAATTATTCATTTATTGCTCCTCTTACACCACACCACACCATAATCACAAATGACACGCGTATCATAACAGGAATTTGATTTTTACCGTAACTACTCCTGTATCATGTTTATGTTTGATGCCCAAAAGATGTTTATGCTCTGGTTTTCCTTGTTCAGAATGATTTTACCTTGGTTGGAGGTTTTTGCTTTTTCTGAACTGTTCTTAAGATTATTCTGAAAATTTTGGCCGCATCGGGAAAGAAATTCTTGTAATGTCAAATACATATTTTTGGCTACCTTACTGGAATTGGCTACATTGCACATTGTTAGTGAAACTGATTTGAAATTGCATCAAGTCTAGGCGTGAATTGAGTACAATAGTACATTGGTAATGAAACTATTTTTCAATTGCATAAAACCCAGGCATAACTGGATGCAACAACTAGCAATTTTTGGTGGCACATTCGATCCAATTCACTGGGGACACCTACTCGTAGCCGAGACAGCTTTGCATCAAGTATCCCTTGAAAAGGTAATTTGGGTGCCATCCCTAAATCCTCCTCATAAAGAAGCAGCTTTATTTGAGCATCGTTTGGAAATGCTGCAATTAGCTACAAAAGACAATCCAGCATTTACTGTCTCACTAGTGGAGGCAAATCGCTCTGGGACTTCCTATGCCATTAACACGCTGCTCGATTTATCTGCTTGTTACCCAAATACTCACTGGTACTGGATTGTGGGCTTGGATACTTTCCAAACCTTACCCGGCTGGTACCGTGGACACGAACTAGCACAAATGTGTGATTGGTTAATAGCACCCCGACTGCTAGGTGGTGAGACTATAACTCAAAGCAAATTAATCTGCAAGCAAGTGGAGCAACAACTTAGGGAGCAGTCGCTTACCATTCACTGGCAACTCTTGAATATACCTTTAGTAGGAGTTTCGTCAAGTCTAATTCGCAAATTTTGCCGCGAACGCCAGTCAATTCGTTATTTAATCCCGGAAACGGTCAGATCATATATCACTAACAACAATCTCTACTCCCACAAATCTGAATAAATTATGTGTTTTTTTATTGATCTAACACTTTATGGTTAAAAGTGCTCCCCCCCTTTGCGATATGATTGGGGTCAACGATATCAACATATAAGCATAAATACAGAGGGCAAGACACTGTGATTAGAGTTGCAATCAACGGTTTCGGGCGGATTGGACGTAACTTTGCGCGTTGCTGGGTGGGTAGAGAGAATAGTAAAATCGATCTTGTCGCTATTAATGACACTTCAGACCCTAGAACTAATGCTCACCTGCTAAAGTATGACTCAATGCTAGGGAAGATCAAGGGTGCTGAGATTAGTGCCGATGATAACTCTATCATCGTGAACGGTAAGACGATTAAGTGCGTATCCGATCGCAACCCAGAAAACTTGCCCTGGAAAGAGTGGGGAATTGACCTAATTATCGAAGCAACTGGAGTATTTACTAGCAAAGAAGGAGCGCTCAAGCATGTGAATGCTGGAGCCAAGAAAGTTCTGATTACCGCTCCTGGTAAAAACGAGGATGGCACTTTTGTGGTTGGTGTGAATCATCACGATTATGACCACAACAAACACCACATTATCAGTAACGCTAGCTGTACTACCAACTGCTTGGCACCAATCGCCAAGGTGTTGAACGATAAGTTTGGCATCATCAAAGGCACGATGACCACCACCCATAGCTATACAGGTGACCAGCGTTTGCTAGACGCTTCTCACCGGGATTTGCGACGGGCGAGGGCAGCAGCGATTAACATTGTACCCACCTCTACTGGTGCAGCAAAAGCTGTGGCACTGGTTATCCCAGACCTGAAAGGCAAGCTAAATGGCGTTGCCTTGCGCGTACCAACCCCGAACGTCTCAATGGTAGATTTCGTAGTTCAGGTTGAGAAGCGTACTATTACTGAAGAAGTTAATCAAGCTCTCAAGGATGCTGCCGAAGGTCCACTTAAAGGCATTTTGGACTATAGCCAGCTAGAACTGGTATCTTCCGATTATCAAGGTAGTGATGCTTCTTCAATTGTTGATGCCAACTTGACTTTGGTTATGGGCAATGACCTAGTGAAAGTTATGGCGTGGTATGACAACGAGTGGGGTTACAGCCAACGAGTTTTGGATTTGGCAGAATTAGTCGCTGAGAAGTGGCAATAATTAATTTGTCATTAGTCATTGGTCATTGATCATTGGTCATTGGTCATTAGAAAAAGGACAAAGGACAAAGGACAAAGCACTATTGACTAAAATGTTGAAATCCCTGGCTAAGATTTAGAACTTGGTCAGGGAATTTTTTTTGCTCGTCGTGCAATATTACTGTCGATCCGGCTGTAATTCTGCCTGCGATCGCAGCACCTTGACCAAGATGTTGCACTAAGGTTGATGCTAGTTCTTGTGGTAAGCACAGCACTAATTCAAAGTCTTCGCCACCGTATAAAGCATATTCCAGCGCTTGCTCTGGTGTCAGCCAAAGATCAAAAGCTGCTGGCAAGGAAATTTGTCTGCGTTCTAGGACAGCGCCAACACCACTGGCGCGGCAAATTTGAATAATCGCATCTGCCAAACCATCGCTGCTATCCATCCCAGCAATAGGGAGTTGGGAGTTAGGAGTTAGGATTTTCCAGAGGATTGGTAAGACATCTAATCGTGGCTGTGGGCGTTGATGCGCGTGGATTAGAGCCGTGCGTTCTGCATCTTTGAGGTTTTGTTCTAATTCGGGATGTAAGAGCAGTTCTAAGCCAGCGTGGGAGGCTCCATGAACGCCTGTAACGACGATCGCATCTCCTACGACAGCAGCAGAACGGCGGATAATTCGATGGGGGTAAACTTGACCAAAAGCGGTAATTGCCAAAGTAGTCACAGGCGATCGCACGACATCACCGCCGACAATTGAGGTGTTGTATTTTTGCAGGCATTCTGTCATTCCCTGGTACAAGCGTTCTACCCAACTCACCCTAAGTTCACCGGGTAGCCCCAACCCGACAGTGATTCCTAATGGAGAAGCGCCCATTGCGGCTAAATCTGATAAATTGGCAGCAGCAGCTCGCCAACCGGCATCTTCTGGGGAAGTGGTGAGATTACTAAAATGCACGCCATCAACCAGTACATCTGTAGTCACTACCAAAGATTGCCCTGGTGCAGTCTCAAGTACTGCGGCATCATCGCCGATCATTTCTGGAGGACAGAAACGCTGTAATCTTTCTAAAAGACCTTGTTCGCCAATGTCTTTTACCTGTTGAGAAGATAAATCACTGTTCACAATCGGTTTTCCGTGTTGCAAAATTACTAAGAAAACTGATGATTTACTTTACTGTTTAAGATAAGGGTATCGTCTAGGAGTCAGTTGGAATGGTAACAACACCAGTAACCAGCATCACATTTGAGGAGTACTTAACCTATGATGATGGTAGCGATTTCCATTATGAACTGGTGGATGGCAAGCTAGAGTTAAGGAACCCACCTACTATTGAACATTTTCTGATTGTCGATTTTTTGGATACTGCTTTGAAAGCAGAAATCAAACGTTGTAACTTGACTTGGCTGTGTTTTCGGGAAAGTGGGGTGAGAACGGGTAGAAATAAATCTAGGTTGACTGATTTGTGTGTAGTGACACTGGAGCAAGCTAGAGAATTGTTGAATGCTTCAGCAGTATTTGAGTCACCACCGTTACTAATTGTCGAGGTGGTTAGTCCAGAGTCGGTGAAACGGGACTATCGCCATAAGCGATCTGAATATGCGGCCTTAGAGGTTCCTGAATATTGGATTATAGACCCACTGGAAACAAAAATTTCAGTGTTACTACTGGAAGATGGATTTTATGAAGAAACAGTTTTTACAGTCAATCAGCAAATTTTATCACGGACTTTTCCAGAAATAGCGATCGTAGTTGAGCAGGTGTTCACCGCCGGAAATCTGAATCAGGAGAGACGCGATTAATCGCGTCTGTACAAGAATTATTCTTCTCCTGCCCTCTGTGTCTTCTTATGCAGCTTGCGGTTCAACCAGATTTTCTATCCCCTGAACCACTTTTGCTGATTCGATTTTGTCACCAGCTTTCAGTTTATCCAAAACTTCTTTACCTTCGGTGAGATAGCCAAAAACGGCATAGCGACCATCCAATAGGTTGCGTCCTGCGGGGGTGAGTTCTGGTTCAAACAAAAAGAAGAAAAATTGTGATGAACCACCATTTACTTCACTTTCGGGACGAGCCATCACTACTGCGCCAAAAGCAGAAAAAGGTAGAACTGGCATATCAACGTAACGACCAGCTTCTTCTAGGGTAATGCCATAAGTAGGTGCTTTATCGCCTTGAACTAAGACTTCTAGGGGAATAGCGCGATATTTGCCCGTTGTTGGATCAATGAAACCCACATCTTTACCTGCGGGATCGCCAGTTTGCAGAAAGTAAGATTCTTCTGAACGGGTAAATTCTAAGCCATTATAAAAACCCCTCTGCACCAAATCTACAAAATTACCAGCAGTCACAGGAGCGCTATAACCATCTACAACGACAGTCAAATCGCCTTTGTTGGTTTTGAATTCTACAGTGGCACGACCTTTAAGTTGTGGCAGGTTACTGTACTGGGCGGGGACTTCAAAGGGGAATTGCTTCACCATTGACTCTTCTAGCTGAGTAACGAGATTTAGCAGTTTACCTCTCTCTTGCAGTATTTGTTCTTTATCTTTGCTGTTCGCCAATTCTTGTAATTTACCCACCCCAGATTTCAACTCGGTAATCCAAGCTTCGGCTTGGGGTTGGCGTTCTGCGGGAACGCTTGTTAAGATTTGGGAAGGTTTATCGAGAATGCGGGATGCTTTGCTGATGTCTTTGGAAATAGCACCCCAACGCCGATTCGCCCGCAGTTGGGCAGAGATGTCTTCTAAACTGCCTTGTAGTTGCCGCACAGGTTTGTTATCTATCGGGAGTGCATACCGCAACAAAGCCTTTCCGTCGGTAATTGCATTGCCTGCTGGCAGTGCGGCGCTACTGGAGGGAGTCCACCCAGCTGTAGTTATGCCTAAAAATATTGTTACCAGCAGTATTGCCATTAGGCTGTTCTTCAGCCAGGATTTTAATAAGTTAAGCATGGGATAACTCAAATGCGGCATTAGATTGTTGACTGGACGTAACCCAATACGGTTCGGATAAGCAGGGGAGGCAGGGGAAGCAGGGGAGGCTATTGAGGAAAGAAGGTTCTTAGTAATTCTTCTCTCTCCCTGCTTATCTTCTCCCTCTGCCCCCTGCCTGCCTCAACCAATAAATTCCTTAACCGAACGGTATTGGGACGCAACCCATCAATAATCTTCCCACGTTAAGGGCGGAGGATAAATGACTAATGACTAATGACAAATGATTAATGACTCATGACAAATGCCCAATGACGACCCTAGAAGGGTACAATAAATGCCGATTGTCTTCCAAAATTTGAAAGTTTCATGATCTCCAGTAACGACTTTCGACCCGGTGTTTCAATTGTATTGGATGGGTCTGTATGGCGAGTGATCGAATTCCTCCACGTCAAGCCAGGCAAAGGTTCCGCCTTTGTACGAACTAAGTTAAAAAATGTTCAGAGTGGGAGCGTGATGGAAAAAACGTTCCGAGCCGGGGAGACAGTTCCCCAAGCCACCCTAGAAAAAAGCACGATGCAGCATACCTATAAAGAGGGCGATGAGTTCGTCTTTATGGATATGGAAACTTACGAAGAAGGCAGATTGACCCGTGCACAAATTGGCGATCGCGTCAAATACCTCAAGGAAGGTATGGAAGCCGAAGTTATTCGGTGGGGCGAACAGGTGCTGGGAGTAGAATTGCCAAAGTCTGTGGTTTTGGAAATTGTCCAAACAGATCCAGGTTTAAAAGGTGACACTGCCACAGGTGGTTCAAAACCAGCAACTCTGGAAACTGGTGCAGTTGTGATGGTTCCTTTGTTTATTTCCCAAGGCGAACGCATCCGAATTGATACTCAGGAAGATAAATATATCAGCAGGGAATAACTCTCATCTCCACGGAGATGCAAGTCCCAATTTAAATCCCTACATAGGGATTAAATCCCTGCCACACTTAAGATGCTCATTTACGGTTAGGTCGAGGTAATAAAAACTGTGCCATTGGACTTTAATGAAATCCGCCAACTACTGGCAACTATCGCACAAACAGATATTGCAGAAGTGACGCTCAAAAGCGATGACTTTGAACTAACAGTCCGTAAGGCTGTAAGTGTCAGCAATCATATGTTGTCGGTAGGTCAAGCGACCTTAGGCGGTGTGGTAGGTTCGGGCTTGGCATCGGGTTCATCTCCGGGAAACCAAGTCACCACGAGTCAGGTAACGGAGGTGTCCACAGGTCGCGTGTTTGAGAATACTGGAACTGGCACACAATTGCAGTTGTCAGTAAATCCTCCCTCAACCATTGACCAGAGATTAGTAGAAGTGCCTTCGCCAATGGTAGGGACGTTTTATCGCGCTCCTGCGCCGGGTGAAGCGGCATTTGTGGAAGTGGGCGATCGCGTCCGCAAGGGTCAAACAGTCTGTATCATTGAAGCCATGAAGTTGATGAATGAAATCGAAGCCGAAGTCTCTGGACAGGTGATGGAAATTCTCCTCCAAAATGGTGACGCTGTAGAATATGGTCAACCTTTGATGCGAATTAACCCTGATTAAGTATTAATCTATATATCAAATGAGTCATCCAAAATGAGTCATTGTTAGAACTTTCAATCTTTGCGGGTTAATCCTGATGAAACAAACGTTGCCTTTACCGCCAGAAGTGGTGCAACAAGTAGCTGAATACTTCAGCCTATTAAGTGAGCCGATGCGCTTGCGGCTGCTCCACTTATTACGGGATGAAGAAAAATGCGTGCAAGAGTTGGTAGAGGCAACACAGACTTCTCAGGCAAATGTGTCAAAACACCTGAAGGTAATGTGGCAAGCAGGTATCCTTAGCCGCCGCAGTGAAGGAACTTGCGCCTATTACCGGGTGGAAGACCAAATGATTTTTGATTTGTGTAATCGGGTTTGCGATCGCCTTGCCACAAGGTTAGAAGAACAAGCCCGTAATTTTCGTGTGTTAAATAGCAAACGTTAGGTCAGTTGTCATTTGTCTTTTGTCCTTTGCTAATGACTAATGACGAATGACCAATGACTAATGGCTAAAGTGAATAATTTTTCTGAAAGCTTTCACGAGTTAGTGGCTGTTGTAACTCCAAACCTTCACCACCTAAAACATCCAGTGGTTTGCCGTTCACGTCAATGTACACTTTGGCTTTGGGATTTAAAGTTGTCGCAGTATAAACAACTTGTCCCACCCGCCCCATCATTGATGTGCTACCACCACCACTGGTAAAATCTTCAGATAAATTAACGTGAACCTCGTCATTTTCTGACTTCAGTCCCAAAAGTTTGGTTCCTTTAGGGATAGTTGTGGAATCTGTCGCTCCTGCTGGTGGGCCTGCTAACAAACTTTGGAAAGCTGCTTCTAATGGCTGGTTGGTTCGTATAGAAGCGACTTTAACAGGCTGGGGGACTAAAGTAACATTTTTATCCGTTGGTCTGAGCCAATAAACGTTAGGGCTTTGCTCATTAGCTGGCTGCCTAGTTGATGGCTGTGCTGGCTGTGGCTGTTCGATGCGCCCAGAGGGGTTTGATGGTGTGGGAGTATTGCTGGAGTGTGTAGTAAACCAAGCCACACCGCCACCCACCGCTACAACCACTGCTGAGACGGCTGCAATTGCGCCTGAAGAAATACGATTAGATCCTTGTTGGCCTTTCATGTTCAAAACCTTCCTGACTGAGGGCTGATATGGTAATTACGTGAGGAGCAGCCTGGTTAAGGACGATACTTATAACTGAAGAGTTTCCCACTACCTGGAGGAGACTTTATGCCTCAAAGGCGATTATTTTTAATTGTGCAAGTCCCTGATTCAATTTTAGAATTTCTATTTCTAATCCGTCACCTACCAAATTATGTAAATCTCATTCTTTCTGGAGATGATTAATTTACAACGCAAAGAAACGCAAAGGAAAACGCAGAGGAGCGCAAAGTAAAGTATTGCTTCCTCTGCGTAAATGTTGATGTTTAATTTTTTACCTGGGTGGTGGCGGTAATCCACTGTTTGAGTGTAGTTGTCACTTCATCAATGACTATTTCTTGAGATTTGCGGGTTGCTCTTTCTACAACTTCGACTTTGCCATTAGCGATCGCTCGTCCGGTTACAATTCGATAAGGTATGCCAATCAAGTCAGCATCTTTAAATTTCACTCCTGCCCGTTCGTCGCGATCGTCTAGTAGGGTTTCAATTCCCGCTTGATTGAGTTCTGTGTAAAGTTTTTGGGCGATTTCAATTTGTTGAGCATCCTTTATGTTGGGAATTGTGATAATCGCGTGGTAGGGTGCGATCGCAACTGGCCAAATAATCCCATCTTTATCGTAAGATTGCTCTACGGCAGCTTGGGCTAGTCGTGATACACCTACACCAAAACAACCCATAAATAGCGGCTTCTCTTCACCCTGTTCATTGGTATAAGTTGCTCCCATCGCTTGGGAATATTTTGTGCCTAATTGGAAGATGTGACCTGCTTCTATTCCACGGGCGCTTTGTAAGGTTTGTTCTGGGTTATGGATGGCGCGATCGCCTGGTCTTGCCTTTCGTATATCTACTACTCGCTCTGGTAACTTAAATTGCTCGCCCCAATTAGCACCAACTACATGATAGCCAGCTTCATTCGCGCCTGTAACAAAGTTTTTTAAATCAACGGCTGTTCGATCCACTAACCGCAAAAACTTAGGATGGATCTGTTTGTTGGCATTAATGTACTCATCTCCGATGTCTGGCGCAATGTAACCTAAAGGTAGAGATTTAGCTGTCCATGCTTGCTGGGCTTCTAGATTTGGTACATTCAAACTAATAATAGTTTTAGCACCATAATCTGAAGCTAATTTGGTCAATTCATTTTGCAACTTGACTTCATTAACTTCCCCATCGCCTCGAATGCTCACCAGAACTAACACCGTTGCGCCATTATCATAAACTGTCTGATAAAGGACATTTTTCACCAATTGAGTCGGAGAAGAATTGAGGAGTTGACAGACCTTTTCAATCGTCTCTGTTCCAGGTGTATCGCGTTTCTCATAGGTTGTAAACCGTGAAATTTCGGCGTCAATTGGTAAAGAAACAGCCTTTTCTACGTTAGCGGCGTATTTACCATCCTCCGTGTAGAGAACTTCATCTTCACCAGCTTCTGCCAAAATCATAAATTCTGTAGAACCAGAACCACCAATTGCACCAGAATCAGCGTCCACTGCGCGAAAAGCTAAACCAGAACGCCGCAGAATATTACTGTAGGCTTTATACATATCCTGGTAAGTTTCCTTGAGGCTGGCTTCATCGGCATGGAAGGAATAGGCATCCTTCATGATAAACTCCCGTCCGCGCATTAAACCAAAGCGGGGACGAATTTCATCGCGGAATTTGGTTTGAATTTGGTAGAGATTTAGTGGTAGCTGGCGATAAGAGCGAATCATATCACGAGCGATCGCTGTGACTACTTCTTCATGAGTTGGGCCTAATCCTAATTGTTGCTCGCGGCGGTCAATTAGGGAAAACATGATCCCCTCAGCTTTGGTATAAGTGTCCCAGCGTTCCGATTCCTTCCATAAATCAGCAGGTTGTAATTGTGGTAGGAGACATTCTTGTGCGCCTGTAGCGTTCATTTCTTCCCGCACAATCTGAGAAACTTTTTGCAATACCCGCCACATCAAAGGCAAATAAGCATAAAGACCACTACCGATACGACGAATGTAGCCTGCACGGAGTAATAATTTATGGCTAGGAATCTCAGCATCAGCTGGATCGTCCCGGAGTGTAACGAATAACATTTGTGACAGTCGCATCGTTTATAGCCTTTCTTCGATCGCTAATTTCTATGTCAACTAAAGTATGAAGTATTAAGGATGAAGTACAAAGTACACAGCGTTATTTATTTTTCATTTTTACTTATAGCCTTCCACCTTTTTCGATCGCAATTTTAGGAGAAAACTACCTTGGCAGATGTAATTTATCAAGCACAGCCACCCTTAGAATTTATTCCTCCGGCGTTTAATCCCTTATTTCTCCGATTTGTCCATCTGTTGCTACCCAGTTGGATAAACTGGCAAACACCTATTACCCAAATTGAAGCAGACAACGTAGAGACGCTGGTGGATCTCTATCGCCAGTTTCAGGAGGGTAAGATCCGTTTTATGCTGGCATTTCGCCATCCGAAAACAGACGATCCGTTTTGTTTGACCTACTTGCTGTCTCAACTCGTGCCAAAGGTAGCACGATCGCAAGGTACAACACTACAACATCCCATTCACGCTCATTTTATCTACGATCGCGGCATTCCTCTATGGGCAGGTTCCTACGTCGGCTGGATTGCTTCTCGTTTAGGTGGGACTCCGATTCAGCGAGGTAAGGCTGATTGGACGGGGTTACGTTCGGCGCGTGAGTTGTTTGCCAATGGTAAATTTCCAATGGCGGCTGCGCCAGAAGGTGCAACCAATGGTTTATCAGAGAATATCAGCCCCCTGGAACCCGGTATTGCCCAATTAGGCTTTTGGTGTGCTGAAGATTTGCACAAAGCTGGACGCGACCAACAGGTTCTAATTGTACCAGTTGGGATTAAATATAGTTACGTTGATGCTCCTTGGGATGCGATCGCCAATCTTTTAAGTGAATTGGAAGCGGCTAGTGGTTTACCTGTGAATGCACCAGAACAGGCTTCTATAGAGTCGCTTTATCCCCGGTTATTAACCTTGGCAGAACATTTACTTTCGTTAATGGAAAAATTTTACACGCGCTTTTATCATTTAAAGCTGCCAGATATCAAAACAGTAGTAGGAGAAATTGAAGATAGAAATGAAGCGTTAGCAGTTCGCTTGCAAGCTTTATTGAATGCGGCGCTACTAATATCAGAACAGCATTTTGATTTGCAGTCAAAAGGTACTTTGAGTGACCGATGTCGGCGGGTAGAACAAGCTGGGTGGAATTATATATTTAGAGAAGATTTTAAGGATGTAAAAGGTATATCTGCTGTAGAGAAAGCTTTAGGCGATCGCGTTGCTGAAGAAGCGAATGCACGGATGTGGCACATGCGTTTAGTAGAAAGTTTCGTGGCAGTTTCTGGTAATTATATACGTGAAAATCCCACAGTAGAAAGGTTTGCTGAGACGACTTTAATTTTATGGCAAATGATTGCTAAAATCAAAGGCGATAAAAGTGTGCAGCGTCCACAATTGGGTAAGCAAAAAGTGAAAATAACTGTGGGTGAACCGATATCTATTTCTGAGCGTTACCCAGCGTATAAGGAAAATCGCTTAGGTGCTAAACAAGCGGTTGCTGAGGTGACAAATCATTTACAACACGCATTGGAAAGTTTGATTTGATTACAAGGGTTGCATCTTTAGCTAGGAACCAGAATAAAGGTGTCAGTTGTCAGGAGGTTTATTGATTTCGACACCTGGCTCTTGACTCCCTTAACTAGCAAGGTGCAATGTCAATGCCCAATTGTTCATCCGAATCGGATATTACTTTCTAAAGTAGATCGATGCAGACAAAAAACTTCTAGCGATCGCGGGTTTCGATGCCCTGTACGGAGATGCTGGCAGGATATGGTTTATTAAGCTTACACAAACCCAAAAGCTTTTTAAAGCTATCTAATTCAATGGGTGCAGGAATCGTAGGCTACTAGGCCTAC
Source organism: Nostoc sp. (assembly GCF_036917095.1). Taxonomy (GTDB): domain Bacteria; phylum Cyanobacteriota; class Cyanobacteriia; order Cyanobacteriales; family Nostocaceae; genus Nostoc. Next base: position 37,198 of record NZ_JBALFH010000034.1, read on the forward strand.
TTGGCTTTGTTACTATTTCACATTTAATACAATTACGTTAGATAAAAGCAATTTTTACTAAATATGTCATTTTTTATTTGAGTTTTATAAAATTACCGTTAAGTTAGCAAAATTATATTTTCAGAAGAATCACGCTTCTCTATTTTTGTAATTCAAATTACAAATAAAGAAGTCCAGTGAATTGTGATTCTCTAAATCAATCAACTTATAAATAATGAAAACTCAAAACTTATTCAATTTACTCAAAGTTGGCATTACCACTTTTGGAATCTTATTTGTGGCTGGTCAAGGAGCATATGCCTCCGACTTAAAGGGAACAGCATTTAGCATATCTTTGGAGTGTATGAACGACACTACTGGTCTTTTACTGGGTCAAAACTCCACTGATGCTAGTGGCTGGCAGTATGCATTTGATTCAAACAAAGATGGGATGAACGGGAATTACTGGGTTGGTGCTGCGGCAGGGAAAGTAAATCCCTACGATATCTCTGGTATGGCTATCAAAGAAACTGCTACCAGCATCATTGTAGCAATCAATGGCAATATGAAGTTAACAGGAGAGGCTGAACAGGGTGCTGCTGGCGGTCAGATTGGATATGGTGATTTGTTCTTCAATATGGCCGGTAAGACCTTTGACAATGCTATGAGCAGTGGGGATTTGTTTGGTATTCATTTCGCTTCAGCGAATGCTTCAGGAGTACAAGAACTAGGTGTTTATAGTGGTGTTCAGGCAAAGACAGTTACTAATATCAAAGAGGGCTACACTGTTGCTACATATGGTGGTTTAGCAGGAGGAGGGAATTCTTACGAAAGTCAGGTAAAACAAGGTGGTGGTATTGTCGGTTATGGTGATTTGACCAGTAGTTATTTTACTAATAACGGCAAGGACAATACATTTAACCTTAATGTCATCGACTCTGGAAAATATCTGAGTGGAATCTCGTTCCTAGCACAGGGTAATGTAACGCAGCAGTTGCTAACCACTGGTTATGATACCAGCAAATTTAATGGCACACAAACTATTGCATTTGAATTCAAGAAATCTGGTACTGTCCAATCGACTCCTGAGCCTGCTAGTCTCGCTGGTTTAGGAATTGTCGGTCTGGCCTTAGCTGGTAGCAAGCTACGCAAGAAATTAGCGTAGCAATTGTGTGGGGACTATTCGCAATCCGGCTTAATTTCTCTTCAGTGATTATAAACAAGATAAAAGACTATTTTCTCTCATGTAAATGATCGCTGGAGTAATAGAATATGGAATTTTGGATGAAGCTTAAGCGAAAAGTATACCAAACCGTATAGATTTACTCGCTAAATATTAAATAGGTAAATTTCAATGTCCTTACTTTCAAGCAAGGGCATTTTTTTTCAGATAGTTATCAAATACAAAAACTACTTTGGTAATTCTCCAAACAATCTCGGTAACTGTCATAACACCTATACTCGCTATAAGGCTTGCAACGGCTTGTCGTTAGACATCGCCCCTTATATCTTAACCTGGAAACACCTTAGATAAATCCACAACTAAATCAGGAAAACAGGGCAGATTAACTGATTCATTTGGCAGATAAATTAACTTGCGGCGATAACCAAATTTAACTTGCAAAGTTTGATAAGGTTCGCTGTAGCACTCCAAATAATTATCTACTAAATTAAATATCCAATAATCAGAGATACCTGCTTCTGCATAAATAGCTAGCTTTTCCTCTTGGTCATATTTTAAAGATGAATCGGCAATCTCAATTAAGAGTAAAATATCAGATGGGCTGGGATGATTCGCTAGATAGTCATCATCTCTATTTTTTGCAATTACTCTATCTGGTTCAGGCTCACTGTTGTTAGACAAAGTAATTGGTTGTTGTCCTCGCAGGGTTGCGCGATCGCCTACTAGTTTATATAATTCTCTCTCTAGGCGTGTTTTACAAACAGAGTGCCGTGTACCTTTTGCTGCCATCTGGATTATTTCACCCTTAATTAGCTCAACTCGGTCATTCTCCTTAAAGAAGCCGAGTTCAGCTAGACGGTGATATTCAGCTATAGTAAAGCGTTTAGCAGTGGTAAGGCTCATAACAACTACGAGAATGCAGAGTTATTTTTATCTTAATATAGCTGTAGCTGATTAAAGTTGTGTGATGGAAGATAGTGAGGTGTCTAGGTCTTCTTCTTTCTCTATTTCTGTAGCTTCTTCTGTACTTACACTATTCCAAGGAAAGTTAAAATATTGTTTTTGAACCGTTTTTAATTCCTCTATTGACTCTTTGAAAAATAATTTAATAGCAGACAACTGGTCTTTTTCAGATAAAAATTCCTTTAGGCTTTTTTGATAAAAAATAGCTGACCATGCTGGCAAAATTGTTAAATTAGCAGGAGTCCATATATTGGGTTTATCGTTAATTACTTTCTGCATGGATTTAATAATTTTTGGGCGTTCTACAAACTTATGAGAAACCTGCAAAAATATACCGATATATGGATAATCAGTTAAATTCTCTGGATTTAAATTGAAGTATCCAACACCACAACATAAGTCCCATTTTAAAGGAGAAAGGTGAGTGTAGATAATATATCTCTCGTCCCATTTCCATTGAGTCCTACTTGCTGCGCCGTTGATAATACCTCCAAAAGCTAGCTTGAATTCCTGCTGTACTTCTTCACTGAGAGTTGATTCCATAAGAAGGAGAGTTTTGTTATAATTCACCATTGTCAATAAGTCAACTGATGAAAATTGATTAGTGTGAGACATTCTGTTATTCCTCATAAAAATTAGTATTTCTTGAGCTAAGATATCAGACGCATGTTCTTTCAATAAGCTATAAAACTGATACCACCTCAATTGGAAGAAATTAATTTTGGGTGATAACTCAAGGCAATACTCTTTGATTGCTGGTTGTAGATCACAATCATATTGTTTGATTTCTTCTTTTGGATCATAATCACGGGTGATGTAAATTAGAATTCGATGTCTAAGGTTTGGTAAGTTACTCAAAATCTCAGCATATTTTTCTAATTGTCCCGGTATTGCTGTAGAGCCAATTTTTGATTCAATAAATATTACGTCTGTATTTAAACCAGTTGAAAGTTCAACCACAATATCAAGTCTACTATCCTCAGTATGAATCGCCAGTGCTTGATGTTCTTGTTGAGTTGAAATCTTGATGCTGGAATAATTATCATCACTAATGATTGATTGATGTTTTAGCCAATCAAGCAAAATATCATTATTCAGGGACAAAAAATAAGCGACAATCTCAGTAAAAAAATCTTCCCGTGGTTTGTTTCCTGAATGCAGATTGAGTAAATTTGTAAACAAAGACATTTATTTTTAAGTATTTAAGGTAATTCCAAAAAAGCAAATATATCTGGCGATTAGAAATCGCGGCTACACAAACAAAGTCCGCCTACGCGGACTTTAAGAAGTTGAAACCCACGGAGGTGGGTTTTGTCTGTATAGCCGCGAATTCCATTCGCTAGGGCAAGGTTTTTATAAGTTCTGTTTGTATTCGATATTACTAGCGTTGCAGCAGTTATAACTTAGCCGATCGCAGTTTGACAAGGGTGCTACACAGACGATACTTACAACAAATAGGGGTAAAATTTTTACCCCTACAAAGTTATGTATTATTTTAAGAATAGCTAGAGAAGATTACTATTCTGTTAAGTGACTTTCTAGCAAAGTTGCGATCGCTTCAGGATGAATATTTTTGTATTTCTTTTTCCCAAGCTGTAAAACACAGTTGGGGGCGCTGCTACAGCATTTTTGGCAACTAGTTTGTTCAATGGTAACTTTGTCTAACAAACCGCGATCGCACAAAGTTTTTTCTAATTCTGATAATAGCCCTTTACCACCACGCTTAAGGCAACCTGACTTTTGACATACCATAATCCTCGCTTTGGTTTGAGGTGGTAAATCTTGGCTTGGACACGCATCAATTGGTGTCACCCGATAGGCTTTAATTTTTATTTTACTTGTGCGCGAATCTAGCTTACTATGACCACAAACGCGAACTTGCTGACCAGGAACTAAGGATGAACTTATTAAACGGCGTAACTCTTTAGGCAGTTTAATTTCCACATTTCCAGATGGAACTGCCAATTGCAAGTATTTATATTTTCCTGGTTCACCACCAGCAAAACCTAGTAACTGTCCCTCAAGGTTCAACTCTGATAACGTCAAATACTTGTCACCCATGATTGATAAAAAGTTAGGAGTGGGGAGTTAAAGCGAAGAGTTAGGAGTGAGGAGTTAGGAGTTAAAATTTATAACTCATAACTCTTAACTCCTAACTGTTTTTAAGCTAGGCGTTTAGCTTCTACTGTTTGAGGTAAATTTGCTGTGTCTGGCAAATCACGAAATTCCAATTCCCAACCATTTGCTAGGGTGAGAATCTTGCCATCATTTCCATCGGTTTGTTTGACGACTTCTTCTTCAAGGTCTTTCTTAGCAACGTAGACTACTAAAGTGCCGGCGTCATTCATCCGTAGCATTACTTTCATGAGATTCCTCAACAGATTCTAGTTCTTTTTTCATACAGCCGACGACGAATCCTGTTTCCAAGAAATGCACCGCATAAATATAGGAAGTCTGCAAATATGTCCCTATACTGGCTATGTAGCCGATATCTCCTTTGTTTACTAAAACTTGCCCAACTTCTTTACCAGGAAAAGTACCATCGTTCTTCAGCAGTTTCCGAACTCTGACTTTTTCACCAATTTCAAAAGCAGGTGGCAAGTTTAGCTCTAATTCATCACGTTGCATGAGAGTACCTCTGTTCTCTGACCAAATTCAATAGTTCTTCTGTCGTCAAACTGCGTTTTTTCTGTACCGATTGATGGCGCACTGCGTCTAAAACAGATTGGGTTTCTTGGGGGTTTAAGAAAATTCCATGCTGTTCTAGCAAGTTTGAAACCAAATGCCGTCCAGAATGTTTGCCTAATACTAAACGCCGTTCCCAACCTACCTCTTCGGGAGCAAATGGTTCGTAGGTAATGGGGTTTTGCAGTACCCCGTGAGCATGGATGCCAGATTCGTGAGCAAAGGTATTTTCGCCAACGATCGCTTTCCAGGGTGGTACATCTGCACCTGATGCGGCTGCAACTAGTTGAGACAGTTTCAGCAAACCGGGAGTGTCAATGCCCAAATCAACGCCGTAGATGCGTTTGATCGCCATGACAACTTCTTCTAAAGCTGCATTTCCCGCCCTTTCACCTAATCCGTTGACTGTGGTATTAACTGATAATGCTCCGGCTTTGATACCCGCAAGGGCGTTGGCAGTTGCCAGACCAAAATCATTGTGGGTGTGGATTTCTAGGGGAATCATCAAAGCTGAAACCAGCCGTTTGACCTTGGTGTAGGTGGTGAAAGGATCGAGAACTCCTACGGTATCGCAAAAGCGGAAGCGGGATGCACCCCATTCTTGGGCATAAAGCGCTACATCTAAGAGGAAGTTTTCATCAGCCCTGGAAGAATCTTCTCCGCCGACTGCTACCCAAAGACCTCGATCGACAGCAAAGCTAATACAGTCTTTGAGTTTTTGCAAACTGACTCGCCATTGACCGTGGAATTTGGCAGCGATTTGGATACCAGAGACTGGAATGGCAATATGCACCCGGTTCAGACCGCAGGCGATAGAAGCCTTAATATCTGAGATGACAGCGCGGTTCCAGCCCAGGAGTTTTGCTTGTAAACCTAAGTCAGAAATTGCTGCGATCGCCCGCGTTTCTTCCTCACCCATTGCCGGTATACCGACTTCTAATTCCGGAATACCAATGGCATCGAGAAACTTAGCGATCGCTACTTTTTCTTCTAGGTTAAAAGCAACACCTGCTGCTTGTTCGCCATCACGTAATGTTGTGTCATTAATTATGATTTGATTCATTGCAAATATCCCTCTCTTGGTAGTATTCTTAATATCCTTTCTCTCTACAATCCCCAGCGATGGTAAATGCTAAAAATATGACAATTCATAATGTAGGATACATGATCCTTAATTATTGACCTATTATCAGCATCACATCTGTATGGCAAGGAACTAAAACCATGTATAATTTACTAATCGTTTTTACCGATGTCAGTTGAAATTTCTTCGATTAGCAACGAACTAATGTAACTATTAGCAAATCCGGAACAAAGTAAAACACAGAATCCAGCAATTAAGGATGTAATCATCTTAGTAACCTCAGATTTTCTAGAGCATTGGTGTGTAATTTCGGCAGGTAATGGGAAGGAAAAGTTAAAAGGTTCAAATTAGCTAACTTTGTTCTGCAAGCCAATCAAAAATTTTTCCTAGCTGCTCCAAGTCAACTAGACCATACTGCCAGAGGAGCATCGGTAGTGGCCCATTTTCTAATTCACGGTGTCGCAGAGCTACAGCAATATCGGCATTTGAAAGTTCAAGTTCATTGTGCAAAAAATTGAGGAGTTTTATATCTCTGTTCCGAGTCGCCATAGTCGAACTTTCAATTTCTTAATTTGGGAAAAAATTAAAAATCAGAAATTCCAGTTTGTATTTGGTAATTTCGCCTTTTTAATTGTTGCTATATGTCAGGGAAGTTTCAGATTTAGTAGACAAACAAAATCTAAAAGTCGCTTAATCCATCTCAGTCTGCAACAAAATCTCCTAGCGTACAGTAGCTTCAACTTCTAAACCTATTCGAGCTTTGTGCATCTATGAACAAAAAGGATAAAATGCAGTGCTTGCGTCATGAATTCAAGATTAATGGTGTCTGAATTAGGTTGGCTAAAAGCACTCATGACTCATCGCTGTAATGCCAACAACGTTCTAGCCACTCTAATAATTCTTGACGAGAAGCAAGAAATTGCATAACTGTACTACGAATTAGAATTACTTCTAGCAAATTATTCACTTGCACTCGCAAAGAACCATCGGGGGGACAGTAGCTCTTAATTTTTAACTCTTGCAAACGGTGATGGATTCGCCAGCGATCGCTCAAAGGAATCTGCAAAACTTGATCGCCTAAAGTGTCATTTGTCATTTGTCCGTTGTCCTTTGTCATTTATCAGTTGTCCTTTGTCCTTTGTCCGTTGTCATTTGCAAATGACTAATGACCAATGACTAATGACTCTTGACTTTTAAAGTTTGCAGTTGTTTTTCGAGTTGCTCAATGCGCGAAAGCAAAGAACGAATCACGGTTGCTTCCACATCGGGTAGCTTTCCATGTTCTAAAGGAGAAAGGCTGGCGCTTTCGTTCCGAGAAATGATTCGGCCGGGAACTCCCACCACAGTGCGATCGCTAGGGACATTCTGCAAGACAATGGAACCTGCACCAATACGGACGCGATCGCCAATTTGCAGATTACCTAAAACTTTCGCACCCGCCCCAATTACTGCATTTTTGCCCACCGTGGGATGACGCTTACCGCTTTCTTTACCAGTTCCGCCAAGGGTGACGCCTTGATAAATCAGTGTATAGTCGCCGACGATCGCAGTTTCGCCAATGACAACACCCATTCCGTGGTCGATAAACACGCCCTGACCAATCTCTGCACCTGGATGAATTTCAATTCCGGTCAAAAATCGCCCTAAGTGAGAAATTAAGCGGGGGATAAAACCGACTCCGCGACAATGTAACCAGTGAGCAAGACGATGCAAAGATAGCGCGTGCAATCCAGGGTAACAAAACACCACTTCTAGCCAATTACGTGCTGCCGGATCGCGCTCAAAAATAATGCGAAAATCACTCAATAATGGCTCAAAAAAAACGCCAGAGAGTAAATTTTTCAGCATGGATGTATGTGCAGAATCCTGCGTTTTGGTACTGGGGGGATCGCTAATACTGTCTAAAGACTGTTGCATCGGTAATGTCTATCTGGTAGAAGAGTCATCTGCTATTTTTATGCTTATATCAGGTGACTCCCAACTCGATACAAAACCCAATGCTGATTGGATTTATTGGATTGATTAAGGTTGTACTCAAATACCGAAACCCCGACTCAAGATAAACTTAAAATTTGTCTTGGGTTAGGGGCACTAGTGTTTAACGATGGGGGTACTAGTATTTTTGGGGCAGGGGTTAAGAATTTCTGTGCTCGCTACAAGAAACTTTACCTATAAGCCTTTGCAAACATTTCATCAAGATATTTTGCAATATATTAAGCTGTACTCAGATGCACTCAAATATGAATTTGATGAGTCTATAAATTGATTTTTTGTATATGCTACTACTATTAGTATCCTATTATTTGGTTAGGCGAAAGACAGGTTTCTTTATTTTCTTTTAGGATTTGCTGTCTGTATGTATATATACGTTTCAAAATATAGTTATCGCTCATAGTGAATATCTTATTATATAGATGTGTTGAAAGAAAACAGTTCAATAAAGAGGCAGGGGAGCGGGGAGCAGAGAGCAGGGGAAATAAAAAAGGTACAGACCAAATAAATTCATTTATAGAAAAAAAAGAAATACTGCGTCCTTTATGGATGGGGTTTCCCCCTTGCTCCCTGCCCCCTGCCCCCAGGGCTATTTCATTCTCATCTAGCCCACCTCAGAATAAATTCTGAGGCTAATAGCACTCATTCGTCTAAAGACGACTAGAAAGGTTTTTAGTCCACTAAGCGTGGACTTGGGCTATGAGCCGCGGAACTTTAGTTCTGGGCGGTTTATGTCTAGAACGAAATAGCCCTGCCCCTGCCCCCTGCCCCCTGCCTCTTCATTCATTACTAACTTTGACTACTTTTAGTATTTTTTCAATTGTTCTAAATAAACAGCAACCTCTATCATAATGCTGTTACATCTTTGTGAAGAATAGTTACAACTTCTTAACACAAGGCAATTTTCCTTATGGCAGTCTCACTTGAGAAGAATGCATCACATCAGGTTGTTATCATTGGTGGTGGTTTTGGTGGACTGTATGCAGCAAAGGCTCTGAATGCAGCGAATGTAAATGTTACTCTCATTGATAAACGTAACTTTCACCTATTTCAGCCGCTTTTATATCAAGTGGCGACAGGTACGCTATCACCTTCTGATATTTCCGCACCATTGCGATCTGTATTTAGCAAAAGCAAGAATACAAAGGTGTTATTGGGAGAAGTAAATAGTATCGATCCAAAAGCGCAACAAGTTATTTTGGGTGATGAAATAGTACCGTATGATACATTAATTGTCGCCACAGGTGCTAACCATTCCTATTTTGGTAAAGATCATTGGGAAGAAGTTGCTCCTGGCTTGAAAACTGTGGAAGATGCGATAGAAATGCGTTGCCGGATATTTGGCGCATTTGAAGCAGCAGAAAAAGAAACCGATCCCGAAAAACGCCGTGCTTGGTTGAGTTTTGTAATTGTGGGGGGTGGCCCGACTGGTGTAGAATTAGCAGGTGCGATCGCAGAATTGGCATACAAAACTCTCAAAGAAGATTTCCGCAGCATCGACACTTCAGAAACAAGAATTTTACTATTACAAGGGGGGCCTCGCATCCTCCCACACATGGTGCCAGAGTTATCGGCATCAGCAGCAGTATCTTTGCAAAAGTTGGGTGTGGAACTGCACACTCACACCAGAGTGACAAATATTGAAGGTGGTATCGTTACTTTCAAGCAAGACAATAAATTTACAGAAATTGCCTCAAACACTATATTGTGGGCAGCAGGTGTCCAAGGTTCCCCAATGGGGAAAGTCTTAGCAGAAACTACAGGTGTAGAGCGCGATTACTCTGGGCGTGTAATTGTAGAACCTGACTTGTCTATCGAGGGTTATGACAACATTTTCGTAATTGGAGATTTAGCCAACTTCTCCCATCAAGATGCTAAACCTTTACCTGGTGTCGCACCTGTAGCTAAACAACAAGGAGAGTACGTAGGTAAACTAGTTCGACGACGGCTTCAAGGTAAGACTTTGCCACAATTTCATTACAACGATGTGGGTAGTTTGGCGATGATTGGGCAAAATTTAGCTGTTGTAGATTTAAGCTTAATCAAACTCACAGGTTTCATTGCTTGGGCATTTTGGCTACTAGTTCACATCTACTTCTTAATCGAGTTTGACACTAAATTACTAGTAGTATTTCAGTGGGCGTGGAATTATATCACTCGTAATCGTCGCTCTAGATTGATTACAGGCCGAGAAGCTTTTGTAGAACCAAAAACTGTTAACGATAGGGTGCAAGAGCCTTCTGTGACACCTCTGTAACTCCAGGTATCGCAGCTATTAGTCAACGATGGGATAAGAGGTTATTGGAGTGATGAGTGGCGTAGAATGGGAAATCTTGGGCGAAGATTAGCTGTTCCACGAAAAGAATATGGGGATGAGATACCGCCCTAAGCTATTTTGGCAATTTGGCATTTCATGACTTCGAGTTGCAGTTTTAATGGAGATATCAACACAAAGGGACAGTAAAGAAGTTGTACGGGGGATAAGGTAAAACTTTCCGCTTCTAGTGTCCCAGCTATGCCAGTTGTCAAATGAGTGCTGTAGAATAGCTCTACATAATTGATACAGCGCTCACTAGAGTTCAGTTCCCGCTCTGCAACTGGCTAGAAATCAACAAAACCAAATATACTGGCACTGCGTTTCTATCCCGCCTCGGAATGAATTCCGAGTCTCATAGCTAAAGTCCACTAAGCGTGGACTAAATGATTAATTCAGTCCACTTAAGTGGACTTGGGCTATCAGCCCTGAACTTCACTTCTGGGCGGGATGTCGGTAAGTGTGACAGTTTCACTCTGACAAAAATGTGGGTAGAGAATTTTTCGACTTGTGTATACACCGTAGCCTAAAAGGAGAGAGGCTTTGAATTTTACTCCCCTTCCCTTGTAGGGAAAGGGCTGGGGGTTAGGTCTATGCGATCGCACATCATAACCTATTTTTTTATCTGTTTTAGCGCCAATGCTGAGGGATACTGACCAGATGCAATTAAAGCTTGTCGTTCTATAATGCGATCGTCGCTGTTAAAATCTAGGATGCGTGCGGTAACTTCACCGATATCTGTTTGATGCTGAATTACAGCCTCATCTAGTCGAAAATGATCGCCCCAAAAGTCTCTGCGTGGGTTAAAAAACCGCACCAGTTCGCCAGTTTGCCAATTAATTGACCCTAAATCCGTCCCTTTTTGCAGGTTACAAAAAATACAGGCATAACAGAGATTATCTGCTGTTGTAGCGCCGCCGTGTTTGACACTGATTATATGGTCAACTTGAAAACCTAAGCCGTCTAATTCTGGATATAAACAATACTCGTATAGATGGGCAGCGCGATCGCTAATTAAACGCCGCAGTTCTGCATTAATATATAGCCGAGGCATTTTGAATACTTACTTAGGGTTAATGTACTGAGTAGCTCTTGCTTTTGCCAATCTCATAATATGCTCTAGCGTGAGAAAATGATCTAACTCTCGCTGGTCACTTCCTGTAAGACCTTCAGTTTTTGCACGGTAAACGAGATCCTCTAAACGGTCTTTGGCTGCATCCGAGAGTTTGAAATCGATAACACTTTGGGGAGTGGTTCCAGCAGCAATAAACTCTATAATTTCATCGTAGACTTTGGCTGTATTTATAGATGTAGTCATGAGATTACCTATTTTTATTTAATTTTACTTATTTACAACGTTACTTTTAATGACTTTATTAGTGTTTTTGGCTCTGGTAGAGGTTCGCCGTTTGCCAAAGATGACTCAATCAGCATCTCTAAAACTTCCTGAGCATTTTTAAGAGCGTCTTCGTAAGTCTCTCCGTGAGTGCAAGGCTGCATTATATGCGTAAACTCAGGTAGCAAAACCACATAACATTGGTCTTATTCTGACCATTGAATCATAATTGTATATTTCATATTTATTCATAAGCTTCTCGTCGATAAGCAACACCAAATATACCTGGCGATTAGGAATAGCGGCTATACAAACCAAGTCCGCCTGCGCGGACTCTAAGAATTTGAAACCCACGGAGGTGGGTTTTGTCTGTATAGCTGTAAATTCCATTCGCCAGGGCTTCTATACATCAGACCGAATTGTTCTCCAGCTTTTTACCCGACCTTCAGCAATATCTTTTTTACCTCTTTCAAAGGATTCAATAAATCCAGGGATATCAAGCAACTCTTGGGTAGCGTCTTCACTCTCTTTATCTACTAGATATGCTAAAAAGTCAGCAACCAGTTGTAAGCGTTCTGAAGATAATACATCTAAATATTGGTTGATTTGCTGACGAACTTCTGTATTGTTCATAATTTTTAGCCAATCTTTTATTTTTAACTTTGAGAATCTTGCTTGCTTTGATTTGCTTGCTCAATGCGTTGTCTAATTGCTTCTTCTGCAATGCGAATATTTTCTTCTATTGGCGTACCGTCTTCAGCTACCATTGGCCCGTACCATGTTGCTTCTGAGTCAGGAGTGCGGCGGCCATACAAAACACGCAAAGGCTCGACATCTTCACGGTGTGCAAGTGCGTAAGCTATTAGTTCTTTGTTAGTCATTGCTTCAAAATTCGGTCGCATTTAAAAACCTCCAGTTTCCATTAGCGGGTACAATGATTTGGAGTTCTTCATTGACAAAAATAAATACAACTCCGGTTTGGTCATCAAAGCGAAATAGCTCAATACTCCGATAGGTGTTTGACAACATCTGACAGACACGTAAACAGGCTATAGCTTGTGCGTATGTTGGGTAAATCGTCTGTTCCTCAATTGTGACATAGATAATAGTAAGCCTTTCTTTTGCGGTTTCTACTGTGAATAGTAAATCAGCTTACATTTATCCTTCCAACTGCTTTAACTTCTTCTGAGCAAATTCCCGCACTTGCTGATCTGGGTCATTATCTGCGCGATCGCGCAACAGTGGTAAAGTCTGGGGATGCTGAGGATATTGCTTGATAATTATCTCCAGTGCAATGCGCCGAGGGTTGGTTTCATCCTCTTCCTCGCGCTCAAAGGAATCATCAACAGCGCACTGGTAGTAGATATCAAACAACTCAGGCTGATATTTAAAGTATTTAGCTAATTGTTGGACTGCTACACCTCGCACATCTTCGTGTTCATCCTGGGTAGCGCGTTCTTTGAGGGTGGTTTTGGTGTCGGGGTCATCTTTGAAGTTATTCGCTAATCCTTGGACTGCTGCACCTCGCACATCTTCGTGTTCATCCTGGGTAGCGCGTTCTTTGAGGAAGGTTTTGGTGTCGGGGTCATCTTTGAAGTGATTCGCTAATCCTTGGACTGCTGCACTTCGCACATCCCAGCTATCATCCTGGGTAGCACGTTCCTTGAGGATGGCTTTAGTGTCGGGGTCACCTTTGAAGTTATTCGCTAATTCTTCGACTGCTGCACTTCGCACTAAGTAGTGATTATCCTGGGTAGCACGTTCTTTGAGGAAGGATTTAGTTTCGGAGTCATCTTTGAAGTTCTTCGCTAATTCTTGGACTGCTGCACGTCGCACATCCCAGTTATCATCCAGGGTAGCGCATTCTTTGAGCCAGGATTTGGTGTCGGAGTCATCTTTGAAGTTCTTCGCTAATTCTTCGACTGCGATACCTCGCACAGACCTATGAGCATCCTGGATAGCGCGTTCTTTGAGGATGGATTTGGTGTCGGGGTCATCTTTGAAGTTCTTCGCTAATTCGTGGACTGCTGCACGTCGCACATCCCAGTTATCATGCAGGGTAGCGCATTCTTTGAGGATGGATTTGGTGTCGGGGTCATCTTTGAAGTTCTTCGCTAATTCTGTGACTGCTGCACGTCGCGCATACTTATGATCATCTTGGGTAGCGCGTTCTTTGAGCCAGGATTTGGTGTCGGGGTCATCTTTGAAGTTCTTCGCTAATTCTTCGACTGCTATACCTCGCACATACTCATTATCATCTAGGGTAGCGCATTCTTTGAGGATGGATTTGGTGTCAGGGTCATCTTTGAAGTTCTTTGCTAATTGTTCAACTGCTGCATATCGCACATCCCAGTTATCATCCAGGGTAGCGCATTCTTTGAGCCAAGTTTTGGTGTAGGGGTCATCTTTGAAGTTCTTTGCTAATTCGTGGACTGCTGCACGTCGCAAATAATCATCATCCTGAGTAACGCGTTCTTTGAGCCAGGTTTTGGTGTCGATAGATTCTTGCCAGGTCGTTGCAATTGCTGTGACTGCTTGAGTGCGAATTTCTTCAACTAGGTTAGTTTCTTCACTATCACTATATCGCTGGGGGTAGTAATAGTACCAGAGGTCATATTTAGTTAAGGCTTTTAGCTTGTCAAGTAATTTAGTAGCTGTTGATGCAATGTTCGAGCGATTTCTCACCTCTACAAGACACTTAGCCGCTAAAAATAGATTAACAAACTTTTCCTCTTCGCCATCTTGCGCCATTAAATAATCAAGAATCTCCCCAACAAATCTTGGCTCAATCATTCCCGCAATTAGCAGCAAAACTTCATGCCAACTTTCATCCTGCCAGTTTTTACCAAAAACTTCATTCTTAAGTTGCTCAAGAGTCAGCGTTTGCGTTTCTTTAAACTGCCAGACAAACTCCCAAGCACAGAAATATTCTAAAAACGTTCGATGCACAAAAGCATAATAATCCGCACCGAGGAAACATAACATAAAGTTGCGAGTCCGCAGCTGATTAATCATCACCCGCGCCGCTTCTCTGGGTTTATCAAATTCTATAGTTCTGAGATAATCAGTCAGAACTTTGACTAAATCATTTTCATTAATCAAATTACCTGCCAAACCTTTCTCACCAGTTTGCATAAGATAAGCAACCTGACGCAGCATCGCTTGCTTATCTTTATAATCAATCGTCTTGGGATCTAACCTCTGATCTTCTGTCAAAGCACGTTCCACATCCCATTGATGCAGCAACACCCGCGATGCTTGATTATAAAGCTCGGCTCTATCTCTTGGTAGCTCTTGATTACGATTAAGAATTGCCATCATCGTCAACAGCAGAGGATTTCCCGCCAATTCTGCAATAGATTTGGAAGCTTCAATTCCTCTTTGTAGCCGTTCCCGTTTTCTCACTTTATCTACTGCATCAGTAAAAGTTAACTCATGCCAACGGTTGATAAAATCCTGAATTTGTTCTGAGTCTAAATCTTGTAATATAAAGTGGCGAAACTCAGCATTAAGCAATCGTTGCGGTTTATAGCCAATAATCCGAGAAGTGACAATTACCTGCACATCAGGATAGTCATTAGTAAAGCGATGAATATCAGTAATTACATCCTCTCGCTTACCAGGGTCAAATACCTCATCCAAACCATCAAACATCACTAAGGTATCACCAGCTTTTAATTGTTTATCTAGTTCAAGCTGATTGAGATGAGCAATTGCACCACTACATTTATGGAAGAATTCTAGAAAATTATTGCACTCTTTATCTTCCCGTCGCCGCATATAAGTGCGTAACTCAATTAGCAACGGAATTGGTAATGATATAACATTATCCAGTGGAGACTCAGCCCAATTCAAAGCCAGAAATTGCAACAATGTAGACTTACCTGAACCAGGATCGCCCAAAATCACAAGATATTTATAATCTTGCTTTTTATTGACAACATCTAAAACTGAACGGATCGGCTGTTCAAAATAAACCCGTTTGTGGCGTTCTAATTCTTCTAATTCAACTGCTTCTACTTGGTCACTTTCTCGCAGCCGTCTAAGATGTTCTTTAGGCAGTTCGTGAACTTGTGCTAAAACTTGATGAGTTTCCCGGACATTTTGAGCAGTAAAAATCCGCCATAATTTCAGTTCGTTATAGGCATAGCCGCTAGTATCTAAGCTATCTAATTTGAGATTGCCATAGCGTTCGCGGATTCCTTCTTGATATTTAACTAAATTAAAATCTACAATAACACCAGCAATTTCTTTTGTATTTATTTCAATATCAGATAACTTTTGTAATTCTAGGATATGATGTAACTCTTTTGAATCTAAAAGAAGTTCTTGGACTTGTGTAAAATACTGTTCAGTAAGTGATTGCCAGTTAAACTTAGGTGGCAGAGGTTTTAATTGCAGCCTGTTCCAACTATCTTCTAAGGTTTTAGCGTCTAGAGATTCACAATTAATATCAAAAGCCTGACCAAGAATTTCTGCAACTGACTTATCGCGGATAAATTCCTTGATGTCTTTGGTGTAGTCTTTAATCTCAGTTTCAGCAAGTTTGCAACGAACCTTTAACTGCTGCTGCATGAGTTGCAAAAATTCCTTTAAGGCTTTACCAGCAGCAATTTCTATATCTTCCTTCTTAAGTTTCTTTAAAATATTGCCAGGGATGCCTTTTAATAAATCTTTAGCCCAATCTTTAGCAGCATCCTTGGCTAAGTCTTCCAGAATGGGTTTAAAAATCAACCCGGCGGCCTGAGTTACACCCCAAATAGCTAACCAGTCCAGCATAATACTCGCTTCTGTTGAGAGTTTGATTACGAGTATATCCACTAGCTTGAGTAATGTTTCCGAATTTCAGCGTTATTGCAGAAACATCACAGGTATTTGGAAAACCTCTCTCTCCTAAAAGGAGTACATAAAGATATTTTAAGTATTTTAAAAAACTAGTACCCCTGAGTTAGTTTTGTCCCAACTCTCCGTAAAATCTGCTAGTCGAGAGTTACGTGTAATATAAATCACTACAAAGCTAGAGGAAAGTTGAGAATGGTTGCATTTGCTTTAAACCCAATACGGATGCTTAGAGGCATACTAACCGCATCGCTACTTAGTCTGATGTCCTTAGAGGTTTTTACCACCGCAGTGTTGAGTAAGCCGCCCGCTGCGTCTGTTGAAACCAAGCTGAAAGTGCCTAGTACAATGGCTTATGCCCCCTTTAATACTAGCCGTTACTTGAAAGTACCGCCCAATTTCTCTGTCTCTGTTTATGCTCGCATTAACAAAGCTCGCTTTATGGCAGTTGCTCCCAATGGGGATCTTCTAGTATCACAGCCTAGTACGGGTAAAGTGTTAATTGTCCGGCCCAATGGCAACAAAGACCCAATTATCTCTGACTTCGTGACGGGTCTACGCAAACCACACGACATTGTGTTTCATAAGATTGAAAACACCACATATATCTATATCTCTGAGACTCATCAAATCAACCGCTTCATCTACAAGTCTGGAGACCTAATCGCAAAAAATCGCCAAATCGTTGTAACTGGTTTACCAGATAGCAGCACACGCGAACTCAAAGGCTCTTATGGGCACGAACTGAAAAATATCGCACTTGATGCCAATCACAAACTGTACGTATCGATCGCCTCTAGGTGCAATGCTTGTAAAGAAGATACTGTCAGTACCCCAAAGCGTGGTGCGATTTACCAGTACAACGGTAATGGAACCAATCAGCGGCTTTTTGCCCAAGGTTTACGCAATGCCGAAGGGTTAGCATTCTTACCCAGCACAAATGACCTTTGGGTAGCCGTTAATAATCGAGACAACATCGCCTATCCATTCAAGGATAACAGTGGCAATTACGGTAAGATTATCCCCTCTTACGTAGACAACCACCCGCCAGAGGAGTTAACGCGAGTCCGAGATGGCGGCAACTACGGTTGGCCATTCTGCAACCCCAATCCTGACACCTCAACAGGCGTCAACAATATGCCCTTTGACCGCGACTATGAGTTCAATGCTAATGGAAGTGTTAATTGCAATGCAATGGACAGGATTAGCAAGGGTATTCAAGCCCATTCCGCTCCCTTGGGACTGACATTCTTACAAAATACCAAGTTTCCCAGCCTGTACTCAAGTGGGGTAGTGGCGGGGCTGCATGGTTCATGGAATCGGCAGAAGAAAACGGGCTACAAAATAGCTTACTTTCCGTGGAACAGTACTACAAAAACTCTAGAGGAGGAGATGGATTTAGTCAACGGTTGGCTAGTTCCAGCAACGCAAGAAGTCTGGGGGCGACCTGTGGATATGGCAGTCGATCTGCAAGGTAATTTATTAATTTCGGATGACTACAGCGGTACTATCTACAAGCTCTCCTACAATTATGGAAGTTAAGTAGCACCATTGAGCTAATCTTAGAGTTTAAATTTTGGATTTTGGATTGAATAGTTTAAAATCCAAAATTTAAAAAGGTCTGAAAAGCAAGCGAATTTAAACGCGAGAAAAATTTTGTTATCCAAAATAAAACTGCTTTTGGCTGATTGTCCTGCAATCAACTCGCAACCGCGATCGCAATTTTCCCCACTGCACGCCCAGTTTCGCTATATGCATGAGCCGCCGCTAGTTCTTGTAAAGGATATGTGCGATCGATTACCACACGAATCTTACCCGCTTCAATCAATTCTTTGAGAAAAAGCAAGTCTTTAGTGTTAGGTTTTTCAAAGAGAAATTTCGCTTTTTGACCGGGAAGGAATGCTGTTAAGACGCTCTCTAACAAGACTTCAGGGCTGGGTAATGTGGTGATATAAATTCCGTTGGGTTTGAGGACTTTTTTGGTTTGTGAGAGCGATCGCTTACCCACTGCATCAAAGATAATGTCATACTGCGCTGTATCTTGGGTGAAATCTTGCTGCGTATAATCAATCACGCGGTCTGCTCCCAAAGATTTCACCAAATCCAAATTTTTAGTACTGCTAACTCCCGTCACCACTGCTCCTAAAGCCTTAGTAATTTGCACCGCAAAAATCCCTACACCGCCCGCAGCACCATTAATCAAGACACTTTGTCCTGTTTGAATATTTCCTTGATCTCGCAGTGCTTGCAGAGCCGTGAGTGCTGCTAAAGGCACAGCCGCAGCTTCTTCATAAGATAAGTTCGTTGGTTTGAGAACCGCCACACTTTCTGGAACAGCTGCAAATTCGGCATAACCTCCTCCAGGAAAGCTAGTACTGCCGTAAATAGCATCTCCCGCTTTAAAGCGCGTGACCCCGGAGCCAACCTCTACAACATCTCCCGCCACATCAAACCCCAGAATCTTCGGAAATTTGTTGCCAGTAATCAAACTCAACATCCCTTGGCGAATTTTCCAATCAATGGGATTAACGCTACTAGCACGAACTTTCACAAGTAACTGCGTTGAATCAATTTTCGGCTGTTCCACATCTTCATACTGCAACACTTCAGCGCCGCCATACCTATGGATAACCACTGCTTTCATCGCATTCCTCCTGCTACCATCTTTTGCTGAATGAACTCAGACAGCCTGTTTTTCCTGATAAATCTAGTGTAGCGATTTCCTCAAATAGAAATATCAGTCTAAAACTACACCTGTATGCCAGCTAGAGACTCATATCACGATAATGTCAAAAATGCTTTGATTTTTGATCCAAAACAGGAGGTTATTAAACAATGGATTACACCAAGTTAGACCACTATCGCCAAGTGATTGAAACGATCCTCAGTGAATATGCTTCAATACCCTATTCTTATGCCAATATTCAATCGGAAGTGGTGTTCGATCCGACTTTCCGCACTTCATCGTGTAATACGCGTAGATTTCCAAAATATCACTAACAATGGTTAAATGAACAACACAAATTCCCAATGTATTTAAATATTAATACTTAAGGGTTTGAGCATTATTAGGAATAATTCTTGAAAAGAGAGATGATACATTTTGAAGTGCGGAATGTGGGTTCGATCGAAACCGCGTTGGCGCAGCCTCTCTGAAAGAGACTCGCTATTTATGGATGGATCTAGGTTGGGATGGCGATCGCCGCATTCATGGCTGTCTGGTTCATATTGACCTGATTGATGGCAAAATCTGGATTCAACGGGATGGCACGGAAGAAGGCATTGCCGCCGATTTAGAACGGGCTGGAATTCCTAAAGAACATATTGTTCTAGGCTTTCGTCCACCGGAGTTAAGACCTTACACAGGCTATGCAGTTGCTTAAGGTGCGTAGGCGCAGCCGTCGTAGACATCGTTCTTTAAAACTTTAATACAGAACATTCTCTTTATTCTTCGGTGGTAAATACAACACCTTCATAGAGCAATTCAATCGGGCATTCAAATTCAATGCTCGATAGAGTGACGATATCTCCAGCCGTGTAGGGATAGTAAAGCCACATCCTACCCTCACCCCGACAGTAACGCTCAACGGAGATTTGTTCGGAGTCAATCAAGATATACTCTTGCAAACTAGGAATTCTCAGGTAATAAGTAAATTTTTCACCCCGATCTTTCGCGCTTGTACCTGGGGAAAGAACTTCAGCAATCAGCTTGGGATGTTGAATAAACTTGCGAGCATTCAGGTCTTCAGGGTCGCAACTGACAATAACATCAGGATAATAGTAGCGACTCTGGGGAGTAAGTTGCACTTTCACCCCTGACACATTCGCTCGACAACCTTTGGGACGTAAATGAGGATGTAAGGCAGTGTACAAGTTAAGTGCAATGTCGTTATGGGGAATTGTACTGCCTGTCATGGCAAATACTTCGCCATTAGCATATTCGTAGCGAATGTCTTGCTGAGGTTCCCATTCCAGATATTCCTCAACGGTCATTTTTAGCGGCTGTTGGGGGATGGTTCTCATAACTTAAGATTTTTTCACGGTTGGTTTGATTGTAGCTAAATAGTATCAGCAACAAAGAGCGGTATCTGGAAAACCTCTCTCCTATAAGAAGAAATATTTTAAATTTTGCCCATTCCCGTGTTGGGAATGGGGTTTTTTGCTAAGGTTTGTAGTGAGCAATTCAGAAAATTCATTGCGATCGCTCAATCATGTTAGATTATAGTTTGTTGTTTCTCTCAAACACAAAACCTGAGAGTTTCCTACCCATCTCCTCATTGTGGGAATGAAAAAAAAGAGTTAAAAGTTAAGTTTTTTGAAAATGATATGCAGCAACACACCTATTTCCATTAGCTTCTACGGCTTGCCAGACAAGGCTTCAAGACATAATTGAACATCATTCTCAAAGAAAAATTAAAAGAATATGAAGTGCATTTTTACCCTCAAAAAAATGATATGTTAGATACAGAATTGAATTTCGCACGTTTCTGGAGTAAAACAATATAGATTACTCCAGTTTTTCACCCTCAAACCCTTGGCATTTATTGCTTTTGACGCAAATTGAGGGCAATCTGAGTACACATTTAAATAACCAAAATCCAAGTTGCAAATAGATTAAATTCTTTGCTGGGATTGGGTTGTGGCTGAGTACAAAGAAATCCTGAACCCCCATCTATAAACACTAGAACCCCAACCAAAAAATACTAGAACCCCTACCTGAAAAAAACTTTTTTAATTCTTGTAATGCTTGAAGAATTAGGGTTTTTGCTATTTGAGTACAAAAGTAATAAATCCAATAAATTCTATCCTAGAGAGACGCAACATCTGGCTGGGAGACGGCTGCTATAAATCTTATATCGCCAATCACCTAACGCTCTGAAACAAAACAAAGCGAAAAGTGAGTGGAGGGATGACATAGCACCATGCCTGAAGTGAAGAGAAGTCGCGGCTGTAAGCACAAATTCTACCCAAGAACCGAACGTTGACACACACCAGCCGAACATCAGATATCTATCGCCTGCCTGACTTGAAAACAAGTCGCCCTCACCCAAGGGTTTGCAGGCAGTGTGGAAGACGCGACTTCAATTCTGGGCATGAAAGAGTAGCAACGGCATCTCCCACAGTGGCAGCCAAGTCCACCGACCTTTTGCGAAACTAAATGACATCACCGTCTACACGACTCCTCAACTCCAACGCTACGGAATCGCCAACCCAAGCAAAATCAGGTGGTTGCGGCTGCGACAGCCCGAGTAGCGCCACCGTGGAAAGGGACGAAAAGCTCGAAGAACGTATTGCGAAACATCCCTGCTACAGCGAAGACGCTCATCACCACTACGCCCGGATGCACGTTGCAGTTGCACCAGCTTGCAACATCCAATGCAACTATTGCAACCGCAAATATGACTGCGCTAACGAAAGCCGTCCTGGAGTAGTTAGCGAATTGCTAACACCAGAACAAGCAGCACACAAAGCTTTGGTCATTGGCGGCAAGATTCCCCAAATGACAGTTGTGGGAATTGCCGGCCCTGGCGACCCTCTGGCGAACCCAGATAAGACTTTCCGCACATTTGAGTTGATTGCAGAACAAGCACCAGACATCAAGCTGTGCTTATCAACCAATGGTTTAATGCTGCCTGACTACATCGATCGCATTAAACAATTAAATATAGATCACGTTACGATCACCATTAACATGGTAGATCCAGAGATCGGTGCTAAGATTTATCCTTGGGTTCACTACAGACGCAAGCGTTATAGAGGTCTTGAAGGTGCGAAAATCCTCCACGAAAGACAGATGGAAGGATTGCAAGCCCTGAAAGATGCTGACATCTTGTGCAAAGTTAACTCAGTGATGATTCCCGGAATTAATGACCATCACTTAGTTGAAGTGAATCGAGTCATTCGTGAGAAAGGTGCATTCTTGCACAACATCATGCCATTGATTTCTGCACCAGAACATGGCACACACTTCGGTTTAATCGGTCAACGCGGCCCCACACCCAAAGAACTCAAAGAAGTTCAAGACAATTGCTCCGGTAACATGAAAATGATGCGCCACTGTCGCCAGTGTCGTGCCGATGCAGTCGGATTGTTGGGAGAAGACCGCAGCCAAGAATTTTCTAAAGAGAAATTCTTGGAAATGACTCCAGATTATGACATGGAGAAACGTCAAGAAGTTCATGACGGGATTGAGAAGTTTAAAGAAGAACTGAAAGTAGCCAAAGATAAGGCGCTTGCCGGCAAGAAATTTGCCAACAGTCCTAAAGTCCTAGTTGCAGTAGCAACCAAAGGCGGCGGATTGGTTAACCAACACTTCGGTCATGCGAAAGAATTCCAAATTTACGAAGTGGGTGGGGACGAAGTTCGCTTTGTCAGCCATCGCAAAATTGACCAATACTGCCAAGGTGGATACGGCGAAGAAGCTTCTTTTGAGCATATTATGAAAGCGATCGCAGATTGCAAAGCAGTTTTAGTCTCCAAGATTGGTAACTGTCCTCAAGAAAAATTGCAAGAAGCTGGAATCAAGACAATTGAAGCTTACGACGTGATTGAAAAGGTTGCTTTGGAGTTCTACGAGCAATACGTTAAAGAATTAGGGAATAACGAATAGGGCATGGGGCATAGGGCATGGGGCATGGGATAAGAAGTATATCCCTAATGCCCTCCCCTAAACCCAATCCTCAATGCCCAATGCCCACTGCCCCATTCCCAAAAAAGGAGAATAAATCATGGCTTACAAAATTCTTACTAGCCAGTGTATTTCCTGCAATCTCTGTCTAACGGTATGTCCCACAAATGCAGTTAAAGTGGTTGACGGACAGCACTGGATTGACCCTGAACTTTGTACAAACTGTATTGGTAGCATTCATACTGTGCCTCAGTGTAAAGCTGGTTGTCCCACTTGCGACGGTTGCATTAAGCAGCCTAGCGATTATTGGGAAGGCTGGTTTACCAATTACAACCGTGTAGTCGCTAAATTAACAAATAAACAAGATTACTGGGAACGTTGGTTTCAAAGCTATTCCCAGAAATACTCTGAGCAGTTGCAAAAGCGTCAATCCCAATCAGTGGGTTCTGAAGCTTAATTAAATAATTCGTAATTCTTAATTGAAGACAACAATGCAAAATAACTGCATCTATCTTGATAATAATGCTACCACTAAGGTAGACCCAGAAGTTATAGAGGTAATGTTACCTTACCTCACAGATTATTACGGCAATCCCTCCAGTATGCATACCTTTGGTGGGCAAGTCGGTAAAGCAGTGAGAACAGCAAGAGAACAACTTGCAGCTATGCTGGGAGCCGATGAGTCAGAAATTGTCTACACAAGTTGCGGTACTGAGGGAGATAACGCGGCGATTCGAGCCGCACTGTTGGCGCAACCTGAAAAGCGCCACATCGTCACTACCCAAGTTGAACATCCAGCAGTACTTAATGTCTGCAAACAATTAGAAACCCAAGGTTATAGTGTTACCTATTTATCAGTAAATAATCAAGGGCAGCTGGATCTAGATGAACTAGAAGCTTCCTTGACGGGTAACACCGCCCTGGTGACAATTATGTATGCTAATAACGAAACCGGCACGATTTTCCCGATTGAACAAATTGGGTTGCGCGTCAAAGAATATGGCGCTATCTTCCATGTAGATGCGGTGCAAGCAGTGGGAAAAATCCCGTTGAATATGAAGACTAGCACCATCGATATGTTAACCCTGTCTGGTCACAAGCTACACGGGCCGAAAGGAATTGGTGCTTTATATATTCGGCGCGGGGTTCGGTTCCGTCCCTTCATTCTTGGGGGACACCAAGAACGCGGACGTAGGGCGGGAACTGAGAATGTTCCAGCAATTATCGCCTTGGGCAAAGCTGCGGAACTGGAAATGTTACACTTAGAAGAAGCGACGGCAAAAGAAAGAAAGCTGCGCGATCGCTTGGAACAAACTTTACTTGCTAAAATTCCCGATTGTGTCGTTAATGGTGATGTTACGCAGAGATTGCCCAACACCACAAATATCGGCTTCAAGTACATCGAAGGTGAAGCAATCCTACTGTTATTGAACAAATACGGTATCTGTGCATCATCCGGTTCTGCTTGCACCTCCGGTTCTCTGGAACCTTCCCACGTCCTGCGGGCAATGGGCTTACCCTACACAACTTTGCACGGTTCTATCCGCTTCAGTCTTTGTCGCTACACCACCGAAGCCGAAATCGATCAAGTAATAGAGGTAATGCCCAGTATTGTAGAACGTCTACGCGCCCTCTCACCCTTCAAAAATGATGAAGCAGGTTGGTTGCAAGGACAAGAACAAGCACTAGCGCATCGTTAATTAGGGAATAGGGACTGGGGACTGGGGATTAGGGACTGGGAATTAAGGAAGAATTTTCCCAATACCCAGTGCCCAGTACCCAATCCCCCAATCTAAAATCCAAAATCTAAAATCTAAAATTCATTATGTGGGACTACACCGATAAAGTATTAGAACTGTTTTACGATCCCAAGAATCAGGGAGAAATTGAAGAAACGGGCGAAGCTGGAGTTAAGGTTGCAACGGGTGAAATCGGCAGCATTGCTTGCGGCGATGCTCTGAGATTGCACCTGAAAGTGGAAGTAGAATCTGATAAGATTCTAGATGCTCGCTTTCAAACCTTTGGTTGTACTAGTGCGATCGCATCTTCTAGTGCATTAACCGAAATGGTCAAAGGTTTAACCTTAGACGAAGCCTTGAAAGTGTCCAATAAAGACATTGCAGATTACCTGGGTGGTTTACCAGAAGCAAAGATGCACTGCTCTGTCATGGGACAAGAAGCCCTAGAAGCCGCTATCTATAATTATCGTGGCATACCTCTAGCTACCCACGATGATGATGATGAAGGTGCATTAGTTTGCAGTTGCTTTGGCATCAGCGAGTCTAAGATTCGTCGCGTGATTCTAGAAAATCATCTTACGGATGCCGAGCAAGTAACAAATTATGTAAAAGCTGGTGGCGGATGCGGTTCCTGTCTGGCGAACATTGATGATATTATTAGATCAGTTCAACAGGAATACGCCTCACCTGCTCTCAACAATTACGGCGTACAAGTTGCCACAGAAATTGTTACATCTAAGGAACGAGCGCTAACAAACGTCCAAAAGATTGCTCTAATTCAAAAGGTTCTTGATGAAGAAGTCAGACCCGTACTCATTGCAGACGGGGGAGATGTAGAACTCTATGATGTAGAAGGCGATCGCGTTAAAGTTGTACTGCAAGGTGCTTGCGGTTCCTGTTCTAGTAGTACAGCAACTCTGAAAATTGCGATCGAAGCCAGATTACAAGATCGTGTCAGCAAGAGCCTTGTAGTCGAAGCAGTTTAGGAATTGCTGTAGGACTTAACGTATTCTACAAATACGCTCTAATATGCATTCAGCCAGGAACAGAAAGTAGGATTTGAACCATATAATTGTCTCCACATCAATGCTTCAATCCTACCGACAACCGATAGCTAAATTAGCTATGACGGCTAACAGCATATAGGCAAAAAGATTAAGCGCCTACTTGCAAATTTCATCATCCAACTCGCTTCAAAGGAACAGGATATGAGCACATTGTACGACAACATTGGTGGACAACCAGCTATTGAACAAGTAGTAGATGAACTCCACAAACGCATTGCCGCAGACAGCCTCCTCAGCCCCATTTTTGCTGGTACAGACATGGCGAAGCAACGCAATCATCTAGTTGCTTTCTTAGGTCAAATATTTGAAGGGCCAAAGCAATACGGCGGTCGTCCAATGGACAAAACCCACGCTGGAATGAACCTACAGCAACCACACTTCGATGCGATCGCCAAGCATCTCGGTGAAGCAATGGCTGTGCGTGGAGTGTCAGCAGAAGATACCAAAGCTGCACTAGATCGCGTCACAAATATGAAGGGCGCTATTTTGAACAAGTAATAGGACTTATGTATTGATTGTTGACAAATAACAACATCAAGTCCTATGGAATCTTGCAAGCTGAAACACATTATGACGTATTTGTAAATCGCGTAATTTTCTTTGTTCTTTGTCAAAACAAATGACAAAGGACAAAGGACAAAAAACCAAAAGAAAAAAATTTTAACGAGGAAGATCGATGAACTTACTGTCAATAATTTTGGCTGTGGAGCGATCGCCCCCAGCAGGCATTTATGCCAACGCTATCAACGATGCTCTACACGCGCTCACTACTGTCGCTCAACTGGCGTGAACGCAACTGACAAACGCACAGACCCACCAACCAACCAATTGCAGGGAAACACGAACAATGACAGACGAAAACATTAGACAGATAGCTTTCTACGGTAAGGGCGGTATCGGTAAATCTACCACTTCCCAAAACACCTTGGCAGCTATGGCAGAAATGGGTCAACGCATCCTCATCGTCGGTTGCGACCCTAAAGCTGACTCCACCCGTTTGATGCTGCACAGCAAGGCTCAAACAACCGTTCTTCACCTCGCCGCAGAACGTGGTGCAGTAGAAGATATCGAACTCGAAGAAGTAATGTTAACCGGTTTCCGTGACGTTCGTTGCGTAGAATCTGGTGGGCCAGAACCCGGTGTAGGTTGCGCCGGTCGTGGTATTATCACCGCCATCAACTTCTTAGAAGAAAATGGTGCTTACCAAAACCTAGACTTCGTATCTTACGACGTATTAGGTGACGTTGTGTGCGGTGGTTTCGCAATGCCTATCCGTGAAGGCAAGGCACAAGAAATCTACATCGTAACATCAGGTGAAATGATGGCGATGTATGCTGCTAACAACATCGCTCGTGGTGTTCTTAAGTATGCACACACCGGTGGCGTGCGTTTGGGTGGTTTGATTTGTAACAGCCGTAACACTGACCGGGAAATCGAATTAATCGAAACCTTGGCAAAACGGTTGAACACCCAAATGATTCACTTCGTACCCCGTGACAACATCGTTCAACACGCAGAATTGCGCCGGATGACAGTTAACGAGTACGCACCAGAAAGCAACCAAGCTAACGAATACCGGACATTGGCTCAAAAAATTATCGACAACAAGAATCTAGCTATTCCTACACCCATCGAAATGGAAGAACTAGAAGAATTGTTGATTGAATTCGGTATCCTCGAAAGCGACGAAAATACCGCAATGTTGGTTGGTAAGAGTGCTGCTGAAGCTCCTGTAGTATAATTCGCTGCTAATAAATAACGCTTTAGCACAAGGAAAAAGGAAGAGTTCCATATCTTACCTTTTCCCCTCTCACTTGCATCTCCCCCCTAACCTTAGAGGGGACTCCTAGTCCCCCTATGCCCCGATCCTTACAAGTCACAGAGGCTAAATATGACACCTCCAGAAAATCAAAACATCATCGAAGAAAGAAAAGAACTAATTAAAGAAGTTCTAAACGCTTACCCCGATAAAGCTAAGAAAAAACGGGAAAAGCACTTAGGCGTATACGAAGAAGGTAAGTCCGATTGCGGCGTTAAGTCTAACATCAAATCCCTTCCTGGGGTAATGACCGCTCGTGGTTGTGCTTACGCCGGTTCTAAAGGTGTGGTTTGGGGCCCTATCAAGGACATGATCCACATCAGCCACGGGCCTGTAGGTTGCGGTTACTGGTCTTGGTCTGGTCGTCGTAACTACTACATCGGCACCACAGGTATTGATACCTTTGGTACCATGCACTTCACCTCTGACTTCCAAGAACGAGATATCGTTTTTGGTGGTGACAAGAAACTTACCAAGTTAATCCAAGAACTTGATGTACTTTTCCCACTCAACCGTGGTGTTTCCATTCAATCTGAATGCCCCATCGGTCTAATTGGGGATGACATCGAAGCAGTTGCTCGGAAGACATCGAAAGAAATCGGCAAGCCAGTTGTACCCGTTCGTTGCGAAGGCTTCCGGGGTGTTTCTCAATCTTTGGGACACCACATCGCTAACGACATGGTTCGTGACTGGGTTTTCACCAGAGCAGACCAAGCGAAAAAAGACGGTACACTTCAG
Organism: Nostoc sp.; assembly: GCF_036917095.1. Classification (GTDB taxonomy): domain Bacteria; phylum Cyanobacteriota; class Cyanobacteriia; order Cyanobacteriales; family Nostocaceae; genus Nostoc. Next base: position 65,564 of record NZ_JBALFH010000034.1, read on the forward strand.
TTTGAAGGTACTCCTTATGATGTAGCCATCATTGGTGACTACAACATCGGTGGAGATGCTTGGGCTAGCCGCATCCTGTTAGAAGAAATCGGCTTGCGCGTAGTCGCTCAGTGGTCTGGTGATGGCACCATCAACGAAATGTTGATGACCCCCAATGTGAAGATGAACCTCATCCACTGTTACCGGTCGATGAACTACATCAGCCGTCACATGGAAGAAGCTTATGGGATACCCTGGCTTGAGTATAATTTCTTCGGCCCCACCAAGATTGCTGAATCTTTACGGGAAATCGCTTCCAAGTTTGACGAAACAATCCAAGCAAACGCTGAGAAAGTTATCGCCAAGTATCAGCCCACAATGGATGCGGTAATTGCTAAGTACCGCCCCCGTTTGGATGGTAAGACCGTTGCCATCATGGTTGGTGGTCTACGTCCTCGCCACGTTGTCCCAGCTTTCCTAGACTTGGGCATGAAGATGATTGGTACAGGTTATGAGTTCGCTCATAATGACGATTACAAACGTACCACTCACTACATCGAAAACGGCACCATCGTTTATGACGACGTTACCGCTTACGAATTCGAGGAATTTATCAAAGCGCTGAAGCCTGACCTAGTAGCTTCTGGTGTGAAAGAGAAGTACGTCTTCCAAAAGATGGGTCTTCCTTTCCGTCAAATGCACTCTTGGGATTACTCCGAACCTAGCGATCGCTCCTAAACATCATATAATGCAAGGTTTTTTGGTGGCGGGATAAAAAAGATTCTATTTCTAGCCTAAATGCAAGTTGCAGGATTATTTAGGAACAATCTGTTTTGATGCTTTAGATAGTATAACTCTTATGGAATCTGGTTTTTAGGATTTACTGGCATTTTGCTTAAATAATAACTGTAAAATGAAAGACTATTTTTAATGAAGATTTTTTAGATTAAATAGCCGTTGCTTGCAGCAGAATTGTTAACTTGCTTGAGATGCAACCAATAAATCTGTTAAAAGCGCATAAGGTTAAAGAATTCTATATTGCCATATTTCTGGGTCTGTGATAAAAATAACAATATTACACGCAAAGAGCAAGGTATAACCAAAACCAATGCTCTTGTTCACCTATGATCTGAGACATCTACCCAAACTATGCTTTTAGAGACTTTAGCAACCAAGGCTGTGGAGTATTTTACACTGCAAGTTACAGGTGGTGCTTTGCAAAAGTTGGGAGCGGATGCAAAAGACTACCTCCAAAAGTTAGTGGGTGTAATATACTCTCACTTTGCTGGGAGACAAGAAATTCAGGAAGCTACACAAAATCCAGCAGCTTTGAAAGCAGCAATCATTAAAGAGGCTCCGAACAATGTCGCTTTTCGTGAAGAACTGGAAAGTGTAGTTAGCAAGCTGATCGAGATTGAGGGAAATCAAAATAGTGGAACTGTTAATCAGGTTTCTACTGGTTCTGGATCAAATATTAATGCTCCACAAAATACAGGAAATATAGCAGGAGGAAATCAGTACTTTCGGGGCTGAAGAACTTCACTTACATTTCTCTTCAAATTCTGAATCATTAGCAACAGAGCTTCCTAAACACTTAAGATTAAAGTCATTTTGGAGGAGGCTCTGGAACTACATAACGACTTTACTACTCTTTTTTGTAGTATTTTTAGCATGGTTTTTTCTTGGACTCACTGCAAGCCATGCTTTTCCTATAAACCTTGTTCAATCTCTGACCAACTACCTATTTAGTGGGTTTAAGACATATAAATGGCAGTTGAATAAGGCAGTAGATCAGTCTCTTAACTCAATATGGCAGGAAGTTAGAGCAAAACTTCATCATATTGCTACCTCTGAGTCAGTAATTGCTACAGCAGATAAGAGAGAAGCTAATAAACTAAACAGACTTGACTCAGAGTATTGGTTGCTCCTGAGAGCTATTGAGTTACTTACAATAGGCATTAATAGCTCTGACAGGGATTTAGTTGATTGGAAATTAAGTGAATTAGATGAACAAAAAGATTTTATTCTTGATAGGTTAGATCCTCTTAAGAAAAAACATTATGGCTTGTTAAGTAAAATTCAAGACACTTGGCATTCATGTTATGCAATTTTTACTTTTGAAGCAATTAGACGAGAAAAGAGTTTCAGAAAAATTGAGAAAATTTTAACAAATTTGATCGTTTCTTATATAAATCAAGAATCTTCCAAGGAAAATATACAGGAAATGCTGGAAGTCTTGGACGAAAAAATTGCAAAAAATCCAAGGCTCAAAACTTTATACCAAACATCACGTCTACTCAATTGGGTTTACTCATATATTGGAAACTTGAGTACGAATATTAACGAAGACCCCATTTACAGAGATTATCCAGTTAGAGCTAAACGGGGAAGATATTGTTATCATCTACCTAATGGTTGCAGTCATTACCCTCGTGTAGAAAAACCTGAACATCGAAAAACAATTTTATTTTTCAAAACTATTGAAGAAGCCAAAGCGGAAAATTTAGATTTATGTGGAAGTTGCAAGAGAATTATTAGGAGTGAATAAGCTGGCGCTAACTTTAAAAGCCGCATATCTCCAAAGCCCCAACTCAACAACACGCCACTGCATATTTAGAGATTTTGTGTGAGATCCGTAAGAAGTAGACCGTTCGTGCGATCGCCCTGACTCGACAATAAACTAGGCGATGTCTACGACGGGCTGTTCGGTGTCGCATTAAACCGTCCAATCCTCAATTAACAATCCGGGTAATTTGCCCAAATCCCGATGATTGCGCGTTAATAAAACTAATTTACGAGATAGTGCGATCGCCTTTAGGGATTATTTGTGAGATGGACAAGAAGTAGACGTTGTAGCGATCACATGATGGAGAGACACTATCAACAAACTCAGATACGTGTTTATAGACTGCACAACCAACGAGAAATAGATGCGACTTGGTTCTCTTGATTTAAATTAGCAGCGTTACTGAGAGTGCCGTTTTCCAATTGATTCCAGATTTCGCCTGCCATCCTTCTAGCGATCGCTGATCCTACGAAGAAAGTCAGAGGTGAATGCCCTACTCTCGAAAATGCTTCACGTATACGATTTAGTGCTGCCTGTGCAGTTTTCCAATGCTCATCTGCGCCTGCGGGATCTATACCGCCTTTAAGTTCACTAAGGGCGATAACGTATGGCGCAACTACAGATGGTTCAATGGCATTAGATTTGTTGGCTACTAACTCTGCTCGGTTCAGGTTAAACAAACATAGATCCACATTACTTCTAACTAGCGGGACAGTCAGGTTATAAATTAGTGTGCGATTACCAATCTCACTTTCCCAGCTTATTCCTCGTAAAGATAACTCAATTTCTGAGTCATTATTTGTCATGGCTATCCACTTTTTACTTTTTGAGTGTTGCCAGTGGTATTTTGTACCTGCGATCGTGAGAGTGGAGAGAATTGCACGAGTCAGCTTTCTTTGTGCCAACACGCCTCCAACATTTCGCATTGAACCACCAAGTGTGTCACCACGAGTCAGTAAAAATCTAAAAACCAATTCTTCTGGAAAGTTTGCACCTGCTGGTTCAAGAAAATTTTTGATCAGACCATTTACAGCCTCTACCTTATCCTCTGACATCAGGTGCGCTAGAGATTTATCAGATAAGCCTGCCGCAGTTAACAATCCCATCTCAATGCCCTTAATCTTTAGCAATTCAATAGGACTCTCAGCTTGAGTAGCAGCTTCTTTAAGTGCCCTTGCTTCTGCGACGAATGGCGTAGCACGTCGATTTTTCTCCAGTGCAAGAGCCACAAAACCTGCACGAATTGCTTCATAAGTAGTTATAAGATCATCAATGGATTGAAGATGATTTTGATAGGAACACATAGAAATTCAATTTATGGCTTTTTCCATACATAAACGCACTTACGCAATGGATTGCGTCCATGATTTCCCATTTGCTGGCTACTATTACCTTTATCACTTGGCAAAACAAGAATATTTTCAATAACAAAACCTAGCTGTTCGGCGAAATCAGAGAGAATCATATCTACTGAAATGCTTACGCCTGCATAACGAACATTGTCATTAACCATGAATAAAAGTGCCCCTGGTTTAAGAACACGAAAACATTCTTGTATTACACACGCCATCTCATAAAAATATCCTCTGACCATTCTTGGTATACCATTGTTATTTAATGCACCCTTTGCTTTTTGGTTATCTAAATATTTCAAGATAGCCTGCAACAAATTCTGTGAATCAGCAATAGCTAAGGCTGTTTTCCAATCTGAGTTGATAGTCAATAAATCTTTGGGGCGATTTTCAACTGTACAACTTAGCATTTCCTGACGAAGTTTAATTAACTCCTTTTCAGAAATACCAAGTAAAGCTAGTTCCAGTGCATAAGTGCGAGTATAGTCGTATCGATTGCAATAAGGTGGAGATGTAATAATTGCATCATATACGGAATTGGCTAGGCGCGGCATAATCTCAAGACAAGATCCTCCATAAAGATGAATTTGACCTTGAGAGTTTTTAATTGGGAAAAGCTCAATTTGTTGTGTAGAAGGTAGTAAATCATCAATAATTTCACTTATTTTATTGGCGATCGCATTATCGAACTCTAGAATTTCGCCTTTGTTGAAAGGTTTCTTGCTCTGTCCACGACCGGAACGATAATCCCAACGCAGATACTGTCCATCTTTACGTGTATAACTTATGGATTCTAAAATGCACAGTAAGGCAAAGTTTAAAACTGCTTGGACTCTATAATTTTCTCGTTTGCAAGCTGCAAGATACTGCTCAATTGCATTTATAGTTAGTTCAGCATAAGCTCCTTTGGTGATTCTCAATTCTGGTAAGTCTTGTTTCTGCTCACACTGCTTCCAAACCTGTAACTTTGACCAATTTTTGATCCTCTCAAAATCTTCAGGAGTGAATTCAGAATCTAAAAGCTTTTTAGCATTAATTATTTGTTGACCAATGGACAATAATTCAATACCGTCAGCATCAATTCCAGCTTCACTAGCAGCAAATAGCGCAGTTCCACTACCTGCAAATGGATCTAAAACCTTACCTTTAGTAATTTTATATTGTTGCAATAGATATTCTATAAGAGATGCAGAGAAAGCTTCTTTATATTTATACCACCGATAGATAGGTCTAGTTTTGTTAGCTTGAAAACTAACTATAAGTCGTGTCAATGAATGATGAATTAAAAATTTACTCTGGAAGCACTGATGCAGTTGCCTATCAAGGTTGTCAATTTCACCTAAACCATCACTTTCCACTTCGGACACGGTATTGGAAACACTTGCTAGGCTGATCACAGATGAATTTTCCTAGAGAATTAACTAGTCAAGTTAGTATAGTTCTAAATTTTAGGGTTAGATATATGATTCGCCCAAACTTTACAAAAAGTCACTGTATATTTAGGAATGATGTGCGATATGCACAAGAAGTAGACCGTTTTAGCAATGTCTGCAACGGGCTGCGCCTACGCATTAAACCCTCCAATCCTCTATTAACAATCCAGGTAATTTGCCCAAATCCCAATGGTTGCGTGTTAATAAAACTAATTTACGAGATAGTGCGACGCTGAATAGCCCGTCGTAGATATCGCAGTAACATTCCCTATCATTCCCCGCAGATAATGCAAACTTAACCGAGCGCTTCTATGCTTCGGCTTCAATACCTTGTTGTGTTGGGGATTCTAGAACTTTTGTCTGCTGCTCTTTGTACTGTATAAGGTGGGGATATTCTTTCTGAAGTTGAATATAGTAATTCACCAACTTCTGGGGGTTGTGTCCATTCTCTAGAGATATAATATGGCGAATTTTACGTATTTGGCTAATTGCCTCATCATTCTTCGTCATTTTGCGCTCCTATCAACTCTAACGGCGTAGCGTTGGAACGTATAACCCCAGCATAACGTTCAGCCGTCGGATATGCCCAAACTTATTGGCATTTGCCAAGTGACGACAATTCCAAGTCAAGAGAAAATCACATTTATAATAGGAAGCTAAGGCAAGATGTAGTGCATCTCCAATGACTCATCTTTCAGTACGTTAAATTGTGGTTATCATCGTTCCAAAAAATACGTTATGAATCATAGAATTTTCAATGATGGTTTTCTCTAGGTTTAAGCTTTGCATTATTCCTTGCAAGTATTACACAAATTAACTACTGAATTGCTGAACAATTGTCTGTACAATTGCCAAAATAGCTCCTATGTTATCCAAGTAATATCTTTGCTTATCAAGCAAAGCCACTTTTTGCGAAAGTTGAAGAAACTGCCATACTTCTCCTGTTGTCACGCATCCATACACAGGTATTTCTGCTTGTCCAGATGAACGATTGAATAAATCCGCTGCCACCATTTGGGCGATGCACTGTCCTAAACCAGCTTCAACATCATTTTTCTTCGCTTCTACAACAGTGATAATTGGGCTACGCAACGGTGGTAAAGGTGGAGCCATTGCTAAAATAAAATCACATTCCCCAATTAAGCCTTGTACAGGATCAACGTCAAGTCTTTGTCCAGAGAAAATAGCCAAGCTATCTTGGCTGAGATCGCGACAAGCTAGTAAAATCGGTACAATAATAAATTCGCTCCGAGCCTTTTCACTAATCAGAGCTAATTGGGTTCGCTTTCCTAAAGTTTCATTTAACCAGGAAGGAATACAAAGAGGTGCAAGCTTGGAAAACAAATCGGCTTCTTGGGTGGTAATTCCCAAAACAGCCGAAACTTTTTCTAGAGTAAAGTCGCTGTACTCCATAGTTTCGACTCAGGAATGTTGCTTAATACACTTGAGGCACAAAAAACTGCTCATTGCGGGGAGCGCGAACATAATCCTCAGCCACAGGTCTAGACGGAAGCTCTAAGGGAGGAGGTGTCATATCTTCGTAAGGAACTTTGCTCAACAAATGATGAATGCAGTTGAGCCGCGCCCGTCTTTTATTATCTGCTTCAATGGTAAACCAGGGAGCTTCTGGAATATTTGTGTAAGCAAACATGGTATCTTTTGCTTTTGAGAATTCCACCCAGCGATCGCGTGACTCCAAGTCCATTGGGCTGAGTTTCCAGCGCCTTGCAGGATCGTGACTGCGAGAGAGAAAGCGTTCCTCTTGTTCATCATCGCTGACGGAGAACCAATACTTGATTAAAACAATGCCCGATCGCACCAGCATTCGTTCAAATTCTGGGCAAGATTGCATGAATTCTTGATATTCTGCTTCAGTACAAAAACCCATTACCTGTTCAACTCCGGCTCGATTGTACCAACTGCGATCGAACAGGACAATTTCGCCTGCTGTCGGCAGATGTTGCACATAACGCTGAAAATACCACTGAGTTTTCTCGCGATCGGAGGGGGTTCCCAGTGCAACTACACGACAGCCACGAGGATTGAGTGGATCGGCAATGCGTTTAATTACTCCTCCTTTGCCTGCTGCATCGCGCCCTTCAAATATGACGACAACCCGATAGCCAGTGTGCTTAATCCAGTATTGCATTTTGACTAGTTCAATCTGGAGTTGCTCTAGTTCAGTTTCAAAAGTCTTTTTGGGAATTTTCTTGGCAAAAACTTCTGTGCTACCATCGAAAATTCGTTTGGATTTTTTAGGTTTTTTCTTGTCTTTTGCCTTTACTAGTTTTTCTATTAAGTCTGTAGCGGGTTGAGCTAGATCGTTATTTTGCTGGGTTTCAACTTCATCAATTGACATTGCAGTGACTCCATGCCATTGAATCGGCATAATGAGAGTTTATCTATCAAGTATATAGTTTAATGCGGGCTGAGTGTAAATGTACACTTTCAGCAGTATCACAACACTGAAGTTGTAAAATTTTTATCATCGCTGTTATGGTCAACTTCAATTTTTAGTTTAATGGCACAGTGGAGCAAAATCTATCGAAAAGCGATCGCTCGCCGGACGAACCTTTTAGCTTTTTATTTGTTGTAGTTGTTTAATTTTTTCTATCAACAGACGAACTTGAACAGGTTTGTTACGAAACCAGTCCGTTGACCAAATGCGGTGAATTTTCCAACTAAGCCTTTCAAGCAGCTGTTGTCTGAGGCGATGTCTACGACGGGCTAACGCCTACGCGATCTCTAGCAGTAATGGATGGTTTGATGGTAAAGCTTGCAACTCAATAATTTTTTGTGACTGTGTGCTTCCTCTACCAATATATGCAGCTTCATATTAAATTGGTATAAACACCCTAACAATACTGAATTGATATTGATGTGATTTGACATTTGGTGAAGATGCAAATTGTCAAATACACTTCCTGGCATAATTACCAATAATTACTGACTACAGCTTTGTCTAAACCCGCAATCACCGTTCGCTTAATTGCACACAACGAACTTCCCCAACTTCTGGCATTGTATCAGCACCTTAATCCCGTTGATGCGCCTCTACCTGTTGAGGAGGTGTTACAGTCGATGTGGGATGAAATTCTGGACGATCCACGTCTGTATTACATAGTTGCTGACATTGGTAGCAAGTTAGTAGCTACATGTAACTTAGCCATTGTTCCCAACTTGACACGCGGCGCACATCCATACGCCATTATTGAAAATGTTGTCACTCACCCCGATTATCGACGACAGGGACTTGGTACGCGGGTGCTGCATTATGCTTTGGATTTAGCATGGCAGCAACAGTGTTACAAAGTGATGCTTTTGACTAGCTCAAAAAGCGAGGAAACGCTGCACTTCTATGAACGTGCAGGATTCAAGAGTGGAGTGAAAACCGGATTTATTGCCCGGCCTCCAAAGAAGTTGTGAGCTTTCCTGTGTGAGCATTTACCCCGATTGCTACGGGTTCATCCGAATCAAATCCGTCAAAATACTATCCAAGCTGCCGTTAACTTGAATGCGATCGATCTTCTCTGCAATCCGCTCTAATACTTCGAGTTCCTTTAAACGCAATGCGACGGGGTTATCCTCCATCACTTTGGCAGTGTTTAGCATACTGCGGGTAGCAGCGGTTTCTTCTCTACGTCTGACTACGTTTGCTTGAGCAGCTTTTTCTGCCTCCACTACCTTACTCAAGATAGTTTTAATCTCACCAGGTAAAATAATATCTTTGACACCTACAGAATCTACTTCAATTCCATAGTCTGCGGCTTTCTGGCGGATGTATTCAGAGATACTTCTATCAATTGCACCTTTATCTTCTAATAAAGCATCTAAGTTACGTTCGCCGACTGCACCACGCAAAGCAAACTGTAATTCTTTGTACAAGTAACCAGAAATATCTGATAACCCGTTTTTTGCCCTCAATGGGTCGAGTATGCGGAAGCCAGCCGTTAAATTCAACCGCAGAGGTACTTTATCTTTAGAGAGGATGTCTTGACCAGATACTTCCATATTTTGTAGTCGCAGGTCAATGGTTTCGGTTTGAAAAGAGCGGCCAAATAACCACCACGCATGTACTCCTGGCGATCGCAGTCCTTGAAACTCTTGATTAATGTATACTAGTCCCACGTGTTGGGCGGGAACTTGGCAAATATGCAAACAGTTGCGACTGAGCAATTTTACTTCTGCTGAACCCTCGACCAACTCAGCGACTAAGGCAGGCTGCAACTGAGCATCAGCGCTGATGTCGAGAATTTCCACTTCAACACCCTGCCAAAATAACTTGCGGCTGGTGGGTGGCAAAATAGAAATCACTTTACCTCGATATCTCACAATTGCTACTTGCGAAGTCAGCAATTGCACTGTTTGACAGTAGGCAGCAATAAAGTCGGGATGTTTTTCAATGAGTACATCTTCTAGAGGAAAGTCTGGATTAGGGATAATCCGGCTGAGAATTCGGACTGTAACATCTCTATCTACCGACCAAAAAGCATACTCTCCTGGTTCTAGAGGTCGCACAAAATTGTTTTGCAGATATAGTAAACCAATCTCAGACTCTGAGATTTGGAACTTCTTCACTCCATTCAACGAAACTGAGCGCAATTGCTGTACAAAGGAACTAGGTAATTCTAAGCTTTCTTCTAAGTTGAAGATATGAGACTCTACTTCAATAAAACCACGCCAAAAAGCAATCAATTTATTTGGTGCAACGCTTACCCAATTTTGACCGTAGCGGACTAATGCAACTTGATTGAATGCAGTTCTGATAATCAATAAATGTTCTTGTAGTTCGGCTTCGTGATTTCGCAACAACAGTTCTATATTCTCAATCTGAGTTAGTGGCTGATTGAGGTCATAAATTTTTACTTGCCAATGCCGACCTAAATATGTATGTGTACCCGGCTGCAAAATTTTCTTAAAGTCACTGCGGTGATATAAGATACCGATTTCGTTAGGTTTGATATAAAACGTTTCCCACATAGTGATTTGCATAAATAATTTGTGTGATAGTTTAAGTAAACTAGGCAATTACAACTAGCTAAGAAGATTAGAACAACACATTTATAACCTTGCTTGAACTCAAATACCACCAGTGTCTCACGGCTTAACTACTGGAGTGGAGTATAGAGAATTTCTCTAGAGGTTCTTTAGGCTTTACAACCCTTTAAACAAAGGCTAAAAGATTAGTTTTAGCATCTTGTACTACTATATACTACAAAAGATTTATTTACTCTGCCAGTGCAGGTTTTTACAGTTACGGTGCGGGCAAAAGCTTCTCCAAAGCTGGATTAAGATTGCTGTTACTTTTCCCAAATTGCTCAATGGCAATCTAAAAAAAGAGAACCGCGCTCAAATATGCCGTTCGCTTTGCCAATCTAGAATCCCCAAAGGAAAACCGGATGTAGGAAAAGGAAGGAACATACTCAAGTTAGGGAGAGATACAGTTGCGCTAGCTCTTTTACTGTTATAAGTACCTGCATGACAGAGTAGAAAAAACAAGAAGTTTTTTGATTGGGTCTTTTCCAATACCCAATAATTCTGCGGTCTTGTCCCTAACAAGGTGCCCGTACCCAGGGCGAGGGTTTTTGCCCGAAAGTATAGGAATCGAACCTACAACTAATCGGCGATACACCGACCGCTCTACCAAATGAGCTAACTTTCATGGTGAAATAGTTGAAAGTACTGGGCGGTATACGCTATTACCAGAGGTTAGCGTACCAGTCGGGTATACAGAACCCAAACTACAGCTTTGCGACTTTGTTACTATCCCGGTTCAAATCTAGCACAGGAAAAAAGTTAAAAGAGTGAATTCCATTCGCGCTGGCTATTATTGGCTGAGGTACACCTAAATAAGTCTTTTCTAGCTAAATAAGCAGCTTTAAAAACGTACTTCATCTGTTTGGGAGTCACCATATTTCTGCTTGATGCGTTCCACGCTTGATTTAAATTCTGCACCTTTGTTCGGGTTAATCATTGCTACATAATTTGCAAACCCGGTAATTGCGGCAATTAAATTAGTTGATTTTCCCCAAGTTTTTCCTGATAAGCCTTCTTGTTCTATTTGATATAGAGTTGCACGAAAGGCTTTTAATGTCTTTTTAGATATATTTAATTGCGTATTTACAATAACACCTGTTACTTCTTGTTGCACTGATTTACCGGAAATCTTGGTTTTATTATCATTCACAGTAAAATTTTCACTATGAATAATAAATTTAGTGTTTTTAATCAAATTAGATATTTTGGACGATGCATCCTCAGAAGCAGAAAATGTTAAATCGTCAGCGTAGCGCGTATAGCAAAACCCAAGATTTTCAGCGATCGCAGCAAGACGGCTATCGAGATTACGGCAAACTAGATTAGAAATAGCAGGACTTGCAGGCGAACCTTGAGGTAAATGGCGGTTTTCTGAAGCTGTATAGTTAATTTGTCCATTTATTGCTATTTCAGCAGTTGTACAAATCAATCCGAAAATTGTCGCCATAGGTTCTGAATAACCAAACCCAGAAAATAATTCTTTGACACGTTTGTAAGAAATTGACTGAAAAAAATTCTGTAAATCAATATTGACTATTACATTTGCACCAACATGGGGTTTAGCATTGGTGACTATCGAACGATTTTTGCAAAAGCCGTGCGCTGCATTATGAACTTCTAATTTCTCTAAAATATTCTCTAGAATCCATCTTTGAGCAGCTTTAAGTTCGGGCTTTGGTGCAGAAATCATTCTTTCTCCACCTGTCTTTTTTGAAATTTTGAAAGGGAGGTAATGTTTAGTTAGGGATGTACTAGTTGTTAAAGAGTGCAGTTTTTCCAGGCTGATTCCCATTGCAAAGGCTATTTCTTCGGCAGTATTATATTCAGCTAAACCATGCGATGCCTGCGGCGGGCGTAGCCATCGCAAAAGTGCTAAATTATCAGTTTGCAACTTTTCTAGATTACTTTCAGCCGCTAATGGGGTAGTGGTTAGATTTTTGCTGTACATAATACAAAAGCTTTTTTTACTCTGCAAGTGCAAGTGTTTACAGTTTAGGTGTGGGCAAAAGCTTCTCAAAAACTGGATTAAGATTGCTGTTACTTTTACCAGACTGCTCAATGGCAATCTAGAAAAAGAACCGCGCTCAAATATACCGTTCAATTTACCAATCTAGAATCCTAAAGGAAAACTAGATGTAGAAAACGAAGGGACATACTCAAGTTAGGAAGAAATGCAGTTGCGCTTACTCCTTGACTGTGGCTACCGAAGATCGCCCTTACGAGTAATGAGCGACAGCAGAACACTTACACCGCAGAGTTTGGAAAATGACGGACTTGAACCGTTTTGGGATTTCTCCCGTACCATATTGGCTACCTTGGAAGGGTATTGTCTTTTGACCCGGACAGGGTTGGGTGAAAGTATAGGAATCGAACCTACAACACATCGATTATGAGTCGATTGCTCTACCAGTGAGCTAACTTCCTGGGGTTTGATACAGGACTCGAACCTGTGACGGATCGATTATGAGTCGATTGCTCTACCAACTGAGCTAATCAAGCAATATAGTTTAAAGTACTCGGCGGTATACGCTCATACTAAAGGATGGCGCACCAGTTAGGCATTAGAACCTAAACCATAGCTTTGTAACTTTATTACTATCCCACTTCAAATCTAGCATAAAGGGATTGGGCATTGGGAGTGCTGAGTTAAGAGTTAGGAATTATCCCCTGTACCCCTTCATCCCCCTTTTACTGGGAGCGTAATTATAAATTCAGTACCATCACCTAAAGTTGAATTGACAGCGATCGCTCCACCATGTTTTTCGACTACAATCTGATGAGCGATCGCTAATCCTAATCCTGTTCCCTTCCCAACAGCTTTTGTAGTATACAAATGCTCAAAAATCTTCTCTTTGACATCATCTCTCATGCCGATGCCGTTATCTTGAATGCGGATGTTGACCAATTGGCTATCATTTGACAGTTCAGTTTTCACTGTAATCAGGTTTGGCTTCATTTCAATATCTGTGAAACTCCGTCCGATATTTGAGTCTTCCAAAGCATCGATCGCATTTGCCAGAATGTTCATGAATACCTGATTGAGTTGCCCCGGAAAGCATTCGATTTGAGGTAAATTAGCATAGTCCTTGACAATTTCGATCTCTGGACGATCGTCACTAGCTTTCAAGCGGTGTTTGAGAATCATAATTGTGCTATCAATACCCTCATGAATATTAAATAGTACTTTGTAGTCTCGATCGGCTCTGGAAAAAGTACGTAAACTCGTGCTGATGTGGCGGATGCGTTGAACTCCGAGTTTTAGTGAATTAATTAATTTAGGCAAATCTTCTCGCAGATATTCCAAGTCAATGTCTGCAATTTCTGGTTCAGGATCGGGTATCTTAGTTTGATAAAAGTCAATCAATCTAAACAAGTCGTTAATATAATCAATTGCAGGTTGTAAATTCCCAGCAATAAAGCCAACAGGGTTGTTAATCTCGTGAGCAATGCCAGCCACAAGATTACCCAACGCAGACATCTTCTCATGTTGCACCAACTGGAGTTGGGTTTCCTTTAGATGATGCAAGGCTTGGGAAAGTTCAGTAGTTCGTTGTTCAACTTGTTGTTCTAGAGTTTGAGTGAAGCGTTGTACTGTCAGTTGGGTTTGAATGCGAATCAACATTTCTTCAACTTGGAAGGGTTTGGTAATGTAGTCTATGCCACCTACCTGAAATGCTTTTACTTTATCGATCGCGTCATCAAGCGCACTGAGAAAAATCACAGGAATGGCACGAGTGTTATCAAAGGTTTTGAGTTGGCGACATACTTCATAGCCATCAATATCGGGCATATTAATATCTAATAATATCAGGTCTGGAGGTTCTGCCTGAGCCGATCGCAATGCCATCGTACCATTTGTAGCTTTACGTACTACGTAACCCTGTTCTACTAACAGGTTAGATACTAAGCGGAGATTGTCTGGCAGATCGTCAACTACAAGGATTTCGGTTTTGGATAGAGTTTTCATATATAAAGATAATTAAGAAATAGATTGAGTAAGTTCAATCAGTGCATCAAACTCAAAGTTATCGACCAAATGCTTGAGAGTTTGTACTATCGCTGAGTTTTGCTCAGGAATTTTTTCGATCAGTTCCATCAGTCGTTGATCCCGTCCGGCGGTAGCAGCAGCGTGAAATTCACTCAGCCATTCGCTAGACATGCTATTGAGATCGGATGGTTGCAATTTAGCCGTGGGCAAATACACTTGTGGCTGATTTTGAGTTTCTTCATATACATATAGCACTCCAATGTGCTTTGCCATCGCGTCGAAAATTTCGTAGTCTCGAAACGGCTTTCGCATAAAGTCATCGCAACCGACTGCCAAAATTGCAGCGCGTTCTTCTTCCAAACTGCTAGCAGTCAAGGCGATAATTTTTGGGCTGTTGCCGTTGGCTTGGGCTTTGATGTATTGTGTGGCCTCTACGCCATTTAGCACTGGCATTCGCATATCCATCCAAATCAAGTGGGGCTGCCATTGTTGCCAAATATCGATCGCTTCTTGACCATTTTCGGCTTCCTTCACTTCAAAGCCCAAGGGACTGAGCAACTTTACTAGAATCTGGCGATTGATATCTTTATCATCCACAACTAAGATGCGGTAACGGGGTTGATTGGATTCCAAAGCAATAATCTGTCGCTTGAACCGCACAGTTTCTTCATCAGCTGCCTCAACAGCCGTCACCTGAATCTGGAATTTAACAAGCGTGCCATACCCTACTTGAGAACTGACATTCATCTCGCCACCCATAAGTTGTACAAAATTGCGGCTGATGGGTAATCCTAATCCTGTTCCTTCTTGGGCATTTTTGCCGGTTTGGGTTTGAGCAAAGGCTTCAAACAACTTATCAAGTTCATCAGCAGCAATGCCGGGGCCAGAATCTTCTACCTCAAAATATAGAGTGTGCGTGGGTGATGCTTCAGAGGAAGCAATGGCCTTAACTCTCAGCGATACACCACCTTCATCGCTAAATTTAATTGCATTACTAATTAAGTTAATTAAAACTTGGCGCAGTTTCACTTCATCAGTTTCCACATAGCGCGGCACATCTGGTAGATATTCAAACAACATTTGTAATCTTTTATCTTCAGCTTTGAGGCGAAACATATCTTCTAAATCGCTCAACAAGCGATAGAAATCAAAATGCTTGAGGTTGAGTGTAGTTTTTCCTGCTTCAATTTTGGACAAATCCAGGATGTTGTTGATTAGCGTTAATAGATGTTCTCCACAACGAGTAATGATGCTGATATTTTCTTGGTGTTCGGTGGACAGAGTTTTGCTGCGAGTCATTAGTTGAGCGAACCCCAGTATGCCGTTGAGAGGGGTACGGAGTTCGTGACTCATGTTAGCAATGAAAGAACTTTTAGCCTGATTTGCCACTTCTGCCTTCTCTTTGGCGTGTTCTAGCTGGTGATTGGATTCAGCTAATGCAGCAGTGCGATCGCTAACTCGCTGTTCTAGTGTCTCGAATGATTCTTTGAGTTGGCCTGCCATTTGGTTAAAAGAGATGGTTAACTCTCCTAGTTCATCGGTGCGATTGAGTTCAACTGTTTGATGCCAATTTCCTTTGGCGATGTCTTTGGCGGCTTGATTGAGGCGGAGGATGGGTTGAGTTACCCAACGAGCCGTAAAAATTCCAAACATTGTGGCAATAAACAAAGCAGCCAAACTTAGTAAAATTGTGGTGCGAGTGTTGGCATTAATTTGTTTCATAAAGTCTGATTCGGGAATCGTCACGACTACCAACCAATCCAGACCAAATTTATCGCGCCACGGAGTCACTTGTACAAATTGACGTTCGCTTTGTGTCAGTAAAGAAGAATCGCCACCTACTTGAAAATCAAATTCTTGTGCATTCTTGATTTGCTCGAAGCTGCCAAATTTACGCTGCAAATATTGCACAGTTGCTTTAATCTGCGGATCGGGATCTTCCAAAATATTCAGGCGTTGCTTATCTTTAGCAGTTGCTTTGAGAATCGGCTGTTTTACTGAGTGAGCAATTAACATTCCATCCCGCTCAATAATGAAAATTTTTCCAGAGGGACTGACTTGCAAATCTTGAAGGAAGTCACCGATTTGAGACAGTGTGAGATCGGCTGCCATCATACCGATGAATTTTTGGTTGCGATCGTAAACTGGATGACCAAAAACAAGAGCAACATATCCGTCAATTTCTTGCAAAACTTTCACAGGCGACCAATTGGGTTTACGCAATTGTGAGGTTCGGACGAATGGAGGATAAGTCAGCGGATTAAAGTCATAAGCACCAATTTTCTGAGTTCGCTTTCCTTGACTATCAATTTTATAGACAACGTTTTTTCCCTTCGTTCGAGGGGAAACTTCATCGACTGTGATTCCTTCACCCGGCAACCATCGCCCAACTCCTAAATAATTGCCATTAGTTTGGGTAAAGTGCATATAGCTGATTTTTTGATGCAATTTCACTTTCTGCCAAAACTGATAGCCAACCAGGTCTAAATCTTGTCGGTTAAGTAACCCTGACTCGACTAATTCAGCATTGCTGCGGGCAATTTGATAAGAACTTGCTAAGTAGGTATCTAAATGTTGATCGACTCGTAAGCTGGCTTCTCGAATCAACTGATGAGCTAGGTGATTCACCGCTTGTTGACTGTTGCGGAATGACAGATAACCGACTAATCCCACAGCAGTAAAGATTTGTAGCACAAAAGGAACCACTAGCCAAGTACGGAGCGTTGGCGCAGCCCGCCGTAGGCATCGCCGCTGACTGTGAGGTATATGATTAGCAAGGGGCATAAAACAAACTCCAATCAACACTTTTTATTTGTAGTTGCAGGGCGATAATCAGAAAATCCCTAACTCTTCATTCCCTACTCTTAGATGAAATTGTGAAAAAACCTTCTTTAGAATACCCAGACTGAAGAGGAAACTCACAGAAATTACTTAAGCTTAGTCACACAGAGAACACAGGATTAGAGTAATTGTTATGCTGGGGCGATCGCTATACATTAAAACTTCTATGTAGAGTGAGGCAATGGAAAATAGGCAATAGATAAAGATTAATTGCCTCTTGCTTTCAGGTGTGCAGTATTTTTTCAAAAATTAAATCAGATTGCTATATATCTTATCCAGATGAGCATGAAGAACAAGAATGCCAAGAAGTCTTTGTTTATTTGTTAGATAATGCGGAACCCTATGGAGATAGAATTACCACTCTAATTAATGAAGAGTTCAGTAATAAATGGTTCAAAATGAATTGGATAGAATCGTAGTTAGCTAGGATGCGTTGCACGAACGACAACGCAACACTGCATATATGTTCCTAACACCCCTCCCCGCTTACGGCTACCGTGTATACACAAGTTTTGTCGCAGCCATATCTTTCTTTATTAATAAATTAATAAATCTCGCACTGCGTTTCTATCCCGCCTCGGAATAAATTCAGAGTCTCATAGCCCAAGTCCACTCAAGTGGACTAAATGACAATACGCTTGGGTTAAGGCTAACAAATAAAGCTTCAACCCAACCTACGATTCTTCTTAACCCAAGCGTATTAGACTAAATAATTAATTCAGTCCACTTGAGTGGACTTCAGCTATCAGCCCTGAACTTCAGTTTTGGGCGGGATGTCGGTGAGTGTGACAAATCATTCTTGGGCTTCAGTCTGGAAAAGCCAAACCAGTCATGGGGTCACGAATATACAACCCTAGCGTGAGGCTACGGATTGCTTCATCCCAAACAGGTATTAATTGTTCTGCTTGATCTGCCCAATAATCGAATGTAATTAAGCATTGAACATTTGACCCCAAACCAATGCAAGTCCGCGAAAAAGCTTCCCGTGGTTCTTCCTGAGTGTCAATAAACTTCATCTCTGTCCAGACAATTCTGGCAGTTTGGCGCTTGACGGTAATAATTTCTCCCTTGGCAATGATGTTGCGGCTGTCGTCTTCCAGGACTTTCTTCAACGTGGATTTTAGCGGAAACTGGCTCCAGTCATTGGGTGGCAGACGATTGAAAGATACTTCCAGACAGCAATCATCGTTAGGCGGTTTTTTATCGAGGAACTTGAAAGATTTTTCTTGTGGCTCCAAAACCCAGTCCTGGGGAACATTCAAGCGAATAGCGCCTCGATCTCCTACAAATATTTTGTAGCCTGATGGAGATTCCCAGCGATGATCGGGTTTTAGTTCAAGCGTTTCTTTTATCCACTGGAGATTGCTTTTCTTACGCTTTGCCATAGTGTTTTTGCCAATCTGCTGAAGTGGGCGTAGGCGTTAGCCCGTCGTAGACATCGCCTTATTTGGATCGTAGACAATCATCAACTTTGTTAATGTTATCAAATTGCTAGTATTTAGTAGCGCTCTTTTATTACTGTTAAGCTGTTCCACATTTAAATTGCATATACTGGGCGGGCAGGATGCCCACCCCACAAGAGTTATATTTAACTCGATTATGCAAGTTAGATGTTTTTTAGCTTACCAAATAAAAATTAGAAACCTTGATTTTCATTGGGTTTATGAATATATGGGTAGGTTGGGGAGCCACAATCAGCCCAGCAAGCTAAGATTCTCCTTCGGCGGCGGACTGACGTTGAAGGTTTGGACAACTCCCAAGAAGCGGAAGATTTCACTCAGGATATTTTTGGAACCTGTAAGCGATCGTTAAGAACCTATTTGGCAATTTTGACGGTAAAACTCAGCGTTATGATTAAAGTTTCAGCTTTCAACATTAAAGTTTTAGCAGCAGTGTTCATGGTTATGGATCATGTGTGCTATTTGCTAATGCCAGACTTCTTAATATTGCACTTTTTTGGGCGATTGAGCTTTCCCCTCTTTGCATGGCTTCTGGCTAAAGGCGAAAAACACACCCAAAATGTATACCGCTATGGAAGCAGGCTATTAATTACAGCGATTATATCTCAGCCAATCTATACTTTTGTTTTCCAAAAGTACTCGTTTAATATTCTCTTCACGCTTCTTCTTGGACTTGTGATGTTGCGCTTAGTAAAGCTTTGCCCGCAATTATGGCAACAATTAATAATTACTGGATTGTGTGCAGCACTTTCTGAGGTCTTGGGCTTTGAGTATGGAGGATATGGGATTGGAGTAATTTTATTGATGTCTTTAATAGACAAACTGAGACCCGGTGTATGGTTGCTCTACTGGTGCATCTTGCACTTTATTTTAGTAATTCTATCGATTAATTATATATTTCAAATTTGGGCAGTTTTTGCAGGATTGATTGTTTTTCAATTCAATGGTAGACAAGGTTCGCGGGCTAGATGGTTTTATGTGTTCTACCCGGGCCATTTAATAATTTTAGGTGTAATCAATTATTTAATCCAGTCTAGGTAGGATTGAGCAACTGACCTACACATAACCTCCAGGCGATTGTCTGCACGGATTGAGGCAAAGTCATCCCTTAAACAAATGGCGATCGCAAAAAATTTCTAAGTTACGTCTTACTAATAAACTAACCAACGGCTTGCATTAGACAGACTTCAGTTTATTTAGCTCAACCTACGGCTAAAGATAAACCTGCTGCAACATATACAGTAATTAAAAAAACTAATTTAAGCAATTAATAAATTCTATTTTTATTCCGAAAAAGTTCAAAACGTAGATATATTTATATATATAGATGATATATCGTTAAATATCTTCCTAAAGGAAGATATACTTTTCCAAAAACTACTTTTATTCACTCAAAGCTTGAAAAATAAATAGTAGATATACATTTGATTCAATGATATTCATCAGATAAATCTTATAAATTTTAGTCTTTTGTTAACGTTTGCCAGTTATGATACCAGAGTAGTGAATGATAATAATTCAAATTTGGATATCTAGGGATAATTGTGTCATCAAATAAAAATGTCCTAGATTTATCCATCAAGTTGTCAAATGTAGCCGAAAGCAACTACTAAATAGGTAAATATTTAAGGTAACAAACATGAATTATACTATCGAATCCGCACGGAATATTTTTTCTAGCACTCAAGTAGCAGATGCTGTTCCAGCCACTACAGCAATGTTTGCTGAACTCAACATTGACGATCAATTGGCATTTCTTTGGTATGCTTACGCTGAACTAGGTCGGACAATTACTCCAGCTGCTCCCGGAAAAGCAAATCTCCAATTAATGGAAGGTATATTCAACGATATTAAGCGGATGTCTCATGAAGAACAAACGCAATTAATGAGAGATTTAGCGAGTAATGCTGACACTCCTATCAGCCGTTCTTATGCATACTTTGGTGTCAACGCCAAATTGGGATTCTGGTGGCAGTTAGGAGAGTGGATGAAACAGGGTATCGTCGCTCCTATGCCAGCAGGCTATCAAATGTCAACCCAAGTTAAAGCAGTGCTAGAAGCTGTTCAGAGAATCGATCAGAGTCAGCAAATTACTGTACTACGCAATACTGTAGTAAATATGGGATTCGATCCGTCTCTGGCTGATAAACAACAGGCAGAAGTCATAAACTTTAAGTTCCCCCGTGCATCCCTAAGTCCTCAATTTACTATTGAGGGAGTTACAGAGCCAACAGTGCTGAAATACATTGAAGCTATGAATGCAGATAACTTTGAAGCTGCTGTTGCTTTATTTGCTAACAACGGTGCGCTGCAACCACCTTTCCAAAAGCCAATTGTTGGTCGAGAAGCGATCACTTCTTATCTACGAGATGAGGGACAAGGGTTAGTGATGAAGCCAACCAAAGGGGTTTCAGAAACTATAGAAGATGGTTATACACAGCATAAAATTACTGGTACAGTCGAAACTCCTTGGTTTGGAGGTAATGTTGGGATGAACATTGCTTGGCGATTTTTACTCGATCCTCAAGGTCAAATTTACTTTGTGGCTATTGATTTACTTGCTTCTCCCAAAGAACTGCTGAATCTAACTCGCAAGTAAAATTTCTTTGTCTTAATACAAAAGCAATCGTGTTTATCTAAGATGATGTTTTAAAAGGATTTTTTGCTCTTATAGTTAGCAAAGCATTGCACCTTAGTACATAGCTAAAACCTTAATTTGGCGTTGTACTTAGCCCATGCTACAACTGGAAAATTATAACTTTCGGGGCTTTTAAAACATCCTCTAAGCAACACAACGAGTATCAAATAAACCTCGGTTGAAGCTCGGTTCACGTAGAACCGAGCTTCAGTCAAATGTAGGCAAACTAGTGTAAATTGGCTGTTCACTCAAATCAACGTCAACCACCTCCCCCAGTCTTGCTGATTTAAAAAAACGTTATGCTGCCGCGTTATTCTCCGTCAATTTTGGCTCACAACAACTTATCGTAAAAAGTTTAGTGCATCTGACTGCTTTACACGATCGACTTCGCCTATTCTCTGCATCCAGTCTCGTCTAAGTTGGGTACTTTCCATAGTTGTGCTAAACTCATCAATCCAAGTTCTTTTTCACAGTTTTTAACTGCTTCAGCTTGAGCTTTAGAGAGATTATTTGCAATTTTATCAGCAGGGGTAGCTTTGATTGTTTGCTGCGATCGCACCTAAGATTTTCCATCAGGTACACTTTTATAGAGGCTCGATCCGTTCTACACCACCCCATATTTTAAAGAACTGTTTAGTTTTAGCTTCTATCTCTGAAATTGTTCTTGGCTGTCTATTCCCAGAACCTGGAAAAATAATATAAACGATGTCCTTGGGAATTCCTCGCCTGACTGTTGAGCGTACTAATGGATCGTTTCCAACAGCCTGAGACAACGCACTCTAAATCTAGATGTCACTTACTAAATCGCTGGATTTAGTAAGTGACATCTTGCAGAAGTTCGGGATTTGGACAGCAATTTTTGCTTAAGAAAGTACCATTCTCCCTAAAGCCGCCTTTTAGGGACTTCCAACAAATAAATTATCCAATCTTGTGGGGTAGACATCTTGTCCGCCCCAAGCCTTGGGCTATCGTGTCGCCCACCCCACAAAAAGTAGTTGAGTATTTTTTTATTTGGAGTTCCCTTACTTGGCAAAAAAATTTAAACAAACGTAAGTATCCGAACATCTTGGGAACTATATAAGCAAATCAAAGTAGCACAAGTTTCAGCTTCCAGCAATGAAGACTCACTACCTCAGCAAAGCTAAGGCCTTGCCATTACAGATTGTTCTTGTTGTTCCCTTCCTTATCCAAATTTTTGGAGCGGTCAGTTTAGTGGGTTATTTGTCCTTTAAAAATGGACAAAGAGCAGTTAACGACTTAGCAGAGCATTTGATGGATCGCACCAGCGAGGTAGTGGATGAACATTTGAAGTCTCATCTTTCTATTCCACAAACCCTTAATCAGATGAACGCAGATGCCATCCGCAGGGGAATATTAGATGTGCGCGATCGCAAAACCATTGGGAAGTATTTCTGGGATCAGATCCGCGTGTATGAACTTACTTATATTGGCATCGGACTAACTACGGGTGAGGGACTAGGTGCTGCTCGTTATGATGGCAAGACAATTACCATTGATGATTGGACTGCCAAGCCTCCAGACAATACCTACACCTACGCTACCGATAATCAAGGTAATCGAACTCAGGTAAATGCTCGATGGAATTGGGAAAATTCTAAAGAATCTTGGTATACTCAACCCATTACCGCAGGTAAACCTATTTGGGCAAAGATTGTAACTGGAAATTATCCCACGGGCCCCTACATTGCCGCCTCTGCTAGTCGTCCGATCTACGATCCACAAAATCGCTTGCTAGGAATGATTGCCTGCGATATTCATCTGTTGAAACTCAGCGATTTTTTACGCAGTTTAGATGTCAGTCAGTCTGGGGAAGTATTCCTTTTAGAGCGGGATGGGATGTTAGTCGCCAGTTCCGGCACAGAGAAACCCTTTGCGATCGTTAATCAAAAAGTTCAGAGATTGCGGGCGATCGACAGCCCCAACCCAATGATACAGAACATTGCCAGACACCTCCAAACCTTCAACGGGTTTGCATCCATTAATCAAGACACAGATTTTAAGCTTGAGGTGCAAGGAAAACGGTATTTTGTCGATGTTGCACCTTGGCGTGACAAGTATGGCTTAGATTGGTTGGTAGTAGTGAGTGTGCCAGAAAACGCATTCATGGCGCAAATTAACGCCAACACATATATTACGATCGCACTGTGTTTTGGCGCATTGGTTCTTGCCTCGGTAATGGGCGTATTCACCTCTCATTGGATTGTACGCCCGATTCTGCGCTTGAATTGGGCAAGTGAGGCAATGGCATCCGGCAATTTAGATCAGACAGTAGAAACTAGCAGCATTCAAGAACTTAATACCCTGTCCAACTCTTTCAACCACATGGCAGGGCAACTGCACGAATCGTTTACTGCCCTAGAGAAAAGCAAGGAAGAACTAGAAGATCGGGTAGAAGAGCGCACCACTGAACTCAAAAATGCATTAGGGGAATTGCAGCGCACTCAATCTCAAGTTATTCAAAGTGAAAAAATGTCTAGTCTCGGACAACTAGTTGCTGGAGTCGCACACGAAATTAATAATCCAGTCAACTTTATTCATGGCAACCTCGACCATGTGCAGGAATATACCCAGGATCTATTAGCGCTTGTGCAGTTGTATCAGGAGCATGATTCTAACCCTACTCCTGAAATTCATACCGCTGCCGAAGATATGGATCTGGAGTTTTTGCAAGAAGACTTGCCGAAAATTTTGTCTTCCATGAAAGTCGGTACCGATCG
Source organism: Nostoc sp. (assembly GCF_036917095.1). Taxonomy (GTDB): domain Bacteria; phylum Cyanobacteriota; class Cyanobacteriia; order Cyanobacteriales; family Nostocaceae; genus Nostoc. The sequence continues at coordinate 89,596 of NZ_JBALFH010000034.1, forward strand.
CATTCGCCAAATTGTACTATCGCTGCGAAACTTCTCCCGCATGGACGAAGCAGAATTCAAAAGGGTCGATATTCATGAAGGCATCGACAGCACCCTGATGATTTTGCAAAACCGTCTCAAAGCTAAACCGGAGCAACCTGAAATTGAGGTGATTACAGAGTATGGCAATGTACCCCTAGTAGAATGCTATGCCGGACAACTCAACCAGGTATTTATGAATATTTTAGTCAATGCAATTGATGCATTAGAAGAAAGCAATATCAAGCGTACTTATCAGGATATCGAGAAAAATCCCAGTCGAATTAGGATTCGCACATCGGTAGTTAATTCAACGTGGTTACAAGTGGCGATCGCAGATAACGGAATCGGTATTTCCAAAGACTTACAGCAACGAATATTCGATCCCTTTTTCACCACTAAACCCGTTGGCAAAGGAACCGGAATGGGTATGTCTATTAGCTATCAAATCATTACAGAAAAACATGGCGGCAAACTGGAGTGCTTCTCAACTCCTGGAAAAGGAACCGAGTTTATCATTCAGATTCCTCTGCGGCTCACGAATGGTTGAACTATGAATTATGGCTGAGGCTTGGGGGAACAGGAAGATGTAGAGAGTTTTGGATTATACAGCAGATTTTAAGTTGAGAAGGGCTATACTTCATTGACTTGTAAAGTGCTGTAAGTAACAATACCTTTACTAATTTATGAAGCTTGAACAATCCTGTTTAGGAGGAATCACTCTGCATTATCACAACAGTGCCATTGGTGCGTAGGCGTAGCCCGCCGGAGGCATCGCTATTTTTGATAATACACCAACTGCTCTTGTCACTTTGCTGCTATAGATATTGTTCGGTCAAAGTATATCAGGGAATATATCTATTATGAAGTTATTTTATTGGTCAAAGAATATACAATGAAGTTTTTTTGTTGGTAAGAGAATATACAAGTTTTGGGCGCTAACAGATTATACAGTTGAACAGATAGTTCAAATCAGCAGTTCTGTTTGTTAAAAAATCTATGCAAATACACCAGGTAATTGAAGCCTACGATCGCGGAGCAGTTGATTATGACGCAATTATGAAGCGTTACTGGCACATCGAGCGCGAACCTCTAATTGCTTCTTTGCAGCTTAAGTCAGGACAAACTGTACTAGATGCTGCGGTAGGAACAGGTCTTAACCTTTCAGCCTATCCTGAAGGCGTGCATGTCGTCGGTGTCGATCTTTCTGAGAAGATGCTGGATGAAGCACGTAAAAAGCGCGTATCCGCAGACATCAGCTTCAAGGTATCGGATATCTGCAATCTTGATTTTCCTGATAATAGCTTTGATGCAGCAGCGTCGGGATTTACCCTCTGTGTCGTTGACGATCCAGTTCTTGCTCTTAAGGAAATTCTACGAGTTACCAAGCCTGGCGCATTTATTGCCATTCTCGATTACTGTAAATCGCAAGATCCAGAGATTCAAAAATGGCAAGAATTAATCGCTGATAGTAGTTCACAGCTAGGTTTCCCCACTGGCAAAATTAAGTGGGATGCATTGATGGATTATGACGAATTGATTTACAACAGCAAGCTTGCCATTGAAGTGCTGGCGGACAATCGCATAGAAAGTCCAAACCCATTTTTATGTGGTTGTCAATTACTGCTGAAAAATTCCAAAGCTTAAAGCCAACAGGATCGCAGTCTTGTAATTTTGTTTTGTAGTAAACCTTAAACTGTAAGGTGCGTTATAGCAATGCTTAACGCACCAACATATCTAGTGTGTTACGGCTAATCCTGACTTTCTCAAACTCTCAAATCCTTGCATAGGCGTAACATAATCTACTTAATATTTACTTTATTAATAGACTGTCAACAATGCAGGAAAAATTAGTACAATAACCATCAGATCGAGGAAAACTAAGCTAACTATAAGCCAGATGTTAATTGTATAACTTTCTGAGTTAAAATATAACACAATAGCTTTATTAATAATCCCTACAATTATTGATGTATCAAATAAACAAGCAGCTACTATTCCAAACAGGTGAGAAAAACCATTTCCTTGGCGATAGCTTGGCGTTGTTATATGCTCATAATACAGCCAAATAGCTAAAGTCCCAAAAAAAATAGCATAAGCTATTAGCCACTTTATATTAGGCATAATCAGAGCAATAACAAAGGGAATTATTAGTACCGAGATAAAGAATAAAATAAGAGAACCAATTATTTATAAATTCCTTATTTTTTAAAATAAATTAAAAATTTTTGCTTACATAACAACATTTATTATAAATTATACTAGCAGAAAATACTATACAAATACACTAACTTTAGCCTATCGCTGACTAAATCAATCTTCAGTTATCTTTAGATTTCATTTACAAATTACCTCTAAAATTGTGGTGCGTTACACTTGATAAAAAGACACCACAATCTACATTATTTAGTTTTATAAGTGATTTTGAAACAGTTCTAAAACATGTTGCCAAGCATCAGGAGCAGCTTCAGGATTGTAACTTGGGTGTTGTTCCATAAATGGGTACTTGTCTTTGAAAAATCCGGCAAAGAATCCATGTCCGGCATCGTATCGAAATACACGATGATTGATTTGATGTTTCTTTAATTCTGCTTCAATTTGCTCGTTTTCTTCCTGAGAAACTAATGTATCTCTTGTACCAAAAAATGCATAAATAGTACCTTTAATTTCTGAGGTGCGATTAATGGTTGGAGTGTCTTCACCATAACTAGGAGTGGTAATCCCGCCACCATAAAACGAAGCTGTGGCTTTGATATCCGGTAAAGTTGCAGCCATATAAGCAACATGACCGCCAAAACAGAAACCAATCACACCGATCGCATCATCTTTGACATTGGGTAAACTTTTAAGGTAGGCGATCGCAGCTTGAATATCACTTAAGATATCTTGATACTTTACTTGTTGATAATATTCCAACCCCAACCTATAGCTTTCTGGACTAAACCCAACATCTTCAGCGCTAAAATCAGCCTCAAAACCGGGAGCAATACGTTGATACATCGCCGGAGCGATCGCTACATATCCTTGTTTAGCAATTAGTTCGGTGATATCTCGAATATTACTATTAATTCCAAAAATTTCTGGAAAAACTATAACTGCGCCAAAGGTTCCCTTTTGTGCTGGTTGAGCTAAGTAAGCATCGATTTCTAAGCCATCGTTGGGTACTTTGACTTTTGCAGTTTTAATTTCGACGTTTGTTGTTTCTACCATCTTCGTTTCGCCTGATTTTATACCAACTCATTTATTTTGACTGGTTTTCGACACAGACGGGCACAAACATCAGAAGTATTGCTCTCCTCAATGAAGGTAAATTACTTACCCTCAACCATGACTTTACATCTGAGAGCAGATGAATTTCTAACTTTTGAATAGATGGTATCTCAAACTTCTGGGAGATCCCAAGGGTTTTTGATTTGTGCGACCTTACATAAAGTAAGCATAAAGACTCAAAATTAATAACCACAAGAAAAACAATGCCAGATCAAAGTTTTAGAACAAATATTCCAGAAGTTGACCCAACAGAGATTGAAGATACTCGAACTGCGATCGCTGACGAACATCACTCATTTCTTGAAAAAGTCATGGTTCGGAGCGGATTTGCGGATTTGTATGACGCAAGAGACTTTACCGAAGTTGTGTATCGCGTTATGCGTGACTTAATGACTGCGGACACAATCGATCGCGTCGAGTCAGAACTGCATACAGAAGCTATACCTACAGATGAAAAAGCACTCCAGTTTGAAGTGGCTGAACTCTGGAAAGACACCAATCCCATTGTGAGATTTTTAAGTAAAATCCGTCAACCTTTAAAAGGCCCGGCTCCCATTGGAATTGATTCCAAGCTCTTTCTAACGCGGGTTGCTAATGAAGGAGGAGTTCCAGGATCAGTCGAGGCAGAACAGGCAGTTAAAGCGGTATTTTCTGCTACCAAAGACGAACTTTCCGAAGAGCGGATTCAAGAAATTGCTGGTGCGCTCCCTGATTATGTACGTCAGCTTTGGGAGCAAGCTTAATTAGAAACGTGAAAAAGTTAAGTCTGTTTGCGAGTAGCGATCGCAAACAGGCTTTTTAAATAGGTTTAGCCTACAGCAAATTCTGTATACTGCCGTACATGAGGTGCATGATATGCGATCGCAATATCTTGCTTAGGCACTCCTTCCCTCACGAGTTGATCTGCGATGTCTACGACGGGCTACGCCTACGCATCCTCCGTTCCATCATGCTGCACCCAAATCTTCCCATCCTTAATATCTATATGCAGCACACAGCCGTAAATTCGGGTACTACTATCCTTCCATCCCACATGCACAAGCTGATAGTGGTCTTTTGTAGTATCAAAAATTGTTTGACTTTCTATGGGATCGCTCTCAGAACGTAACTTTCCTCGCGCCGTCAATAATTTCTGAATTAGTTCACGATACAAAATTAGCTTATCCATTCTGCAATCTCCTGTTTTTCTGTGTCGTACACCAAAAGGGGAATTTTGTTGCGGACAATAACCGTTTGAATAAATGGATATCTGAAAAATCGCTTATAAACGTCGAGCGGAACTGCCAAATACAACCACCGCTCTGGATCATCATCTTCCAAAGCAATGCGGTAGTTAATAAATTGTCCAATTGCAGTATGAAACTCAGAAATTGTTGAGGGTGCTAAAAATGTTTTGATTTCAACAGCAATCTTTTCCTCATCCTTTGTCGCTGCTAGCAACAGTTCTGCACCCCAGTCGATATAAAAATCAACAAACCCCAAATCAATGTGGTATGGATCGTGAGTAATTAGCCATCCTTCTTTCTCAAGGGCAGTTCTAACCAGTTCATGAAACCTATCTCTTGCAGACATCGTAGACAGCTAACCAGAAGGATAAAGTCTTTTGTAGAAAAAAGAATATATATAGCGGAGGATTATATCACCTCACAAGTAAATCTGTGAGAAAATAATATTGTTGTTTTATAGCTAATGCTATGCTTCCGGCGGGCTATGCGAAGGCTTATGACCTATGATTTCTACCAATTATGCCTTATAGTCAATTTACAACTATCAGTAAAGTTAAAGAAGCTTTCGGGTTAAAAACGCAAGAAGGTGGGCGATTTATTCCTGTTATTGAACCAATTGAAGTATCTGCTACACTGACGGCATATCTTGAAGAAAGTCTGCCACTTGTTTCTTCAGCAAGTGAAAAAGCGCGTTCAGAAGGAATTATTTACCCAGTATTATTAGAAGTTAGACGAATATTAAATCGCCAAATTAGCTTATTCTCTGGGGAAGATTTTACAGTTGATGAGGCAGTTGGACTTAATGGAATGTGTGATTTTCTTTTAAGTCGTTCGCCGGAAGTGCTAGAAATTGAAGCACCTGCAATTGTGATTGTAGAAGCAAAAAAAGCAGATTTAAGAACTGGGTTTGGACAATGTATTGCAGAAATGGTTGCTGCACAAAGATTCAACGTCACCAAAAATCGTCCTGTTGCTGTAATCTATGGTTCTATTAGCAGTGGTACACAATGGCGATTCCTGAAGCTGGAGGATAATCTTGTCACCATCGACTTGACGGATTATCCCCTTCCACCTGTGGAACAAATTCTCGGATTTTTAGTTTGGATGGTTCAAAACAGTTGATAGATACGTAGGCATGGCATTGCAGCATGATATCACCTCACAAGCAAATATGTGACAAAATAATATTGTTGTTTGATAGCCAATGCGATCGCTTACAACCTATGATTTCTACCATCTCGCGCCGCTACAGCTTGGATGAATATCGTGCGATCGAAGAAAAAGCCGAAGGACGCAGCGAATATCGAGATGGAGAAATTGTACCCATGCCTGGAGGAACACTCAAACACAGCCGTATTGGTCGGAACATTCTGACTTATTTTAGTATTGTGCTGCGCGATACTCAATTCGAGCCAATTAACAGCGATTTGCGGGTGTGGATTCCTGAATATCGACGCGGGGTATATCCAGACGTAATGATTTTTGATGGCGAACCGCAACTAAATGGCGATCGTTTAGATGAAGTATTAAATCCCGTACTGATTGTTGAAGTTCTATCTCCTTTTGCCGCAGATTGCGATCGACAAAGTAAATTTCGGATGTATAGATCAATTCCAAGTTTTAGCGAATATTTATTAGTCGAGCGGGATGAACCTTTTGTGGAACGCTATAGTAAACAAGCTGAAGGTTGGTTGATCAGTGATTTTAGCGGTTTAGAGCTATCTATTTCTTTGGATTCAGTTAATATTGAATTGCCGATGGCAGAAATTTATCGCGGCGTTGTTTTTGAGTAAATCAGCTTTGTGACGATGTATGCTTTGGGAGGGGTGCGATCGCAGGTTATCCGGCTATAAACTTACTATGAGAACCTTGAAAAGATTCTAGTGCATCCATACCATCGCAAAGCAATACAACAGAATCTGATCTAGGTGATATGTGTTTGACCTCCTGCTTTTGCAGTAAAAAAATCGAGATGAACTCGTTGATTTCAGATTTTGTGGTTCCTGGCTGAAAAAATGCTAAGAAAAAAGAATACGATCTCAAATGAATCGCACGAAGAATTTTTTTGCGCCCATCATTTGATATAAACTGTGCAAAACCAATTCTATGGATATCCGGTTCCCAGCGCAATGCTTTGTCGTCTGGTAATCCCATTTCCTTAAGTTCCGATACCGAGAGGAAGCCAGGAGGTACAATTTGTAGAAAAAGCTCGAATTCAACTACAGGACTAGAGGCATTAAGTATGTATGGAACTAGCGGTGGATATACAAAATCATCAAATTTATGGATTCGTGCCGAATTGTAACACAGCTTTAAAAGCCATCGACATAGTAAATCATAATTGTATGAGAAATTTACGAACTCTCCACGCTCATGAATACGAAAAAAATATTTATCCCATAAAGCACATATATAAGCATCAAGTTGAGACAATACACCATTGTTGCAAACATCACAAACATCTCTAAGTTTGGGTTCAGTCTCAACTACTTTATCCAATCGGGAAAGCCAGAAAGAGTGCTGCTTATCTCCTCTCGACTTCTGGAGCCGTTGATGCAAAGAACGTGCCCAAAGATGTTCTTTGGTAAGCTTTGTATCTGTACGACCACAGTATGCACATGGCTGTTTAGATTTCATTGTAAATAAAGAAACTAGTAAGCTAACTCTCTCAGGATAATGGCTACTAATAATGTATGGATTCATTTATACATAGCTATCAACTAACTCGTTGTATTAACGCGGTTATCTCCGCATGATTAGTGTTATCTTTTTTAGCGATCGCACTTCTCAACATCTCTACATATTTAGGATTTCTCAAATCAAAATCTTCAATTCATTTATTGATGTAATATTAATACTTGTCTTTCCTAAATAGTCAATATTATTGCCGTATAGTAGAACGCACTACATCAATCTCAGTAGCAAATATCATAAGTGAGTCTGCATTATGGATGACTATTAGGGTTTTCAATCATTAGTCCCTCACTTACAACTGCTGCATTCAAATCATTATCTGCGGACACAAAGGTAATAGGAGGTAATCCATGAGCAATGGAAATGGTGTTGACTACACGACCTACTGCTAGTTGGATAGCATCATAACCTTTTAAACCATAAGTTTCAGATAATACCATTCCAGAATTAATGATATTTTCTGTGATTTCAACAATTTGATAGTCTTTCTGTAAATCACGTTTGAACTGATTGCGTGTTATTGTCGCATCTGTAATGCTAATACTTCCACTACGCGATCGCCTGCTAATTGCCGCTATAATTTCTACAGCAGTTATTGCAGCAATAAATACTTCATTGTTGAGAGCCGGATCAAATAGCCCCAGAACCCAAACTGATCCAGTTTCGACAATATAACGCTTAACTAATGCGCTACTGTCTAGAAAATAAACTGCCATCTAACGGCGTTCCTCAATGATACTTTCAGAAACAGGCTTTCCTTCAGCATGAATTACTCGTCGCTCAATTATTGGCTCGTAAGCAGGATGCTTGATCTGCTTCACTAAGCCAGAATCGATCAGGGCTTGGTGGAATGCTGCTTGTTTAACAGTTTCTTCTTTATTAGCAAGATACTTTTGAATTGTCTGATTAAGCTGCTGAAGCTCTTTTAGTTCAAGTGTCTCAAGCTGCTGAAGTATTTGGTTCAGAGTTTCTATTGCCATACTTTTGTAATGTATATTTCTATTCTTGATGATTTTTCACCTATAAATCATAGCAAATTATCTAAAATTGGTATGATTTATCAGTAAGTTTAACTTTGTTTATAAACCATTTCCATTTTCAACTTTTCAACCTCCAATCTCAATTTGTCATTCTCCATCCTCAACTTTGCATTCTCCTCTCTAATCAACTCAACTTCATTCCTCTTACTCAACGCCTGATTAATCGCCAACTTCCGCATATCTAGCGAAAACCAACGCTGATAAGTTTGCGTATGAACCTGCACACTATGCCCCAAATTATCCGCCGCCGCTTTAATTGGTATCCCCAAAATATGCGCCCGAATTGCCCAGGCGTGACGTAAATCATAAGGCTTAAAATCCAATCCTATCTTGCGAAACCACCAACTAACTCGCTGTGTTAACGCCGTTATCTCAGCATGATTAGTGTTATCTTTTTTAGCGATCGCACCCCTTAACATCTCTAAATACTTCGGATTTCTCAAATCAAAATCCTCAATCCATTGCCGATATAATGGTAATGCTTCTCTCTCACCAGTTTTACAATCTTTATCAACTTTCCATGTCAAATCTAAATTTTCTTGACTCAACCACCAATCAATATCAGGATTAATAAAAAGTTCCCGTGGACGTAAACCAAAAACTGCTAACATTCCATAAGTCCAGCGCCAAAGTTGCCAACTATCTTGAAAATTTTGATTAACTTGATTACCTCGATTATGTTGATAATCTTCAAACTTGATAATTCCCTCAGATATTTCTGCATCGGTCGGTATATTTCGGGAATTATTCTCCGGCATTTTGGAATATTTAGATAAATCGATTTCGATTTTAAATGTCACACAAAATGCTGCGATCGCTCTAGCTGCATTATACTTAGCCCATTCTTTATCGATTTGCTCAATTGAACTTATCAGATTTTCAGCAGTTGCCAAATATTGAGGATTGGTAAATCTCTTGGTACGCGAAAAATAATAAAAAAAAGTATGTTCGCTTTTAGTTGTGCGTTTGTGAGTTTTAAAATATTCTTCTTCAAACTTTTCAAGTAATTCCCCTATAGATTGAAAATCTTTTCTAATTGCTTCATTACCTAAATATTTATCATTCCATTCAAAAGTTTTACGAGCAATTAACTTCCCTAATTCATAAGCTTCTTCCTCAGCCGTCTTGAGTCCATCTAAGTTAGCGGGAATATTCAAACTGAGATTATATTGTTTTCTGCCAGTACCATTACTATCTTTGTCTCCCGGTTTAATTGGTAACGTCGCCCGTAATTGCAGACTTCCATTCGATTCTCTAATTGTCACCTTTGCCTTTGCAGACTTCAAACGCAGATTAACTTTCTCTAATTCTAGTAGTACTTTCGTTCTCATGTGTTCTTTTTGCTGCTGTGCTTGCAGAGATGAGCAAAAAAATGGGCGATTTTTTAATCGCCTTGGCTCAGGACAACATTTAGATGATGGGTGAGTCCTAAACCTGATTATGCATCGCTGTGTTTTTAGCCTATATTTAGGCTAAAAATAAATGTGTTCTCAGAAAACAATGTTTAGCAGAGACATTGCTTACTGCAAACATTAGACAGTTGAAAAGAATTAAACCACAAAAAGGATTACTCCGGCCCTTATCACGGTTATGACGGCTTCGCCATCTTCGCTCGTGATATGGACTTGGCACTCAACAGCCCAACCTGGTCATTAATTGGCGCTCCTTGGAATGAAAAAGCTCAGGCTAAAAAGGCTGAAGCTAAGGCTAAGGCTGCCGTCTAGGGAAATGGGAGAGAGCGATAAGTAAGGATAACCTGGGGCTAAAACCCCAGGGGGGAGTTGGGAATCCAAAATTCAAAACTGAAAAATTAAAAATTTCTTTTGATTTTTGCATTTTGAATTTTGAATCATATTCCCATCTCCCACCCCCGCCTCAAATCCTTATTCCTTAATCAGTAAAAGAATTCAGTAAGCTTGGAGATCCAGAAATGCCTCAGAATCCAGAAAAAATTCAAGATCACGTTGAGTTATTCCACCAACCAGAGTACCAACAGCTATTTGAAAACAAAAAGCAGTTTGAAAATGGTCACGAACCCGAAGAAGTAACACGGGTTGCAGAGTGGACAAAGGGTTGGGATTATCGTGAAAAGAACTTCGCTCGTGAAGCTTTAACCGTTAACCCTGCTAAAGGTTGTCAACCACTAGGAGCAATCTTTGCTGCTGTTGGTTTTGAAGGTACTCTACCTTTCGTTCAAGGTTCTCAAGGTTGCGTTGCTTACTTCCGCACCCACTTAACCCGTCACTACAAAGAACCATTCTCTGGTGTATCTTCTTCAATGACTGAAGATGCAGCCGTGTTTGGTGGTCTGCAAAACATGATTGACGGGTTGGCGAACTCTTACCAACTCTACAAGCCCAAGATGATCGCTGTCTGCACCACCTGTATGGCAGAAGTAATTGGTGATGACTTGCAGTCTTTCATCAACAACGCCAAGGAAGCTGGTTCAGTTCCTCAAGATTTCCCAGTACCCTACGCTCACACCCCTAGCTTTGTCGGTTCCCACATCACTGGTTACGACAACATGATGAAGGGAATTCTTTCTAACTTGACCGCAGGTCATAAGAAAGAAACCAGCAATGGTAAAATCAACTTCATCCCAGGTTTTGACACCTACGTAGGCAACAACCGCGAAATCAAGCGGATTGCTTCGCTGTTCGGCTTTGACTACACAATTCTAGCCGACAACAGCGACTACTTGGATTCACCCAACACAGGTGAGTTCGATATGTACCCAGGTGGTACAAAGCTGGAAGATGCAGAAGATTCAATCAATGCTAAAGCGACGATCGCTCTGCAAGCACACTCTACCCTCAAAACCCGCGAGTATATTGAAAAAGAGTGGAAGCAACCAACCTCAGTTTCCCGTCCTTGGGGCATTAAGGGTACTGATGAGTTCTTGATGAAACTCAGCGAATTGAGTGGTATCCCCATTCCTCAAGAATTGGAAATCGAACGCGGTCGTGCAGTTGATGCCATGACTGACTCTCACTCATGGATTCACGGCAAGCGCTTCGCTATCTACGGCGAACCAGATTTAGTATACAGCGTAGTTGGCTTTATGCTAGAAATGGGTGCTGAACCTGTGCATGTCTTGGTTCACAACAGCAACGAAGTATTTGAAGCAGAAATCAAAGAATTGCTTGCTTCTAGCCCCTTCGGTCAACATGCAACTGTTTGGCCTGGTAAAGACTTGTGGCACATGCGTTCATTGTTGTTCACAGAACCAGTAGACTTCTTAGTTGGTAACACCTACGGTAAGTACCTGTGGCGCGACACCAAGATTCCCCTCGTGAGAATCGGCTACCCCATCATGGATCGCCACCACCTACACCGCTACGCCACCATTGGTTATCAAGGTATAATCAACCTCCTCAACTGGACTGTAAACACCCTGTTTGAAGAAATCGATCGCAACACCAACATTCCTTCTAAGACAGATATTTCCTACGACTTGATTCGTTAGAAATTGCGTAGAAACACAACGTGTTAATTAAAGGGTAAAGAAGGGGAGTAGGGAATAGGGAATAGGGAATAGGGAAATATCCAAACCCAATGCCCAATCCCCAATTCCCATCCCCAACTCCCCTTTTTCTTGATAGCATTTACCCAAGGAATTGATAAATGGAAACCATCAATCACACTCACGAACACACTCACACTCATCCTCATCCTAATTACCATCCACCTAATCAGAAAAAACCAGGGTGGTTACACAATCTTCTTAATCCGTTGCGGCGTGTAGTGGATGGAATTCAGGTTAAAAATAATCGCTTCGCTCATCTAATTTGCCAAACAATTCCTTGTTGTTGTCCCTTTGAGCGACAAATTAAATTATTTGGGAAGTCTATTGATATTCCACCACTATGTAAACTCAATCCTTTATATGACGAATTTGTAGGATTGCGTTTCCGCGCTCTATCTTACCTCGCTGATGTATGTGGAGAGGATGTCACAAGATACATTTGTTAGTCATTGGTCATTGGTCATTAGTCATTAGTCATTAGTCATTGGTAGAGACGCGATTATACTCTGCGAGAAGCCGCTCTTCGAGCGTCTACGCGTCTGTACAATAGTCAATTCAAATGACAAATGACAAAGGACAATTAACAATTAAGAGAAGAGAGATGAAAAGCACCCAAGGCAAAATCAACGAGCTGCTGACTGAGACAGGATGCGAGCATAATCAGCACAAACAAACGGAAAAGAAAAACAAGTCTTGCGCTCAACAGGCACAACCTGGCGCGGCTCAAGGGGGCTGCGCTTTTGATGGTGCAATGATTTCCCTAGTGCCGATCGCAGATGCAGCGCATCTAGTCCACGGGCCGATCGCCTGTGCTGGTAATTCCTGGGGCAGTCGTGGTAGTCTGTCGTCTGGCCCTCTACTCTACAAAATGGGCTTTACCACTGACTTGGGTGAAAATGATGTCATCTTCGGTGGCGAAAAGAAACTCTACAAAGCGATTCTGGAACTCAAAGAGCGCTACCAACCAGCAGCAGTATTCGTTTATGCCACTTGCGTTACAGCCTTAATTGGCGATGATATGGATGCTGTCTGCAAAGCGGCGGCTGAGAAAATTGGTATTCCTGTTGTTCCCGTCATTGCCCCAGGATTTATTGGCAGTAAAAATCTCGGCAACCGTTTTGGCGGTGAAGCTTTATTAGAATATGTTGTCGGAACAGCAGAACCGGAACATACAACGCCTTATGATATTAACTTAATCGGTGAATACAACATCGCCGGTGAAATGTGGGGAGTAACACCACTGTTAGAAAAATTAGGCATCCGTATTTTGTCTAAAATTACGGGCGATGCTCGCTACGATGAAATTCGCTACGCCCACCGCGCCAAGCTCAACGTCATGATCTGCTCACGAGCGTTGCTGAATATGGCGAGAAAGATGGAGGAGCGTTACAACATCCCCTACATTGAAGAGTCTTTCTACGGCATCGATGATATGAATCGCTGTCTGCGAAATATCGCTGCTAAATTAGGCGACGCTGATTTACAAGAACGCACAGAAAAGCTAATTGCAGAAGAAACGGCGACTTTAGATTTGGCACTTGCTCCTTATCGCGCTCGACTCAAAGGTAAGCGAGTTGTGTTGTATACAGGTGGTGTCAAGAGTTGGTCGATTATTTCGGCAGCTAGAGACTTAGGCATTGAAGTTGTTGCTACCAGTACTCGGAAAAGTACTGAGGAAGATAAAGCCAAAATCAAGAAGTTGATTGGCAACGATGGCATCATGCTAGAGAAAGGCAACGCTCAAGAATTGCTACAACTGGTTAAAGACACTCGCGCAGATATGCTGATTGCTGGTGGACGTAACCAATACACAGCTTTGAAAGCTCGGATTCCTTTCCTTGATATCAACCAAGAACGCCATCATCCTTATGCAGGTTATGTGGGAATGATTGAGATGGCGCGGGAACTGTACGAAGCTCTCTACAGCCCAATTTGGGAACAAATACGCAAACCCGCTCCTTGGGAAGAAGAGGAAGAAGTTTAATGGCGAATTCTCATCTTTTTCTCTCTGTGTCCTCTGCGTCCTCTGTGGTTCAAAAAAATCATTTTTCAACCGCAGAGGCGCAGAGAGCGCAGAGTCAATTATGTAGGACATGGGGCGAGGAGGTAGTTTAATGGCGATCGTTACCGTTACTAACAAAGCACTGACAGTTAATCCCCTCAAGCAAAGTCAAGCTTTGGGCGCAACCTTAGCCTTTTTGGGATTGAAAGGGACAATGCCCTTATTCCACGGTTCCCAAGGTTGTACTGCTTTCGCCAAAGTTGTCCTCGTGCGGCATTTCCGGGAAGCGATTCCTTTAGCTACCACAGCGATGACGGAAGTCACTACAATCTTGGGTGGTGAAGAGAATGTGGAGCAAGCAATTCTGACTCTGGTGGAAAAGGCTAATCCAGAAATTATTGGTTTATGTAGTACTGGATTGACTGAAACTAGAGGCGATGACATCGAGGGTTTTCTGAAGGAAATCCGCGATCGCCATCCCGAATTGAATGATTTAGCGATCGTTTTTGCACCTACCCCAGATTTTAAAGGTGCGTTGCAAGATGGTTTTGCCGTTGCTGTGGAAAGCATAGTTAAGGAAATTCCTCGCGCGGGTGGACTCAGAACTGAACAAGTCACCGTTTTGGCGGGTTCTGCTTTCACACCTGGGGATGTACAGGAAATCAAAGAGATAGTCACGTCCTTTGGATTAGTGCCGATCTTTGTACCTGACCTTGGCGCTTCTCTAGATGGACATTTAGAGGATAATTATAGTGCGGTTACAGTCAGTGGAACTACCTTAAAACAGCTACGAGAAGTAGGTAGTTCTGCCTTTACCCTGGCATTGGGTGAAAGTATGCGGGGGGCTGCCAAGATTCTGGAAGAACGCTTTGGCACACCTTATGAGGTGTTTGGCGAACTGACAGGATTAGAACCAGTAGATGAGTTTATCCAAGCATTGGCGATTCTGAGCGGTAATAGCGTACCCGAAAAATACCGCCGCCAACGTCGTCAGTTGCAAGATGCGATGCTGGACACCCACTTTTACTTCGGTGCAAAACGAGTTTCCTTAGCACTGGAACCAGATTTGTTGTGGTCAACAGTGCATTTCCTGCAATCGATGGGGGCGCAAATTCATGCGGCGGTGACAACCACGCGATCGCACTTACTAGAACAACTCCCGGTAAAAAGTATCACCATCGGCGATTTGGAAGACTTTGAGGGTTTAGCGGGCGGTTCTGATTTGCTGATTGGTAACTCGAATGTGGGTGCGATCGCAAAACGCCTCTCGATTCCTCTTTATCGTTTAGGATTGCCCATTTATGACCGCTTAGGTAATGGTCAATTTACCAAAGTTGGCTATCGAGGCACGATGGAACTTTTGTTTGGCATAGGCAACCTGTTTTTAGAGGCAGAAGAAGCGAGAGTTAAGCAGTTCCAAGAGTTCGGAACTGTGAGCGCAGAGTTTTGAATTCACACTTGAAATTCAAAACAGTTCAGTTAAGAATTGATCCTCCCTAACCCTCGTTAAGGCGTGTATACACAAGTCGAATTACCCCCCTTAATCCCCCCTTATAAAGGGGGGAAACAATAAATCAAATCTAGTTTTCTCCCTTTTATAAGGGGGAAACAATAAATTAAATCTAGTTCCCTCCCCTTTATAAGGGGAGGGTTAGGGTGGGGTAAAACCTTGGTTAATCAGTAATCAGCTATTTCCAACTTGTGTATACACCGTAGCTTTTTAAGGGGGATCTTCCGAGGCTAAATATCACTAACTGAACCGTATTGCTTCAAAATTCAAAACTTTAGAGAGGAGAATTACAATGAAAATAGCCTTCACGACGAGTGACCGAGTTCATATTAATGCTCACTTCGGATGGGCAAAAATGATTGATGTTTACGAAATTACCGATGAGGGATATCACTTCGTAGAAACCCTCAATTTTGAAGGGGAACTCAAGGAAGATGGTAATGAAGATAAAATCAACCCAAAACTTGAGGCAATAGGCGACTGTACGATTGTTTACGTAACAGCAATTGGTGGTAGCGCCGCCGCTCGGTTAATCAAGAAAGGTGTCACCCCAGTGAAGGCGCGATCGGAAGAAGAAGAAATTAGTGAAGTGCTAAATAAGCTAGTAAAAACCCTCAAAGGTAATCCTCCACCTTGGTTGCGTAAAGCTTTGCAGCCAAAAACCACAAACTTTGCTGATGAAATTGAAGACGAAGCAACAGTATGACCGCAAATAATAGTGTTAACGGAACCGCTACAACTGAAGTCTTGAACTCACCTTTTCTTAAGGTATTAATCAAACAAATTCGTGGTCAAGACAGCTATGGAGTTTATCGTACTTGGTCGGATGAGTTGATTCTCAAACCCTTTATTGTCACCAAACAAAAGAAACGGGAAATCTCCGTTGAGGGCGAAGTCGATGCAGTAACTCAAGCCCGGATTATGGCATTTTTTCGGGCTGTAGCTGCTGGGATTGAACAAGAAACAGGTTTGATATCCCAAGTTGTAGTTGATTTGAGCCATGAAGGATTTGGCTGGGCGCTAGTTTTTTCTGGTCGTCTTTTGTTAGCTGTAAAAACCTTGCGAGATGCTCATCGCTTTGGCTTTGACTCGCTAGAGAAACTGGCAGAAGAGGGAGAAAACTACGTCAAAAAAGGTCTTGATTTGGCGAAGCGCTTTCCTGAAGTTGGCAAAATTTAATTAGTCATTAGTCATTGGTCATTGGTCATTAGTAAAAGACACATGACTAATGACAAAAGGTGAAGGACGAAGGACGAAGGACAAATGACAATTGAGGAACTACAGGGACAAATCAGACGCCTCAACAGCAAAGCAGGTCAAATGAAAATGGATCTGCATGATTTAGCTGAAGGTCTGCCAACAGATTATACACAACTTATGGATGTTGCCGCTGCAACTTATGAAATCTATCGCCAGTTAGATGAACTTAAGCAACATCTGAAACAATTGGAGAATGCCAAATGACTGGAACTATTGATGAATTCAAGAAGCTCGTAGATGCAGAAGAATTTTTTCAATTCTTTAATATGTCCTACGACTTAGAAGTTGTGAATGTGCATCGTCTACATATTCTGAAAAAGTTTTCTCAGCACATGCAGGAAATTGATGATAATTCTCCTGACTTGAGTCCAGAAGAGAAATTAAATCAATATTCTTTGGCTTTGCAAAAAGCTTATCAGTTATTTACCGAATCGACGGCTTATGAACAAAAGCTGTTCAAAGTGTTTAACGACAAGCCGAAAAATGTAGTCACACTGACAGAAATCACTTCTGATTAGGAGGTATAAATTGGTTAACCTGACGCCTACCGAATTAGAACGCTATCGTCGCCAAATGATGCTTCCAAATTTTGGCGAAACAGCACAGAAACGCCTGAAGTCAGCGACAGTTTTGGTTACAGGTGTGGGGGGATTAGGCGGTACGGCGGCGCTTTACTTAGCAGTAGCAGGCGTTGGGCGGCTAATCTTAGTCCGGGGTGGTGATTTGCGGCAAGATGATATGAATCGTCAGGTTCTCATGACTGATGATTGGGTAGGTAAGCCAAGGGTATTCAAAGCTAAAGAAACTCTGGATGCGATTAATCCTGATGTCCAAGTGGAAGCTGTTCATGATTACATCACCCCGGAAAATGTAGATTCGTTAGTGCAGTCGGCTGATATGGCTCTTGATTGCGCCCACAATTTTACAGAGCGCAATTTGTTAAATGAAGCCTGTGTGCGATCGCGTAAGCCGATGGTGGAAGCCGCAATGAATGGGATGGAGGCTTATCTAACGACGATTATTCCTGGTGTGACTCCTTGTTTATCTTGTCTGTTTCCAGAAAAGCCTGATTGGGATCAGCGCGGCTTTTCAGTTATAGGCGCTGTTTCTGGGACACTAGCTTGTCTAACGGCTTTGGAAGCTATCAAGCTGATCACCGGGTTTAGTCAGCCTCTATTGTCGCAATTGCTGACAATCGACTTGAATCGGATGGAATTTGCTAAACGCCGTTCTCACCGCGATCGCTCTTGTCCAGTATGCGGCAATAGTGCGCCTTGGAGACACGCACAATCCAATTCGATGGAACCCACAGGTATTACACAGAATAGTCATTAGTCATTAGTCATTGGTCATTAGTAAATAACAAAGGACAAATGACGAAGGACAACTGACAAATGACAACCCACACCTGAAATCAGAACAACTAATCGCTACAAATCAGGAGACTTCATGGCCGTTATTTTATCAGAAAAAGCAGAATTTCATCTGCGGGCATTCCTTAAAGGTTCCGCATCCGATGCTAATGGTGCAACTAAAGGTGTCCGCATCTCTGTAAGAGATGGTGGTTGCAGTGGCTATGAATATGCGATCGATATCACCAGCAAGCCCCAACCAGATGATTTGGTAAGTCAGCAAGGCAAAGTGCTGGTTTACGTTGATGCCAAAAGTGCGCCCTTATTAGATGGAGTTATCGTTGACTTCGTTGAAGGAGTGATGGAAAGCGGTTTCAAATTCATCAACCCCAATGCAACTGATACCTGCGGTTGTGGAAAGTCCTTCAAAACAGACGACGGTACGCCTACTGGTGTACCTTGCAGCTAACATCATTGCGTTAGCGCTAGGTCAGTTATAGAGGCTTCCCATAGACGCACTCCGCAGAGTTTAAATGCCCTTGAGGTAGCTTCTAGTTCGGGTTGCATCCCTTACTCCTATAGGGAAGCAAAAAGTAGGATAGGTTGCTCAAAAAATTCGGAAATTAGACCAACTGTATAACGTTTGAGGAGAATCGGAAAATGGCTTCCTACCAAGTTAGATTAATCAACAAAAAAGAAGACCTCGACACCACAATTGAAGTTGACGAAGAGACTACCATCTTAGACGCAGCGCACGAAAACGATATTGACTTGCCAGCTTCTTGCCAAGCAGGCTCTTGCTCTAGTTGCGTAGGCAAGGTTGTTGAAGGTGAAATTAATCAAGAAGATCAAAACTTCCTAGATGACGAGCAAATTTCTAAAGGATTTGCTCTACTTTGTGTCACTTATCCTCGTTCTAATTGCACAATTAAGACACATCAAGAACCCTATCTCGTCTAAACTATTATTTTGGTTGCTGCCTTAAGCAATCAAATAAAAGATGAAGGATGAAGGATGAAAATATACTTCCTTCTTCCCTTCTCAATTCATTATTTATAATTAAAATGTTTACCCGCTTTAGTGTGACTGGCTGTTCATTAGAATTATTGAGAACGGGAGAGCAAGGAATCGTAACTTTCTGTAAAACTCAAGATGAAACAATCTTGGCAAAACTGAGATCGATGGGTGTAACGCCAGGAACTACTATAACTTTAGAACAAAGCTTTCCATCATTAAGTATTAAAATAGGAAACACATCTGTAGCACTAGATATAGTAAGTACTCGTGCTATTTATGTCCGTATTATTGATAATTGAATTAATTGACATCTATATAATATCTTCTTGACCTCACTCCTTTCCTAATTAAATATAGGAGTGAGGTCACTCAATTTATAGATATGAATGCAATTTGGTATTAGGGATAGAGCCGCTTGCAAGAAAAGACAACTTGCCTATTTTTTAATCAACAGCAACTATCACATCTGATGATTTAATTACGGCATAAGCTTGCTTACCTTCTGCAAGTCCCAGCTTTTCCGCTGATGATTTTGTGATTATTGACACTAACTCTACTCCTGGTGCCACTTCTAAAGTTATCTCAGTATTAACTGTACCAGGCACAACTTTTTTTATAGTGCCTTTGAGAGAATTACGAGCGCTAATTTCCATTTTCCGTCTGTGTTTTACTTGTTTTTACTTAAATAAACTAGCAAATTTTGATTGAAAAAGGAAAATATTTCAGATTTCTTAATAAGTACCATGCATATAAAGGCAACTTCACTATAATAGACCTGTTTTATTAAACACAAGATTTAATGGAAAGGTCAAATCAAATTTGAGCAAGACAATGGGCTTGAAGAAATTGTTAACGCTAAATAAACTTCCGCAACAATGCACTAGCGGATATTGACGCTAAAGTTATATCTGCTATTAGTCTAAATTGTAAAATAAAATTGTAAAAATTACTGCATTTTTATTCTATTTCAATATTTTTTATTAGATATATCTGGGGATATTTATAAATTATTCATAATTAAAATTTATCATAGTGATAATATATAACTAAGCTAAATTGTTGCTAGTCAACTTAGTACTTGAGCAACCCAAAATTGCTAGGTGAAGGCAGAAAATCGGCAATGGGGAAAGATTTTTTGTTTACCTAACTTTTGAATATCTCGCAACGTTGCTTTGGTAAACTACTAGACTTCAGTTCCTCATATAGCATCTTAAAATAATGGTGGGTAATGCCCACCATTAAGTTTTTCAAGCAAATTTCTGCTTGAGAATTGCTTAGTTTTGTGACATTTCAATAAAAATTATGAGTCAAGTAAATAGTCAGAATTTGAGTGAAGCAACAACCCAATGGCTAATAGCGAAAGGCTACAGTGCTAGGGATTTAAATCAGCCAGGTGAAAATGGCGATACAGCTTTGATGAAAGCTACGAGAGAGGGAGTGTATCCAGTCGTCAAAGAACTGATTGATGCAGGTGCGGATATCAATGCTCGAAATAGCGATCGCAACAATGCTTTGTGGTTTGCCTGTTTTGGCAATCAC
Organism: Nostoc sp.; assembly: GCF_036917095.1. GTDB lineage: Bacteria > Cyanobacteriota > Cyanobacteriia > Cyanobacteriales > Nostocaceae > Nostoc. The sequence continues at coordinate 110,050 of NZ_JBALFH010000034.1, forward strand.
TACGATTTAATTAATTTTCTGTTGGCTGTCAACATCAACATTGACAACCAAAATGATAACGGTGCAACCGTTTTAATGTATGCAGCATCAGCCGGAAAGACAGAAGTCGTCAAGTTACTTTTACAACATCATCCTAATTTAGATTTGAAAAACTTAGACGACTATAAAGCTATCGATTTTGCCAGCAATGTAGAAGTTTTAAGGATACTTAAAAATGCCACAAGGTAAGATATCAGGGAAAGATTATCATGACGCTACCAAACATTCTTACTTATCAGTACAAATCGATCCCAATTATGTAGATGCTTCAACACAGCCATCTCCATTTAAAGTTTATCCCAAGTTTTATCGGAGAGTGAAATTAAATCTCAATAATCCTGTTCATTCTTTTATCTCGTTAACCAGTGCGATAACACTAGAAAAAGTATATAAAGATGGCCCCTATAAACTGCGGGTGAATCCATCAGCAGGCGCTCTGTATCCTACGGAAGTTTACGTACAGGTTCGCGGAATTGAGGGAATGATAGATGGTATATACCATCTAGAAGTTGAGAATAATTGTCTAACTCTCATCTATGAATTAATTGATGATGGGTTGGAGAATTATATTATACCGGGAAAAAGTATCAATGGATTCATCTTTTTAATTAGTTGTGTTTATTATAGGTCTAGCTGGAAATATCAAAATAGAAGCATGAGATATTGCTTCTTAGATAGCGGACACCATTTAGGTGCGATCGCAGCTTCAGCTTTTCTCCACAACCGAGATATACAACTAATTTTCGACTTTGATAAATTCGCTCTCAATTCGGATTTGGGATTTGAGAATAAGGAGTTTATCGCGGCTTGTGCAGTGTCAGGAGAAGTACAAGACAAAAAAATCAGAAGCTTAAGGCTGAAAGTTCCTTTTGTGTCTGGTACTGATTATTTTGAACCCAATCAATTTATTGAAGATGCCTATCAAGCAACTGCTCTCCAAAAGAGTCGCCAGCAGAAATTAGAGTATCCTCAATTTGACTTCGATCGGGATAAATTTTATCAAACTGTTTTGAATAGACGTTCTATTAGACGTTTCCGGAAAGAGTCTATTTCTCAAGAAGATTATTTATATGTAGTGCAACAACTTCAGCAGTCAATACCGACAGAAAATTATGAGGAAATAGAAATTTACTCAGTGGTGCATCGAGTACAAGGAATGACACCTGGGTTATATAAAGGTACGTATCTGGTTAAAGCAGGTAACTTTAGTGAAAAGACAGGTTACTTATGTATTAATCAAGCTATTGCTAGAGATGGCGCTGTAACTTTATTTTTTGTGTCAGATTATTTAAATTATCAAACTGCTATGCAAATAGCTGGTTTTCTTGGACAGAAGCTTTATTTAACTAGTAATTATTTGGGAATTCAGTGTAGTGGGATTGGTGCTTATTATGATGACGAAACCAAAGAATTATTAGAAACAAATAAAGATGTACTTTATGGAATGGTGATTGGAATATAAGCAGGAAGCTAAAGAGAGATGGCTAGAAAGATGTATTACTTTAATGGTGATGACTCACATCCGATACAACCGACATCGGCAGATATTATACTACGGCAGCAACTAGAGTATTCTATTAGTAGATACTTTTATGACGCTTGCGATCGCACAATTCAAAATCTTCTATCTAATTGTCGGTGGTATGTCACAACTCATGCCAATGCTCTAACATTGGTTATTGAATGTCCCGATCAAGTTACTAATTGGCGTATTTTGCAAAAAATCGTACCAATGGGGACATTGCTACATGGAATTGTTAGCAGTGCTAAAATCCGTGTTTGTCCGCCAGAGAGTCAAGGCGTACCTTTTGAAATGAGGGTAGATGAACTTTCTGTTTATCGCGATTGGGCGTGATTAGATTTTAGATTTTGGATTTTGGATTAATTAATATTCTGCTTTATAAGTGCAACTACCTCTTCAAAAACTAAATCAGCAGAATGTTTGACAACAGGACTTAACTCTAGTCCCAAACCAAGATTTGCCGCTTCAATTAAATAAACTGTCACCTCATCAGGAAAGTCATTTTGAAAGATTTTCCGTCCGGCGGCTAAAGCATTATCCCAACGAAAATCATGCAAGTTATAACTAGGTTCTGGCAAAGCTTCCAGTTCTTTTCCTGGAACTTTAAACACAGCACCAGGTTCAGAACCAGTTGAACTTGCATCAATAATTATTAATTCTTTACTACCTCTAGCTTGAAACATTACTTCCATCCCTGCGGTGCCACAGTCATAAACTCGCACATGAGGATGAGGATTTTCAGCTAGATATTTTTGTAAGCGTTGGGCAATGATTACGCCTACAGCGTCGTCATTGCGATTGAGATTGCCGCAACCAATAATAGTTAGCATGGGATGAGATTTAATTGTTTAAGCAGTTGCAAATTCAGTTAAAGCGCGATCGCTGGGAGGATGGAAAGCTAACACAATATCACTTTGGGGAACCCCGGCGTTTAATAATTCGGTGGCAATACCTTCTTCAGTCCAGTCTTCTTCGATCCAAATTTTGTTATTTTTAATCCGAATATGTACAGTAATACCTTTAATTCGGCGATTTTTTTGCCAGCCAATCTGAAACCATAGATATTGATCGCGTTTATCATCCAGTGCTAAAAGGCTCTCTAAATCGTCATCAGGCGAGCTGTTGCAGATGCGGTCATATTCTATGAGAATATTTTTAATAATATTTCTGTAGTGACTTAGTTTATCCATTGAACTATAACCTCACTTTCGACATCTACAACCATTAATAATAGTTGATTCTGCTGAACTACTAATGTAATTGCTTTTAGCTGGAAAAAATTTTCATAAGTGCTTTGCTTGATTGCTAAATAAAGTTGATATTGAGGTTCTGTAACCTTAATCAGATTACGATAAAGAATATATTGACCTCAAGCATTTTCAAAATCATTTATTGGCGATTTTCCCAGGAAGCTTTTAATTTCAACAATAATTTTAGTTCCGTTGCGTTCAGCTGCAAGTGTTCTCTCAGCCGCTAGGTCAGCAAATAGCTTAGTATTTTCATACTTGATGATGTAAGGGTCATCTGTAATTATCCAACCGTCTTTGATGAGGGCTGCTTTTACAGAATTATGATAGAGATCCCTAGCGGGCATAGAGTCACAAAATTATAGTAAGTATATTCTAGCAATACCACAGTGTACATGTAATTGTGAGGTTGCTGGTGAGACGAGAAGCGTGAAGACAGCCAGTTAGCTAGTTATATCTCTGCTAGATTTGGGAATAATGTAGTCAGCTTACTGACTTTTACTAATTTCAAGAACTTAAGATTATGGATTCTTTGGATGCACTAAAAAAGGGAGCAATTTGGGGATTTAAGCTAGGTATGGGCTTGGGCATTCTAGCAGGTTTATTTTTTGTATTCTCAAATTATGCTGGAGTTGGAGATTCAATATTTACAGTAGTCATCTGTGTGATTTTTTTCGGACTTGGAGGTGTTATTCTAGGCAGTATCCTCGCTCTAGGTATTTTAACTGCAATAGGCACCCTAAAATTTTTAAACTGGGTATTTGTCTTCCTGGGAGGAAGTATTATAAGCATTTTAACTTCTCTCCTGACTCCTTTAATTGGTGGTGTAGCTGGCTGGATAAGTTTTTCATTCATTCCAATCTTGTTGCTTTTACGTCAATATCTGTCTGAAAAGTCACCTGAATGGGTTGAAAAAGCTTTAAACGAAGCAATTGTAATGTTTCTATACAGTGTAATTTTGACTGTTCTAGTATTTTGTTTTCAGCATCTAACTGGTATTACTTTACGTGGGGTGTAAGTGGAAATTTATTTATAGAGCGATCGCAATTCAACAATTAACGCTAAGTAAAGTTTGTAATTCAGGCAATTAGTAGTGACTAAAATAGAGGCTTTGACTAATAATACAGACAAAGCCTCTGAAAAAGAATTTATCAGCAGGAAACTATAAAGCTACACCATGTTTCTTGGCAACTTCAGTCAGCTTCTCATACTGATGTTGTGATGCTTGAGTTAATATCTCTTCAGCCTGTTCTTTAGTACTTCCCTCTTTAGGAATTAAATACTTGACATAAAGAGATACAAAATCAGCAGCGATCGCTAAACCAGATAAAGCATGTTTGTCAGCTTCTTTGCCAGCGATCGCAGCCACTAAACCAGCTTTGATTGGGTCTGGTTTTACTTTCATGAACTGCTCGACAAGTTTAGGAACGTAGTCTTCTGGTGGCAAATTATCTAACTTACTTCTATCAGGAGTAAAGTTACATTCTGCGGCTTGAGCTTGCTCTAAAACACACCATTCTATGTATTCTTGCAATGCTGCATCGGGAACGCGAGGGAGATAATTATGTAGCGCTAAATCAGACACAAGCTTACCGTGTAAATTGCTGTTTATGCAAATGCATTAACGCAAGCCTAACCCACTATTTCTATAAGTTTTAGTGTGTTACGCTACGAGTTTTGAATATAAGACATTGGGAATAGGACATTAGGAATAGGTTATTTATCCCTCATTTTCCCCAAATTTATCTTTTGGGCAATCGCTTAGGTAGATGGTTAATCCAGTAAGCTGTAAGTAACCCTAGTTGGAGAAATGGAGCGCGAAACATGACACTCACTGAGCTACTTCCTGCTGTCAGAAAACTCTCTATATCAGAAAAAATTAAGCTAATCCGCATTTTGGCGGAAGAATTGGATACCAACAAAGATATTTCATCTCTCGAACCATTTAAAACCTATGATTTGCCTACACCGTACAATTCGTTTGGTGCAGGTGAAATTCTCATGCAAGCCTTGAAACAGGAAGATTAGGTCTGACTAAATTAAGAGCGATGTCTACGAGGGGCTACGCCTACGCTCAGGTTGATGACCAATCTAGTAAGCTGTAAAGTGTGCCTTGTCTATGATTATGAGTATGAAAACTTTTACTGCGATCGCTCAAAGATATCCTGACACTAAGTTCTATGTTGGCTATGTCCTTGGCTTTCCTGGAGCGCATGCTCAAGGTGAAACCTTGGATGAATTGCAGGAAAATTTGCGTGAAGTTATTGAGATGCTTCTAGAGGACGAGGATCTGGTATTAGAGACAGAGTTTGTGGGTATACAACAGATTGTGGTTCAGTAGACTATGAGTAATGTTCCTGTTCTAAAACAGGGATTGCCTGTGGTTATTTATTTTGTGCGATCGTTTCTAGCAGACGCTACTTGAGGAATATGAGTACAACAAGCAGCCTTTACGCAGAAATTTGGAGAAATAATCAATGGGAGCCAATCCCTGAAGCAAAGTGGTCAAAAGGCAAAAGAGTACCAGTGTGTTACCTGAGTCTCGGTACACCATACGAACTATACGCTGCTCTTGTCGGTTATTATCATAACTCTCTTAGCTACTATCACTGGCATACAGAGAAAATAGTTCCAGTTTTGGAACCGCGTGGATTACCTGAAGACATGAATGTTATTTATAAGGATTATTTTAAAAACAATCGTATGGGAATAGAACACCACTTTACTTGGTTTATGGTTCAAGAGATTATTGACTATGATTGGGATAGAAAATTTCCACCATGTAAGGGTTATGTAAATCATCAGTATGCCTCTTTGTTCTCTAGTTTGGCTCCTTTTCCAGATGATTTACCAGACGATGAACCTATTTATATGACGAAAAAAGACAATACAACTGAAGTTTCATGGGTAGAGAGTTATCGAGAATACGTCGGTTGTGTAGACTACTTTATTCAAGAATTACTTAAGTTAGGAAATCCCAGAGAAATTAGAATTCTTTTTTGGCTCCATTAAACAGTTAATAACTGTATGACATCACGAAATAGGAACCGTTCAACGTGACGTATTTCTAGACTTGAAGAATTGTGAAAGTGTTTTGATGTTTAAAGATATGTAAAATAGTATACCAACTATTTATATTTACATCATACGTCTAGTGTGATTATTACCGCTTTATGGCGATTCTAAAGCATGAGATTATGGTGTTAGAGTTTCAGCAAATGCAATAGTGATGAGCTAATGACTAACCAAATAATAATCAGCCATTAGCTATTACATTCTCTAAGCAGTCCGAAAACGCGCCAACTCTTCACCAGTCTTAGCATCATGGGCGTGAACGGTACACACCAAACATGAATCAAACGATCGCGCCACATGACCAACTTCTACCGGATCGCTAGAATCGTAAATGGGTGTGCCAATTAAAGCTTCTTCAATGGGGCCGCGAATTCCTTCACCATCACGAGGGCCAATATTCCAAGTACCTGGGGCAATCACCTGGTAATTCTTAATCTTACCGCCCTCCACTTCCACCCAGTGAGACAAGGAACCACGTGCTGCTTCCGTTGCACCCCAACCGCGACCATCTTTTTCTGTGGGTTTGATATACCAAGGGTCGTTTAATTTGAATTCGCGTAAGCAGTGTTCAGCTTGACGATATAACTTGACAATTTCGTGAACTCGTGCTAACTGACGCACATGAATACTAGCACCGCCCATCTCCTTGAATACATCGAGGATGAAGGGGTCGTAATGTTGCCAAGATTCGCCATGTTTACCACCAGCTACTAATTGCCGCGCTAAGGGGCCAGTTTCTAAGCGTCCGAAATCTTTGTGCAGGACTGCACTCGACCAAGAGTAGGCGTTATCGAAGTCTTTGGTATTGATTGCAGTGGGTTTAGTGGTGCGATCGCTAGGGTGAATATCCTCTTTCCCTTCATCGTACCAAGAGTGAGTTGTATTCTCGCGGGTAAATGACTGATCCATTAAGGTGTGAGTGTGTGCGAAACTGTCATACACTCCACTTTTCATAATCATCGCCGCATTTCGCCCTTCAATAGTCGGCTTTTGGTATTTATCTTCATGGGCTAAATATCCCCAAGTCACATATTTACCAACACCAGCACCATATCTATCTAGACCGATATCTAAACCCATGCGCCAATAAAAACCTAAGTCGGAATCTCGATGATTTCGGTCTTCATCCAACCAATCTCTAAAGTCATCATAAGTTTGAATTTGTTCGTAGCGTTCTAAAGAACAACCCAACCACACTGGTTCTAACCAATTGGTGCGGAAATATTCGAGAAGCGCCCAAGCACGGGTAATGTCCGTTAATGTGGGGGCGCACATCACGCCACCAGGCACCATATAACTGCTGTGGGGCCATTGTCCGCCCAACAATGCATAAATTTCTACGGGTTTAGCGGAAATTGTTATGCCTAGTTCGTAAGATTTGCCAGTGAAAGCAGCAAAGCGTTTAACAGCTTCCTCATAATAACGACTATTGCGGTATTTTCTATTTGTTAAATCAATAGCAAACAGTCCATAAAAATAGCGGGGGATGCTTTGAATTGTCTCGACAATTTGACCGAGATTTCTCGCCAAAATTGCATTGCGGGGAACTTCTGTTTCCCAAGCTGTATCTAATGCCCAAGATGCACAAGTCAGGTGAGAACCGCCGCAAATTCCGCAAATGCGAGGTGTGACTATTAATCCGGCTTGCGGATCTTTACCGCGTAGGATAACTTCAAATCCGCGAAATAGTTCAGCGTGTGTCCAAGCGTTGACTACCCGCCCATTCTCAATATCGACTCGGACATCTAAATCGCCTTCAACTCTACCAACGGGCGAAATGTCTAATGATTGAATTGTCATTTGTCATTTGTCCTTTGTCATTTGTTATTTGTCATTTGTCGTTTGTCATTCGTCATTGGTAATTATTCACTCGCCTCTCTGTAAAATGGTCGAAACCCTTGATTTATCATTGAGGTGAGTGTGAAAGGTTATAGTCATTGGTCAAATCACAAAGGACAAATGACTAATGACCAATGACTAATGACTAAACTGTAAAAAAGTCTTCTTCTGCCCAAGGTGGTGCTGCATCTTTGGCAACCATTGTGAGTAAGGCGTAGTCTTTTTTGTTCACCCCTGGTGGTAATTCTTTGGGAACCCCCATTACTGTTTGGGTTTTAAATACGGTTCCGGGTTTGAGATCAAAGAAGGGAAATTCTGGTTCTGTGCAACCTAAACAAGGCATCCCGACGCGAGTTTTGGAAGAGACGCGATTCCATAAGATGCGGTTGCAGGAAGAATGGGTCATGGGGCCGCGACAACCCAAGTCGTAAAATAGGCAGCCTTTGCGCTGTCCAAATTCGGCAGTTGAGGCTTTGTAGGCAAAGTGAACGTTGCGGGTACAACCTGTTTGGGTATAGGTGTTGAAGAAAGTTTGGGGACGATTTAGTTCATCGAAAGCAATGTCTGCTATGCGTCCAGTAGCGATCGCAACTAATATCTGCGTAATCCAATCGGGATGGGCGGGACATCCGGGAATATTGATTACAGGTAATCCGGCTTGTGAAAGAAAGTCTTTACCTAAAAAACCGCCTTCTTGACGCTTGAGAAATTGCAAACCTTCCGATTCGCTGGGGTTGGGCGACATGGCAGGAATTCCTCCCCATGTGGCACAGTCTCCCACGGCGACAATAAATTGAGCAACTTTGGCAAGGTCTGCTAACCAATCTTTCATGGCGCGATCGGCAAACCGATTCCATTCGCCGGTGCCGTTGGGGGCATTAACAACGCTGCCTTCAAATACCAAGATATCTAAAGGAATTGTGCCAGAAATGCAATCCCGTAGCAGTGTTTGTAAGTTGTTGCCTAGTTCCAATCCCAAGGAAGGATGCCAAAGTAAATTGATGCCAAAGTCGGCAATTAAATCGCAGACTGTCGGTTCTTCGGCATTGAGAAATGACATGGTGTTGCCCGAACAAGCACCACCTTGTAGCCATAGTACGTTAGTCATCGGCTATGCATTTTTCTATTGTTTACCATGCATGATGTAGGTGATAATGCTTGTAAAGTCTCACCTGGTTATCAATATTTATTTTTTAATTTTAAGATATTTTTTTGTTTAATTCACTTTCATTAAAAAAGAATTAATCATTAACAATAGCTGAAATTTAATGAAGATAATTTTAACTTATTATGTCTGTTATGTATGTAACAAATTTAAAAACTAAATAAAAGTAAAAATAAAATTAGCTTTTGTTTTTAAGTACTGACGTTAAACAACCTCGACTACAATTCTATAATTCTTCTTCAATCATCCACTTTCTCGATCGTAATCCAATTCTAAATTCTGACCCCTTGGCGGAGCGTCTCCGGCTTTGCTCCTGACTCCTGAATTCTTTGTGATAACTGAGTCAAATACTGCAAATATCGGGGCGTAAGGTTTTGTGCCCCGATCTAGCACCTTATTGTTTTAGGATTTTGGTTGTGCAGCTTGCCTAACAACTTCTTCCTCCAAGCCTAACGCTTGAGCTATCTGCTCAATACTTAAACCCAATCTTAATAACTGGGGTATTGTTTCTAACTTACCTTCTTCTTTACCTTCTGCAAAAACATCTTGGTAAAATCTAGTTTGCTTTAACTCATTCGATCCAAACATTTTCCCTATCTCCTCCTGGCTCAATCGCGGCAACTTGTAGATTAATATCGTCTCTATTAATTGTATAATTTCCCTAATAGTAGCGACATCTGGAATTTGCTGTCGGGCGCTGTTGACTATTTCTATAGCTTTTGTTGTTGCAGTTGATTCGGGTTCAATAATGAGTTTAACTGTCTCTATGCCGATTGATGATGCCTCAATTGAGCTTAATTCGTCAAGATAGACGCGAGTCACTCGTTGTGAGTTGAGTAGTTCTGTATATCTTTCGGTATCTCCGGTATCAACGCTCTGGTTGGGGAAGATGACAACACCACGCCAATTGTTGGTTAATTCGGTTTTGTCGAGATAGTTAAAGATTTCGGTAAATAAACGCGAGTAGAACTTTTTATCTGGTTGAAATTGCACTTCGGCAAAATAAATGGGTAGTTCTGCTGCATTTGGGAGGAAAACGCCATCGATTCTAAACGCTAGTTGTTTAACTTCGACTGAAGAAAATTGGTAAACACTAGCTAGTTGGGGCGGTTGGTTAATCAATTCAAAGAAAGTGCTGGGGATACTCTGAAAGATCCGATAGAAGATACTGTCTGTTTTCAAGGTAGCTTGTTTTACAGTTGATGAGTATATTTTACACTTCGACGATCCCGTGGCGACTATTTGGAGTATACAAAAATTGGCTGTTAAGATACTACATATTATGTATGTCAACAATTCAATAAAGAATATTTGGATTATGTTAGGTGATGATACAAAAACTATTTTAAAAATATTAGGTGTTTAAAGCTGACATTAATATTAGCAATTCCCCCGTAGAATTTTAGAAATAGGGTGTTTTATAGTAAAAAAATTGATTGGGCATGGGGTAAACTGTTTCCCTAGCCCCTAATCCTAGTATCAGACAAAAAAGGGGAATTCCGCCTAAAGGACTCGAAGCCTGCGTAAATCAGTATGGCCCGTGATTTAGACACATAAAGCGTGTCTCTATCGTTCGTGGGCGTTGACAGATTCAATTCCCAATAGGCTAGAGTACGGCAGAGTTATGACCCCCAGCATTACAGATTCAGCGGTGAAGGCTGCGATCGCAGCTGTTGCATCGGAGTCAGCCTCAGCAGAGGAAAAAATCCAGATGCTGATCGAGATAGCGCAAGGCTTTCAAAAAAAGCCCAAAGCTGCCCAAGACTTGCGAAATGCAGTTGGGTTATATTACCGGGCCTATGAAATGTGTGGTGAGGAGTATCCCTTGCTGAAAGCTAGGGCCCAAGTGGGCATGGCAGGGACGTTACAAGCAATACCGGATGCTGATTACCAACTGCTGCTGCAAGCGAAAACAGGTTATGAAGAGGCGTTGCCGATTTTACAAGAATTAGCAACGCCTCAGGAAGTGGCAGAGACACAGATGAATTTTGGGCTGGTGTTGCAGTCGCTTGTACCGTTCAATTTGGCGCGGATAACAGACAGCATCCAAGCTTATCACGAGGCTTTGCGGGTGTTTACTTGGGAGGATTTTCCCCAGGAATACGCGATTTTGTATAACAATATTGCGATCGCTTACCTTTCTATGCCCTTAGCATCAGAACGAGAATACTTGCGTCAAGGGTTAGCAGTGCAGTCATTTGAGGTCGCACTAAAGCATATTAATTTGATTGACCATCCCAGAGAATATGCGATGTTGCAAAATAATTTGGGTAACGCTTTGCAATATCTAGTGAGTTCCCATCCTGTGGAGAATAATTTAAGAGCGATCGCAGCTTATGACGAAGCGCTGAAAGTGCGTAACGCCAAAGATACACCCCTAGAGTACGCTAACACAATTTCTAACAAAGCTAACGCCCTATTCAACTTACCAGATGACCGCGAAAAACCAGAAGCTGGTAATCCTCAAAATCTTTTGCAAGCGCGAATTTACTATCAAGATGCTTTAGAAATATTTACGAAATACCAACAAACTGCACAAGCAGAGGTAGTAGCCCAAGCCCTACAAGATGTAGAAGCAGAAATGAATGGTTAGAGGTTATGGATCTAATATTATTTCTAACTCTTCACTCTTCAGTTTAATAATCAGGACAAAACAGTATGAGAGATATTTTCACAACCCCAAATGTGATGAATTTTATCACAAGTTTAGCAGATGGTGACCTAAACATAGCAACAGAGTTTGTATGGGTAATCATAGCTACAGTCTTGTCTATGGTTGGTGGTGCAATTGGAGGAATGCTGTTAGCTGGTAAAGATATAGGCTATCAGTTTTCAGCATTGCTTGGTGCATTATTTGCCCCTGCGGGTGTAATTCCCGCCATCATCTTAGGGCTTGCCGCCTTAAATTTATTGACAAATTATTAGGAGAAAACATGTTAGAGATAGGGTGGTTTTCAGCCAAGTTATTTTTTAAAGGAAAGCTACTACGCGACCCAATATATTTTGTCAAGCAAACTACTATTGGTATTGCTGTAGGTTTCTTACTGCTAGTGTTACTCGCACAAGCCCCAATTCCCTTATACCTACCAATAATATTATCTAGCTTAGTAACGGGCATAATTATGCCATTTCTTCTCAAGGATTTCAAAATGAAGTGATTAGCCATTGATAAATAACCAATGACAAATGACAAATGACAAACCTTGAAGAATTAGTTCAGGAAATTAACCGCTTTGAGGCGATTATATCCGAGTGGGATGAAAGCCAACGGTGTGTAGCAGTAGGTCTAAAAAGAGCAATAGAAGCTTTGCATAAAGCTGCATTGACTAATTTGATTAAAAGTTTAAAGCAAGAATCAATGTCAGCTTTACGTCATGCCGTTGCTGATGAAGTAGTATATGCAGTGCTGCTTTATCACGAACTAGTTAAACCACCAAAACCGCCATTAGCACAGCGCATTCAGATAGCCTTTGAAGAAATTCGCCCAGGTTTACAAAGCCATAATGGAGATGTAGAACTAGTGGCAATTAAGCCACCAGATACAGTTGAAGTCAGACTAATAGGAACTTGCAGCAGTTGTCCGACTTCTACTTTGACTTTATCTCAGGGAGTAGAACAAGCAATCAAAAAACATTGTCCCGAAATTACCAAAATAGTTGCAGTCACTAACAACCTCACAGTTAACAACGCGAATTCTGGTTTAATCAGTCCATTCTCTTCAAAAATAACTTCTACTTGGATCAAAGCAGCGACAATCGATCGAGTTCCTGAATTTAGTGTATTGGCAGTACAACTTGCTGGTACTTCACTCATTTTATATCGTCAAGGTGTTATGGTAACATGTTACCGTAATGCTTGCACTCATCTAGGATCTTCCTTAGAAAAAGGTAAAGTTGAAAATGGGATTATTACCTGTCCTTCTCACGGATTTCAGTACAGTTTAGAGACAGGTAAATGCTTAACTGCACCTGATATTTCACTTCAGCCGTATCTAGTAAAGATTAAAGATGATAAGATTTTTGTAAAACTGCAAAAATGATGATGCGAAGGTAACATCTCAGCAAAGATACCGTGCTATTAGTAAATAACGCCTACTTTGCTTTTTAATTTCAGTAGTTCGCACATTCATTTTAGCCTTTGATGCAAGCAATAAGGCAGATTACTTTCTCAATATACCTGAATTATTTCTCATTTGTGTAATTCAGTTAGTCATTTTAGTGTTTTGAGAAAGCAAAATGGCTGATTGCTTTCTCGAAATGACTGTTTGCTTACTCAAAATCCTTGATTGCTTTCTCATTTCAGTAGATTCAGCAGGTAAAATGGCTGTTTGCTTACTCAAAATCCTTGATTGCTTTCTCATTTCAGTAAATTCAGCAAGCATTTCGGTAGATTCAGCAAGTAAAAAGGCATATTGCTTACTCAAAATGCTTGATTGCTTTCTCATTTCAGTACATCGCGCACTCATTACAAATATCGCTGTGTAGCAAAAGTAACTGAAGGCTTGCTGTGACTTTTTAAGATTAATTAATAGGGAAGTTTTTTAAAGGTTTTATGGAAAATAACATAATGCAAAATTGTGATTGTCGTTACATGCCTATCAACATTAATGATTTTAAATAATTATTAGCGTCTATCTGCGGTTCATGGATATCCCAATCAAAATTAATCCCATATCAGAATTACCGCCAGAAGCAACAGAAATTTCTCAACATTTACCTCTATCGCCTCAAGGTGCAGAGGTAATTTTAGGCAACATTATTGAACCACAGCAATTAGTAATACCTGTAGCACCCAGCCCGATAACAATGTTTGGGCCTCGTGCTGCTTGTTTGTTATCAGAAACTGGCCCTTTGTGGGTATCAGATACAGGACATCATCGATTATTGGGATGGCAAAATTTACCCACCAGAGATAGTCAATCGGCTGATTGGGTAATTGGACAACCTGATTTTTATCATGAAGGACAAAATGCCAAAAAGATACCGGGGAGGGCAACCCTAAGTGTACCTACAGGAATTTGCGCTTGCGGCGAAGGATTAGCTGTAGCAGATGCTTGGAATCATCGGGTTTTGATTTGGAAAAACTTACCAGAAGATAACAATGTTCCAGCAGATTTGGTGTTAGGGCAAGTTAATTTTACTGATAATGAACCAAATCGAGGAAATCAAACAGCATCTGCTAGTACAATGCACTGGCCCTATGGTGTTTTCTATCATCAAGGACGCCTATTTATTGCTGACACTGGTAATAGAAGAGTATTAATTTGGCATCAATTACCAATAGAAAATGGTCAACCTGCTGATTTAGTTTTGGGACAACCAGATATGATATCTCGCAATGAAAACGGCGGTAATTCTCCAACCGCAGCGAGTATGCGTTGGTGTCACGATATCGCCTTTTGGGGAGAAAATCTAGTTGTCAGCGATGCAGGTAATCACCGGGTAATGATTTGGCAGGGAATACCCACAGAAAATAATGCCCCTTGTGCAGTAATTTTAGGACAAAAAAGCTTTGATTTTGTGGAAATGAATCAAGGAGTTTATTTGCCAAGTGCTAGTAGTTTGAGTATGCCTTATGGTGTGGGAGTGGCTGACGATTGGTTAGTAGTTTCAGATACTGCTAATTCTCGTTTGTTAGGATGGAGAAAGCCAGAATCAATTTTATCACTGCAAGGTGCAGCAGCAGATGGGTTGGCAGGACAAATCAATTTTCAAAGTAAAGGTGAAAATCGTAATTTCGGACTGCCAAAACGAGATAGCTTAAATTGGTGTTATGGCATAAAAATTTGTGGCAATACGGCGATAATAGCTGATTCTGGAAATAACCGAATTTTGCTGTGGCAGTTTAACTATGCCGACTGAAGAAATTAGAGTTAATGGTACTGTTCAAGGAGTAGGTTTTCGCCCTACTGTATATCGTCTTGCTAAAGCTTGCGGTTTACGTGGCGATGTTTGTAATGATGGCCAAGGTGTTTTAATTAGAGTATCTGGTAGTGAGGAAGCAATAACAGAATTTGTCGCCAGATTGCAAACAGAATCTCCACCGTTAGCAAGAATTAATCAACTAACAAGAGTTATTTATCAAGGTGAATTTAAATTTGATAATTTTGTGATTTCTACAAGTGTCAGTAATGCCATTAAAACAGAAATTACTTCTGATGCAGCCACTTGTCCGCAATGTCAACAAGAAATATTCGACCCTTTTAGCCGCTTTTATCGCTACCCTTTTACTAACTGTACTCATTGCGGCCCCCGTCTGAGTATTATTCGTGTGATTCCTTATGACAGATGCAATACCAGTATGTCTGCGTTTGCCATGTGTTCAGAATGTGCAAAGGAATACCACGATGTCGAAAACCGCCGTTTTCACGCCCAACCTGTAGCTTGTCATGCTTGCGGCCCTTCAGCTTGGTTAGAACGCGCTGATGGTAAATCGGTTACTGCTTCTATGTTCTCCATGTTGGATGATGTTGATGCCGTTTGTACCTTGTTGCAAAAGGGTGAGATTGTGGCAATTAAGGGCTTAGGTGGTATTCATCTCGCTTGCGATGCAACTCAGGAAACTGCTGTACAAAAACTGCGTCAGCGCAAAAAGCGCTATCATAAACCTTTTGCTTTAATGGCGCGAGATATTGAGATAATTGAAGAATATTGCACTATCAACGCTAAAGAAAAAGAATTATTGACAAGTTCTGCTGCACCAATTGTTTTACTACAAGCCACAGGTAAAAAAGTAGTAGCAGCATCGATAGCATCGGGGCAAAATACCCTTGGTTTCATGCTACCTTATACGCCCTTACATCACTTAATTTTGCGGCGGATGAATCGCCCAATTGTTTTAACAAGCGGCAATCTAGCCGATGAACCACAATGTATTAATAATGAAGAAGCAAGAGAAAAATTAGGGACAATCGCTGATTATTTTCTCTTTCACAATCGAGAGATTATTAATCGGGTAGATGATTCAGTTGTGCGTGTTGTCGGCGATAACGTGCAAACAGTTCGTCGTGCTAGAGGATATGCACCAGCACCAATTAGCTTACCACCGGGATTTGACAATGTACCGCAAATTTTAGCAATGGGTAGTGAGTTAAAAAATACCTTTTGTTTATTGCGTGAAGGAGAAGCAATTCTCTCTCAACACATGGGAGATTTAGAAAATGCTGCGGCTTTCAATGCTTACCAAGAAACTTTGAATTTATACTTAAATTTATTTGAACATAAACCAGAAATAATTGCCATTGATAAACATCCTGAATATCTCTCAAGCAAACTTGGTAAGGAACTTGCAGAGAAAAATCAAATCAAAATTTATCAAATCCAACATCATCACGCGCACATTGCCGCTTGTATGGCAGAAAATGGCATTCCTTTAGATTCGCCTCCAGTATTAGGCATTGCTTTAGATGGTTTAGGTTATGGTGATGATGGTACACTCTGGGGCGGAGAATTTCTTTTAGCAGATTACCGTACATTTCAGCGACTAGCAACATTTAAACCAGTGCCAATGATTGGTGGCGAACAAGCTATATATCAGCCTTGGCGTAATACTTATGCCCAATTGATAGCTGCTAATCTTTGGGATGATTGCAAACAAAAATATACTGATTTAGAAATATTTAAATTTTTGAAAAACAAGCCACTTAAGCTACTCAATCAACTTATAGAGAAAAGAATTAACTCTCCTTCAGCATCTTCTGTGGGGCGGTTGTTCGATGCAGTGGCAGCGGCTATCGGTATTTATCGAGATGAATGTAGCTATGAAGGACAAGCTGCGATCGCAATGGAAGCTATAGTAGATGTTAGTAGCTTAAATAATGATAAAGAAACGCTAATATATCCTTTTAACTTTAGCTTTTCAGATAGGATTTATTATATAGACCCGCGTCCAATGTGGCAAGCTTTGCTCAATGACTTACAGCAGCAGATTCCACAACCAGTTATGGCTGCCAAATTTCACAAAGGTTTAGCTAATGCAATTGTGGAGATGGTTAAATATCTTTCTCAAGAAAATCTGATTTCTCCGGTAGCGCTAACAGGAGGAGTCTTTCAAAATTGTATATTGTTAGAGCAAGTTACCAAAAGATTACAAACATTGGGAATAAAAGTACTGACTCACAGCTTAGTTCCAGCTAACGACGGTGGCTTATCTTTAGGACAAGCAGTGATTGCAGCCGCACAATTAATACATGAGTGTTGATATTTGACAATCTTTTTCTCACAAATAATTCTCTCTGTGTTCTCCGCGCCTCTGTGGTCAATTTATCCTAAAAAAAAAATGTGCTTAGGAATCCCCGGACAAATTATAGAAATAACCAACGTTAACCATAAATTAGCCATAGTTAACATTGGTGGTGTCAAGCGCGAAGTAAATATTGCTTGTATCGTAGATGAACAACATCCCCCCCAAGCTTGTGTCGGTGATTGGGTATTAGTACATGTTGGCTTTGCCATGAATCGAATTAACGAACAAGAAGCAGCAGAAACATTACAACTCTTCCAAGAACTAGCAGCAGTACAAGCAGGGATTAGTACTTAAATAATAGACTTTTCTTATCTGTCTCACGTAGAGGTGCAGAAAAAGAGTTTAATTTCTTTCTTTCTTTCTTTCTTTCTTTCTTTCTTTCTTTCTTTCTTCGCGCCCTTTGCGCCTTTGCGGTTCGTTAAAAAAATACCCCGTAAAGAAAGCGAAATTAACTGATATCCAAAAACTATTTCTCAATCCCTATGAAATATGTTGACGAATTCCGCGAACCAGAAAAAGCTGAAGCCATCCGCCGCGAAATCGCTAAATTATCCCACCAGCTAGAAAAACCCATCAAAATCATGGAAGTATGTGGCGGACATACCCATTCCATATTTAAATACGGCATCGAAGAAATATTACCCCAAACCATCGAACTAATTCATGGGCCTGGTTGTCCAGTATGCGTGATGCCAAAAGGGAGATTAGATGATGCGATCGCAATCTCCCAAAATCATAACGTCATTTTTGCCACCTTTGGCGATGCCATGCGAGTTCCCGGTTCCAACACCACATTACTGCAAGCCAGGGCACAAGGTGCAGACATCCGTATGGTGTACTCTCCCCTAGATAGCCTGCAAATTGCCAGAGATAACCCCGACAAACAAGTAGTCTTCTTCGCCTTAGGCTTTGAAACCACAGCCCCCAGCACCGCCTTCACCATTCTGCAAGCAGCAGCCGAAAAAATTCATAACTTTAGTATGTTTTCCAATCACGTTCTCGTGATTCCCGCCCTCAAAGCACTATTAGATAATCCCGACTTACAACTAGATGGATTTGTTGGGCCTGGCCATGTCAGCATGGTAATTGGCACTGACCCTTATCAATTTATTTCCCAACAATATAATAAGCCAATAGTCGTCTCAGGATTTGAACCCTTAGATATTCTCCAATCAATTTGGATGCTATTGCAACAGCTAGTAGAAAATCGTTGCGAAGTCGAAAATCAATATAACCGAATTGTCCAAAAAGCTGGAAACACAGTAGCCCTCCAAGCCATAAATAAAGTTTTCGCAGTGCGAGATAGTTTTGATTGGCGCGGCTTAGGTGACATCCCCTATTCAGGATTAAAAATTCAACCTGAATATGCCCAATTTGATGCCGAACTTAAATTTACCATTCCTAACCTCAAAGTAGCCGACCATAAAGCTTGTAAATGTGGAGAAATTCTCAAAGGAGTCTTAAAGCCTTGGGAGTGCAAAGTATTCGGTACAGCTTGCACACCAGAAACACCAATCGGTACTTGCATGGTATCTTCCGAAGGTGCTTGTGCAGCCTATTACAAATACGGGCGACTCTCCACAATTGCCAAAAGAACAATCACCCAAAAACCAAAAATAACTCAAGAACCTCTCCCCGCCTGCGGCTTCTCCTCAGACTAAATACTCCGCGTACCTCCGCGCTTCCCTTTGCGTTCCTTTGCGTTTAAAAAAAATTTAATATGAATTTCCCCCCCACAAACCCAATAAAAAATCCCCTATTCCAAAAAATAGAACAAGTCCGCCGCCGCAAAAGTAAAGTGCAAGACACTCATATAACTCTCGCACATGGCAGCGGTGGTAAAGCCATGCGTGATTTAATCGACGATATCTTTGTCAGCAATTTTGATAACCCAATTCTCTCCCAACTAGAAGACCAAGCCAGCTTCAACCTAACCCCTCTCCTCCAACAAGGAGACAGACTCGCATTTACAACAGATTCATACGTTGTAGACCCATTATTTTTTCCCGGAAGTGATATAGGAGAATTAGCTATAAACGGCACAGTTAATGATTTAGCTGTCAGTGGTGCGATACCTTTATATCTAACTTGTAGCGTAATTTTAGAAGAAGGATTACCTGTAGAAACCTTGCGCCGTGTTGCAGCCAGTATGAAAGCAGCCGCAAAAGAAGCTGGTATTCAAATTGTCACTGGTGACACAAAAGTTGTACATCGTGGTGCTGCCGATAAACTCTTTATTAATACTGCTGGTATTGGTATCATCCCACGAGGAATTAGTATTTCCGCCCACAATATTCAACCTGGGGATGCAATAATAATTAATGGTGAAATAGGCAATCATGGGACAGCGATTTTAATTGCCCGTGGCGAGTTAGCCTTAGATACTAATATTGAAAGTGATTGTCAGCCGTTGCATAGCTTAGTAGAAAACATTCTCTATGTATGTCCCCAAGTTCATGCTATGCGAGATGCTACACGCGGTGGTTTAGCTACAGTATTAAATGAATTTGCTCTCAGTTCAAATGTGGGAATTCGTCTGTACGAAGAATCTATCCCAGTGCGGGAAGAAGTCAACGGAGTTTGCGAAATTCTCGGTTTAGACCCATTATATTTAGCAAATGAAGGTAAGTTAGTTGTAGTGGTTCCAAAAAAGAATGCTGAAAACGTTTTATCAGCTATGAAATTACATCCAGCAGGCAAAGATGCTTGTATTATTGGCGAAGTTATTCCTTCACCCCCAGGTATCGTATTATTAAAAACAGTTTTTGGTGCTGAAAGAATTGTTGATATGTTGGTAGGCGACCAATTACCACGAATTTGTTAATAAATTTTATAGTATGCACGAACTTGGAATTACGCAAAATATTGTGGCAATTGTGACTGAACACGCTAAAGGCGCAAAAGTACAGCGAGTTTTATTAGAAATTGGCAAACTTTCAGCTATCATGCCCGATGCTATCCGATTTTGTTTTGATATTTGCACTCAAGGCACAGTTTTAGAAGGGGCGACGTTAGAAATTTTGGAAATTCCTGGCTTAGGGCGATGTCGCCAATGTGGTGCAGAAATTTATTTAGATAAACCATTTGGTATTTGTAGCTGTGGTAGCGTGCAATTAGATTTAATTACTGGTGAAGAACTGAAAATTAAAGAAATAGAAATAGAGGAATTATGTGTATAACCTGCGGTTGTTCTGATGATGGTGAAACTAAAATTATCAATTTAGAAACAGATGAAGCTGAACATCATCATACTCACACTTTACCAGATGGTAGTGTTATCACTCATTCCCACAGTCATGATACTCATATAGAAGCACCTCAAATTCATGCCAAAATACACAATACAACAATATCTTTAGAAAAGGATATTTTAGCAAAAAATAATCTGCTAGCTGCCCAAAATCGGGGATGGTTTAAAGGGCGAAATATTCTTGCTTTAAATTTAATGAGTTCTCCCGGTGCTGGCAAAACAACTCTTTTGACGCAAACTATCAATGATTTAAAGCAGCAATTATCTATTAGTGTCATTGAAGGCGACCAAGAAACGGCTAACGATGCTAAAAAAATAAAAGAAACAGGTTCTAAAGTCATCCAAATCAACACCGGAACAGGCTGTCATTTAGATGCATCAATGATAGAGAGGGGTTTACAACAACTGAATCCGCCATTAAACTCAGTTGTGATGATTGAAAATGTCGGAAATTTGGTTTGTCCAGCCTTATTTGATTTGGGAGAACAGACAAAAGTAGTAATTCTTTCTGTTACAGAAGGAGAAGATAAGCCGCTAAAATATCCGCATATATTCCGTGCTAGTAACATCATGATTCTCACCAAAATTGATTTACTACCTTATGTAGATTTTGATGTTCAAAAGTGCATAGATTATGCTAAAGAAATAAATCCCCAAATTCAGATTTTTCAGATTTCTGCAACTTCTAGTACTGGCTTAGAAAAGTGGTATGCGTGGCTAATTGAAAACTTAAAAACTTGTCAGCATTAATTTCTTACCGCTTGACGAGTATCTAATTTTTTTTACGTAGACGCGGAGCGGCTTGCCGCAGGCTACCGCGAAGGACGCAAAGGAAGAGAAGGAAGAGATAGGTAATTTTAAAGTCTATCATCACAAAATTAAGTCATTGATTTACTGAATCCCTTGCAAATATACTTGGCGATTAGAAATCGCGGCTATACAAACCAAGTTCGCCTGCGCGGACTCAAGAAATTGGAAACCCACGGAGGTGGGTTTTGTCTGTATAGCCGTGAATTCTATTCGCCAGGGCTAGATATATTTTTACGAAAGTGAGATGCTCCCAATTGCAACACCCTGCACTTAGGAGTACAGGGTGTAAAACAGCTATATTTTGTGTGATTCCCAGTTTCTATTTACCTCAAAGCCAATCTCGATAAGCTGATATTTCATTTACGCTGATTTCAAATGGCATCCCCTTACCAAATGGCGGATAAACGCGGATTTTACCATTCGTAGCAAACCGCTCTAACCTATTACCCAACTGGGGAATATTGCTGACGATATGCCAGTAAGATACTAAGTCAGGGCAATCAATAATTAATGTTAGAATGCTAGCATTTGTTGTGAGATACCACTGACAATTAGATAACAAGACTCGCGTAATGCGATCGCATGCTAAAAAAAAGCATCTGCCAGCAGACTGTTCTAGCTCCATTTGCAGCATTCCATCCTCTTTTGTTACCTCAGCGGGAGGTAAATCATCGGGAGGAAGCAGATATAGTTTAGAAGACATAATTTCGCACCTCTTGGTTGTAGCGCGTCAAACTATCCAGGTTTTTTTGCATATCCGTAGATGAGGGTTTGAGTGCTAGCGTACCTAAATCTAATTCATCCTGAAATTTCTTGATTTTGTCTCGACAAGTCTCCACATCACCGATAATTGAGTTCTCAATCAAATAGTCTTCATCGAAACAAATATTTGTGCGATCGAATGGTTTTTGGTTGGGATTGGCACTATTCTGTGATATTTCAGCCGAATTAGCTGTCATTTTCTTGCTAAATTGGCGAATGAAAGGTAACGCTTCACTCACTGCCTCATCAGATGTTTTGCCAACAAAAAAGAAGCGTGCCAACACGAACTTATCCGCACCACTAGAATTTAAGGCTCGATATTTGCTAACAGTATCCTTCAATCTCTCTAGGGAAAATGGGGGCCCACCCATCAAGCTGAAGGAATGTTTAGCAGCAAACTCGATACCCTCATCACCGCCAGTGGCAACATACACAGGGATTTGACTCTGCAATGGTTTTGGGTAAATTGTCAGGCGATCGCATTGATAATATTGCCCATTAAATGATACATCAGTTTCATATAAGAGCTTTTGAATCAATGCGATCGCCTCTAGCATCTTGGGACGGGATTCACTTGCTAGGGTCGCAAAATGCTTGTTTTGTTGGGGAAAGGGGCCGCCTTTAGCAACCCCAAATAATAATCGTCCATTGCACAGGTTATCCAAAGTGGCAATATCTTCCGCTACCCGAATCGGATTATGGAATGGCAGTAACACCGCCGCAGTGCCTAATTGGATAGTTGAAGTCAGCCCTGCCAAATGTGCCATTAACACCAACATGGACGGACTGAGATTGGATTCACTAAAATGATGTTCGCTCACCCAGGCTTCTTCAAAACCTAAACTTTCTGCCTGTTTTACCAGCGCGACTTGCTCAAAAATGGCACGACGAGCATCTTGGTGATGATTATCGTAATTGCAGAAAATTCCAGTTTTCATTACTTGCGTTAATACTTTGTGCTGGCTATTTTAGCGGTCGATAGGTTCGTAGTAGGCACTAAGCGTGCTTAAAGATTTGAGGACTAAAGTCTTCACTACAAACACCTTTACTCCTCTCCATTAATGCGATCGAACACTAATTTGCAACCCACTGCAACTCCAACCATAGACGTGGGTTATTGTGTTTGATGTTCGACATCGGGTCGCGCAATAATCGTTTGGCATTCATGCAGACTACCTGTACTAGACCCATGTTGTCTGCTACTTCCCTGAGTATTTCTTTATGGGCTTGCACACAGGAAATCATTTCGTCAGAGCAATAAATTCCTATATATTGCAAGCGTCTAGCAGGTCGTCCCCAAAAACAGGTGATGACTTTCACATAACACCCGTCTAGTAATTCTCCAACTTTTGGGTAGTAGTCATTGAGGACTCTTGTGAATTCTTTGGCTAAGATATCTTCAGCAATCATTGGAACTGATATTTCTGTAGCGTCCATCACGCTATTAATATAACATAATTTTATCAATTAAACATGACAAAATAGCCTAACAAGCTTAAATAAAATATTAAATATTACAAAAAAAAGAGGCATACATTGTTTAGTATTACCTCAGATTTGCGTAAAGCATATTTATATTTAAATATCAAACTTCAACACCAGATTCATTAGTCATTAGTCTAAGAGAAAACACGCCCAGCCAAGGGCTTGCTCAGGGCATCGCAAGGGATGGGTTTTAATTAGCCTGATATCATCAAAGTATTGGTTTTAATACCCCTAGCCTTGACGAATAGAATGAGACTGTTGGCGAATTAATAGATAATTTAATTCATCAGTTCAAATCAATTTTAATTTCTTTAAGTTTAGTGCATTTCAACACATTTTAGCTATGAACACTCAATTTATTGCAGGACGGCAAAGCAACACCAAACAATGATTTTCTCAGCATATATATTTGCAAAGGTAAGATGCACCCAAATACTCTCATATCAAAAATTATGAATTCAAAGAAAATGCATTTAAATAGCATATCTTAATATTGAATTCTCAATTTTGTCTTTTTAATTATTATCGAGCATTGCGTTCGCAAACTAAGACCTCTGCTACAATATCAGGCACATTTCCAAAGTCCGTAAATCCTTCAGAACCACGGATTGGCGATATAAATGTGTAGTTTGGGTCACACACTCCATTGTCATATACTTGAATAAACCACCTATCTGGAAATCCTTCTACACCTAATTCCACAGTGTACCAACTCTCGCCAATCAGACGAGAGTTAAAGATTGTGAACCAATCTCTATTTTCTTCTGAGATATTCCAATCTGCCATCAGCAGTTCTAAAGCTATTTGTCCCGCATCCGTTGAAGTCAACAGCATTTTTACTCCTTATTTGCAGCTTCAGGATTGGTAACTTCAGTATTGGGAATTTCTGGGTATAAACCCAATTCTTTAGCTAGCTCGCGTGCAACAAAAAATAAAAACTTAGCACCATCTTGATTGCCTTCATGAGCAAACATAGTAGCTACTTGTAACATTGTTTCTACAAAGCCAGAATCAATCAATTCTGGTTTAGATTCTAAAATTTCTGGTTCATGACCATTAGGGCATTTTAGTAACTCATCAATCAGATTAAAATAGAGTTGTTGGCGTTGTTCTGTCATGGTACTTTTGTTGAGTTGAGTGAGTAAATTGTGAATTGGTTACTGTTCGATACTTTGCTGCCACAGCCTTTCCAACATTTCAACTTGTTCTTTTAAAACAGCCGCGCGATGAACAAGATATCTGTCGTAAAAGAGAATCCCTAATCCAATACAAATAGGGGTTAACAAGAAGAACCATTGTAGGATAGTGGCAAATTTATATTGTTCAGCAACAGTCAGCATTTGATGAACCACATTACGGTCAGAAGATTGGATGCTAGTCTGAGGGGAATGTGTACCTTCTATCTGGGGAGCCAAAGCGGGAGCATCTCTACTAGTATTGTTGACTTCGTAGGCTAAATTCTGGGATTTTACTAACTCTAGATGTCGCTCCCAGATTATGCCAAATACTACTACTCCTGGAGAAAGCACTACTAAAGTAACTACGCAAACTGTGAGAACACTTAAAAGTTTGGCTTTCATCTTGGCTCTCCCTTGCTAGGTAGTATGCACCCAGTAAGAAAATATCTTTTGCTGTTTATCTAAAGTAGCTATATACTTCTACCTCTTAAACAGTTTTGATATTAAAATATGTGTAATCGATAATTTTTACAATCGTTAGTTGTCAGTTATTGTTCTAATTACCACTGACCACTGACCACTGAAAATTTACCAAGCTTTTCAGAAAACGTAGGATTATTGAGTCAGAAATAACGCACTCAGATTCAGAGAACGTGGTTTCAACCTACTCCCAAAAGAGAGATTAAGAAGTCCCCCCTAGTTCACTAAGCTTTCGCTCAGGAATGTTGGGGGGTAGAGGGGAATCTCTGCGTAAATCCTATACGATTTATATCAGCCGCTCTCCACAAAACAGTTTACCCTAGCCCCGTTAAGATTATTAAATTCATTAGAATAGTACTCAAAGCCTGAAATCCTCACCCGATAAGTATTATAAAAATTAATTGGGGTATGGGTGCTAGTGTTTTTGGAACAGGGTTCTAGTATTTTTGAGGTGGGGTTCTGGTGTTTTTGCACTCAAGCTCAATCCAATGTAGGCAATGGTTAAGGACTGTTTTTGATGCAATTTTGGGCAAACAAAATCTGCACTCAAAAGAAAATATCAATGTCTTTTGATAAAGATAGACCAATAAATTAGGAAAAGCAATTAAATGTTTTGAAATTAAATTATATTTCCATAACAAATAGACAAAAATGTTAAAAGTTATTCATATATACAGAATTAGAGAAATTGAATCTCAGCCCAAGAAGTGATAGTTAGCAATTTCAAATGGTAAAATATAAATATGGCAAGCTGGCCGTCTGCTGAAGCGATCATTAATCAGAACATCTGATAAAAGTTCTTCCTAAACTTTCATATGTTGGAATTTAGTTAGAATACATAGTATATGCACTCATTTACAATAAACGGCAAATTCATACACAAAAGCTGATTGTTATAAGTAAATACTCTGTACTAAGATTTAGAATTGTAGGAGTTAAATAATGCGGATTGCTCAAGACGTAACAGAACTGATTGGAAGAACTCCTTTAGTTCAACTGAACAAGATTCCTCAAGCTGAGGGAGTAGTAGCAAGGATAGTTGTCAAATTAGAAGGCATGAACCCAGCGGCTTCGGTGAAAGACCGCATTGGTTTAAGTATGGTACTCTCAGCAGAAGCGGCTGGCTCAATTTCCCCCGGAAAAACCATCTTAGTTGAGCCGACTTCCGGTAATACAGGAATTGCTCTAGCGATGGTAGCAGCAGCGCGTGGCTACCGTTTGATTTTGACAATGCCAGAGACGATGAGCCAAGAACGACGGGCTATGCTCAGAGCTTATGGTGCTTCTTTGGAGTTGACACCAGGCGCAGAGGGAATGCGGGGAGCTATTCGCAAAGCCGAAGAAATTGTGGCTAATACAAACGATGCTTTTATGCTGCAACAGTTCCGCAACCCTGCCAATCCCAAAGTTCACCAAGAAACCACCGCAGAAGAAATTTGGGCAGATACAGACGGAGAAGTAGATATCGTCATTGCTGGGGTAGGGACTGGGGGAACGATTACTGGGATTGCAGAAGTACTCAAACAGCGCAAGCAGACTTTTAAAGCGATCGCAGTTGAACCCAGCAACAGCCCAGTTCTCTCAGGCGGTGAAGCCGGGCCACACAAAATTCAAGGTATTGGTGCCGGATTTATCCCCGATGTTCTCCGCCTAGAATTGGTTGATGAAGTAATTAGAGTCAGCGATGAACAAGCGATCGCTTACGGGCGACGTTTAGCAAAAGAAGAAGGCTTATTATCTGGGATATCCTCTGGTGCAGCTTTGTGTGCCGCAATTCAAGTAGGAAAACGCCCAGAAAATGCTGGACGTTTAATCGTGATGATTCAGCCTTCCTTTGGGGAACGTTACCTCAGCACACCCATGTTTCAAGACTTGTCTTTAGAAACTGCTGGGGTGCGTTAAGGAGACAGGGGGACAAGAGAGTAACGAATCTCTCTGTCCTTCTCATTTGACTCTAGGACTTCACTCAGTGCAAGTCCCTTGTTAGCTTTGCCAATAGCGCAGGTACTTGTGAAAGACTATTAATCTTGTCCCCATCATAGAAGTCAATCCCGGAAGCCTTCTGTTCGCGATCGAGCCAAACTCCCAGCATTCCAGCTTTTGTCGCAGCGATCGCATCCAACTTCAAGTTATCCCCAATGTAGATGCAATCTGATGGAGATTCTCTAAGCTCCTCACACGCGTATACAAATATCTCTGCCGATGGTTTCGCCGCTCCTGCTCTTTGGGATGTGACAACAACATCGAATTTTGAAAAAATACCACAGTGTTTGAGTTTGTTAATCTGTTGAGCCTCTTGACCATTTGTTATAACTCCAACCTTGTACTCGTCTAATTTCCCAAGGCATTCCAGGACATCATCGAACAACTGGCACAACCCAACATAACGCTTCCAATACTCCAACAGCAGAGCATCAGCCGTCCTATCAGAAAATACATATCCATATTCACTAAACGACTCTTGCAACTTCCCCCGTCCTGACTCCTGAAAACTTACCTGACCATCGTAGAATTTGCGATACCACGAAGCGTTAGCTGATATCCATTTCTCTACAAATTTGTTACAGTCTTGGCTTCGTCCAGGCAAAACCTGCACGAACAGTTCCTCAGAAGCACCTCTAATCGCAGCGTTATGGCGGATGAGAGTATCGTCTAAATCAAACAGGACAGTTTTCATTGCCAAGCTAACTATGTATTAAGCCACAACTACTAAAAAGTGTAGCAACTGTCTTAAAACTCAAGCGATCGCAAGCCGTATTTCAGCCTCTAGACAGCAACAGCAACCTTCTTGCTAACTTCCTGGCAAATTGGAATGCGGATTTGAAACTCCGCTCCCTTGCCGAGTTCTGAGGTGCAAGAGAGCGAACCACCATGTTTTTCGGCGACAATTTGGTAGCTAATCGACAAGCCCATACCTGTCCCTTTGCCCACAGGTTTTGTGGTGAAGAAAGGATCGAACAGGCGTTGCCGAAAAGACTCTGGTATACCTAGACCATTGTCTGCAATCCGGATTTCGATTTGATGAGCATCAATTTGTTCAGTGTAAATAGTAATAGTTGGAGTTGTTATTTCTCCTTGATTGCTCGTTAATGACTCATCCAAAGCATCGATTGCATTACTCAACACATTCATAAACACTTGATTGAGCTGCCCTGCATAGCATTCCACTTCGGGCAGGTTGCCGTAGTGTTTAACAAGCTCAATACCGAGACGATCCGACTTTGCTTTCAGGCGATGTTGCAGAATCATTAAGGTACTGTCAATGCCATCATGAATATTAACGGCTTTAATCTCGGCTTCGTCCATGCGTGAGAAGGTTCGCAAGGAAGCGACAATTTGACGAATTCGGTCTGCCCCAACCCACATAGAAGACAGTAGCTTGGGCAAGTCTTCCAGCAAAAATTCTAGATCGATCGCCTCCGCTTCTTCCTGAATCTCTAGATGGGGAGATGGGTAATGTTTCTGGTAAAGTTCCAGCAGTCCCAGCACCTCTTGGGTGTAAGTGTTGGCATGAGTTAGATTGCCAAAGATAAAATTGACTGGATTGTTGATTTCGTGGGCAACGCCAGCTACTAGTTGTCCTAAGCTTGACATTTTCTCAGTCTGCACAAGATGAGCCTGAGCTTGTTGCAATTTATGCAAAGATTTTTCGAGTTGTTTCGCTTTTTCTCGCTCTCGCGTTTCGGATGCTTGCAAAGCTTCATTATTAGCTTCGAGTTCTTGTGATTTAGCTTCCAGTTGTTGGGAGTAAGCTTGTAGGTTGGTGTAGAGACGGGCGTTCTCGATCGCAATCGAAATTTGTGCTGTCAACAGACTTAGTACATTCACTCGTTCTGAAGTAAAAGCACCTGAAATGAGCTTATTTTCCAGGTAAAGAATACCAGTAAACTTGCCAGAGTGAATCAATGGTAAACACAAAATGGATTTAGATTGGTAAGTGGTGATATAAGCATCAGCAGCAAAACGGGAGTCTTTAACAGCATCGTTTAAAACCAGGTTCTCTCTGGTTCTTTCAACATAATTGAATAAGGCAATCGGGAGTAAAGGTGAATCAGTCTCATCCTGTCCGTTAACAACAACATTAATGTTCTTACCTTCAAGCATTCCCGATGCTTCTAGCATCCATTGATTCTCGTGTTTAGCAATAAAGTAACCTTGTTGAGCGCCAGCATTTTCGATGACATTTTTCATCAATTTTTCGAGCAAGCGACTCAGCACCATTTCTTCTGACAAGACTTGTGAAGCTTTCATCACCGTGAGCAAGTCGAGAATTTCGCTGCCTCCAGTAGTCGTAGAGCTTGTTTCAATAGTTGGCAGGTACTTCGTTTCTAGTTTTTCTGTGTTTGATTGCACAATCAATCGGGGATAGCGTGCTTCTAAGTCTTTGACTTTAGCGATCGCTCCCCAATGGCTGTAGGTGTAGTAAGCATTTGTCATGTATGTTTGGGCGATCGCTTGTTTACCCCATGACAAATAGAATTTGGCAGCGAGTTCGTGGGCGAGGGCTTCTTCGTTGATGTACTCGTTTTCTTTGGCAAGTGCGATCGCCTTATCGTACATCTCGATCGCTTCGATTTTTTCGCCTAAAACTCGATGCCGTTCTGCCTCTACTAAATAGAATTTGTGTAAATGATTCATTGGGGCATAATCTGCCCATTTTTGCATTTTTTCTTGATTAGCTTGGACGCGATCGAGGATGGCCTTTTGCTCTGACTCTGAGCGATCGCCATACACCGCTAGCCGTACTAAAGAATCGTAAAAATTAAATACAGGAACAAAGGGCATTCCTATTACTGCATCTAAATACTTCTCTGCTATAGCGAGATTCTCAATCGCTTCCGAGTAATTTTCAAACCAATAACAAAGCAAAAATTTGTTCAAATATATGTAGCCAACTCCCGCATAGTCGTTTGCTTGCTGGTGTAGTGGCAACCTTATCTGTTCATCACAGGCTTCACCCTTGATCAGGCAGGGATTTTCATTTTTTCCCAGTAGATTTAAGGTAGCCTGCCAATAGATTTCTATATAATTAAGCGTTGTTTTTTGCTTAATTTTATGAATAGCATCTCTGTTTCTTGCGATCTCTTTTTCAAGGACAGTCAGTTCTTTACCGCTAAAGTAAGCTAAACAGGAGTACTGTAGTAAACAATAGCCTGCATATTCTAAATCTCCTGTCTCCATTCCGCTAGAGTAACTTGACAGCAAAGGCTCTAAGGTTTCTCTCAGATGCTCTTTCCAATGTCGGATAAATAGATTTACGATGAAAACTGTCTTGGCTTTGATTTCTTGAGCATTTAACTTCGACACTAGATTTAAAGCCAACTGACCAAATTTATAGCCTGAATCAATATCTCCCACAATGGCACAAAGAAGAAAACCATAATTGGCATAAGCAAAGGGAGAAACGGCAGCATTACCATATTCGACGGATAATTGTACTTGTTTGCACACCGTCAAGGGCAACAGTGCAGGAGCAGCAATATATGCAGGAGCAAAGATACTTGACAAAAGTCTAATGGCTGCTAATTTATAGCGATCGCTCATTTGAGGCAGGTCAATTAAATCCTCAATTCGCGTTCCACTCAAAATTGCCGCAGTGTCCGCCAGACCTTGCCCAATATCTGACGCGTTCGCTTCTTGAGGAAACTCCACCCCTAACAGCTTTAAAACTTGCAGTGCTGTGTTAACCGCTTCTAGTAGCCTGTTCTGCGCCATATAAGCTTGCATCTGGACTTCATACACTTTAATTTTGTCCAGTAGCGTCACAGCAGAGTTTTGTACTATCTCAAACAATCTCTGCATTTCTGCAAAATCACCGCTCAAAAAAGCTGCCTCTGCTGCTTCTGAGTGCAGTGTTAATGTCAGTTCATATTCACACTTCCAGCTTTCTTCTACTAACAGTCCCAAACCAACTTGCAAATATTTGATGGCGGAATCGTGCGCTGTGGCTGCTTTTGCTCTCTGACCGGCGATGAGGTTTAGTTCTGCAAATTGATATTTTTCTGTTTCAGATATCAGTAGATCGGTACCGTAATTAAGTTGATTAACTAAAGCAAATATATTTTCTTTGCGTTCTTCTGGTGTCGTATTTTGTAGCAGTAATTGACCAATTTTCAGATGCGTTGCTTTCTTCTGCTGATCGGGAATCAGAGAATACGCTGCTTGCTGTACTCTGTCATGTAAAAACTTGTAATCAACCTTGACATCTGTTAAAGCAATCCCACCTGATTCTTCCTGACTAAATGCTAAGGGAATTTTGTAATCCTGATTTAACGGCAAAATTAACCCGGCTTGCAGGGCTGACCACAATTGCGCCGCAGTCGTTAAAGAAGATGCTTCGTTAACGATCGCTAATATATCCAGATTGAATGTATTACCAATACAAGCAGCCAGTTTGAGTACTGACTGCGTTTCTAGAGACAGTTTGCGAATGTTTCTTGCCGTCAATTCCACCA
The DNA here is from genome assembly GCF_036917095.1 of Nostoc sp. Classification (GTDB taxonomy): domain Bacteria; phylum Cyanobacteriota; class Cyanobacteriia; order Cyanobacteriales; family Nostocaceae; genus Nostoc. Next base: position 141,601 of record NZ_JBALFH010000034.1, read on the forward strand.
CATTCAGATCGGTAAGACCGATCGCTTGAATATGTTGGATATCCCACTGCCAAACTCCAGACTGGAAGTCATACGTTAACAAGTCTTCTTGATGTAGAGTTTTCAGCAGTTGCGTTAAGAAGAAAGGGTTTCCTCCAGTTTTGTGGAACAGTAATTCTGCTAATGGCTTGCTGGCTTCTGTGTCATTCAACGTATCGCTAATTAATGCTTCCACATCAGTTAACTGCAATGGTGCCAAGACGATGTTATCTACCACCGCACCAGAGGATTGAATCTTGTCCAAACTCAGCATAAGTGGATGGGTGGGCGACACTTCATTATCTCGATACGCGCCGACTAACAATAAATACTTGCGCTCGCTATCCGTCATCAATAGCTCAATGAAGTTCAGCGATGCCGAATCTGCCCACTGCAAGTCATCGAGAAACACAACCAAGGGATGGTCTTGGGTGGTGAATACGCCAATAAATTGTCCAAAAACGCGATTGAAACGATTTTGAGATTCAGCCGCACCCAGTTGTGTTACAGGTGGCACAGTTCCAATAATTAGTTCGACTTGTGGAATCACATCAATAATGACTTGCCCATTCTCTCCCAACGCAGTTAAGAGTTTCTCTTTCCACACTCGGATTTGGGCTTCGCTTTCGGTAAGTAATTGCCCAATTAAAGATTGGAACGCCTGAATCAACGATGCATAAGGAATATTGCGCTTGAACTGGTCAAACTTACCTGCAATGAAATAACCCCTTGCTCCCACAATTGGTTTATGAACTTCATTAACGACACTCGTCTTGCCAATTCCCGAATAACCAGAGACGAGCATAAGTTCGCTGCTACCACCTGCCACACGCCCAAACGCAGCCATCAATGTTGCTACTTCTGCTTTGCGTCCGTATAGCTTTTGCGGAATCAAAAAATACCCAGATTTGTCCTGTCTTCCCGGTACAAAGTTTTCAATCTTTCCAGTTGTTTGCAGTTGAAACAAACATTCCTCTAAATCCGCTTTCAGTCCCCAAGCGCTTTGATAACGCTCCTCTGCTGTTTTCGCTAATAATTTTAAAATAACTGCACTAATCGCTTCTGGCACATCTCCCAAGACGCGGCACACGGTTTCGCTACAGGGTGCGGCTGGTGTTTTGGCAATGTGACAGTGAATCAACTCCATCGCGTCAACAGCTTGAAAGGGCAAAACACCCGTCAGCATTTCATACAAGGTGACACCCAGCGAATAGAAATCGGTGCGATAGTCAACCGCTCGGTTCATTCTACCCGTCTGCTCAGGCGACATATAAGCAAGCGTACCTTCGAGCAAATTCGGATTGCTTAAAGTGGGATTTTCTTTATCAAGACGTGAGGAGATACTAAAGTCAATCAGTTTGGCTTCGCCAGAATCGGGGTCAATTAAAATATTGTGCGGCTTAATATCTTTATGAATAATTTGTTGGGCGTGCAATTCTCCTAAAATTTGTGCCAGATTAATCCCCACCTTGAGGAAAGTAATCAAGGTGGTTGTTTGAGTTGCAATTAGTTCTTGGAGTAAGCAACCCGGAATGTCTTCTAAAATTAAAGCCAGTCCATGCTGATAATTCTTTAACTCGTAAGCTTTAACAATGCCAGGAATTTCCAGAGTCTCAATGATTTGATATTCGTGGCGCAGTCTAGCTATGTCTTCTAAGAGCGGATGTTCGCACAGGAGAGTTTTGACAATGACAGAGGCGTTATCAGTTTCTCGCCGTCCACGATAAATGACGGTTTTACTACCGGAGTGAAGGGTTTCGAGGAGTTGATAACCAGATAAAGTAGCTCTCATTGTTTTTTCTTGCAATATAAGCATTCTTAATATGCCCATGCAAGTTTAGCCTTGTAACATTTGTCACTAAAGTAAGTATAATTTCACGATATGTTACAAATATAGCGCTTCTCTGTTGAGTGCAATACAGACCTAACCCCCAGCCCCTTCCCTATAAGGGAAGGGGAGTAAGATTCAAAGCCTCTCTCCTAAAAGGAGAGAGGCCAAAGTGTATTGCATCCAAATAAGAACCGCTATACTAATTCACTCCCAATTTATCTACTGAGTTTGAGAGCATTAGACATCTCAAACTCAATAACTCAGGTTTTAACAGATTACCTCAGTGCAAAAATCCTGTACTAATGTTTACAGTTGCCTTGCTTTTGGTGTTGTTGAGAACCTTGACCGTGATGATGATCTTTACCGTGGGAACAGTTTTGCAAATCTTGCTTCAAAAGCTTGTCGCTGATTTCTTGCAAGGATTCATCCACAGCTTGTAAGCCAATCCAAGCATCAATCTTTTGGACATCAAATCCTAACTCGCGCTGTTCGCCTACTTCTAATAAAGGACGGCGAATTAACAGTGGTTCTTTCAGCATCAGCGCCAAAGCGGTTTGTTCATCCACTTTTTCAGGAACCACCTCACCAGATTTTATCTTGGGGGCGGAAAGATTAAACCATTCGGCTACGGGGCGATCGCCAAAAAATGAGCGCAACCGTTCAGCTGTCCAAGCTTCTGTTAGCAAGTTCTGTGGTATCACCTCATGACCGGCAGCTGTTAGCAAAACTTTTTGCTTAACACCACCTTTACAGCCTGGTTTGCTATAGAAAATTACCTTTGCCATTCAATTATCTCCTAATTACTCTTTAGCGCTAAAGCGCCAACTACGAACCGATGAAATTAAAAATTCTTAGCTTTATGGCTAGCTAAGTCAAACTCAAACCTCTCATTCGGATCGGTTTCGCCATAAATATTAAAAGTCACAGTTGGTTCATCACCCACTGCTTCTACACTGTGAATTGCATCGGGAGTAAAGCTAATAATATCTCCCGGTAAGAGAGTTACCTCTCCCGTTGCTTCAATCTTGTCCTGAAATTCTAGGCTATTGGTGCGTCGCCAAAAATTATTTTTTTCTTGGCCTTTTAGCACCGCCACGATTCCCCACGTTCCATGATTATGAATGTTTGAACGGGTTCCTGGTGCAAATGTTACTGTTTGCACAGTCAACGGAAAACCCAATTCATCGTATAGGAGTAAAACAGACGTTCCCGTTTTGGGCGAAGGCTCTAAATATTGACTTCGCACCCAGTAGGAATTTACGATCAAGCGCCTTACGAGCATCCGAATTTCGGGCAGACAGTTGGCTTCATCATCCACACTATTGAGAACATCTTCGATCTCAGTTAAAAACCGATAAACGCGATAATTCTCTCTCAATAAATCCCATGCTCTCACAGATTTACAGGCTTGATGCTGACCGTCCCCCGTTAGCAGCCAATCCCTACCTTTCATAACTTTTAAATTGATAGCTGAGAAGATTGAATGATGAGGATCGGAGAGATGTTAGGAATGTTACCCGCCGGAAGTTTAGTCGGGATAGTAATCGCAGGAAAGATAGAGTTACTATCAGTCGCCGCTCCCAATAGCGAGTAAGAGGAATACGATCTAGTAGATAACCAATTGTTCATGATTGTTCGCCCTGATTCTTGAATAATTAATCTTCTTCTGCTGGACGTGTCAAAATATCTAGGAGAATACCGGCTCCAAAATCATTCTTTTCGTCTATCTCTTTGACTTTGGCGCTGATTTCTTTTGCTTGCTCAATTTCTCCTAAGTTTGCTAGTACTAATCCAGAAGCAGCATAAGCATTTAAGTACAATCGAATTTGTGGATCTTCTTTGCGATTGACTAATATAGGCTTAAGTTGCTCCCAGTCGTCAGGCAGTTTTTCTATTTCTTTAATTTTATCTAATAATTTGACTGTTGTTTGTAATGCAAGAGAATAATTATTTTTATAATAGAAAAATCTATATGCTGCTACCAAGACATCTGTATTATCGCCAGTTTGGGCTAAAGCTTGTTGAATATATTTTTCCGACTCTGATGTGTTCTCCCAGGTTTGTGTAGCTAAAATTAATAAATTTTTGATGTCCTCTGGAACCTGGAACCATGTAAATTTGTTTGTATTAGCTTGCATATTGGTAACTGGGGATTAGGGACTGCGGACTGGGGATTAGGGACTGGGGGAGCAAGAAGTTTAGATTTTGGATTTTAGATTGAATAATCCAAAATTTAAAATCCAAAATCAAAAATTAAAGTGCTCATACCCCATACCCAATTTAAAACAACGTGAGAACGTAGACTAAGGTGAATAAAACAATCCAGATAATATCTACGAAGTGCCAGTAAATTTCTGTCATTTCAATGAAAGTATGATTGGTTGCAGAATATTCACCGGGAAGACGCGATCGCCACAATGCACGTAATATCAATAACAGTCCCACAAAAACGTGCAAACCGTGGAACCCAGTCATGATATAAAAGCAATTGGCGAAGACGTTGGTAGTCAGTCCGTATCCTAAAGTTGAATACTCATAAACCTGACCAGCCAAGAAAATTGCCCCCATGATTGCGGTAATTGCGTACCATAGTTGCATTCCCTTGACGTTATTCTTTTTAATCGCCGTATCACCGAAGTGAATGACGAAACTACTAGACACCAGAATAATGGTGTTAATTGTCGGCACAAGTAGTTCTACTTCGCTTCCTTCTGGAGGCCAAACTGCTGTAGTACCACGGAAAAACAAATAAGTGGCAAAAAATCCGCCAAACATTAGGGATTCAGAGGCGAGGAACGTCAACAATCCCCAAACTCTTAAATCTGGATGTTCTTCATGCCCTGCGCTGTGAGCTTCGCTCGTTGTTGTAGCTATAGTCATAGATTTTTTGACAATATTATGCGCTGCGTCTGTTGTGGAAGCTTGAATGAAGAATGAAGTCTGAAGCGGCAAAATTTTCATTCTTCATCCAAAATCCTTGTTTAACCAATCTTTAATCTCTTTACTCTGTGTTCTCTGCGTCTCTGTGGTTTAAAAGTAATTTATTTAACCGCAGAGGCGCAGAGAGCGCTGAGAGAAAAAAAGATTTTACTAGTCACCTTGAAAGGGCTACTCCACTAACTAAGCATTAGCTGACGGCGTTGCAGATGGCTGTATTTCCAGAGTGTTATCATGACCGTAGTCATAAGGGCCATGAGTCACAATCGGCAACACTTCCCAGTTTTCAATTGCAGGTGGTGAGCTAGTTGTCCATTCTAAAGTCAAAGCTTGCCAAGGATTATCACCAGCCAAAGGCCCTTTCAACCAACTGTAAATCATGTTGATGGCGAAAGGAATTACCGATATACCCAAAACAATTGAACCAAAGGTACAAATTTGATTGAGGTCGATAAATTGGGGGTCATACATTGCCACTCTTCGGGGCATTCCTTTTAAACCCAACTCGTGCATGGGTAAAAAGGTCAGATTTGTGCCGATGAAGGTGAGAGCGAAATGAATCCGTCCTAAGCTTTCATTCAACATTCGTCCGGTCATTTTGGGGAACCAGTGATAAATACCGGCGTAGATACCAAATACGGAACCGCCAAACAGAACGTAGTGGAAATGTCCGACAACATAATATGTGTCGTGGACGTGTACATCAAAGGGGGCTGTTCCCATCGTCACACCACTTAAGCCGCCCATGACAAACATGGACAACAAGCCAATGGCGAAAAGCATTGCACCTGTGAAGCGGATTTTACCACCCCAAAGGGTAGCAACCCAGGCAAAAATCTTCACGCCAGTGGGAACTGCAACTATGAGAGTGGAGATAGTGAAGAACATCCGCATCCAGCCGGGTGTGCCACTGGTAAACATGTGGTGTACCCAGACGAACAAACCGACAACGCAGATTGCCACACTGGAATAAGCGATCGCTTTATAACCAAAGATTGGCTTGCGGGAGTGAACTGGAATTACCTCCGACATGATGCCGAAGATGGGCAGAATCATTAAATATACTGCCGGGTGAGAATAAAACCAGAATAAGTGTTGATAAATTACAACGTTACCGCCTGCATCTGGTTTAAAGAAGGAGGTGCCAAAGTTGAGGTCAAATAACAACAGAACTAAACCAGCTGCTAATACAGGTGTGGAGAGAAGTGCTAGCAGGGAGGTTGCCAAGATTGCCCAGCAAAATAGGGGTACTTGATCCCATTTCATGCTCGGAACCTTCATCATCAAAATGGTGATCACAAAGTTCAGTGAACCCAAAATTGAAGAAGTTCCTACCAAAACGATCGCAAGTATCCACATTGTTTGAGCAATTGGTGCTGTCACCAAACTCAAAGGTGGGTAAGCTGTCCAACCCGATTGCGAACCGCCAAAAATGAAACTACCTAAAATGAGCGCTCCGGCTGGTGGGTTTAACCAAAAGGCGATCGCGTTTAGCTTCGGAAACGCCATATCCCTAGCACCAACCATCAACGGCACTAAATAGTTACCAAATCCCCCAATAGCGCTAGGAACAATCCACAGGAAGATCATGATCGTCCCGTGATTGGTCATGAAAGCGTTATACAGATTGGGGTCGAGTACATCTGAATCTGGTGTTGCTAATTCCACCCGCAGAGCGATCGCCATCAGCCCGCCGATGAGATAGAAGACGAACGCCGTCACCAGGTATTGAATACCAATAACCTTGTGGTCAACATTAAATGTAAAATAGTCCTGCCATTTCCACGCCTTCGGGTGGGATGTATGGCCAGCCACCATTTCCGGTTTCTTTTCTTCTGGTGGAGTATTCCGGGGAAATTCTACCTGCGTCATATTTTTTACCCTTATGCAAAGTCCAGGGTCAAACGTCCAAAATAATTAAATTTGACTTTTGTACAGACGCGATTAATCGCGTCTCTCCTGATCGATTAATCGCGTCTCTCCTGACCAATGACCAATGACTCTAAAGTTGCTGCACTAATTCCCATATCATGGGTGTGAGGAGCGAGAAACTCTGATGTTGATAAGTCGGCTGGATTAACCGCAACGACTTGATTTAGGTTTTCCTTTTGAGCAATTTGGTTTTCTGTCCGCCAGTTATCATATTCTTCTGGTGTGTGGACAATTACCTGTGTCCGCATTGAACCGTGATAACCACCGCACAACTCAGCACAAACTACGGGATATGTACCTGGTTTAGTGGCAACAAATCGTAGTTCGGTAGGAATACCGGGAAGTGCATCTTGTTTCAAGCGGAAGTTTGGCACCCAGAATGAGTGAATTACATCTTGTGCTGAAAGGTTGAGTTGGACATCAGCACCGACGGGTATGTGCAATTCCCCAGAGGTAATGCCACTATCGGGGTAATTAAATATCCAGGCATACTGTATGCCTTTGACATCAACAACTAAATCAGCTGGTTTGTTTAGGGTTTGAGGAGACGCGCCAATACCGATTGTTGGAGCGATCGCTGGAGCAGCTGTTGCTTCAGTATCGCTTAATGTAGCTGCGTAGGCGTAGCCCGCCGTAGGCATCGCGGTTCCCGACTTATGAGCAACATGAGCTGCTGAATGAGGATGACCCGCAGGCTCAAAGCCGCCCATCCGGTTAAAAACATCTACACTGTAGATGCCCAAACAGAGGACAATCACTGTTGGAATTGCTGTCCAGAAGATTTCTAAGGGAACGTTGCCTTCCACTCGCACGCCATCGGTATCGTCACCGCGACGACGACGAAACTGAATCAAAAAAAGTACAATTGTTCCTTCTACCACTAAGAAGAGTGCGATCGCAATGGTAAACATAACGTTGAAAAACCCGTCTACCAAAGGCGCTTGTAACGATGCTTGCACCGGCATCAGAGTGTGGTTTTGACCAATCCAAATGCTGATTGCTGTAACTACTATCCCAGCAACCAGAGTCCATAGTGAAACAGGAACTTGTTGCATACATGCTACCTGTGTAAACAGTCTTTAAAGGTGTGATTTTCTGGTATTAGGTATTTAGGCGCTGGGCATTTTTATCTATTCCCCATTCCCCATTCCCTATTCCCCATTCCTTTTTCACTTATTAACTTTCTAACGTGCAGCCATCAAAAATGGGGGAAACTTCCAGATTTTTTCCATATCTTTCCCCCAAAAACTTACAATTTATATTTCAACTCCTATGAAAAAGGTAGCCCCCTGCTCCCAGAAAAGCTAGTTGTTCCAAGAGGGCACTGTTAGACCTAATATTGATTAGGCTATATTAGCAGCAAGTTTAAATTTGTTAATAACTGACATTTTGCGATTTACGGATTTGTTTACTGTGAACTTTTTATCTAGCTCCAGTAAATATTTAGCATTCCCCTCAAGTTACCTTGCCTAGCGCATTGGCGCTTTATACAAACAGTGCCTCCTTAAATGAACAACAATTTTGACTAACTCCAAAAATCTTAATTGTTTAATGCAACATGGGTGTAGCAATTCTTGGGGCAAATCCGCGAACAAGCTTCACAACCAATACAGTTTTCTGGAGAAGTAACTGCCATTACTTTCCGTTCAATTTCTTCATCATCTTCATCTTCTACAAATTCGCCTTCTTCATTGAGTGCCTTCAAACCTAGCACATTGTATCCGCATACTTTCACGCATCTGCCACAGCCGATACATTTATCTTTGTCAATCTCTTGAGCGAACTTTGGTGTCCAAGCGTTACCGCCAAATGTCAAACCTGTTAGCTGCGCCATGAATAATTCCTCGGCAATTTTGCCTGTCAATCTGTTTGTGCATTAATCATCATATTATCCTAATATTTTCTTTTTTTGTATTCAAAACTTACTTTTAGCTCATTAAAGTTTGATGACTTTGAACACAATAAAAAGTGCTTTTTATTCCAATTTATAGATGAAAATCATTGCCAATAAATATTATAAACTTTAGCATCCATAGTGGTTTCCTATTGCATCTAAGCCTTTCGTAGGAGCACATAGCTTTGTCCTCGTTCCCGGAATGCAATCATTGAGTCTCTGACTTAATGGCTGATTAGAGGCAGTAGCCCGTAATCAGCCATTCCATCCAGAGCATGGGAACGAGAGAAGGAAAAATTGAGGCTTTAAAACCCATAGAGGTAGTTAAAGCCTCGTGTAGATGCAGTTTCTAACCACCGATTTAACTATATCTCTAAGAGTGTTGATATTCTTTTTCAAATATATTCATCTATAGGGAAATAAATCTAGACAAACAGTATACATACAAAAATAAATGTTCATTAGTTACAATTTTATATATGCAATATGTATTTTGTAAAGCAACATTCTTCAGTTTAGCTTTGATGAAAATATTTAAACAAATGCTAGTAAAAGGGATATTATTATTTCATGTGAAGAAATCAAGTAAATTTATGAAGGAACTGTAAATTTAATGGCAGAATATTATTATGCATAAAATATTAAAATTATTAATAAATCAGATAGAGCGCAATCGTAACAGGCTTAAATATTTTCTAAAAATCCTTGAAATAAAGCTCTATGGTCAAAGTTAAAATGTTCATTAAGTACCTAGTTAAATTAATGTTAAGTTTTTTTTCTAAGCTCAGTACGAACAAACTAAGGAATTTTTATATGAAATGTATAGATAATAAAGAAGTTTTATCCGGCTCAGTTTAAAAGCCTTAAATAGCTTCCAATTGGATGGAAAGTCAAAATATGAATGTGGGGAGTGAATGTGGTGAGAAAGTATTATTCTCGCCAGAAAAATAATGCGTAGCGAGTCATGAATAAACAGGACTCATCCAGGGGAGACCTGAGCCAGACATCTCAACGATTAGAGTGGGAAAAGAGCCATATGCCTTATACAATTCCTAACAACAGTTGCGTTGGATGTGACAACTGCCGCCCCCAATGTCCTACGGGTGCAATCAGAATAGAGGACAATGAATACTGGATCGATCCTGGTCTTTGTAATAATTGTGAGGGTTATTATTCAGAACCGCAATGTGTAATAGCTTGTCCAACTAATTCTCCCATCCCCTGGCAATCCAAAAAGGGGAGATGCAAAGTTGAACCGAGAGATGTTACCAGCTTAGACTTGTTTTCTAATGGCAAGAATAACCCATTTGCTTCTGCGATCGCTATTTGGGAAGCTTGTAATGTACTGGCGCAACGCACATCCCTACATTGGGAAACTGATGAAGAAGGCTACCTATGTTATAGCCGACAAGTCAATCAAGGGCGAGGTGCGATCGCGTTTCACATCCAAGATCCATTCCAAGTTAATGACAAAGCCACCGATATAGCAGCAATTGAAGGGCTTGACATCAGAGCCGCTTGCATACATCTGATTTTTGCAGGTTATGCCACAGCCTTAGAGCAACCTTGGGAGCAAGAATTTGCGATCGATGAGCGACAAATTGAGAAATATTTAGGAATGGAGAAACGCAAAGATTTGAGCAAAGCTGCCAAGCTAGCTTTAATGAAAAATATTGTCCAGCAAGCTTGCTCTCTGATTATCTCCATTGACTGGCCCCAACAAGGTCGAATTAACGGATTCTCTGTTACAGGCAGCCGTTTATGGCACTTGGTGGACATTCAGCACCACTTTCAAGAAGACAATCTTGGATGCAAATATCTTATTGGGCTAACTTTTAAAGTAAAAGCAGGCATTTGGGCACAATATTTCTTAAACAAACAAGCGTGTAAAGAGCGAACTGCATTCTATCAATACGGCAGCCTCCCGAAAACGCTCTTAACCACAGTCATGAGCATTTGGCAACAACATGAAGGCGCAGTCCGATTAATGTTGTGGTTGCTGTTTAAAACCAAAATGGGCAAGGAACAACGCATTACCATTCCTACCTTGCTGCGTATTGCTTACGGTGAAGAAAAAGTCGCCCTCGCATCCAGACAACGGGAAGAACGCAAACGTCTGCTGCGAACTTTTGAAAGCGATTTAGAAATTCTCAATCACTATGGAATGAAACCACTTTTCGACCCAATTACCTACCCACCAGAAATTCAACCTTTATGGGCGAAGTTAGTCGATCTTCCTGAAGACCCAGATGAAGCATTAGAATTTTGGACTAATGACGGTGGTGCTGAAACTCGCCTCACAGACACAGGCCCCCGTGGTAAGTGGAATTTGCTAATGAATGCGCGGATTTTGGCTTTTGAACTCCCACCAGAATGGGAACAGCAAATTTCAGAATCAGAAAAAAAGAAAACAAGAACTGCTAAAGCCAAAAGGAAGCCCAAAGCTACAAGCGATTTGCTGGGCGAACAGATTTTGCAGGCGCGAAAAAATTTGAATCTCTCCCAAAGGGAGTTGGCAAAGCTTACAGGTAAAAGCCAAAGCTGGATTCGAGATATCGAAAATGGTCGTTTAAAAGCCAAAATAGAGGATCAAGCTCTGTTAAGGAAAGTTTTAAATATGGCTTAATCTTGATTTTGGCTTTGGAATTTAAACGCAAAGGGGAGGAAGCGCGTTGCGGGGGTTCCCACGCCACTTGCTTTATGCCGGGGAACCCGTCCACCGCAGTGCCTCCCCGTTGTAGCGACTGCCGTCGCGCAGAGGTAAGCGCAAAGTGGCACAGAGATTTTATTACGAATTTGTCTAGCGTTATACTAAATACAGCATTTCATTAATTCGTAGCGAAGTAAATTTAGTAATCTTCTGGGTTATTTGTACCGATCTTTGCGTTCCTTTGCGTCTAAAAAGCCTCCGCTTTTATGTACTATAAGTCATTACTTTATTAGATGTAAGCCAGAAACTACCTACAGCATATTTAGTAACTACCAACTCTCGTGTAGCATTGCATGAACTCTTTAGTTGTTGAGTTTTAGTTTCATCTTTCACGAGTTTAGCCTGGTAAGTGGAGAGAGAACCAGAAGGTTGTTCAAAACTCAGTTCAGCTAAAATAGTATTATTGTCTAAACTTTGCTCTAAAATTTTGCCTGCAACTTTGTAGTTAAACCAATCCCATCCGTTGCAAAGAATTAGTTCTCTTTCCAAAACTTGAAGTGCAGCAGGCAGAATTCCCCAGCCTCGATAAACTTTATTTAAGCATTGAATATCGCCACTACGAGTCAAGATCGATCTAAATGAATCTCGTTCTAGACGACCATAGTATCTTCCTTCTGGTAAATCTATGACTGTAGGTGCAAAGCGATGTCCACCAAAGTGCGATGATTTCCAAATTCGCACATTATCTAAGCCCAAATCAGCATTAGTCGCTATAACATTGAAGTAAAAAGGAGCGCCATATCTAGCACAACACTTATCATGGCTACCGTGGGTACAAACTAAGATATCTCTAGTTGTACTAGTTTCTACCTCAGAATTAGAATTGATACCCCATAACCATTTTTGGACAACTGCTGCTACTTGCTCAATATTTCCTAGCTTAAACTCTTGCTTATGGTATCCACTACTTAGTCCCTCTTCTTTTTGATAAATCAGAAGCGTAGTGTGATTTACCTTATGTGATACATCATTAGCAATTAAAAGAAATCTAATCGGTAGTTTAGCACGCTTTACTTCCTCTACCAAAATCCTCAAATTCTGGGGCACCCATTTGGAACTAAAGGCTTCTGATGTCCAAGGTAAAGGGCACTCAACTAAAATATAAGTTTGATAATTGGTGGCGCTACCAATAACATCTTCTCCTACTTGCTGTGAATCATCAGAACAAAAAAAAGTATTCATCTCGCTGTACTCATTAGCGTATTTTATGGACAAAAGGTATTACAAAATACAATTGTGTTCTTAGCTACAATATCCTTTGCTAGAGGAGATAAAAAAGAACAATATTCATTTCCCAGTTAAAACTAGGTAGCCACTTTATAACATCATTATTACTCCAGGTCTTTCCGGTTAATAAATTCTCCACAATAGAGAGAAATAGTGTCAAGAGATATTTTTCCGTATGAGCGGCGTTAATTTTGTATCTAGTTTTATTGTTATTTGGTATTTCATTAAATTTCACTTGCTGAAACTCGGCTTTTCTGAACTTCCTTTCTTTGGCAAAATCAAATATATTAAACGTTGTACATAGACGCAAAGTAACTTTCAGAGTTACGGACGATTAAGTTGCTTACAATATCAATGTAGCTGATACTACAATCAAAAACATTGCTAGCAGCAACGTACTTATTTAAAGTTTTGCTGAAATTATTTACATAGCTAGTTACAAATCCTATTTTTAGATATAACAATATAATTCCTTGTTGTTCTTGTAAGGAACATATTCCTAAAGATAGATGCGGAAAAACTTGATAAACAAGTATTTTTCTCGGAAACCAGTACTGGTTTAAAATTTTTTCCACACTATCTGCTTTTAATATATCTATTGATTCATTCATCATATTGAAAATAATTCTCAATTAAAATGGAAAAATAAAAACAATTAAATTAGGGGTAAATGCTTTAACGCCCCGTATTTTATGCGCGATAAGTTAATGTTCAAAACTAGTGACTAATTATCAACCACGTCACTGACATCAACATTAGCAAACCTGTTATTTACCCTTTTACTTAATCTAACTTCCTGAAGCCTATGTCAGGGTTTGATTATATGTATCTGCCTTGACTGTAACTGAACTCAATAATAAATGCAAGTATTTAAGAATCTTTACAATTTCTCGATCGTTTAATGCGTCTAAAAGGTTGCTTAAATCAAGGTGGATGAGCATTTTATAGTGAAGATAGCTCACTTGAACAAGTATTTATTCTTTCCATACAATAGATAAAGTTTTGCAATTGTGACAAATTGTTGCCAGTAGGGTAATCCAAATATCTGTAGCTATGGCGATCGCATATTTCTATTTTCATGCAGAATTGAATCATTTTTTACCACGGCATCACAAGCAGGTGAAAATTCCCCATTTTTTCGAGGAGAAATCCTCAATTAAGGACATGATTGAGTCTTTGGGCGTCCCTCATCCAGAAGTTGATTTTATAAATGTTAATGGTGAATATGTAAACTTTTCTTACATTGTTTCGGATGGAGATATTATCAATGTTTATCCAATTTCAGCTAGGCGTACTATTATAGCAAGCGTTTCTCTTCTGTCAGAACCGCTCAGTATTATCCGCTTTGTTGTAGATATTCATTTGGGAAAGCTTGCGACATCTCTACGACTTTTAGGTTTTGATACTTTATACCGCAATGACTACGAGGATGAAAAATTAGCCCAAATATCCTCCAGCCAAGAGCGGATTCTCTTGACTCGTGATAAAGGTCTATTGATGCGTAGTTTAGTAACGCATGGATATTACGTTAGAAACACTAACCCTCAACAGCAAATCATAGAAGTGCTGCAACGCTTCGACTTGTTTAAATTAATCTCACCATTTAAACGGTGTTTGCGTTGCAATGGATTATTAGAAGTTGTAGATAAGCAAACTATCATTCACCAACTGCCAGAAAATGTGCGTTCGCAGGTTGATGAATTCCAGCGTTGCCAAGACTGCGATCGCATTTATTGGAAAGGTTCGCATTATGAACGATTACAACAGTTTATTGATGGAGTTCTTAACTCACAAAGAGGTGAGTAACTTAGTAATGGCAATATTTAGCTACCTGAAATATTGGCACTAATTATTTGACTACCCCCGATTCTAGGATCTTCATCTTCGGGATTTAAATCATCAGGAGTGGGGTTTTGCTTACTCTCTCCAGTAACTTCTTCTGGTTCAATGGGATCTGTCTCTTGAGCATTATCGGTATCAAGAGAGCGAGGAGGCTCTTTGGCGTTAGAGAAATCGATAAGTGGATTGGATGGATCGGAAGTCATAAGTTGCTAAATTATACAGTCTTCTTTAGTGTTGAATTTATTTTGCCTGCAAACATCTTTCTTGAGAAAGAAAGCACGTGTTGTAATAATTCAAAAGAGGCATAAAAACTATGGCACTAATTTTAGCTCTCGATTTTGGCGGAACTAAACTAGCAACAGCATTGGTAAATCTCGATTCTAGAAAGCAGCGAATGCAAATGCTAGTACTGACTTGGAAATTTGCGATCGCTCATTTACTCGCTGCTATAAGACACAAAACCTGCTGCGATCGCTGTGCGGCCCTGTAGACGCTTCTATAGGGACGGTGCAACTATCTTATCGGCTTAATCCACGTTTAAAGAAGTGTTGTTCTTCTGGAAAGTTAACAGCATTTTCTAACGTTTGAGTCATAATATTTTTACTCTCCCAGTTAGTAGTCACGAGATTTATCTTATTTCCATCCTAAATTAAAACCAAATTATCCCGATGAATTACGGTTTCTACACCCGCGTAGCCTAAAATTGTGGAAATTTCCCGCGAATGACAGCCACGAATCTTTTGTAATTCATCGCTGTTGTAATTCACAAGTCCTCTAGCAATTTCGTTACCGTTGGTGTCACACAATTGCACTGCTTCCTGTGTGCCAAACTCTCCTTCTACTACCTTAATTCCAGCAGCTAATAACGATTTTCCCGCTAGAGAAATTGCCGCGATCGCACCTTCATCTAAATACAATTTACCCGCAGGTACAAGTCCGTAAGCTATCCAACGTTTACGCGCCGAAGTTGGTTCGGGTTGCGGTTCAAAATGTGTCCCAATCAGTTCACCTTGGATAATTTTTTCGATATTCCGAGGAAATCGCCCTTGGGTAATTACGGTACGGACTCCCGCCGCGATCGCAATCCTCGCAGCCGAAATTTTTGTCACCATGCCGCCAGTACCCCACCGAGAACCTTGGGTACCTGTTTGTATTTGTAATTGAGCTAATTCCTTAATGCTACTCACTAAAGCGATCGGCCGGGCATCGGGTACGGAACGGGGATCGGCTGAATACAGCCGATCGACATCGGTAAGCAAAAATAGCCAATCTGCTTCTACTAGGCTGGCAACCAATGCCGAAAGCGTGTCATTATCACCAAATTTTAGTTCGTCTATTGCTACAGTATCATTTTCATTAACTATGGGGATCGCTCCCAGTCTTAATAGTTCCTGAAAAGTGTTGTAGACGTTAAGATAGCGGCTGCGCTGTACCAAGTCGCTGCGAGTCAATAATACTTGAGCGATCGCCTGCTGTAAGGTAGTAAATAAATCATCGTATATCCGAATTAACCTGCCTTGTCCAACTGCTGCTACAGCCTGTTTTAGTGCGATCGCTTTAGGACGTTCAGTTAAACCCAACCGCGCACAACCCACGCCCACAGCCCCAGAAGAAACCAAAATCACCCGATGTCCTTGGCGTTTCAAATTGCAGAGTGTCTCCGCCAAGGTAGCGATGGTAGAAAGTGCTAATTGTCCCGTTTCTGGTTGAGTTAGGCTAGAAGTACCGATTTTGACAACAATTGTTTTGGTCATTGGTCATTAGTCATTAGTCATTAGTCATTGGTCATTGGTCATTAGTCATTAATCATTGTTCATTAGTAACTGACGAATGACAAAGGATAAATGACAAAGGACAAATGACTAAAGAAATTGTAAAGCGCCAATCCCTCTATAGTGAAGGTTGACGCTTTACGGAAGTATATTTACTTAGTATGAGTTAGGGTCTTTTTTGGCTGACCCCATGTTATTAATACTTATGATCCCCGATTTTTGAATCACATTAAGATTCCTTAATTATTTCTTTAGATTTACTTTCCTGACGATTTCTCAACTTTTGTGAATCTTCTTTTTCTTGGGAGTAATAGAGGCTCCCAGAATTTCAGATATCCAAACTTCAAAGTTGCGGACAGGATGAGAGCGGAGGGCTTCATCTGCATGAACAATCGGCTCGACTAAAATGGTAAACATTCCCAGGCGATTACCTGCAATGACATCGGTAAACAAGCGATCGCCTACCATCCCTACTTGATGCACTGGCAGATCCATTCCCCTAACTGCTGCTCTAATTTTACGTCGGGAAGGCTTGGCTGCACCTAAGTAGTAAGGCAGATTAAGCGATCGGGCAATTCCACCAATTCGCGCTTCACTGAGGTTGTTACTGACTAAACACAGTGCAGTACAAGCGCGGATTTTCTCCACCCACTGCCGTAGTTCTGGGGAAGCTATCCCTACCGTAAAGGGTACCAAAGTTTCATCTACATCCAATACCAGCCCCTTCAGCCCGTATTTTTGGATAATATCTGGTGTTAGGTTCAACACTGAACCTTCTAAAATCAAGTCAGGCTGTAAAAGATTGTTCCAGATCATAGTCAACAGTCAAATTTAAGTAACTTCAGACAAATGAGCATAACTCAATATAGTTTAGTTAGTCGAACTCCATCCTGGAATATCTCTTTGAACACTTTGAGATAAAATCCCTAAAATTTTATCTATCTCTTTAATGTAATAATTACTCAAATCAATAAAAATATTGTTTTCTTCTAACTTTAAAAACTTCCAAATATCCCCTGTTGTTACCGCCCCATAAATTTTCCTAATTTCATTTCCTTCTTGTTGATTAAACAATTGTACTGCCAACATTGCTGCTGCACATTGACCTAATCCAGCTTTAATATTTTCATTTTTAGCTTCAATAATAACCACCACAGGCACATTAATTGTTAATTGCTCTTTAGCACGGCTGATGATAAAATCACAATAGCCATTTAGACCTTTTTCGGCATCTACATTAAAATCTGTTCCTGAAAATAAACTAATTAGATAATTAGCCCTGCGTCTTACCTCCAACAAAATCGGAGTGATAATCATTTCTGAACGAGCTTTTTCAGTATTAATTGCTAAAGCCAGTTCTGTCGTTTCTTCTAAAGAATTTATGAGTTTCTCGCTTGGCTGTAAAGGTTCTATGTCGGCACATAAATCAGTTTCTTCATCAACATGGATGCTGAATGACTTTTTAAATTTACTTAATGTAAAATCGCTATAAGCCATTTTCAGCACCTCATACTAATTTTTGATTTTTGATTGAAAATCTCTACCAACTAAAATGCTTTTTTCAGGATTTTAAACAATACTAATTGTCCCAATTTCTTGTTCATGTTTCATTACTTCCACATTTAATGGGACATGGAAAAAAGTTTAAGTAGATTGTGCTGAGAATGAAAATTCCTAATTAAAAAATTCAAAATGAAAATTTAACATTTTGAATTTTTAATCTTATTCCACTTCATTAAAAAGATGTTCTTCTAACAGAGGCTGCACTTTGCGAAATTCCTCTGGAGAAAGTAATTCCGGTTCACCTGTTTTTGATATGCGTGCAAAAAACAACAGGGGATCGAGAGGTGTATAAATTGCATACTCCTGATCTTCATCATAGAAGCTTGCAAGTAGCTGTAATTGCTCAGGCTCTAAATCTGCTTCTTCGTCTTCTATTTCTAAGGTGAAGAGTTCTGATTCTTCAACTGGTGGTAAATCACCTGCAACTGTCAGAGCATAGGCTGTATTCTTCAGTATCAGGTTCTGCTCAGATAGTACAGCTTGGGCAGTAGCAAAAATTTGCTCAATGATGCTGTCGTCTTCTACTAGAACTGCTTCTTCTTCCTCACCGTCACCTTCCCAAGAAAAAATTTCTACAGGTGAATCTACAGGAAGAAGTAAAACGTATTCTTGCCCATCTACTTCCAGGGAATGCTCTATGTAACAGTCGAGCGATCGCCCTTTGTCATCGGTTAAAGTGATGGAACCCGCATGAGCGTTATCATTTTCTTCAGGAAATGGAGAGGAAAACATAGCCGAAATGTAGAAATTTAATAAATACCAGCAAGTTTGGAAATCGCTAAACTATTAAATGACATATATGTCAAGCAAATAGATTTAAACATAGATACAACTGCTGGGGAATCGTTTTCAGAATATCATGTTAAAAGGTATCAATACTCAATACCCACCACTGAACTGCGGGAGTTGGAACGCTTAACATCCAGCCATTGCTGCAAAATCAAAGCGGCTGCCTTGCGGTCAATCAAACCTTTATGGCGTGACGGGGAGCGGTTCTCAGCTATCAGCAGTTGCTCTGCTTGAAATGAAGTTAATCGCTCATCCACATATTCCACAGGCAGTTTCAGAACTTTCGCTAGTCTTGTAGTAAATTTCTGAACTTGACGCGCCTGAAATCCTATTGAGCCATCCATTGAATAAGGCAAGCCCATAACTAGAACTTGCACCTCGCGTTCATTAACTATTTGTCGGATTTGCTCGACATCCTGCTCAAAAGATGTGCGCTCAATTGTGGTTATCCCCGTGGCAATTAAACCCGTGCGATCGCACCCGGCCACTCCAATGCGCTTGCGGCCAAAATCTAGCCCCAAAGCTGAAATAAACGGTTTTGGTTGCTCTTGGGATATCACAATTAATTCTCCTGCTGTGCATCTGCTGATTCAGGAATCGGCAATGCTTCCATGCTAGGGTTTTTGGTCGAAAAGTTAATTGGTTCTGACAAGCTTTGCAGTGGTTTATCTGACGATGGCAGTTTTCCTGGTTGTATCCATGACATTCCACCTGGTATAGGTTTACGTGACGGTTGTAAACCTTGCAGCATATCAGTCCACTGGATTCCTTCTAAGGAGACAAATTTAGACTCCCGTAGCTTATGCCACACAGAGCGAGACATAACTAATGTATGTTCTATGCGTTTTGCCCCAATTCGCTCCAAATACTCTTCTCGCTCTGCCTGATAGTCTGAGGAAGCTAGTTGTAACCCTTGCTGGGGAAAATCTTGGGCAATGCGAGCCAGTTGAGATAGTAATTCTGGATACAGCCAGGTATAAGCAGGATGAACTGTCAGCGTTGCAACGTGGGGGACTTCGCCCTTACGGTCGAGTTGCACCTGAAAATAACCGATCGCAGCTTTGCGTTGTGGTTCAAATACGTAACCGCTGACTACTTCTGTTTTGCTCGCCCATTGCATTACTGCATCAGTTAAAGCACCAAATAAACTAGTTTTAAAGTCGCGGGTATTGCGGTCAAAAACCTGACGTACTAGAGGTGGCATCGATGCCGTATCTAGTTGATATAGCAACTGGGCATCAGCATTGCTCACTGGCAAAAGATTGGGCAAATCTGGCTCTGCTTGTGCCAATTCAGCCAGTAATTCTGGTTCAATTTCCCAGTATGTCATTTCTGCCAGACGCTGAAATCCATTTTGTCGATATAGTGCCAGCGCCTCAATGTCATTGATGTTAACTTCCAGTAGCCAAGTCCGAGCTTCCAGAATCGATTCAAAGCAATGACGCAAAAGTTGCGAACCAATTCCTTGTTTATCGACACCACGCTCCAACAGCACCCGATCGATCCGCCAAGTGCTGCGTGTCCGGTTAAAAGGTGACACTTGAATCATCCCTAGAAGTATCCGCCCTTGCTCTGCCACATAGGCACAGAGGCGATACTGGAGCGGGTTAGGAAACCAACTCAAAAATTTGAGTAATCCATACCAGCGACGCAGTATGAGCATCTGGCTGATGGCAAAACCTGCTCCCTTGGGAGTGAGGGCCGCGAATGACTCTTGAGTTATGCGCTCAATTCCGTCCAGATCCCGGTATTGGACTGGTCGGATAACAACGCTGAGGTTTCGGGGAAGTAATGAAGTCATTTTAATTTCGAGCCGCCATTTAGCCTTAACTAACTGCTCTTCAAAGGAACTGCTGCAATAATATTAACTACTTTCTGCCCCTTACTATTGCGCCAAAAGGGTGATTTTAGTAACTTAATACTTAAAAAAGCAGAAAAAGCAGACCTTGTGAGAACACCATTGGCATTGACCCAACAACATCTGCCTTTATTTTATTTGAATTTTGATTAAAATTTGTATATATTTATAGCCCTTGTCGAGAAACTAGCTTTTCAAAGTGGGCTTGGGTTTGATGGAGTAATTGCTGGCGACTATCTACCAGTGTTTGCTTCAGGCTTGGAACAAGATTGCGAGCTTGCAGAGTCATGTGAAGTTGCAGGTTGGCGACATATTCACTGAAATCTTGATTCATTTCATCTGCGCCCGCATCCGTTAATAAATTTGATTCCATTGCCACTGTGTTCTCCTGTGCTAATCCTGTGCTGTCTCTCTTCATGACCAAAAATTATCACGTTGTTTGGACTAACTTGTTAATTCGCAATGAAGTTTAACGCTTATAGCGGGATAGCGATCGCAACAGAGTTTTTTTCTGCCCATTAAAATCTAAAACCAACACCCCCTTGTACAGAGATAGCTGTACCACCGCTATCACGGTAGGCATCAAAAGCGATAATGGCGTTGCCAAAAAGGACAGTATTGCTATTTGGGATCATATAATCAATGCCCGGTTGTAAAGCAAAACTAATTTTGTCGCCCACAGGAGAAGAGTCACCACCACCGGCCAACACTAACCCAGCACCCAGGTAGGCATCAGCTTGCCAGTTAAGGGGGAAATCGTAAGAAACCGTTGGCACAACTGCCGTATTATTGCCAATTAACACTTGGGCACGCAGTGAAATCGGTGCTTCCAAAAGCTTGTAGCGGCCCGCTATAACCCCCCCGATTTGGATACCATCGGTAAAACCAATAGCGGGGCCTATACCGACATAACTGCCATAAGCTACTTGAGCTTGCGCTGGTTTCGGACTCGCCAGACTCAAGACCAAGCCAGCACCCAAAATTGAAACTAAATATGGAATATATTTCATAACCCAGATCCTCACACCAATTAGTCATTAGTCATTAGTCATTAGTCATTGGGCACTTGTAGTGAGCGACTTGTGCCGAGCGAAGCCGAGGTAAGTCGAAGTATTGGGCATTGGTTATTATTCGCCTTGTCTCCCTCATCCTCCCCTGCCTCCCCTGCTCCCCCTGCTCCCTGCTCCCTGCCCCTTTGCTCCCCTCTCATTCTACGGGCAACTAGAATGAATACCTCCTTGAGTACAAATGTATGCTATTTGCTTGGGATCTAAATTTTTGGCTTTAGAAAAATCAACACCTTGGACTACAGCAGATACTGAGCCTAAATCTGGGGTTTCTACAAATTGATCTGCTGGATCTTGTTTGGTAGGGGCGAGAATTGCCCCCTTAAAATCTGCTCCTGCGACATTTGCCCCCCGTAAATCTGCAAGGCTCAGATCGGCATTTTGCAAGTTAGCATTTTCCATCTGGGCAGAACGCAAAACAGCACCAGTTAGACGAGTGGCGCTGAGGTTAGCATTGCTGAGATTAGCACGATCTAAATAGGCTCCTGATAAATCTGCCCCTTGCCAATCAGTGTTAGTTAAGTTGGCAAAAGATAATTGCGTACCTATGGCAGTGGCGCGACCTAAACGCGCAGCGTACAAATTGGCTTCGTTCAATTTGGCATCGCCTAAATCTGCTCCAGTCAAGCTAGCTCTTTCTAAAACTGCGTTTCGCAGATCGGCTCCTACTAGTTGAGTGCTATTGAGTTTAGCCTCAAACAGACGCGCGTTGGATAAGTTGGCTCTATTGAGAGTGGCGCGGCTCAAATCGATCCGGTTCATCAAGACGCGGCTGAGATTAGCATCAGTAAGATTGGCTTGCTGCAACTGAGCTTGGCTTAAATCGGCCATCACATCGTCGTAGGTATCCCAGCGTCCATCTTCACCCACGCCCCGAAAGCGGCTACCCTTCAAACTGGCTTGGTTAAGATTTGCAGATTTAAACTTCACTCCTGATAAATCAAGGTTGTCTAGTACCAAGTTGAAGAAGGAACTTCCTGGAGTACCACTTTGACCTAATTGGGTGCTACTAAGGTCAACGCCATCGATTTTACCGCTATAAGCAGAGAGAATCTTGTTGATTGTCCGCTGGTTTCTTTGTAGCCGCCCTTGTCGTAATTCCCGTTCTTGGCTTGCAGTGCTACCCATAGACTCCAGTTCGCTAACCAAAAACTGATTCTTATTTTTTAATTCCGGGATGGCTTTGGGCCCGACAGTTGTCAACGCTTGCTGAATCGTATCCAAGAGGCTGGGATTGGTTTCACTAACTAATAAACCCGCCAGAAATTTGATGGACTGTGGGTCATTAATACCACCCATTGCCAGAATTGCACTTTGGCGTTGCTCATTAGTTGCCCCAGAGTTGGGATTCAATTGGTTGCGAAATTCGTCGAACTGTTGCCTGTTGATTTTCTCAGTTGCTCGCTGGGATTGTTGAATTTGGATATAAACTTGAGTGCCTATTAATGTTGCCAACACAGCAGTCATACTCGTAAGCCCTACCCCAAACAAAGTTAGATTAGGATTTTGCTGTATCCGCCGCCATAGATTAGAGGACTGGTGGGTTTCGGCTGCCGCTAATTCTTCTCCCTCTTGCCATTCTTCTGCTTCATCATTACCATCAGCAGACTGAGCTTGTCTGTTGCTAGCTAAGAGTGAGGATTGTAAGGGGCGAGTCGCATCTATTGTATAAGTGCCTGCAAGTCGATCGTGCAGCGAGCGACGCCCCCGGCGCGACGGTAAGCCTATCCCTTCACCCACAATCATTAACAAAGACAAAAATGTAAATAATCCTAAATTCGGAAAAGCAAAGCTGTAGCGCCACAGCAAATAGGCGATGGAAATGGGTACAGTCCAACGCCCAACTCCTTCCCGAATCACAACTGCCTTTAAACCAGGCGGCTTCCCTTGCCCGTTGACAACCCGCACTTTTAACCAACGTTTAGGAATTGTGCTACCAGTCTTAGCCAGTAAATACAATTGCCACCACGAGAGAGTTACAGGCGCTAACAGGGCAATTGTCCACAAAATATTGGTTGGCCATGCTACGTTACGAATGCCATAGCTCACAGGTAGAGCTAGGGGTCTAGCGATCGCTCTTTCTGTGACTACCAACACGGGGTTCAGCGGCACTCGGTTCAGATCGCTTCTAGAATTGGCATACACACCAATGCCGAAGGGAATCAACCCACTAGTAACCACTAGTGTGATTTCAACTGCCCAAGCAGCAAAACGCCTACTTGCTAGCAACAGCGAATTGGCTTTTTCCGGTTCTTTTGACTGACCAGATTGGTTACTAGTTCTCCTGACAATTGGTGTCGTCATCGCATAATTCCCTTTGACATTATTTTTACGCCGCGATCGGCAGAATTAAAATAGACTAAGCTAATCGACAAAAAGAAAAGCATATTGAAATAGAATTTAGGAGTCATCAGTCAGGAGCCTTTTGTCTTCTGGCTCCTGACTCTCATAACTCCGGGCAGAGTGTAAAGTAAATGCATCTCAACTTATTGCTTACGTTGAAAGCTACTAGACACAAAAAATTTGTATCCAACATACACCAACACTGCCAAAAGTGCCAGGGTGATTACAGATGCAACTAGTTTAAACACTGCTTGCAACATCGCCAAGCCTACTAATACCGCCACACCCGAAACTACCAGCTTTTTCGTTCCAGATAAGCTGTTGAACCAAATCTGAAATCGTTCCAGTTGCAAGTTCAAGTTAGCAAAAACAGACTGAGGTGTTTGTTTTTGCTCTTGTGGTTGGGAAACCACCCCAGGTGGGGTATTAATGTCTGCCTCTAGCTTATCGAGGCGACGCTGTAAGTCTTCTTCTGGTTGAGGATTCATCAATTTTTTCTACCTCAGCTAGCACACTTATTCAACAATAGACCAACCAAATTCTATTTTTGGTGGTTGTCTTAGTGATTTTAGCTAATGTCTGTGCGTGCAAGAACTTTCTGGGCAGATAAAAAAAATTATGATGATTTTTAGAATATTAGCGTGTTAAAGATTGAAGTGCGGCATGTAGGGCGAAATATTTGGGTGCAAAAGCGCCACAGAATATAGATAATTTGCACGATGGATGGTCTCTACACCCGTCAAATCTTCACAAAGAATCTTTAAGTAAATAGTATTTCTTTATACGACCTTTTTTGGAACTAAGACGGATTGCTGTCGTCTATTAAATCAGACGATATAACAATATTGCTCTAGAAAAAATTTGGAGCACTAATTAAAATGAAAACGCTTAGGCTACTGACAATTGTTCCCACAGCTTTGGCGATGAGTTTGGTTTTCGCCCAGACTATTTTGGCACAGACAGCAACAATTCAAATGGATCGGAATTCCCAACCAGATCCACTGGTTTTGAAGGGAAAGTCTGGGGGAACTGTCAAAAGTAATTGTGGCAATATTACAACTGAACCCAATCAAGTTATCCAGGTTACAGAGTCACTACCTTACTTGCGATTAACAGTAGAGAGCCAAGGGAAGCCAACACTGTTGATAGACGGGCCTGGAGGGCGCTTTTGTGTAATGCCAGATAGTTACTCTGGAAGTAAGCCAGAACTTTCTGGTTACTGGCAGGCAGGAAAATACTCAGTGTATGTGGGCGAACTATCCCAAGGACAGAATAGCTACACCCTCTCAATCTCGAAACAAACAAAATAAATAGTCATTTGTCCTGTGCTAATGACTCATGACTAATCTTCCAGTGATTTGGCTGGGACTTCCACAGCTTTGACATCAATTGTGCCTTCTGGTGTAAAACGCTGAAAATGACTATTTTGTACTAACAACGACTCTCCACAGTTAGGGCACTGCAATTGACTGTTATTTAAACCTGTAAATTCATATCGACAGACGGGACACTGGTCAGCAACCAAGTTGCGTTGCAGCCACCAACGAAAACCAAAAAAAGCCACAATGGGTGCCAAAAACAGCAACCCGACAATAATTAGCAACGAATTAACCAACCAACCCAAGCCCAGTGATGCCAGCAACCAAATAACTGCCAGCAGGGTGAGCCAGGGGCGGAGATTTAAAAGGTTCAATTGAAATGACTTAAAGCTCATTTTTTAAATGTCGTCCTGCTCTCCTTCTAGGATAGCGATTTTAGTCATTGGTCATTAGTCATTTGGACTTAAATTGACTCAAAACTGGGGATAGAAGCATTTTTTGCAAGTGCTGTTGGAAGGCATCTATGCCAAACAGAGCGATCGCCTGTTCTCGGAGCCACTCTCGATCGCATCGCTGGTCATCCCCTCGAAGCATTTCTATACAAGCTGCTGCTACAGCATCAGGACTGCGGTGTGGTACTCGCCATCCCAGTTTACCATCCTGCAAGGGGTCAGCTGAACCATCGTCGTCACCGGATAATACAGGTACTCCACAAGCCATTGCCTCTAGATAAACAATGCCAAAGCCTTCTTGCGAAGGCATAATGTAGGCATCAGCAAGGCGGTAATGTTCCATTAATGCTTCTGTAGCAACGAAACCAGCAAACACGACGCGATCGCTCACACCTAAATCTTTTGCTAGCATAGCTAATCGCGGTTGGTCATCGCCGCGACCAATTACCAAATATTTCACTTCGGGGAAAACTTGAGCGATTTGTGGTAATGCCCGAATCGTTACATCTACACCTTTGTAAATATCCCCTGACCACAACCGGGCTACTGTCATTAACACCTTAGCACCAGTTAAGCCATACTTCTGGACTAATTCTGGCTGCTTGGAACCAGGGGTGAATTTATCCCCATCAATTGCACAAGGCATCATCTGTACCATTTTGGGGTTTAGACCATTAGCAAGACAAGCGCGATCGCGGCTGTAGCGACTAATTGTCCAAATTCTATCTGCTGATGTCAGGGCGCGACGTTCTTGATTTTTAAGCGGTTCCCAGACTTCTTTGCCGTAAGTGAGGACGGTGTAAGGAATCCCCAACGGCTGACAAAGAGTTTGTACTAATACTGCTAAGTTAATATGCCCGCAGAAAACTTGCTGCGGACGGCTTTGCAACAGACACTTGAGTAAAGCTGCGGCCATTTGCAGTCTTCCCAAATAGGGAGACTGATTTTTAAAGTAATGAAATTTTAAGTTCTCGTCTTCAAACTGATTTAAGCTATCAGGGCTATCTCGCAGCAAAAAGACTTCTGCTTTGTAAACTTGGCTCAATCCCAGATAGGCGCGAAAAATATCTTTTATATATGATTGAATACCACCTTCGTGAGCAAAAATTTCTAAAAACACGAAGACATGGTTAGTTTTTTTGTTAACTTTATCACCTAACTTTAGGTTTTCTGTCACTGTAGTAATGTGCATGTTAGGTTATTTACACTCGCGGTAAGGGCGCGATGCCTGCGGCAAGGGCTGCATCCAACGCACCGTTCTGTAACCGCTCTAAATCTGTTTTTACCATTTTTTCTAAAAGTTCCTCAAAGCTCACTTGAGGTTCCCAGCCGAGGTTTCTTTTAGCTTTACTGGGGTTAGCTACTAGTTGAAAATGCTCGTCTTGCCGCAATAAGTTAGTATTTAATACTACATGTTGCGTCCAATCCAATCCCACAGACTCAAAGGCTGTGGCAACTAAATCCCTAACACTGTGCAGTTTCCCTGTACCAATCACATATTCTTCTGGTTCATCGACTTGCAACATTAACCACATTGCTTCTGCGTAATCTCCCGCAAAACCCCAATCGCGTTTGGCATCTAGGTTACCCATTTCTAAGGTGTCAGTTAAACCCAATTTAATCGATGCCACTGCCAAAGAAACTTTGCGTGTAACAAACTGAGGTGCCCGTAGAGGAGACTCATGGTTATATAAGATTCCACTACAGGCAAATAGCCCATAGCGCTGTCTGTGATGCACCATCGTCCAGTGGGCGTGCATCTTGGCCGCAGCATAGGGATTTTTAGGACGAAAAGGAGTTTCCTCATCTTGAGGCGAAATAAATACATCACCAAACATTTCTGAACTACTGGCTTGATAAAACCTGGTAGACAAACCAACCTGTCGTACTGCTTCCAAAAGCCTGGTAGCCGTACCAGTTATTAAATCCAGTGTTCCCAATGGGTCGTTCCAAGAGTCCGGTACAAAACTGGGAGCCGCCAAATTGTAAATTTCTTGGGGACGCAGTTGTTCAACTGCGGTCAACAGTGCTGCATTA
This sequence comes from Nostoc sp., assembly GCF_036917095.1. Classification (GTDB taxonomy): domain Bacteria; phylum Cyanobacteriota; class Cyanobacteriia; order Cyanobacteriales; family Nostocaceae; genus Nostoc. Next base: position 169,192 of record NZ_JBALFH010000034.1, read on the forward strand.
TCTTTCAAGTCAACCGTAAAAATTTCTACCTGATTTGCCAGTGTTCCCAGTTTTGTCAAATTAGGTTGTCGATTCGGGGGTACTAATCCTACAACTCGGTAACCCCGATTGAGGAGCAAATGGCTGAGATAGTAGCCATCTTGACCAGTAATTCCTGTAATTAGGGCTGTCTTAGTCATATTTTGTCCCCTATTTCCTCTATCTCTTTCAGCACAAAATGGCACTTATTGGAGAACAAAAAATAAGGTTCTCAACACTGCTGACAAATCTTAACAAGGCAGCTAGTATAACTCGAATGTTATCTTTACTGTATTCAGTAAATCTTTTTATACAATAGTATTATTTGAGCCTTTACAAAAAAATCATAATACATAAGCAATTTTACGTAAAAAATATATTACTCCAATCTTAATAATATTGAAAACGGAGTATACTTTTGTCAATCAAATGACTAGATATTTGGGCAGAGATTACTTTCGCTCGTGCTTCTGTTTTGAAATGAGTTGTTAAACTTTTTTGGGCAAAATTTTCATCCCTTGCGCGGCGACTATAGGAGAAGTTTTGTTTGTTGTACTCCTAATTATAATCAAGCTACGTGCAACGTTTCGTAGAGAAGACAAGCCTTCGCAACCTGCCGATACTTCTTCCCTACGCTATGCCTTTGCTCAAAACCCAAAATTGGCTTCTAGAAGTATTCTTACCTTCCTTTACCTACTTTTGTGCTTCTACAGAGTATTTGACGATCAGGAGGCAATTTCTACCATCTGCACCACGTTCGTATACAACACGGTCAGCCAACCGCCGGAGGAGAAACCATCCATACCCGCCTACTTGCAGTGTACCTGGCTCTGGCTCTGCGATCGCATCAGGATTGAAAGGTTTTCCATAATCCCAAATTCTAATCTCTAGTCGGTCAACCCACAGAAAAACGTTAATTTCAATGGTTGTTTCCGGGGGTAAAGCATGATGAGCGTGACGAACAGCGTTGGTAAAGCCTTCTGCTAGTGCTAAATTGAGGCGATCGAGTTGAGTTTTTGACCAACCAAGTTGAGACAAATGTTGCAGACAAAATTGCTCGAACCATTCTTGCACCTGGTTTAGGAGACTGAGTTCGCTCTTAACCGTCAGATGGTCTTGCTGCACTATGGTAAGCATTAACTGTAACTTAAATATAAGTAAATCCAAGTTGCTATTTATTAAATTTTGCACTATTAGCAAAATTTCTCTGACATAGAAAAATCTCAATTGAGATATTCTCTGTACCGAAATACAAAACATCAACTATTTTGGCATTCCGAGGGTTGTAACTAGCAACTTACGTTAAGTAAATGAAAAATGTTTGTATTTGGTGACTTATGATGATTTTAGATTTTGGAATAGCTTTTCAATTCAAAACTTCAAATCCAAAATCCAAGCTGGACTATTAAAAAAAATTTAGAACTGAGCAATCTTTTAGTAGAGGACTTAGACCCGCCACTAAATTATTTTGCACCAAATTTTAAATTTAGCGTGGTGTTGTACCGTTTATTCCGAAGTCCTTCACTAGGCGTAGCTTGCTTCCCCGTCGGGGTAAGGGTGACGCTGAAAGACTAGAAGAGGCTGCGCGATCGCCCTTGAATGATGACTAGAAGAGGCTGCGCTAATGGATTATTGTTAAAATTGACGCCTGTAAATTTATTTCAAAAGCACATTTGCATATGCTCTTGAAACTCACAGGCGTCAAAGCACTTTGTGGTGACTAATTTAGAATAGTCCCAAGGTCAAAGACTTATCCAATGGCAAGGCAGCACCAATACCCAGCCACAGGGTGACAAGGGTACCAAAGAGGAATACTGTGGTTGCAACTGGACGACGGAAGGGGTTTTGGAACTTGTTGACGTTCTCAATAAAGGGAACGAGGATTAGCCCTACTGGTACGGAACCCATCGCTAGCACTCCTAAAAGTTTGTTAGGAAGCGATCGCAAAATCTGGAAGACTGGATACAAATACCACTCCGGCAAAATTTCCAATGGTGTGGCGAAAGGATTTGCTGGTTCACCGGTCATTGCGGGATCTAGCACAGCTAGAGCCACAATCGCAGCGAAGGAACCCATGATCACGATTGGAAAGACGTAAAGTAGGTCATTAGGCCAAGCGGGTTCACCGTAGTAGTTGTGACCCATGCCTTTAGCTAGTTTGGCTCTTAACTGAGGATCGCTCAGGTCAGGTTTTTTTTGCGTTGCCATTTTGAAATGTGCTCTCCTGCTTAAGTTAAATTAAAGCATTTGTGAAAGCTATCAGCTACTAGGCAACTCTCAGCAGGCGGCAAACAGCATTTGTCTATTTACGGTCAGCCGCCTGGAGAGTTTCTACAGCTTTAGGCTTCAGATACAAGTGTTTGTTTTTTGGAACTTATGTACAATTAATTTCTTGTGTTTCATAAGTTTAGAACAAACAACTTCATCTGAAAACTGACAAACATTGCCTTTCGCTAATAGCTGAGATTACAAAGGCCCGGAAATGCCTTGCTTGCGGATCATCAAGAAGTGAAACAGCATGAAGACTGCAATCAACCAAGGCAGGACAAAGGTGTGTGCGCTGTAGTAACGAGTTAGTGTTGCTTGACCAACACTCGAACCGCCGCGCAGCAAGTCGGAAATCAGAACGCCAACTACGGGAATTGCTTCTGGTACGCCGCTAACGATTTTCACAGCCCAGTAGCCAACTTGGTCCCAAGGTAGGGAATAGCCGGTGACTCCAAAGGAAACTGTAATCACAGCTAGAATGACACCACTTATCCAGGTCAGTTCGCGGGGCTTTTTGAAACCACCAGTCAGATAAACCCGGAAGGTGTGTAAAATCATCATCAATACCATCATGCTGGCAGACCAGCGATGGATGGAGCGAATTAGCCAACCGAAGTTTACTTCATTCATGATGTACTCCACTGAGGAGAAAGCTTCAGTGACTGTTGGCCTGTAGTAGAACGTCATGGCAAATCCAGTAGCAAACTGGATGAGAAAGCAAACCAGGGTAATTCCACCCAAGCAGTAAAAGATATTGACGTGGGGAGGGACGTACTTACTAGTGACGTCTTCAGCGAGTGCCTGAATCTCTAGGCGTTCCTCAAACCAGTCGGAAACGTTGGCCATACAATCTCAAGTTCCTAAAAGTCGGTTGCGGTTGATAAATCCCGAAGTTCTGAATCGGCAGAAGCCCTTTCGGGTTCGCAGTCACCTGTGGAGGAAACCCTCCGGCAACGCTGTCTCTCCTTCGCTCAGACTTCTCTCCCAATTAGCAATTTTGGGATTTTAATAAAGGGGAGTTTTTTGTTTACTTGTCAGCTTTCAGCGTGCTAAGAGAGTTCAGAAACTTTACACTCTGTAAAGATGGAATATATTGCGATCTCTTTACGCCCCTACATGAAAATGGTGGACACAAAGTAGATTTTATCCTTTGGTGAGTGGATACGATGCATCAGTTGACTGAACAACTTGATGAGAAAAATGCACCACTTCTATAAAAAAAGTAACATAATCGAGAGAGAGATTTCATCAACAACAGGGGAACTGAGCATTTCTAGGCAATTTGGGTTGAGGTGGAATTGATAATGGGGTTCATGAACAAACAAGTCTTTCGGGTTGGATTTTCATTGTTAATGGCGTTTTGCTTGGTGTTGGGTACGCTCGCCCAGCCGGCGATGGCTTTGACGACGGAACAAAAGCTGGTTTCGGAAGTTTGGCGAATTGTTAATCGCACTTATCTAGATGAGACGTTTAATCATCAAAACTGGGCGGCAGTAAGGCAAAAGGTTCTAGAGAAGCAGATCGCAGACTCAAATGCCGCTTATACGGCAATTGGGAACATGCTCAAGAGCCTCGACGATCCTTTTACCCGCTTTTTAGATCCAGAACAGTACCGCAGCTTGCAGGTTAATACTTCTGGGGAACTGACTGGAGTAGGATTGCAAATTGCCCTAAATCCTGAAACTGGGAAGTTGGAAGTAGTTGCTCCCATAGCAGGTTCGCCAGCAGATAAAGCGGGAATTAGACCACGCGATCGCATTGTCAAAATTGAGGGCGTCTCTACAGAAAATCTCACCCTTGATGAAGCTGCGACTAAAATGCGCGGGCCGAGTGGCAGCCTTGTCACTCTCTTAATCGAACGGGACGGCGAGGCAGAAACGGAAATTAGACTGACACGCGATCGCATTGCTCTTAACCCTGTGGTTTCAGATTTGCGTGTTTCTGCTGAGGGTACACCCATTGGCTACCTACGGCTTACACAATTTAATGCCAACGCTTCAACGGAATTGGCACACGCTATTTCTAGTCTAGAAAAAAAAGGCGCTGCTGCCTATATTCTAGATTTACGAAATAATCCTGGGGGGCTATTGCAATCAGGAATTGAAATCGCCCGTCTTTGGTTAGACTCTGGCACCATCGTCTACACTGTTAACCGACAAGGCATTCAGGGTAGTTTTGAAGCCCTTGGGCCAGCCCTGACCAACGATCCTCTGGTTATTTTGGTGAATCAAGGGACTGCCAGTGCTAGTGAAATTCTTGCCGGCGCACTCCAAGATAATGGTCGTGCCCAGTTGGTAGGCGAAACCACCTTTGGTAAGGGCTTAATTCAATCCTTATTTGAATTATCAGATGGTTCGGGCTTGGCAGTCACAATTGCTAAGTATGAAACTCCCCAACATCGGGATATTAACAAACTAGGTATTAAGCCGGATAAAGTGATTTCTCAAGCAGCCATTAACCGCGAACAGATTGGCACCGAAGCGGATCTGCAATATCAAGCAGCAGTGGAACTTTTACTTAAAAACTCGGTGATGGTAGGAAAGGCATAAAGAGTGTTGAGTGCTGAGTAGGGAATCTCACTTATTACTCAGCATTCATAACGGCATAGTTAGGGCATCGACAATTTATTTTTATCCTAAAATAAGTGCGATTATTATCATTTATGCCGATAACGGTAGCTGAATCACAAATTCAGTTCCTTCGCCAAGTTGAGAATTCACCTCGATCGCTCCGCCATGTTTTTCTAGAATAATTTGACGAGCGATCGCACACATCCCTACTTGCAATTTTAAAACTTTCAATCTTACCCAAAACTTGTAGCTGATGTAGACAATTTTCTAAATCAAATTTCACTCCCAATACATTCTGATATCTATCTTCAGCATTCTTCGCCATCAATTTACTGACAATTTTTGATAGTACAGATGAAATTTCGGAATTAGTTTCGTGTACTAATGGTGCGATTTTTGCAATATGAGAATGTACCAACTCCATCGGGTCGTTGGAGGCAAAAGGTAACTCTCCTGTAAGTAATTCGTAGAAAGTTATGCCGAGTGAGTAGAAGTCTGTGCGATAGTCAATCCCTCGATTCATTCTGCCCGTTTGTTCGGGGGAAACATAAGCAAGTGTCCCTTCTAACACATTGGGGTTGACGAGGGTTTGGGTTTCTCTTGGTAATAAAGATGCAATACTAAAGTCAATTAATTTAACTTGTTTGGTTTCGGGATTAATTAATATATTGCTGGGTTTAATGTCTTTGTGAATGATGCGCTCGTGATAGAGTAAATCTAAGGTATTGCATAGTGCGATGTCTACGACGGGCTACGCCTACGCTATTTCTAAAAATTCTTGTAGAGAAGCAATATATCGCGTCTGGTCAAAGGTGAAATAATCTGTCAGAGAGATTCCCCCAAAGTCTTCCATCACCAACGCATAGCCATTTTGGTATGGTTCTAGGCTATAAGTTTGGACGATTAGCGGTGAGTTGAGATTTTTCGCAATGATATACTGATTGCGAAACGATAAGAGTTCGCTGAAATTGGGATAAGGATTTTTCAGCAGTTTGATCGCTACAGGTAATGAGTCAGTCTCTCGATATCCTCGATAAACGATGGTTCTAGAACCATCGTAAAGTTCTTCGCTAACCTTGTATCTAGGAATATTGACAAGAGTGCTAACCATACTGCTAAATCCTTAGTATTTCCAGATTTAGTATTCCCAGATGTCTGAAGCGGTTTTACAACAAGAGCTAAAAATTACACTGGAATTTCAATGATAAATTTTGTCCCCTTACCGAGAACTGAGTTAAAATGCAATTTTCCGTTGTGAGTTTCTTCGACGATTTGGCGAGCGATCGCGAGTCCTAATCCTGTACCTTTACCAACAGCTTTCGTCGTAAATAAATGGTCAAATATTTTTTGTTTTACTTCTTCCTCTATACCCTTACCATTATCAGCAATGGCAATTTTAACTAGATTATTTTCAACTGAGGTTGTAATTGTAATGCAGTTGGGATTTGCTTTAATTTCGTCAAAACTTCGTCCAATATTTGATTCCTCTAAAGCATCAATGGCATTTGCTAGTAGATTCATAAATACTTGATTTAATTGTCCAGGAAAACACTCTACTTGAGGTAAAGTGGTGTACTCAGTTATCACTTCAATTGCTGGGCGTTGCTCGTTGCCTTTGAGACGATGTTTCAGAATTAAAATCGTGCTATCAATGCCTTGTTGAATATTAAAGGGTACTTTATAATCTTTGTCGGCACGGGAGAAAGTCCGTAAACTGGTGCTGATATTTTTCAGGCGATCGCACGCCATTGACATGGAATCAATTACCTTAGGCAAATCTTCTAAACTATAATCCAAGTCAATTTCTTCGGCATGTTCAATAATTTCATCATTTTTGTTGGGTAAACTTTCTTGATAAAGCTTTAAGTGTTCAACAATATCGGTGATGGTAGGTTTAGCTTGTTTGAGACTGGCAGCAATAAAACCAAGGGGATTATTCATTTCGTGAGCCACGCCAGCAACTAAGTTGCCCAGTGCTGACATTTTTTCACTTTGAACAATTTGTAATTGGGCGTTTTGTAAATCGTTCAATGCTTGTTGCAAATCAAGTGATTTTTGTTGCAAGGCAAGTTCAGCAAGTTTGCGATCGCTAATATCTCGCATCACAACGACTGCACCGAGCTTGTTACCCGAAGAATCGACGATCGCTTGTCCGCTTGCTAATAAAATTCTTTTAGAACCATGCTTGGGCGCAATTACCATTTCGGCATTTTCGACGATTTCCCCTTGTAAGGCGCGAAACAGAGGAATTTCTGTTGTTGATAGGGGTGTTTGACCATCAGGTTGATAGAGATCGAAGTGTCCTGTCCATTGTTCTGGTGGTAATGATTCTACTGGTAAGCCATGAAATTCACGAGTTGCTTTGTTAAATAGAGTCAATTTACCACTAGCATCGCAAACAACAATCCCATCTGTAATATTGTGAATAATCGCATTCAAGAACTCTCGTTCTTTGGCTAGAGATGCTTCGGCTTGTTTGCGTTCGCTAATATCAATCACCACCCCATCCCATAGGATTGCGCCATCGGCTTGTCGCTCTGGCCGAGCAGTAGATCGAACCCATTTCACAGTTTCTGAAGGCAAGATAATGCGACATTCTAGGTCAAATGGCGTCAGAGTTTGGGCTGAGTAGGCGATCGCTTGTCTAATAGCTGCTCGATCGTCAGGATGATTCATGTCGAAAAGGCTATGCGTTCCTGTCATCACCAACTCTGGCTTTAACCCATACAAGTCGAAACAGCCAGAGCTAACGTAGGGTGTTGAATTTGAACCGTCGGCTGCTAGACGGAATTGGTACACCATCCCAGGAATATTATTTGTCAGATTTTGAAAGCGAATTTCACTAGCCTGTAATTTTGCTAGAGATTGTGTTAGCTGTTGAGCATAGTTCTGCGAATTTCGATAAAGTCGGGCATTTTCTAGAGAAATTGCGGCTTGAGCGCAAACTGAGTTCAGCAGTTCGACGCGATCGCTTGTAAATGCTCCGGTGGCCGAATTGTTTTCCAGATACAATATGCCTAGCAACTTACCCTGATGCAAAATCGGGCAGCACAAAATACTCTTGGGTTGCTGTTGTTGAATATACGAGTCATTGATTAATTGCGGATGCCCCGTGGCATCAATAATCACCGCTGGTTGTAAGCTGCGTTTGACGATATTAATTAAGCTAACTGGCACATCAATAGAGTCTTCAACAGACTGTGGGTTGAGCAACATCGGGTAAAAATCGACTTTAGCAGTCTGATTTTCGACAACGCTCACGGAAAGCTGTGCTAACGCCTGAATCAGTAAACGTCCTGACTCCAAAAGCATGAACACACACTTATCGGCTCCCGTATTTTCAATGACGATATGCAGTAATGCTGAGAGCAGTTTTTCGAGTTCGATTTCCCCAGAGAGGGTTTGGGATGCTTTGAGAATGGTAGCCAAATCTAAAGCAACAGAGACGCTACTGCTGGAAGTGGCGGAAGTGCTTGAGGTAACACTCCCTAATGTAAAGATAGTTTCGTTAGTTGAAAGGGGAGTACGGGTTTGCTCTAAGATGGGGGCGAGAAGTTGGGGATAGCGTCGTTCCAAATCGGCGACTTTGGCTTTAGCACCCCAACGAGCATAGCCGTAGTAGGCTTGGGTTATGTATTCCTGAGCAATCCGTTGTTTACCCCAGTCGAGGTAAAATTTAGCTGCCAGTTCATTGGCCAGCGCTTCTTCTTGGATGTAATGGTTTTTTTTGGCTTCGGTAATGGCGCGATCGTACAAATCTATGGCCTCGGCTTTATTGCCTTGCACTCGCTCTCGTTCCGCCTCGACTAGATGAAACTTGTGCAAGAAATTCATCGGGGCATGAATTGCCCAATACTTGAGTTTTTCTTGGTTGGCAGCGATGCATTCCTTTGCTTGCTGCTGTTCTGGGGTTGAAAGTCGCTCAAACCATGCTAGTTGAGCTAAAGACTCATAAAAATGAAAGATCGGTACATATACGAAACCAAGGACAGCATCCAAATACTGTCTTGCCTGCCTAGCCTGTTCTACGGCTTGTTCAAAGTCTAAAAACAGATAGGAAACAACCAGTTTATTAATCCCCAGCAATGCTAATCCGGTGCGATCGCCCGCTGCTTCATGTAATGGAAGTTGATGCTGTTCATTGTAGGCTGTACCGTTCAACACCAACACGTTATCTGCATCGCCCATTAAATTGAGCAAAACTTGTCGAATCAACTGGGAATAAGTCAGACTTAGATTTTGCTTGAAATGTTTGAGTGCTTCACAATATCCAGCAACATCAGACTCCAGTTGCGTTAAATTCTGTCCGGCAAAAAAGGAGTAAAAACCGTAGTTATACGCAGAGAAGCCCGCGAAAGTCAAATCGCCTACATCTAAACAACTACAATAGGTCATCTGCAAGGGATTTAATATCTCACCCAGGTGCATTTTCCAATGTCTTGTGTATAAATACACTAGTAATAAAGTTTTCCCTTTTAATTCAGAATTTTGATAACGTGAAAGTAGGTCGAGGGCTAACTGACCGAATTCATAACCTAATTCGACGTTTCCGATCGCACCACACATCAATATCCCATAAGAGGCATAGCTAAAAGTGGAGGTTGACTCATTGCCATACACGACAGACAGATAAACCTTTTTTAAAATCACCAGTAAATACAGCGGTGGCACAGACGCATAAGCGCCGGGTGCTACCGATGTCAAAATTCGAGCCGCCGCCAGGATGTTCGCATCCCTTGCTTGGCTGAGGTTGAGTAACTCGGCAGGTAACCGCTCTCCAATCGCATCTGAAACGATACTAAAGGCAGTTGCCACGTCATCCTGGGTGGGCGCTGCGGGCAGTTCTACTCCCAATTGCTTTAAAATTGCAAGTGCTGCTGCGATCGCCTCGGTAAATTCACTCTGAGCGATGAATGCCTCAATCTTCACCTCATAAACGCTGATTCGATCTAATGGGGTTTTGGCGTGGTTTAGGACAAGGCTTGCAAAGACTGCCATCTGCTCTAAATTACCACTCCGATAGGCAGCTTCTGTGGCAACTTGATGGAGTGCTAGGGTTAACTCATACTGATGCTGCCAACTGTTTTGGGCAAGTAACCCAATACCTATCTGGGCATATTTGCAGGCAGCAGTATAGGCAGTTGCCGCTTTTGCCTTGCGACTTGCCATCAGGTTAAATTGCGCCAATTCTTGACGTTCTGCTGATTGGGCGATCGAGTCAACCGCAACATTGAGTTGACTGACGATTTCAAAAATGCGTTCTTCCCGATTGCTTTCGGGAGTGTTACTCAGGAGTAACTGTCCAATCTTCAGGTGAACGGGTTGTTTTTCATCGCCGGGAATTAGAGAGTATGCCGCTTGTTGCACCCGGTCATGCAAAAATCTATATGCAACAATCTCAAAATTTTGTGGGGTAACTGGTTGATGTTCTTCCCCAACATAAAACTTATAAATTTCACTTTGGGGTAAAATCAAACCTTCCTGTAAGGCTTTCCATAAACTTGCAGCCGCTTCGATTTGGGATTGTTCAGAAACGATCGCCAACGTCGCCAAATCGAATTGATTGCCGATACAGGCTGCCAGTTTCACAATATTTTGCGTGATGTCAGGCAACTTTTGAAGTTGT
>NZ_JBALFH010000035.1:0-98965 GCF_036917095.1 Nostoc sp.
TTGAATTACATACCAAGTACCATTATTGGGTCGCCAGACAGCAAAATCATTTCTCCCATCAGCATCATAATCGCCAGGGGCTGGAATATCACCAGATGTCCCCCATTGTTGAGTAGTAATTTGACCTGTAGAGCTTTGAATTACATACCAAGTACCATTATTGGGTCGCCAGACAGCAAAATCATTTCTCCCATCAGCATCATAATCGCCAGGGGCTGGAATATCACCAGCTGTCCCCCATTGTTGAGTAGTAGTTTGAGCTTTTGTTTTAAAATTTGATATCCCAATTAAGAACGGGACAGTTAAAGCCATCATTAATAATCTATAACCAACTTTCATGGAAGTATTCCCCTGTGTACTGTTTAAATATCTTGTTTGAGGCTGGAATTACCTGGGTACACCCGAATCTATATCTATACCCTTAGTATCAAATTCCCTGCTTTAACCTTTATTTTTATTGTGTTTGTCTTTGTAGACTTACTCATTTTCAATTAGCAACTTTATAATACATGGTTAGTTGATGTTTCTTAGAGTTTTTAATAATTCTTAATTGGAGATAGATACTTATTAGTTTTTATTAGGAAATAAGATGCGTTTGCACCGATCCATCACCCGGATCTTTCTCAACATTTGCGAGAGAGAGTATTCACTCAGGTTTTTTATAACCCTTATTCGCTCGTCCTTAATACTCAATAAAAACCTAATTTTACCGAGGCGATTAAGAGCCAATTTGTCAAATATGCCTGACACCTCAGTGTCCAAGCTGCTTACAAAATAAGGGTTATAAGATTGTAAGGAAAGATGTGGGTAATGGATAGACTTCAAACTTTGGTGATTTTGGATGCTTCCGCAATCGGTTCAACTTGTATTGGTAACGCTTTTTCCTCAAAGGCGGCTAAGTCGAACCAAAAAGTCGTGCCAATCCCGACTTCACTCACTAGATGGACTTTACTACGATGTCTGTCGATGATATTTCTGACAATCGATAAACCTAAACCCGTGCCTTCTAGGGTGTGAACTCGATTTTCTACGCGGAAGAAGCGTTCAAAAATTGAGTGTTGATCTTCTGTGGCAATGCCAATTCCAGTATCGGAAATTTCAATCCGCACTGGAGGAGATAGGGTGTGACTGGGTTTGAAATCTAGTTGGTAGGCGCGGATTGCCACTTTACCACCGGCTTTGGTGAATTTGAGGGCATTACCAATCAGGTTGCCAAACACTTGTACTAACAGATCGTAATTACCCATTACCAGAGGCAAATTAGGAGCAACTTCTTGAACAAGTTCAACAGCTTTATCTTTGGCATTGAGTTGGTAAGTACGCAGTGTTTGCTCGATCGCTTGGGCTAAATCTACGCCATCGAAGCTGTAGTTGCGACCAGATTCGAGTTTTGACAAATCCAAAACATCGTTAACTAGGCGGGTTAAGCGATCGGTTTCATGGTTGACTGTTTGCAGAAACTCTTGCCGTTCTTGTAAAGCTAAGTCTTCGCCGTAGTCGTGCAGAGTTTCAATATAGGTTTTGATATTGAATAGAGGCGTTCGCAGTTCGTGAGAAACGTTGCTGATAAATTGACTTTTTGCCTCGTTTAACTCGACCTCGCGGGTAATATCTTGGACAGTAATCGCAATACCTTTGATGCTTTCTCTTTGCGAGTTGAGTACTGTTGTCAAAAGAATGCGAATCGTCCGCGGGGTGGGTTGGTTAATAAAAATCCGGAATTCGGCGCTTTCGCACTCGCCTGCTGCCATTTCGTACAAGGGACGGGTGATTTCCATTTGTACGGCTGAGGGCAAGTGATGTAACACATTGCACCCTACCACATCAGCTGCTTCCCAGCCAAAAATTCGCTCTGCTGTGGGGTTGACTAAAATTACCTGCATGTTGTTATCAATCAACACTGCACCATCTGCGATCGTCGAAACTAGGGTTTCTAGCTTGGCTTTTTCTGCGGTCAGTTCCTCAATATTCTGTTCTTCATAGCGCTCTAATCGCTCTGCCATTTCATTAAAGCTTAAAATTAACTCCCCCAGTTCGCCCCCTAAAGGTAAATTAATGCGCTGCTTGAAATTTCCGGTAGCAATTTGCTTTACCCCCACCAGGAGTTCTTTAATCGGCTTAGTGATGGTCAAGGCGTTAATTACTCCTGCCAAAATCACCATTACCCAAATTGTGATAAAAACGGCGATGGTGACATCACGGGTAAAATTGGTGGAAATGACAGCGGTCTGATTGGGGTTGATACCGATCGCTAATACACCTAAGTATTTTTTATTGACGATCAAGGGAATAAATACATCGGTGACTGTTCCATCTGGGGTCATGTGTTGCCGCACCATCGGCTTTTCCCCATCACCAGGGTAATCTTCTGGCAGTTGTATCCGCCGTTTAATGGTGAGGGAGTTTTCTACCTCCGCTTCCCAAAAAGGAATGCCAAAAAAGATTTCCCCGTTTTCGTCAGCGTAAAGCATATAACGCACACTAGAGGTGCTGCTGTAGAAGCGTTGAGAAAATTGAGCAACCTCAGTCAGATTATTGTCAGCGACTAAGGGGGCAACGTTGGCAGCAAGTAGCAGCCCCAAGTCACGGCCGAAGCGGGTGTCATTCATCCGCGCATCTTGCTGAATTGTATTTACAGCCCAGAAGGTCAGACCACTCATCACCAATGAAACTACCATTGTGGCCACAGCCAGCAGTTTAGTCTGGAGTGTGAACTCCGACCACCAACTAGCGATCGCATGTCGAATTGTTTTTAACAGACTTAGCATCTTAAATAAAGTTGTTAGTAGTCTTTGTTATAAAGCCCAACAACTAAAAAATTAACAGTTAATTTGACAAACATGTTAGGAGCATGGGGAATGAGGCAGTGTAGAAGGCATCTTTATTAAGGTGGTCTTAACGAATTTACCTCATTTCAGCCATAACAGTAGATATCCAGTTAAGGATTAAGGCGTTAAACCCCATTTTTGTATTGGTTACGCACAGATGAGCAGTCTAACAAAAATCTAACTTGGGGTGATTTTGAGCTAGTTATCCGGCTCAGGTTAGCAGTGAGTAAACTTTAACTCAGCACTAAGAGATTCAAACCGCCGTGCCACGGCTACAATGCTACTGCAAAATCTGTGTACTGCCGCATCTTCGGCTCATGAAATGCCAAAATTATATCTTCCTTGGGAACACCTGCACTAACTAGATCGGTTGCAATCCCATTTTCAGTCCAATCTTCCTCGATCCAGAATTTGCCATCTCGAATCCGAACGTAGACGGTTATACCAGTAATGCGTTCGCCATTTTGCCAACCAAGGTTCATCCAAATATAGTGACCTTTTGGCTCATCCATAATTAAGAATGTTTCGATGTCTCGATGAGGACGACGGTTACATAGTTCTACATACTCTGTCAGAATAAGCTTGATTATTTTAGGGTACTCAGTTAATTTATCCATTGTGCGATCTCCTCTGTCTCTGTATCGACGACAATCAGCGGAAGTTGATGTTTGTGGAGGATGAGTTGAATCACATCTTGGTTGAAAAAGCTTTTATAAGCGATCGCACCAACAGCAAGGTAAAGTTTACGGTCTGGTGCTGTTTCCTCTAAAAGATAACGGTAGATATCATACTGACCGAGAGCTTCTTTCAAATCTTGTATCTTCGATGCACCAATAAAGCTTTTGACTTCAACAACAAGTTTTTGCCCATCTCGTTCAGCCGCAATGGGGCGTTCAGCACCGAGATCAGCGTATAAGGTTGTTCTTCGATACTGAATTACGTAGGGATCGTCTGTAATCGCCCAGCCGTCCTTCATCAGTGCGTTTTTTACCGCGTTATGGATAATGTCTAACTTGGGCATAGCTTAAGTATAGGTCAGCCTCGTTGGCTAATGGAAATGAGTGCCAGCCTTTAAATCAGCATCAGACTGCATTTGCATTGGATGTCTTAAACATTAAATTGACTTTTAAAGAGATTGCAGGTATCTTAACGCACAAGCTTTAGAAAAATTTACAAATCAAGATCTAACTCCAAATTAGTTTGCAAAGTATCCAGTCTAGGAGTGACCCATTTTTCATGCCAGTAGCTTACTAAATCTATTTCAGTAAAATCTTTCCATACCACCTGACTTGTATCTCCCAGCAGATACTCCTGCCAATTCTCAGCCAGGGTGCAACGATAATATCCTCTTGATCAAACGGAATGATTTCAAATATTTGAGGAGTTTCTATATTCTCCTCATGCCCAATCACAGGAATACCATAACTTTTGTTGCTTCTTGTGTTGATATGTTTAGCAACCAACTCAATAGCACTATCAGGGATTTCTTTTCCTGGCATATCTTGCCTTTAACAGTATTACTTTAGAAGATTTGACCTAACGCTTTATCATCTTAGTATAATATTTGTCGAGTAGCTTGTCGTATAAGCATTATCATTTATGTCTACGATGCCTAAACATAGTTCAATCTAGGCATCGTTAGCTACCCTATACCTGTTAAATGTGCGGAATTCTCCATGCGGTGTACCCTATTGTTAACGTATTGGCAGACAACAGAGTTTCATAACGCAAGAATCACCCGCAGATCAACTACAAACATCAGGTGATCGCTTATGGGGTTTTCCCCTCTTGCTTCGCACTCGCTACTCTATGACCGATATCTCTACGGTAATATATGCCCTCAAACTGAATATATTTGATACCTGCGTAGGCTTGGGCGATCGCTTGCTCAAAATTTTCTCCGATTCCAGTCACATTTAATACTCGACCTCCATCTGTCACTACTTCTTGTTGCTGATTCAACTTTGTACCTGCATGAAATACAGTTGCTCCCGTTGCCTCTGCCTCATCAATGCCAGTAATGACCTGGCCTTTCTGATATTCTCCTGGATAACCACCTGAAGCTGCAACGACAGTGGCAGATGCTCCCCCTTTCCAAGCAATGGGCGGCAATTCACTTAATCGCTGCTGGACACAGGCTAGAATCAAATTTTCTAGGGGTGTTTCTAACAGTGGCAAAACCACCTGGGTTTCTGGATCGCCAAAGCGACAGTTAAATTCCAAAACCTTCAAGTCACCATCGGGTGCAATCATTAATCCAGCATACAGCACGCCTCGGTAATCAATGCCTTTAGCTCGTAAGGTTGCGATCGCTCTTTCTAAGACTTCTGTTTGGATGCGTGCCATCAACTCTGGTGTAGCAATCGGTGCTGGGGCATAGGCTCCCATCCCACCAGTATTTTCTCCCGTATCGCCGTCACCAATCCGCTTATGGTCTTGAGCAGGCAGCAAGGGTCTAATTGTTAACCCATCCGTTAACGCTAAAACTGACACCTCTTGCCCAATTAAACATTCTTCAATGACGACAAATTCACCAGCACTGCCAAATTGTCCCTGAAAAATCGCATCAACGGCACTTTCTGCCTGTGCAACTGTTTCAGCCACTATTACACCCTTACCAGCCGCCAAGCCATCAGCTTTGACGACAATTGGCGCTCCCGTAGCTCTCACATAGGATTTTGCTGCTGCTGCCTCCGTAAATACCGCAGCCCGTGCCGTCGGAATCCCTGCTTCTTGCATCAGGGCTTTTGCCCAAGCTTTACTCGCTTCAATTTGCGCTCCAGCTCTGACTGGGCCAAATACCATTAATCCTTTGTCTTGGAGGTAATCTGTAATTCCCTTCGCCAAGGGGACTTCTGGCCCAACTATTACCAGAGTTATGCCATTTAAGAGAGCATATCGGCTCATGCCCTCAAAATCATCTACAGCCAAAGGCAAGTTCTGGCAACGTTCCATACTTGCTGTGCCCCCATTCCCTGGTACACAGATAACTTGCTCAATTTGCTTAGATTGCAACAGTTTCCATGCCAGAGCGTGTTCGCGCCCTCCATTACCTACAACTAAAACTTTCACAGATTTCCTCGTGCGTTTCTTGCGAAACGAGAATGCCTTCGCATCTCTCGCGGATCAATTTTTTCATCAATTCTCACACTTATGCAAGAACCTTATGATTAAGTATATAGTCATAAATCAATATACATAGGTAAGAAAGTTACTCTCTTACCTATGTCTAACTTTAATTTCTCCGATCTGCTCGTCTTCTTTAGCTATTGAATTAAAACTGTATTTATTCTTAAACTTCAATTTTGCAAATTATGTACATTTAACAATGTTATTATTAGCAATTAGCAAATAAATATACTAAAGTGTTTTGAATATATTAAGCCTAAAATACTCGTAAAAAACAAGATTGGCAACTTATCTAAGAAGTTGGGAATCTCAGCCAAGACCAGTCTTAACCTGTGAATATAGAGATTAATAAGGATATCAAAAAATAGGCAACATGGCTAAAACTATCGTTACTGGAGCCGCCGGCTTTATTGGTTCACATCTTGCAGAAACATTGCTGCAACAAGGAGAAGAAGTGATCGGGATTGATGAATTCAATGATTACTACGATCCTGAGTTAAAGCGTAAAAATGTTGTACACTTACATCGGTCACCTAGCTTTACACTAATTGAAGGAGATATCCAGTTTTTAGATTGGCAGAAACTCCTAAAAGATGTTGATGTAGTTTACCATCAAGCGGCACAAGCAGGTGTAAGAGCAAGTTGGGGTAAAGCTTTTCGAGGTTACACAGAACGAAATGTTAATGCTACACAAGTTTTGCTAGAAGCAGCCAAAGATGCTAAACACCTGAAAAGGCTAGTGTTTGCCTCTTCATCGAGTGTATATGGTGATGCCGAAACATTACCTACTCACGAGGGAATTTGTCCTCAACCGGTTTCTCCTTACGGCATTACGAAGCTAGCAGCGGAGTTTTTGTGTGAACTGTATCACAAAAACTTTGGCGTGCCATATGTTTCATTGCGCTATTTCAGCGTTTATGGCCCCAAACAGCGCCCAGATATGGCATTTCATAAGTTCTTTAAATCGATTTTGCAGGATGAAGCAATTCCTATTTACGGCGATGGGCAGCAAACGCGGGAGTTTACGTTTGTTAGTGATATCATCGCCGCCAATTTAGCCGCCGCCACCTCACCCCAAGCAGTGGGAGAAATCTTTAATATCGGTGGTGGTAGCAGGGTAGTTTTAGCAGAAGTCTTGGATAGGATTGAAGAAATCGTTGGGAAATCAATCAAAAGAAACCACATAGAAAAAGCGATGGGAGACGCCCGTCACACCGCTGCTGATGTATCTAAAGCGCAAAGAATTCTCGGATATCAGCCACAAGTCTCCCTGATAGAGGGTTTGACACAGGAATGGCAGTGGATTCAGTCTTTGTATTCAGGGTAAGGGACTTCCAAAAAAAAATATCCCATCGCTTTTAGGGCAGAGGGCACTTAGCTGGGGGAGGAAAAGTCGTTTTGATTCCAAAAATTGGATAATTTATTTTTTGGAGTTCCCTAACTGAAAGTTTAGGTTTCAAAACCCTTCATTTGTATGATGTATGAAGGGTTAATAACATCACTCCAAAGTTAAGGCTTGATTTCTGGTGGGGTCAAGGCAGTATATTGTTCAGAGGAAAGTGCCGCTTCCTTAACATTAATTTTCTTAGTGATGAATTTTTGCTGATAGAACAAATCAGCAATCTTCTGCTGTCCTGACAAAACTTTTTCGCTAAGAGGTCTTAATGTGTAACGCCTGCGCTTTGATACTATTTCTAGTGTTGGAACATCAATTTTTGCTTCAGGCGAAATCAGTTCAGCTACTTGATGGGGGTTAGCTTCAGCCCATTTGCCGATGTTGTTGACTTCTTCCAAAATGATTTTTACTACATCAGGATTATCTTTGACGAAATTGCGCGAGCCTAACCAGTAGCCTCCTTGGGTCGTAATTCCCTTACCATTGCGGATAATACGAACCCTGCCAGTTTTCTGAAATAGGGCAAGATGGGGATCGCCAATTACAGCTGCATCAACACTCTTACGTTCAAATGCGGCACGAGTTTCTAATGGCGTCAGGTTAATGTGTTTAATATCGCTAAGTTTCAGTCCTGCTTCTTCCAAAACCTTCAGAACGAAATACTGCTGTGCAGTAGCTCTTTGAAAGGCGAGTCCTTTGCCTTTGAGGTCAGCTATTGTCTTGATTGGAGAGTCTTTATCGACTACAACAGCAGTTTCTTCACCAGTCCCAGGTTTGCTGCTAGCAATATAAACGAAAGGAACACCAGACGCTTGAGCAAAGATGGGTGGAGTTTCACCGACGAAGCCAAAATCTACACTTCCCACATTCATCGCTTCTAGAAGTTGCGGCCCAGCTGCAAATTTTGACCACTCTACAGAAATACCCAGTGGAGTTAAACGTTTTTCTAACAGTCCTTTAATCTTGAGTAAGTCTCCAGCTGTCATATAGCCCATGTGTAAGACCTTTGTCTTAGTGCTATTAGAGGCGTTAGCGGCTTGCTCTGGTGTACTTGGTGCTTTACAACTGACTAAAGTCGTAGATAAGGCGAACACTCCACCTACTAAGAATAGTAGAAAGTAATTGAATAGCTTGAAGCGAGATTTGCTCGATATTTCTACCATAATGCAATAGTAATTATTTAATGTTTTCGTTTATTTAATACTGAATGTATGCCCTTTGTACTACTTGCAGTTAGCTGGAAAGTGGAATAAAAGTTGTCGCTGAGAAATTTAATTAAGGAGCCTTGCAAATAGCGCATAATCCCGAACCAATTTTAATCTACTGTAATTCGACCAATTTACCGTATTTAGTAGTTGCACGGATAGTATCATAGACTTCTGTAAGAATCAAGCAGCAAATACAGCCACGTTTCTAAGACAAATTTTCTGTCTATGGCTGGTATACAGAACTGAACTATCAGAATGTCCTATTGCAGATAAATGTATGGAAAATTATATACAAATGTTAAGTAGTTAATGGCAGCACCAAAGTTAAAGGCGAAGTAGCAAGAGTCCACTTTCTAAAGCTTGATTCCACAGAGCCGATTTTTGAGCTTCTAGTAAAGAAAGAGGTGAATTTACAGGTAGGGGTAGCTCTTGTTGCAGAGATAGTTGCCACCAACCGACATCATGCCACTGGCTAAATTTATACCCAACTCTGCGAAATACACCTACAGGCGAAAAACCGACAGCCTCATGCACAGCGACACTTGCTGGATTAGGTAAAGCGATCGCAGCAAAAACGTTGTAATATCCTTGGAGTTGCAGCAACCCAAAAAGGGAAGTGTACAAAGCTTTAGCTACTCCTTTTCTGTGATACTCAACATTGACGTACACAGATGATTCCACAGACCATTGGTAAGCGGCACGAGTCCGGTAGGGAGTAGCATAGGCATAGCCTAGAAGCTCACCGTTAATTTCACACACTAGCCAAGGCATCTGCTGCTGATAATTCTGGATGCGCTGCTGAAATTCCGTTTTGCTGGGAGGCTCTATCTCAAAAGAAATTGAAGTTTCCCTGACAATTGGCGCATAAATTGCCAGCATTTTTAAGGCATCACTTTTATTAGCTAGTCTGATTGCAGCCTTCACAGCAGATCCTTTTTGGGCTAAAAATTAATTATGCAAACTCAACATACTCAATAATTGTTCCATCAGGATGCATCGCTCGCATATTAGCTCCAGTGGGAACTTTGTTAGGTTCTGCCAGAATCACTGCACCCTGCTGAATAAGTGCTTCTTTAAAATCATTGAGTGAGTCAACGAGGAATGTTGCGTGTGTAGTTTTGAATGGAGAAAGGGCTTCAGCCGAACCAGCAATTAAAAGAATAGAACCCACACCTGCGAGTTCCAACTCAGCCTCGGAATATTGAAACCACAACCAACATTTTTCTGTAAAGAGATTTTCATAGAAAGCGATCGCTTCATCCAAGTCTACCGGATTCAGATAAACTCTGGTTAGTACTTTAATAATTTGCATTGCAAACTGTCTATTAGGCAGCTAGTGTATTTTATTCTGCTTACTCGGCAATCTTAGTTAACTAAGATTGCTCAAAAAATAGTCTATCTTCAATTTAAAAAAGGTCTTCAACTCTCTGTTCACTTAGCTCTAGATAACGTTGTTCGCTATCAATGAAAATACATTTCATTTCTACTCCTTTAGCCCCACATAAGTCATCTGTATCGCTATCACTAATATATATACATGATGCAGCATCAGTACTTAATACAACTTTGCGTAAAACCGTGGCGAATTGAGCATTAAAACTGAAACGCAAAGGTTGGCACACAGAGAAGTCGGAGTTAAGCAAAAAACTGGAGCGGAGGTTTCCGCCAATCTGGGTTTTTCAAGAGAGGCTTGATTAGGGACTTCCAAATAAAGGTATGTTTCCTCTGCGGTTAGGAGGATCGAACTTTAAGCCAAGCGTATTAAGATATGAACTTCTCCTGTGGTTGCCACTACGGAAACAGTAAGAACGCAGAGTCTCGATCGTAAAGTCGGGATGATACTTAACCAGTAGCGTATAATATGTATTTAAAATCAATACGAATTACTGTCTTCTCTACGAGACGCATCACAAACGTAGCGTGGCGTAGCCCATTAGAAATTACCAATTATTTAAACCTTCGCTCCATGTGCATAGATAAAATAGTTATCTGTCACGTTCACCTCAGCATGAAAACCTACTTGCTTTAGCTTATCTTGAAGTTCATCAGGCTGATAAAAAATTTTGACAATCTGAAATTCTTGACCATCATTTAACTTTCGGCTTTTATATATGTTTCCGTCGTCTTTAAGAATATGATTTTTAGCCGTTGATGTCGGTTCAAAGCGAGAGTCAATTATAAATACTTGTCCACCAAGGCGAACAGATTGATAGACTTTTGTCAAGAATAAATTGAGTAATTTCGGCGGCACATGAGAGAGCCAAAAGGCAAAGAAAACTAAATTATATTCAGTGTCAGGTTCCCATGTAAATAAATTTGTGAGGTGATATTCAACACTCGGTGAATTTAACTTCGAGCGATTAATTTTAATCACTTCTTCAGAGGCATCGATCGCAGTAATTTTTTTCCCGATATTTAAAAGCTCCTGCGTCCAGATACCGGTTCCACATGCTAACTCTAAAATATCATCTACTACGCCAATTTGGTGTAATGTATTTTTGATAACAGCTACTTCATTAAACCAGTGTTGGTTGTTTTGGGTACCGCGATCGTAGCGTCCTTTCCTATAGAACCACTCATCATATTCGTTGGCTCTAGCGCGATAGTACTCAATCTGTTGTTCAAGAATATTATCTGTCATCGCGTGCTTTCCGATCCCATTGAGTTTGGATTTGACGTTGCTATGACTTTTAGGGAAAATTTTTTATTCAGCGAATAAACTTGCATTTCACCTTTAATTATGTGATATTTTTATCATTCCATAATACGGTAAATCAATAAACTTGCCGGAGTTGTACCGGAGGTTTGCTGAGGTTTGATATTAATTTACCCCTGAAAGCAGAGTGATGATGTTGACTAAGTTCTTTCCAACCCGACTCTTGGTTATGGCTTTTGCCTTCTTGCAAAGGTTCCAACAACAAAGAATCCGTACCTTTTCCCTACTATTTGCAGTGGGACTTAGTTTAACTTTGGCTGTTTCTGCTTGTTCTCCAAGCGCAAGCGACAATGGCACACCGCAGGCAACCCAAGCCCCCAGTCCAGCAGCTAGCGGTACCACAGTTCGCATAGGCTACCAGAAAGCGTCAACTGTTCTCTATGCGCTGAAGGCGAGAGGGGAATTAGAGAAAGCCTTTGCAGCTTCAGGATCTTCCGTAACTTGGGCAGAATTTCCGGCAGGGCCTCCACTCCTAGAAGCATTGAATGCAGGCAGCATTGATTTTGGCTATACCGGAGAATCACCACCTATATTTGCTCAAGCGTCTGGTGTTCCTTTGGTTTATGTTGCCTACGATCCCTGGAGTCCCAAAGCTGAAGCCATTCTAGTGCCAAAGGATTCACCTATTAAAAGTGTGGCTGAACTCAAGGGCAAAAAAATTGCTTTTGCCAAAGGTTCTAATGCTAACTACCTATTGGTGAAAGCGCTGGAAAAGGCAGGGGTACAGTACAGTGACATCCAACGAGTAACTCTCACACCTGCCGATGCTCGTGCTGTATTTGAGAGAAAAAACGTTGATGCTTGGGCAATTTGGGACCCTTACTTAGCCGCAGCAGAAGCAGCAACAGGCGCACGCACTTTAGCTGACGCGACGGGTTTAGCTTCTAATCGTGGTTATTATCTGGCTGCCAAATCTTTTGTTGATGCCAAGCCAGATGCCTTGAAAATAGTTCTCGAACAAGTGAAGAAAGTTAGTGATTGGGCAAAGAATAATCCTAGTGAAGTTGCTAAATTTCTTTCCCCTGCTTTGGGTATAGATGCTCCTGTGTTGGAAATAGCAGAAAAGCGGCGTGAGTATGATGTACTTCCGCTCACAGATGAAGCGATCGCTAAACAACAAGAGGTTGCAGATACCTTCTACAAAATTAAATTGATCCCGAAAGAAATCAAAGTTAAGGAAATTGTTTGGCAAGGCAAAGCGAATAATTCGTAATTCAAAAACTACGAATTTGGATGAAACAGCACTGGCTTTACACTCAGGTCTTAAAGTCTCCTCCAACTAGAATAGATCGCCTAACTTATGATTTCGGAAGCCGCCGCTCTCACTTCTCTCCAAGTGGAGCAAGCGGCTTGGGTTAGGGGCAAGATTAATGCAATCTGATACTTTACAAACATTGTCTTTGAGTAATCATCGCTAATATCGTTCATTGGCTCACAGATGGACAGCCAAGAATGTCAAAAACATTAATAATTTGTTTATAGGATAAAGGTTTCTACATGTTAGAACTTTACAGCTATTATCGTTCAACAGCTTCATACAGAGTCAGGATTGCACTAGAAATTAAAAAAATTCCTTATCTCTATAGAAGTGTCTCAAAACTACGGAAAGGCGAGCCTGAATTTACAGCAGAGTACCGCAAAATAAACCCTCAAAAATTAGTTCCGACTCTCATTGACGGTAAAGCTGCTATCACCCAATCATTAGCTATTGTTGAGTATCTTGAAGAACGTTATCCCCAACCGACACTTTTACCACTAGATACTTTGGCACGAGCTTATACACGACAAATTGCACTTTTAATCGGCTGTGATATTCATCCTTTAAGCATTATGAGAGTTCGTAAGTATCTTACTTCAGCAATAGGTTTAAATCATACAGAGAAAATGAATTGGTATCACCACTGGCTAGGGGAAGGCTTAAACGCACTCGAAGATATTCTGATTAACAGTGGATTTTGCGGCAGTTTTTGTTATGGTGATAAACCAACGATCGCAGATGTATTCCTCGTACCTCAAGTTTATAATGCCGAGCGATTTAAATACTCTTTAGACCCATATCCAACTATTCGTAAAATCCACAAATCATGTATATGTCATCCAGCCTTTATTGCTGCACAACCACATTTGCAACCAGATGCTTCTGAATACAGCCCTGAAGATGAATATTAAAGTAAACTTATGAAATATTTATTATGGGATTTTGAAAATACACTAGGTTATTGTGAGGGTATGTGGAGCGGAACTTTACATTCAATATTAGAAAATCATGGAATCCAAAATATAAAAATAGAGGATATTCAGCCATTTCTGAAGATTGGCTTTACTTGGCACTCTCCTGATACTTCCCATAGTATATTTTTGAATGGTAAAACATGGTGGGAGTATATGAATGAATATTTTGCAGAAGTTTATGAGAAAGTAGGAATAGGTAAAAACGATGCTACAAGGTTTGCGTTACAAGTACAAAATGAATACAAAAATATCAGTAAATGGCATATATATAATGATGTAATAGATACATTATCATATACTTTGAATAACGATTATAAAAATTTAATTTTATCAAACCATATACCCGAAATTAACGAAGTTATAGAAAATTTAGGAATTACAGATTACTTTAGTGGAATATATAGCTCTGGAAAAATTGGTTATGAAAAACCAAATATCAGATTTTATGATTACGTTATAAATGATTTAAATATTGAAAAAAAAGAATGTATCATGATTGGCGATAGTTATGATGCTGATATTGCGGGAGCTTTACGCGCAGGAATCAAAGCAATCCTAGTAAGAAAACCAAACGCAAAAAATTATAGTTTTTATTGTAAAGATGTACAAGGAATCATAGAATTAGTAAAAAACATGCAAATCTAAACATAATCGTACCAGATGGCTTAAGAGGTTGTTTGAAAAGTCTAATTTATTACAGCCCTGGCGACTGGAAGTCGCGGCTACACAGACGAAACCCACCTGCGTGGGTTTGAAAACCTTAATTTTGTATTAGTCCACGGAGGTGGACTTAGCCTGTGTAGTAGCGAATTATATTCGCCGAAAACTTTTCAAACATCCTCTAAGGGATTAGCAAAAAATGTTCAATTCCAAAAATCGATTTTTCAGTAAGCTTAATAGCCTAGATTTAAGTGCTAGCCAATTAAGTTTACTAGCTATATTTGGTTTCTTGTTTTTTGTAGAAACTAGTATTGGTGTAGCGCAAGTCAGAACAGCACCCAAGCCTGAATTTACACTGCAACTTTTACATACTTCTGACCAAGAAGCAGGTGTTCCGGCGCTGAAGGATGCACCAAACTTTTCTGCGGTGTTGAATGCACTCAAAAATCAGGATGCTAATCGTGACGGCAAACTTGATTATCCTAATACCTTAATTCTTTCATCTGGAGATGCCTATATTCCCAGTCCGTTTTTATTTGCCAGTGACACAGCTTTTGGTGGACAGGGACGAGGAGATATTCTAATTTTAAATGCTCTTGGATTTGGTGCGATCGCATTTGGCAATCACGAATTTGACTTAGGTACTGGTGTTATTGCTGACTTAATCCGACCTAAAGAAAATTACCCAGGCACAAAATTTCCCTATCTCAGCACAAATCTAGACTTCAGCACTGATAAAGACCTGGCAAACTTAGTTACTGCTGATGGACAAGAGGCAAGTAAAATTCCTAATAAGATTGCTCGTAGCACCATCATTACCCTTAATGGTGAAAAAATTGGTGTAATTGGGGCGACAACTCCCACACTGCGGACTATTTCTTCTCCCGGTGGTGTGACTGTTTTGCCTAAAGAATTTAATGACCGTGATGCCGCAGACATCGCCGCTTTAGCTGCTGAAATTCAAACTTCTGTTGATACACTGCTGGCAAAAAACCCAGAGATTAATAAAGTCATTCTGTTGGCGCATATGCAGCAAATTACTATTGAGAAAAAGCTAGCAGAATTACTTAAAGGAGTAGATATTATTGTTGCTGGTGGTTCCAATACCTTATTAGCCGACAAAACAGACCGTCTCCGAGTGGGTGATAAATCTGCTGGAACTTATCCAATCCTCAAAAAAGCAGCAGACGGTAATCCGATAGCCATAGTTAATACCGATGGAAACTATCGCTATGTTGGTCGCCTAGTAGTTAACTTTGATGCCAATGGAGTGATTATTCCTAAAAGTATTGACTCCAAAATCAGCGGTGCTTATGCCACCGATTCCCAAGGAGTAGCAACTGTAGGTGGGAAACCCGACCCCAAAATTGTTGCGATTACAGAAGCACTCAAAAAAGTGATTATTACCCAAGATGGTCAGATTTTCGGGAAAACCAACGTCTTTCTCAACGGCTGGCGGGGTGATGTCCGCAGACAAGAAACCAATTTAGGGAATTTGACAGCCGAAGCTAATTTAGCGATCGCCAAGCGATACGATCCTAAAACTGTCATTTCCATCAAAAATGGCGGTGGTATCCGTGACAATATCGGTATATATACCTTTCCCGCAGGTTCGACTCGCTTACAGAATGTTATTAAACTGCCACCTCAAGCAAATCCTGTGGCAGGTAAGAAAGAAAAAGAAATTTCCCAACTTGATATCACCAATGCTTTACGGTTCAACAATGGCTTGACTTTAGTTACCCTGAGTGCAACAGAACTACTGGCAGTGATTGAACACAGTGTAGCAGCGATCGCGCCCGGTGCTACCCCTGGCAGTTTTCCCCAAGTAGCGGGATTAGCCTTTAGCTTTGACCCAGATTTGCCAGCAGGTAAGCGTGTCAAATCCCTTGCTATCAAAGATGGAAAAGGCAAAATTATTGATGTAGTGGTTAAAAATGCAGAGTTAGTGGGTGAACCTAATCGGATCTTCCGCGTTGTTACCCTCAACTTCCTTGCAACTGGTGGTGATGGCTATCCTTTTCCCAAAAGAGAACGGGTTGATTTGACATCCAAAGATGCTGATAAGAGCAAACGCACAGGTTTAGCCACCTTTGCTGCTGATGGTTCCGAGCAAGATGCATTAGCAGAATATCTGGCTGCTAACTTTAAGCAGATTCCTTTTGCTCAAGGGGATGTGCCACCCGCCAAAGATACTCGCATTCAAAATCTTAAATTGCGTCAAGATATGGTGTTAAGTAAGTAGGGTATTGGATTAAAGAATAAACTTTAACTATTGACTAAACTTTGCTAATGTTTTTATGTTATCAATAGAAACATTTTTTCCGTCTAAACTTATTAGCGATCGCTTACGATCCGAACATCTCGATCTACTTTGCATTATGCATCAAGATTCCACGATTATGGCGACTTTGGCTGGCGTTCGTTCCGACGAACAAACACAGAAAATTTTAAAAGAAAATCTCAACCATTGGGAGCGTTATGGTTACAGATTATGGATATTTCGATAAAAAGATGTATAAGTTTGCCCCGGCTTGGGAGAACGAGCAAATAGTCTTTGGTGCTGCACGGCCTGGATACACTAACAATAAGGTTCAGGATTGGATAAAATTCATGAAGTGCCAAGATATTAAGCGAGTTTGCTGCCTTCTTCCTGAGCAACAGCTAGCTTCTTACTCCGATCTTCTAGGCACATACAAACAGGAATTTGGTAATCAACTAGTTTGCCCTGCACCAATTGCAGATTTCCATTTATGTGATTTAGCAATTTTCACACAGAAAATACTTCCTTTCTTAATAGAAGCAGATAAACAAAATGAGAAAGTCGTTGTACACTGCTCTGGTGGAATTGGACGTACTGGACATGTGTTAGCGGCATGGCTAGTTAGTGCCCGAGGATTATCAAATAAACTTGCGTTAGCGAAGCTTACCGAAGGTATCGCTGCTGTCAGAAGAACAGGTAGAAATCCTTATGAAGCTGCGTTAGCGAAGGTTACCGAAGGTATCGCTGCTGTGTTTAGAGGCAGAAATCCCTTGAAAGTTGTAAAAGAACTTGACGAACTTCTGAATAATTGTCGTTTAGCAGCGCATAAAGCATTTTGAGTTGGTATTATTCTGTGTAATCAGTCTATTGACGAGGTAAATTCTATGGCAATGGTTTTAGATAAAGTAGTTCCTTTTGGGAGATCGATGGATGAATATATAAAAATATTTAATTTAACAAACGCAGATTTAAATAAAAGAATTATTGGGATTGGGGATGGGCCGGCAAGCTTTAATGCAGAAATGGCACATCAGGGTAAAAGTGTCGTTTCTGTCGATCCACTATACCAATTTTCCGGCGATGAAATATTGCAAAGATTTAATGAAGTGGTAGATAACATAATTAACCAAGTCAAAGCTACACCAAATGATTGGGTATGGAGCTATCATAAATCTCCAGATGATTTGCGACACAATCGAGTAAAGGTTATTGAGAAATTTATCTCTGATTACGAAACTGGCAAAAAAAGCAACAGATATACAGTTGGTGAATTGCCAAAATTGGCATTTAAAAATCAAGAGTTTGACATAGCCCTTTGCTCGCATTTATTGTTTTTATATTCCGACCATCTCGATTACAACTTTCACCTAAATTCAATAGGTGAAATGCTACGGATTGCTAAAGAAATCCGAATTTTTCCCCTCATAACATTAATGTGGAAACATTCACAACATTTAGATGAAGTAGTAAAATATTACAGTTCAAAGGGTTACAAGATAGATATCGAAAAGGTTGAATATGAACTACAGCCTGGTGGAAATAAAATGTTGAAGATAACAAGAGATGTTAATCTAATTGGTAATTCCTAATTTGTAAATTTTAAATGCTTTGATTGCCGATTCTATTAAGATTAGTCTGGGGCGATCGCCTCGTTAAGACAGGGAGCATCCCAAATGTGCAAGTTATATCAAACCCAGGTTATAAATTGTGATTGCGATCGCAACGTAGCGGAGTAAAGCGATCGCAAGATATGGGATTGCAACTCTACCAGAGGCTACGCGAACACTACGCTGTCGCTTCGTATCCTACGGTAATGCCAAGGCCGTAGGGGGAGAATAAGAATTATCGGAGAATAACTCTTTCTCTTTACTCCCCCTGCTACACCTGTTCAAGAACTGCTCAAAACCAACAATAAGATTGTCAGGGGTGCCTAATCATCCTTTTGCCCTATCTGTCAGGAAATTATGGTAGCAGATTTCTGAGATTTGGCGGGATATCCGAGTGGATAGTTACTGCGATTTTGACCGACTGCCAACTGTTGTTGTTGAATCTGCTGCTCCTATCTCCGAGTTTTCAGCATTTTCAACCTCAAGAGTTCGGAGCAATTCTCGAATTACATCTGTTGCTGGCCTTCCTGTTGAAGCACAGTAGCGTTCAAGTTTCTTCATTTCCTCTGTTGTGAGATTTACTGTCAGTCGTTTAACAGCCCATTTTTTATTCATGATCCTCCTTTGTCAATATGTTGCTTTTTATCTAAATTCTAAATCATTAAGTCATTATGATTGCTCTCACAATGCATATTATTGCGATCGCCCTTCAGCCAATCCTCTATAATGTTGTTTACTCCACAGCATTCCAGCAAATGCTTGTCGCTATACATTTCGTATCTCTTCACTGAGGTGAAATGGCGTGACACGCTGATGAAATAAATGGGTACTGGTACATTGAGCTAATTCCTGAAGCAGCTAGAGCATTTAATTGTTTTCACCTCGAAACTATCCAATCAAAATGTTAATTTTATAGTATTTAGGTACACACAATTAAATAATTTTTTATTTTGTTGAGTTTTTTAGGGTCTAGTCAGATTTTTTCTTACGAATTCATTTAATTTTGTTGATTCGTTTAGTTAGCGATCGCTTCTCTGAAACTTTTACTTTTATTTACAACTTGTGAGTTAAATCACACTAGTCATCTAAGCACTAGAATAAAGTTATTTTATACCTAAAGTTGTACATACAAAACAATGGAGCTATTTGAACTAATTTTGGTACTAGCTACAGTAGTTGGCGTTACAGACGGGAACACTATTTTGGTTAAAGACAATGCAGGACAAACAATTACAATCAGACTAGCGTGTATTAATGCACCAAAGGCGACTGTTCAGCCCTATGGTTTAACAGCAACACAAAAGTTAAAACAGCTACTACCACCTCAAACTCCTGTGGTGATTAGAAACACAGAACAACTCAAAAGTAGTCGCACAGTTGGTGAAGTGTTTGTGGATAATCGGTCAGTAAATCTCCTTTTGGTAGAGTCTGGTAATGCGGTCGTTGACCGAGAAACTTTGCAAAATTGCTACGAAAGCCGCACCCAATTTTTAATTGCAGAAGCTAATGCTAAAAATAAGCGATTGGGATTGTGGCAGCAAACAAAAGTCAAGTTTAATTCTCATGCTAAGTAAACATTTGTATTCTCAGTTATGACTCCAAATTTGAACAGTTTTAGGACTGATTTACTTATTCCATTAATTTAGATTTTTCATATTTACTTTTTGGAAATAGTTGCGTTCTTAATATCATCTATCAATTCATCAATCCTTGATTTAGTCGTATTCCAAGAACACATAAAACGTACTCCTCCCACACCAATAAATGTATAAAACTGCCAATTCTTTGCTTTTAAGGCGCGAACGACTTGTTCCGGTAGTTTAACAAACACAGCATTGGCTTCTCTAGGAAACATCAAGTCAACACCTTCTATGTTTAATAGCTGATTTTCTAAGTAATCAGCACATTGATTGGCATGTCTGGCATTTTTGAGCCAAGCACCAGTCTCCAATAAACCCAACCAGGGAGCAGAGATAAAGCGCATTTTTGAGGCTAGCTGACCTGCTTGCTTGCATCGATAATCAAAATCCTCTGCTAGCTCTTTGTTGAAGAAAAGGATAGCTTCACCTAATGCCATTCCATTCTTTGTACCACAAAAGCACAACACATCTACTCCAGTTTTCCAAGTAATTTCAGCAGGGCTTTTATTCATAGCGGCAACTGCATTTGCAAAACGAGCGCCATCCATGTGAATTTTTAAGTTATACTTTTTCGCAACTTCTTTAATTTTCAGAAGTTCTTCAATAGAATATAAAGTGCCTAATTCAGTTGATTGTGTGATGCTAATAACTTTAGGTTTGGGATAATGAATGTCAGTACGTTTAGTGACAATTGCCTCTATAGATTCTGGTGTTAACTTGCCATTTTTACCTTGAGCTAGTAATAGTTTAGAGCCATTAGATGCAAATTCAGGTGCGCCACATTCATCTGTTTCTATGTGAGATGTTTCATGACAAATGACGCTGTGATATGACTGACAAAGTGCAGCTAAAGATAAAGAATTTGCGGCTGTACCGTTAAAGGTAAAAAATACTTCACAATCAATTTCAAAGAGTTCCCGAAAATAATCTGTGGCTTTTTGAGTCCATTCGTCATTTCCATAGGCTGGAACACTACCTTGATTTGCCCTAATCATATATTCCAGTGCTTCTGGACAAATACCAGAGGAATTATCACTTGCAAACTGCTCTAAATTGTTACTCATAATCTCTACTTTGATTTTTATCAGTAATTACTATAATATTAGTGAATAATTTTGGCACTTGCCAACTATCAGGTTAACAGGTGATATTATTAATCTATCAAATTATCTAATAACTCTGCTAATTCCAATCACTTGGGATGGTAGCAAAATAAATATTTATATATCCCTACTCAATTATTCATGAACAACATTTCCGACTTATCTAAAAACTAGCTAATCTAAAGATTTGGACTTTCACAAATTAAATAAAATTGCTATATCTGGCTGTAACCTGTTAATTAGTTTTTGTTGTCGTAGCTTTTCTTTGATATAGCATCGCTTAGTATATTTATACTATTTTATGACTTTGCTAATATCTACGAAAAACTGGAGTCTTAGTTTCCCTTTACTGAGACGTTACAATACTACGGTGTCTTCGTCAGTTTTGTTTTGAAGGGATTTAGGGACGCGAGACATCGCAAATAACTAAATATTGTGCTAAAAAAATAAAGTTTGCTAATCAGAATGCTAATCATATACTTATAATGTACCATACAATACTCTACCAATAACTATGACATCACTATTGGGCTATTTGTCTTTTGTCCTTTGCTAATGACCAATGACAAATGACAAATGACAAATGACCAATGACCAGTGACCAATGACTAATAACTAATGACTGAACCATTGATTGAACTGAAAGGTGTTTCTAAGTCCTTTGGTAGCCATAAAGTTCTAGATAATGTAGACTTGACCATTTACCGAGGAGAAGCACTGGGGATTATTGGCCCATCAGGGACTGGTAAATCAACAATTTTACGGGTAATGGCGGGGTTACTGAGTCCCGATGAAGGAGAAATTTATGTGCAAGGAGTGCGGCGAGACGGTTTGATTGAAGATGGTGGCCAGCAGGTTGGCATTGGCATGGTGTTTCAGCAGGCGGCGCTATTTGATTCGCTGACGGTGGAGGAGAATGTGGGATTTTTACTTTATCAAAATTCCAGGCTGCCGCGATCGCGCATCCGAGATTTGGTAAAAGAAAAATTGGAGATGGTAGGTTTGCCAGAAATAAGCAATCTCTACCCAGCCGAACTTTCTGGGGGAATGCGAAAACGGGTAAGTTTTGCCCGTGCGATTATGTCTAACCCCGATAATCCCTCAGAAGGGCCAGAAGTTCTACTATACGACGAACCGACAGCCGGACTCGATCCCATTGCCTCAACAGTAATTGAAGATTTAATCCGGTATTTGCAATGTTTACATGGAGTTTGTAGTACCTATGCCGTTGTTACCCACCAAGACAGCACTATCCGCCGTACAGCTGATAGACTTATATTTCTCTATGAAGGTAGAGTGCAGTGGCAGGGTACAGTTAGTGAGATATACAACACAGAAAATCCGTTGATCAAACAATTTATCACTGGAAGTGTGCAAGGGCCGATTCAAGTCGTTGGCTAGAAACTTAAAAGTGAAGAGTTAGGAGTAGAGACGCGATTAATCGCGTCTGTACAGGAGTTATGAGTTAAATTCAACTCATAACTCCTCACTCCGAACTTCTAACTCCTAATTGGTTCTTGGTGGAGGCAAAAAAATGCGAGGTCTTATGACAAGCCGCTTCGCGTCTGGGCGAACATTTAGAGAAGGCTCTGTGGGGTTGTTACTCCTGGTAGGATTAGGGGTATTTGGATTATTCTTTTTGTGGTTAAATAGATTCACTGCTAGTGGCCGCTCATACAAAGCTATTGTGGAATTTGTTAACGCTGGCGGAATGCAAAAGGGATCGCAAGTTCGCTATCGTGGCTTTAAAATAGGAACTATTTCCCAGGTTCGACCAGGGCCAAATGCCATTGATGTAGAGATTGAAATTGCCCAACCTGACCTAATTATCCCCCGGAATGTAGTGGTGGAAGCTAATCAAACCGGATTAATTAGCGAAAGTATTATCGAAATCACACCAAAAGCAACCTTACCTGCTGGGGTTGTGATTGCTAAACCTCTAGATAAAAATTGCGATCGCAGTCTCATAGTCTGTAATGGCTCTCGATTAAAAGGTCAGGTTGGCATCAGTGTTGATGAACTAATTCGCAGTTCAAGTGAGCTAGCCGCTGTATACAATGACCCAAAGTTTTATAGAAATGTCAATAGGGTTCTAGAAACTACCACAGGCGCAGCAACCAGTTTTACTGAGCTAAATCAAGATTTACGAGGTTTGACCAAAAGCTTACGACAACAGCTTGATACCTTTTCAGCCACTGCTAATTCAGTGCAACGAGCGACAAACCAACTTAGTACATCCTCGACTCAAACAGCAAATAAATTCGGTGCAACTGCAACTCAAGCAAATCGTTTGCTGAACAACTTGGATAATCTGTTGACAACAAATCGTTCGGCGCTGGTTGGTGCTTTGAACAACATCACCGAAACCAGCAACCAACTGCGCGTTACAGTCACTAGCTTATCACCATCTGTGAATCGATTGACTCAAGGGCAATTACTCAACAATTTAGAAACTCTTTCAGCAAATGCAGCGCAAGCCTCAGCTAATTTACGCGATGCTTCTAAAACCTTAAACGATCCAAAGAATGTGGTGCTACTGCAACAAACTTTAGATTCAGCACGAGTAACGTTTGAAAATAGCCAAAAAATTACATCTGATTTGGATGAATTGACAGGCGATCCTACTTTCCGCCAAAATTTGCGGCAATTGGTGAATGGTCTAAGTGGTTTAGTATCTTCTACACAACAGATGCAACAACAAGTGCAAGTTGCTACTAGTCTAGATTCTGTAAAAGCTGCTGTGAGCAAACCAAAGAATCTAGTTCCTACCCCAGCACCAACCCAAGAGGCGATGTTTAATGACAAGTCCCTACCCGTCTACGTAATTAATCCCTCACCTGCTAATTTTGAAAGTACCGACATCAACCCTGAACCAACCCCCACTCCATCTATCCCTAACTCATCTCAAGAAAACCTGTTGAAGCAGCTGCGGGAGTATGGTAAGCAACGGGAGCAACTGGAGACAGAAAAATAGGCAATATAGCTTGATAATTTTAAGTAAGACTCAACCATTAACTCAGCCACCATAAGGGACTTCCAACTAAAAAATATCCCATTCCTGCGGGACGCTACGCGAACGCTAGGGGAGCAGGGGAGGCAGGGGAAGAGAAACAAATAAGTGTATTTGGAACTAGTTCGGTAGTAAAAAGTACTATGATTTTCTCTTTTCTCCCCATGCTCATTTCACGATAATCTAACTTTTTCTCCACAACTTACGCACAGGTAACGGAAAATCGAACCGCAGAGGACGCAGAGGGCACGGAGAAATAAGAGTTTCAGAGAGTTCTTGCGTAAGTCCTATTCCAATACTTCTCGGGTTTTGGGGAAAAGGGAAAAGGGGAAAGGGAAAGAAAAAACCTTTAACCCTTACCCTTTACCCTTTACCCCAAACCCGATTCCGAAGTTAAAAATGCTTAACCGAAAAGTATTGAGTCCTATTCTCGTTCCTCCCCCTTAAATAAGGAGGGAATTAGAGCAAGCCTCTTTAAGGGGAGCCACTGCGGTATTTTTGGTTTCCACGTAGGAGGGACTGACGTGGGTTGGAGGGATCTTCTGGGGCAAGATATACTAACCCAAGTGTATTGCTACAAGACCAGCAAGTACCAAGCGCCATACTTCGGCAAAGTCCGTGTCGATGTCTGGATCGCTCCATTCGGATGCATGAGCTGGATGGTGAAACCGAACCGTCGCTTGAAAGACTGCCTTCGCCGCTACCTGCGGATCGGTGACCTTAAACTCGTTACTGGAAATACCGCTCTCAACGATCGCAGCGACTTGCTTTATCAGTTCATCAATATGAGCTTGAACCACCCCTCGCGCCTCTTGAGCGATCGCAGAATAGGTTGCAAACAACTCTGGATCGTCCAGGACTTTTTGACGTTTCAGAGTCATGAGTTGCTCAAACCATCGGTGCAACCGTTCAACGGCAGAACCCTGTTCTTGAGCGATCGCGGCTAGTGGTGTGGAAACCCGATGCAGCCACCGTTCTGCTACCGCATCGCGCAAGGCAG
Organism: Nostoc sp.; assembly: GCF_036917095.1. GTDB lineage: Bacteria > Cyanobacteriota > Cyanobacteriia > Cyanobacteriales > Nostocaceae > Nostoc. The sequence goes on from NZ_JBALFH010000035.1 coordinate 24,793, forward strand.
CCTTGCTGGGAAAATGCCGATAAATTGTGCCGTGGCTCACCTCTAAAAAGCGAGCCACATCGACAACTGTTGCCTTTGCCAGACCGTAACGCCGCAAAACCTCTTCCGCCGCGTCGAGAATCCGCTCCGGTGTCAAAGCTGAATCATTCATCCTACAGGTTTTTTACCTCTTTTCACTATCCAACATCGCCATTTGACTTGGAGCGTAGCGATCGCCAGCCACGGCATTCAGTGGCACTGCTGCCTCAATCCGGGCGAGATCGTCCTGGCTTAAGTGTAGATCCAACGCACCCAGCGCTTCATTCAAGCGATCGCGACGCCGCGCTCCAATCAACGGCACAATGTCGTTCCCCCGCGACAGCACCCAAGCAATTGCCACTTGAGCAACTGTTGCACTCTGTTCTTGGGCAATAGGACGAAGGGCTTCGACCAGCAACAAATTGCGATCCAGATTCTCTCCAGAGAAGCGTGGCAGATGTCCTCGAAAGCGATCGGAGCGTTCTTTCGACCATTGACCGCTCAATAACCCCTGCGATAGAACTCCATAAGCGGTAACAGCAATGCCCAATTCCCGCACAGTTGGGAGAATGTTATCCTCAATGCCACGACTCAGCAGCGAATATTCGATCTGAAGACAGGTGATGGGATGAATCGCATGAGCACGCCGAATTGTATCTGCACCCACTTCAGATAAACCAATCTGGCGAATATATCCAGCTTTCACCATTTCGCTAATCGCCCCAACGGTGTCTTCAATGGGCACGGTCGGATCGAGCCGGGCTGGCTGGTAAAGGTCAATGTAATCGGTTCCCAGCCGTTTCAATGTATAGGCAAGTGAAGTCTTTACGGCTTCAGGACGACCATCGAAGCCAATAAAGTTGCCGTCAGGCGATCGCAACGCCCCGAATTTGACGGCAATGAAGACATCTTCCCGCCGCCGTCCTGCTAGGGCTTCGTGTAGCAGCAATTCATTATGCCCCATGCCGTAAAAGTCGCCTGTATCCAGTAAGTTAACGCCTGCATCAAGTGCTGCATGAATCGTTGCAATACTTTCCTCGCGATCGGCTGGGCCATAGACATCAGACATGCCCATACAGCCAAGCCCAAGCGCTGATATTGTTGAACCGTTTTTTCCCAGTTGACGCGACAACATAGCAATTTCTCCCCTGTGGTGATAAAACTATGATAGTCGGGTGAATGACAAAAATCAATATCTGTCATTCAATAATTGTTAAAAGCGCCCAACACGGCAAGCATCTGTTGAAGCAAGTCTGCAATTTGACTTGCATCTTACTTTTGTGAAAATGCAACATCTCCTTTTTCCCAATTAACTAATAACTAATTTCAAACTATAAACTATTGCTGTTACAGCTTTTTCCTCTTTAGTCCCTGTCCCATTTCTACTTAAAACTCACCAGATGAGATAAAGATTTAGCCACTAGCTTAGAACTAGTGACTATTTGGCTTAACTGCGGTAAGCTACGACAGCATAAAATGGATCTCCTCCAGCTGCACCCAACCACTGTAATAAATTCGGTAATGTTGATTTATGAACTATAACTTCTGCGGTTGTAAATCCTGGAACTGAGGCGAAGTAAGCTTTAACTAATTCCACTCGCTGTGCTTCTGAAGCTTCTCGCCAAGCTTGAATTGCCTTTTCAAAAAACATCCGGTTAGAAAAGCTGATAATTGCAACACCACCAGGTTTCAGGATGCGATAAATTTCGGAAAATACTGCTTCTGGATATTGCACATACTGCACAGATACGCAATTGAGAACAGCATCAAAATCTTCATCTGGTAAAGGTAGCTGCGGATTTTCGTTAAGATTTTGCACAAAGTAATGATTTAAGCGGGCATTACGTGCTAATTCCTCACCATTGAGTCCGTGTCCTTCCACATGAGAAAACTGCATCTCTTCTGGCAGATGAGACACCCAACTGCTCATCATATCAAAAATGCGGGTGTTGGGTTTCAGGCGATCGCGATATAAATCCGTTAGCTGTTGAATAAATCCTTCATCAACATGGGTGACAAAGCGGGGATAGGCGTAGAACAGCTTATCGTCTGTGTCGTCTAATTTCAGGCGTTGATTCGGTCTTAACTGCATAAATCTCTGTTTTGGAGAACTTTTTCCGAAAATTGCGATAAGTTTAGAAATTTTTCAACAATCACTATGTAACATATTTTAATAACAGCAGGATAGATAAACGAGTCTAAATAGCAGCATTCAATTGTATCAATTCAATGTTATATAAATTACACTTTTTGCAGTATATTTGGCGACAAATCCGCCTAGTCGGATCGTCGCCCTATTTTACTTTGTTAGTTTGGATGCTGCCCTTATTATTATTTAATTCTGGGCACAATAGTCTGATAGCACATGATGAAGGGCTTTACGCATCGCGTGCACGTCTGATGTTTGATTCTGGTAATTGGATAGCTCCTTGGGAAACAGCGCATCATAAAACCCCTGGCCCTTATTGGATAATTGCGAGTTTCTACAAGCTCTTTGGTATCAGTGATACTAGTGCGCGTCTTCCCAGTATGATTGCTGGCATTTTTAGCCTATGGCTGGTGTATGAAATCGGCAAAATTATGCTAGGCAAAAAATTAGCTTGGCTTGCTGCTGCAATTTTAAGTGTGGAATTTCTCTGGCTGCAATATTGCCGCTTAAGTACACCTGATGTACCGATGATTTTATTGGTACTTTTAGCTATTTGGTCTTTAATGAAAACGGAATTAAATCCTAAGTATCAATATTTTTGGAGTTTTCTAGCTGGTTTAAGTTTAGGTTTAGGCTTCTTAGTCAGAAGCTTTATGATTTTTTTGCCAATCATAGCTTTATTGCCTTATTTAATTTGGGAACATCGCCGTCATCGTCATCTTACTAACCCAATTTTATATTTAGGCTTTTTTGTCAGTTTAATACCTACCTGTATTTGGCTGTGGTTAAGCTGGCTGCACTACGGAAATCAGAGTTTTGAGCAGTTGTTCAAGTTTGTTGTGCAGCTAGGTTCTGAGTCTCAGGATAAGAATGGGCCGTTGTTCTATATATGGAATATTCCTATAAAAGCATTTCCTTGGGCATTTTTCGGACTTTTAGGTTTATTTTTAACTCTCCGTCATCCTATTCCTCGTTACAATTTGATATTAGTTGGCTTTCCCCTTGTCCTATTTGTAGAACTTAGTCTTTTTACCACTCGTTTACCTCACTATATTCTTTGTATTTTTCCGTTTATAGCTTTGTTTGCATCTGTGGGTATAAACTGGTTAGGCAATATTTACCAGACAGGAATTACCCCACAACTCCCTGTTGAAAAAGGTAAAAAAAATATATTAAACCTTTTTGCAAAGAAGAATCTTCCTCGAAATCTCAGTTATGGCTTTGGTGGGTTAGGTGTTTTATTGGTAATAGCCAGTATTGGAGTTCTTAGTTGGGGTAGTTCTGATATTCGCAAATATGCAACTATTGGCTTGGCTATGGGCTTGGGTTGGTTAATTTTACCTGTGGTGTGGATTAGCCGTTACCACTTTGGCAAAAAGTTTCTTACAGCGCGTTACTGGATTGCAGGTTGGTTAATTCCCTGTTGGCTAGCTTTGGCGGCGATAGGTAGCACAGGACTGTTAAGTGACTATAACCCGGTTTTAATAACTTTTTTACAACAAAGTGCGATCGCTTCAATTGTCCAATCTCATCCTACCTACTATGTGCAGTTAGACGCTAAAACCAAAGTACTATTTAATTTCTATCTTTCTACTCGTCCCCAACAAGTAGCCTCTATTTCCCAAGTACCAGCTTTGAGCTATGCTTGGATCTATGCTAACCAGTCCTCTAAACTATCTAGACCTCACCGCATTATCGGTACAGTCAATGAGTACCAGTTAATTCAAGTTCTTCCCTAAGACATTGTGTTCAAGTCTTCGTTGCTGCTTTGATACATTCTGTTTTCACAAGGACTAAATTATCAGTCTCCAAAACTGCACAAGAGTTAATTAATGTTGCTAAAATAGGTAGACCATTCTGTAACTTTGCGTTCGCTTGTTGTGCCGCCGGCTGATATTGTTGTAGCCAAGTTTTTTTAGTTATATATTCTGGAAGGAATGCAGAACGTTCTAATAACCAAAAAGTTATGTGGTATTTTTGAACAAAGTCTTTAATCTGATTAATATCTTCAGTATATTGGGCATTAATAAGGTCAATCATCCGCTTGCGAAATTGAGCGTAATATTTTGTATGGATGGGTAATGCATATTCTTTACCCACCAAAATTGTTCTTTGAGCAAAGATAGGTATGTTATCAGCTTCTTCGGAAGTAGAGGCTATGACAATATTTTGCGGTTGCTTTTGCAAAAAATTATATAATGTTGGGGCTTGACCCTCTACATAAGGGGTTTTGGGAAAAACTTTTAAGCTGCTAGGGTACAAAACGAGTCCTGCACCAAGGATGGTAATAGTCCCTAAGATTAAAATTTGTCTGCCATTTTGTCTCGACCATTGAAATGTAGCATCTAAAATTAAGGTAATAGAGATTGCTGCTGCAAGAGCAAGTACCATCTTAAAAGTATGATGGGTATAGCGGCTAGGCCAGTGCAGTTTAAAAGCTAAGGCATGGGCAGTAAAAAACATAATTAAACTAGCTATTACTACCTGTAGTAATAGTTTGACTTCATCCTTTACTTGTTTGCTTAGGAGAAAGTGAGACTTAAATTTTAGGATAATTGGTAATAATAAACCAAATAATAGTTGAGGAGGTGAAATTAAAGCAAAAAAACCGCTATCTCTACCATCAAACCAATAACTAATAATATTATGACTAAAATAGCTGACTCTTCCTCCATGCCAGTACTCTGGCATAGTTCTCGCAACAGCAGCGGTAATTGTCGGGCCAAATTGTGATGATTGAATAGCATAAGGTAAAATTAGAATACCAGCAGTCATAATGGCTGCTACAAATAAAATAAAATCTTTTCGGTTTTGAGAAATAGTTATCTGCCCATTCTGCCAGCGAAATAATCTCAAAATTAAAATTAATAAATCGACAAAAGCGATGATAGGGTACATTAAACATTGGAGCGCAAATGTAATTAATATACCAAACGCCGAAGACCGGATTGAATAATATAGAAAAGCTAAAAATAGGGGATAAATAAAATCTCTAGGAGTACCAGAAAATAGGTCATCTTGAATACAAAGACTTTGATTTAAAAGTAAAGATGCGATAAACCCCACCATTGGTACTGGTAATATCTGCATACAGACTACAAAGCAATAGCTAGTTGTAATTAGCCCCAGTACTATTGGAAAAATTTTACTAAATAAAATTGGATCTATATTTAAAGCTGCAATTATTTTATAAAGAATACCATATCCAATTGGTGTCACCGACTGAAAATAATCAGCGATTAAATCCCCAGGAAATAAATCTGGGTTAAAATAACGATATATCCAAGAAATATATTCCCGTGCATCATCGCTTACTATATATTTACTAGCAAAAGCTTGTCGCAGCCCCATAAGAATATAACCAACAGCAAAAGTTAGGCTGAGACTGTACCAAAAGATAACAGTCAATCTAGATTTATTTTGTCTGCTTTTTTGAGTAATAGGTGCTGTTAAAACTTTTTGTAATTGGGAAATTATCATTGTGCGTGTCTATGTCTAAATAAATTATGTAATTTAAGAAAATCAAAAGCTTTTTTCAATTTTTATGATTGTACAACAATACACTTAATTTAAACATTTCTTCCTTCTCTTTTTTCTCTTCCTTTGCGTCCTTTGCGTCCTTCTCTGCGAGACGCTACGCGAACGTGGTTCGTTAAAAAATAACTTTGACAAAAAGTTTTAGCCTTAACCCAAGCGTATTGAATTGTACAATCTTCAAGTCATGAACGGTTCTTTATAGAGTCAATAATTCTAGCAACGCTCTGTTTTTTACCCAGGAGCATCCCAATGCAAACAAATCTACTAAGATAATGAGTGGTCATTGCGAATGAACCGTAAAGCCTTCTCTACGAGAGGCAACGCCTTCGGCATAGCTTCGCTGAACGCGAACACTCCACTACGTTGCGATCGCAATTTACAACCTGGCTTTCATATAACTTGCACATTTGCGATGCTCCCCAACAACTAGCCTCTATTTCGCAAATACCAGCTTTGAGCTATGCTTGGATATAGGCTTGACCAGTCCCCTAAATTACCTCGGTCTTACCGCATTGTTGGTACAGTAAAAGAGTAGCAGTTGATTCAAGTTCTTCCCTAAGACTGGTAAAAAGCAACTATTGCTAAAAAAGATCGATATAGTTATGATAATAGTACGTACACTAAGTATTTTGCTAAATGGTTTCTACATCTAATCACTCCCCAGCTTTAGATTCGTGGCAGCAAAATCTGGCACCATACAATTTGGGTTACAGAATCAAATTAGTCTCGCAACTCCTCAGTCGCAAGTTTACTGAGAAGCTAGAACCCTTCGGACTTACGCCTTTTCACTGGTTGGTGTTGTGTTGTTTGTGGCAAGAAGATGGTTTACCTACTTCTAGTATTGGGGACAAACTCAAACAAGTAGGAGGGACTTTAACAGGCGTACTAGATCGGATGGAAGAACGCGGCTTGGTGCGTCGAGAACGCGATCCCCACGATCGCCGCATCTGGCGGATCTGGCTAACGGATGCAGGTAAGGAACTAGAAGCTGTTTTACCGCCAATCGCCGCAGCCGTGCGTGATGAAGCGATGGACGGTATTTCTTTTGCTGACCGGGAAGTGTTTTCCCAAATCTTAAACCGAGCGATCGCTAACCTCTCCTAAAAGATGATCCCATAATCACCCGACCGGGGGAAGTGACGTAAAGATTTATTTTGAGATAATATTACGCATACTAAGGAAAGAGATTTTTTTTCAGGGAATATTACGCATTCTAAATAAAAGACTATCAATCATTTTATTGAACGAGCAAACGAGGTAACAATCATGGGTGCTAATAATTTTAACGGACGCAACGGACACAAAACCCCAGTTTTAGAAAAACAAGTGATTCCTGATTCAGAGACTTTAGAAATTGTTACCGCAGAGACATCGGCAACAGCAGAAGCACCTGTTGTAACTCCTGAGATAGAGAAAGAAAAAGAAGTTCCAGCAAAACGCAAAAAACCGACTGCTTTGATTTTGGCAGGATTAGGTGTGGGTGCGATCGCCGCAGGCGCTTTTGGTTACCACTACTGGCAATACGCCTCCACCCACCAAGAAACAGACAACGCCACCGTTGCCGGAAACATTCACCAAGTTAGTAGCCGGATTCCCGGAACTGTAAGTGAGGTGCTTGTGAATGATAACCAACTGGTGCAACCAGGACAATTATTAGTGAAGCTAGATCCACGGGACTATGAAAGTAAGGTGCAACAAGCAGCAGCAGCGCTAGAAAATGCTCGTGGACAGGCCCAAGCCGCCCAAGCGAATATTGCTTTAAGTTCACAAACCACCACTGGTAAGACAACTCAAGCGCAAGGAGATGTCAGTGGTGCTGTAGCAGCAATTTCCACAGCCCAAGCAGCAGTACAAGAAGCTCAAGCTGGGATACCAGCAGCGCAAGCAGCAGTACAAGAAGCCCAAGCAGGGATTCCCGTCGCCCAAGCGCAGGTAGCGCAAACAAACGCGAATTTGGAAAATGCCCAAGCAGATTACGATCGTTACAATCAGTTGTATAAATCAGGTGCGATCGCTCGCCAGCAGCTAGACGCATCCAAGGCCGCTTATAACGTGGCTACAGCACAAAAAAACGCTGCTCTTCAGGGAGTACAACAAGCCCAAGCCAGGTTAGCCTCTGCTAGAGTTGGTGTTGCCAAAGCCCAGTCTCAATTAGCGCAGGCGCAAGAAAATGTCACCAACGCCCAAGCTAAATTGGCAGCATCTAAGGGAGGATTGCAACAAGCTACCGCAGGCGGACAAGATACAACAGTAAAACGTAGCCAATACGAAGCGGCAAAAGCTGCGATCGCGCAGTCGGAAGCATCGCTCAAAGACGCACAATTGCAACTATCTTACGCCAACGTTACCGCCCCCAGTGCCGGGCGAGTTGGTAGAAAGAACGTCGAAGTTGGCAACCGAGTCCAATCGGGGACACCATTAATGGCGATCGTGGATAACAACTATTGGGTAATTGCGAACTTCAAAGAAACTCAATTAGAAAAGATGCGCCCAGGAGAACCAGTAGAAATCAAGCTGGATACTTTCCCTCATCATACCTTTGTTGGTCGTGTTGACAGTATTTCGCCAGCTTCCGGCGCTCAGTTTGCCTTATTACCACCGGATAACGCTACAGGTAACTTTACCAAAGTTGTGCAGCGCATTCCAGTCAAAGTAGTTTTTGACCAAAAGAGCATTCAAGGTTACGAATCGCGGATTACTCCGGGGATGTCTGCGGAAGTTGCTGTGGAAGTTAAGTAATATTATGTCCAGCAAATTACCCATAAAAAAACCCCACCCCCAACCCCTCCCCGCCTGCGGGGAACTCGGGGCCCCCTCTGGGGATTAGGGGCAGGGAGACAAAGCGTAGCTTTGGCGGGGTGGGGTTCCAGGTATTGTGGTTAATTGCCCGCACATAATTAATACGAAATTGCCTGCAAACAGATGAAAAACCTCTTTCTGGCTGTGACACTACATCTAAAGACAGGCGTATAGAGATGAGGTGAGATGATATTTATGAAAGCAGATTGGTATAAAGCAAGCCTGACATGAAAAAACCGCTACTACCTGCTTTAAGGTCAAGAAACTACCAGCTGTTTTTTGCCGGACAAGGTATTTCGCTAATTGGGACATGGATGACGCAACTTGCTACAATTTGGCTGGTTTATGACTTGACAAACTCCCCATTAATGCTAGGAGTTGTGGGATTTTCGAGTCAAATACCTAGCTTTTTTTTAGCTCCCTTTGGCGGAGTATTTGTAGATCGTTTTTCTCGGTATCGTACCTTAATCGCTACGCAAATCTTGGCGATGATTCAATCGTTAACATTAGCAGCGCTGGCGCTAACTGGTGCGATTCAGGTATGGCACATCATCGCCTTAAGTTTGTTTCAAGGATTTATTAACGCCTTGGATGCGCCAGCCCGGCAAGCATTTGTGCCAGAATTGGTTGAACGCAGAGAAGATTTAGCCAATGCGATCGCTATTAACTCCACGACGATCAACGGGGCGCGATTAATTGGCCCTGCGATCGGAGGTTTACTAATTGCCAGGGTTGGAACTGGTTATTGTTTTTTATTTGATGGTTTGAGCTACATTGCTGTAATCGCCGCTTTATTGGCAATGAAAGTTAAGCCTTGGAAATATGTGGTAACTGACGGTAATCCCTTGCAAAAAGTCAAAGAGGGATTTATATATGCCTTTACTTTCCCACCCATTAGAGCCATTCTATTGCTATCAGCTTTAGTCAGCCTGATGGGGCTGCAAAATACTATTCTTGTACCAGTTATTGCCGAACAAATTCTCAAAGGTGGTGCAGAAAGCTTGGGCTTTTTGATGGCGGCTTCTGGAGTTGGAGCCTTAACTGGTGGTATTTATCTAGCTACGCGCCAAACAATCTTAGGAATTGGGAAATTGATTGCCTTAGCTCCTGCAATTTTAGGAGTTGGTCTAATTGCCTTTTCTTATTCTCGATTTTTACCATTTTCTTTATTTACAATGTTATTTGTTGGCTTGGGAACAATTCTCCAAATTGCTGCTAGCAACACATTTTTACAAACAATTGTAGAGGATGACAAACGTGGACGATTGATGAGCTTATACACTATGTCATTTTTAGGGATGATTCCCGTGGGTAATTTATTAGGAGGTTTCTTAGCAAGCCATATTGGTGCTCCTAATACTTTGATTATAGATGGGATAGCTTGTATTTTAGGTTCGCTCGTTTTTAGTAGACAGTTGCCTGCTTTAAGGCAAATAATGCTTCCAATTTATGAGAAAAAGGGCATTGTAATCAGTAAGAGAGCTTAGGATAAAAACCGCAAAGATATGGTATAAGATTTAATAATAATTTTGCTACTTAACTTTGAAACAGGAAAAAGACAATGGCTAATGCAGGTGTAATTCGTGAGCAAGCACCACCAGAGCGTGTACCGCTAAAAACCTGGATTGGTGTATTAGCCAGTATGCTTGGTGCATTTATGGCGGTATTAGATATTCAAATAACTAATGCTTCGCTGCAAGATATTCAAGCAAGTTTAGGAGCAACCCTAGAAGAAGGTTCTTGGATTTCTACGGCGTATCTCGTGGCAGAAATTGTGGTAATTCCTCTAACAGGATGGTTATCACGGGTGTTTTCTCTGCGACGTTATTTGGTAGTAAATACTGCACTATTTATTTTCTTTTCTATATGCTGTGCTTGGTCGTGGGATCTCAATTCCATGATTTTCTTTCGCGCCTTACAAGGTTTGAGCGGAGGAGTATTAATTCCCACTGCTATGACAGTTGTATTAACGACTTTACCCCAATCTAAGCAATCAGTTGGATTGGCTGCATTTGGGTTTAGTGCAGTTTTTGCACCTTCAATTGGCCCAACATTAGGAGGTTGGTTAACCGAAAACTTTGGTTGGGAATACAACTTTTATATAAATGTAATTCCAGGGGCATTAATGCTAGCTGGTGTTTGGTATGGAATTAAGCAAGAAAAACCCCAAATTAATTTACTAAAACAAGGTGACTGGTGGGGAATTATTGCGATGGCAATTGGGTTAGGTTCTCTGCAAGTTGTTTTAGAAGAAGGTAGCCGCAAAGATTGGTTTGGTTCAGCGTTGATTGTGCGCTTAAGTGTAATCGCGGTAATATTTTTGGCGATATTTTTCTATATAGAATTAACTCGAAAGCAACCATTTATTAATTTACGGCTTTTGTCCAGACGGAACTTCGGTTTAGCCAGTATTGTCAATGTGTCGCTGGGAGTAGGATTATATGGTTCAATTTATATTTTACCGTTGTATCTTGCCCAAATTCAAAAATACAATGCGCTGCAAATTGGTGAAGTATTAATTTGGGCTGGTATTCCTCAACTCTTTATTATTCCCCTCATTCCCAAATTGATGCAACGCATTGATGTGCGGTTAATGGTAGCTGTTGGCGTGACTTTGTTTTCCATTAGTGCATTTATGAACTCTGGAATGACTAATGAAACAGGATTAGATCAGTTACGGTGGTCGCAATTTGTGCGTGCAATGGGACAACCCCTAATTATGGTGCCACTTAGTTCTATAGCCACTGGTGGATTAAGTCCGAAAGAAGCAGGTTCGGCAAGTGGTTTATTTAATATGATGCGGAATATGGGCGGTTCTATCGGAATTGCTTCTTTGGCGACTTTATTAGCAAATAGAGAGCAATTTCACTCGAATAGATTAGGTGATACAGTATCTTTATATAATCCAGAAACTCAACAGCGAATTGACCAAATGACACAGTATTTTGTCAGTCGGGGAGCAGATTTGAGTGTAGCACAAAATCAAGCGATCGCATCTATATCTAATATAGTTCGCCGGGAAGCATTTGTAATGGCTTTTAATGATTGTTTTTACTTTATTGGCATTGCATTGTTACTCAGTGGACTTGCTGTTTTATTCTTCAAAAAAGTGAAGCCAACTGGTGGCGCTGTCGCTCATTAAATTTGTTCTATGGGTTAAAATGTTTGATAAAACATTAAGGTACTAAAATGGTCATTAGCCAAAGTGAGTACTATATCTCCCCCGAAGAATATCTAGAAGGTGAGAAAGTAAGCGAAATCAAACATGAGTATATTGATGGGCAAGTCTACGCAATGGCAGGGGCAAGCGATGCTCATGTCACAGTTAGCATGAATGTATCTATGCTGTTACGAAACCATCTCCGGGGTAGTGGTTGCCGTGTCTACATGTTAGATATGAAAGCACAAATTGATGTCATAAACCGCTATTTTTATCCCGATATAATGGTCACTTGCGATACAAGGGATAGAGAGTCTGAATATTTTAAGTCCCATCCTTGCTTAATTATCGAAGTGCTTTCTGAGTCAACAGAAGGCTATGACAGAGGCAAGAAATTCGCTAGTTATCGACACTTAGAATCACTACAAGAGTATGTGCTAATTTCACCAGACAGAATGAGTGTCGAATGCTTCCGCCGCAATGAGGAGGGATATTGGGTACTTTACCCTTATGAAAAAGAACAAGAAGTGTATTTAGCTAGCGTTGATTTTCGGTGTGCGATTGCAACTATATATGAAGATGTATTATTAGTAGATTAATTAACTTCTCCAATAGCAGATGCTGCACGTACCAAAATTACAGTTTGGTTGTTATTGCGGGAAATAGTTGCTGGGATATTACCATGCACTACTTGCTGCAACATTCCCTCACGAGAAGCCCCTAAAATAATCACATCACTCTGGTTGCGTCTAGCACAATCTAAGACGGCTTCTGACACAGAATTTGCATGGACTGGAGCAATTGTTACTAAACCGTTGAGCCGTTGTTTGAGAAAATTAGCAGCTTTTTTGAGAGTTGTTGTATCCGGTTCCGTTTTATTTGGTTCAAACACTTGGCATAAGTTGACTACTGGAGTTTTACTGAGTGAAGTCAGTGCTGGGAGCAATTGAATTGCCTGTTGGGCATTGGGGCCACCTGCTATCGGCACTAACCAGCGTTCCAAGTGCCTTTGCTCATTGAGTTTGACTAATACCACATCACAGGCTGCTTGCCGGATAACCGTATCTACTACCCGACTGAAGACCCTTCCCGGTGTGGCTGTGCTGCCTTTCCAACCCATCAGCATAAAATTAATATGACGGTCTTGGATAGTTTGCAAAATTGCTTCTGACAAGTCGTGAGCAACTCGAATTTGGGTATGTACTGGGATATGCCATGTCTGTCCTAACTGCATTGCTTGCCCCAATGGGCCCATAGCTGCCTTAATATCTACTTGGGTTTCTGCAAGAATCTTGTGGCGGGGGACAACAATAATATGCAGACATTCTATTTCATAATGGCGATCGCGGGCAATTGCTATAGCCATCTCCAAGAGCATACCTGCTGTTTTCGGGTTACTTAATGGCACCAATAACCTTCCCTGTCCAGTTTCCGGGGCACTGCTATGGTAAATCACGCGGGATGGTTCGGGTTTAGAACCGACGAAATCTTCGGAACCATTGAAATAAGAAGCTTCTACCCGAATAATATCACTACGGGTAATGATGCCTACCAAGCGGTTTCCTTGCACAACTGGTAAACAGTTAATCTTGTAACGATTGAGCAAGTGCAGCACATGGGCAAGGGTATCACCAGGAGAAGTAGTTACTGGTTCTGGAGTCATCACTTGCGCCACAGTGGTATGCTCGCTTAAGCCTGTTCGGGAGATATTTGTAATATCTTGTTGGGTTAAGATTCCGACCAATTTACCGTTTTCCAATACTGGAAAGTGGCGGTGGGAGGATTGAGAAAATGCCTGCAATGCCTCATCCCAACTCATCTGGCTCCCCAGAGTTTCCACACATGGTTGCATAACATTGGCTGCGGTTAGTTGCGTCCAAGGTGCGTGGGGATTGGCTTCTTTTGACAAATGAATGCCCTTAAACTCTAACAGATGGTCGTATAATGAGCCAGTTTCTAGGGCTTGCGCCACCAAATAAGCAGTTACCGAAACAATCATCAGCGGTAACACTAAATTAAAGTCGGTTGTCATCTCAAATACGATGATGACTGCCGTAATTGGAACTCGCGCCACCCCACAGAAAAATGCTCCCATCCCCACTCGTGCATAGGTTGTCGCCAAACTCAAACCGAGGAAGTAGTGTTCTAAGGTTCCTACCAAATAACCCAAAGCTGCTCCCAGTCCTAGCGTGGGAACCAGCAATCCAGCAGGCGCACCAGAAGCGTAGGTAAATAGGATAAGTAGAAACTGAAGAAAGAAAACTAGCGCCACTAATTGCCAGTTTGCTTCACCCGTCAGCAACAGTTCTCGTAATCCAGCGTTGTCTCGAAATAATGAGGGAAGGCTAGCAAATACTAATCCCGTTACTAATCCAGCTAGTCCCATCCGCCAAGGTAAGCTGATTTTCAGAAAGCGACGGCTTAAACCCAAACTGGCGAGAATTCCGCGATTGAACAGCACGCCGCCGACTCCGGCCAAAATTCCTAACAGCAGGTAAAAGGGAATTTCCGACACATAAAAGCTGGTGTTGGCAGCCGCTAGATGCAAATTTAAATCTAAACTATGGCTGTCACAAACACGGGCAACAACAGAACCAATAAATGAAGCGAGGATTGCCGTTCCCAAGGTGATATCAGAGACATCTTGCAAAAGTTCTTCTACAACAAATAATACCCCAGCAATCGGGGCATTAAAAGCAGCTGCCAATCCCGCGCCGGCTCCGGCTGCGATGAGTTGGCGACGGTGTTCGGGGGAGGTAGGAAACCAGCGACTAAATTGACTGGCTAAAGCTGCACCAATTTGTACCGTAGGGCCTTCCCGCCCCAAGGGCATCCCAGATGCTAGCACCAGCGTTGCACCGACCAATTTCACCAAAGCAATTCGCAGGTTCAGAGGCAAGGGTACCTTTGCCAGCACTGCTTTTACTTCCGACATCCCGCTACCAGCAGCTTCAGGGGCGATGCGCTCCACCAACCAGCCTGCAAGAAATCCACCCACTAACCCAATTATTGGCAGTGCCAACAAAGCAGGAAACTGATGAGATATTTGCAGTCGCCAGCCACCTAACAATCCCACGCCTTGCCCTAACAAGACAGCAGCCAATCCAGAGACCAAACCAATTAGACAAGCTTGCAACATTGCAAGACGTTTAGGGCGCAAAACTCTATGGGAGAGGCGCTTCCAAAAAATCTGCCCCATGCGTGCCATGTTGAGTCTAAACTTGACAACCAATTGGCTACCCATTTAATTCAATCACTTTAATAATCAAATAATCACACGAATAAGTTACTAGTGGGCGAAAGATTTTGCTGGTGCTTGTATTGACACCGTAGTTTGAGTATCAGAGGATTGTCTGGGTAATTGCTGATGGTTAAACCAATAATCTACAGAAAATCCCATGACGGCAGCTATTAGTAATAATAAATACAATTCTTTTCGCCCAACGTTATCGGCTGAGTTTTCAGTCAAGCTGGATTGAGATAAATTTGACTTTCCATCAATAGTGTGATGTCTCATAAAAGACCTCCAACTTTATTGTTAGCAACATGAAAAAGGATTTTTATTAGTTGAAAGCAAAACCCCCCGAACCGAATTATGTATTTGGTTCGGGAGATTTTGCTATGTGGTGTTCCGAGAAGTTATTCAAAATATCAGTTTAAAAAATAGTTGTGGAAATATCAGGCAGAAATCGGGTAAAAATCGGGTAGACAATCACAAGCCCAAGACTAAAGCTGCTTCAGACGATAGCCTAGTCCGTGAACTGTCTCAATAAAATCATCAGGAGCGCCAACTTCTCGGAGTTTATGACGTAAACTCTTGATATGAGATTTAACAGTTTCTTCGCTGGGTGGGTCTTCCAATGACCAAATTCGCTCAATAATTCCACCTCGACTTAGTACCCGCCGACCGCTAGAAACCAGCAGTTCCAACAGGGCATATTCTTTTGGAGTCAAATGTAAAGGTTCGTCTGTATATGTAACTTCATAGGTGCTGGAATTTAAACGCAGACTTCCCCAACAAAGGTCAGCTGAAGTTGTAACACTGCTACGCCGCAACATTGCTCGAATCCGAGCCATTAGTTCTGGCATTTCAAAAGGTTTTGTCATGTAGTCATCAGCTCCAGCATCCAAGCCAATAATTTTATCTGCGAGGGTGTCGCGAGCTGTTAACATCAGGACGGGTAGGGCAGAGTTACGTAGGCTAGAATCGTTTTGTCGCCGGACATCGCGCAACCGTTGACATAAACTCACGCCATCTAACTTGGGTAAAGTAACATCTAGCACCACCAAGTCATATTCCAATAGATTGATATAATCCCAAGCTTTTTCGCCGTCTGGAGCAACGTCTACTGTATAATGACGCTCTGTAAGCGCTTCTGTCAGCATTTCCGCTAGTTGCACATCATCTTCAACCACTAGGATACGCATTGTTAGGATATTCTTTTATTTGACAAACAGCAGCTAGCAAAAAGCATCTGGGATTATAGTAACTTGAAGCTGTGATTTTCTGAAGGTAATGATGTCCAGATAACTGACAGCTTTTTTCAAGTAAATAAACCACAGGGCGGGGGTATGGCAATGTTCTGTAAGAAAATCTGTGGTTCAATTAACTGAAAATGGCTGAAAATAGTTGTAAATAAATGGTGGATTAATTTTTGCAGGTCGAAACAATTGCATTGTGACTCGAAACAATTGCATTGTGGCTCGAAACAATTGCATTGTGACTCGAAACAATTGCATTGTCGGTCGATGCATGTCGATACATTAATATAAGTAGAGCGGTGTGAATAATTCAAGGTTTGTAGTGTTCGCGTTGGCGGAGCCTCTCGTAGAGAAGCGTCTCGCAGAGAGGGCTGAAGCCCTCATAAGAGGACTAAAGTCCTCACTACGAACTAATCTCAATATTTTTTACATTACTTAATCTAGTTTGATTTATTCTCACCGACTTACTTAAGTATTGTTTATGAAATGGTCGCTAGAAAGGAAATGGATTGCTGGAGCCTTTGGTTTATCTTTATTGCTGATGGGTATTGTTAGCTTAATTTCTTACCAGAATGCTACTCAGCTAATTCAAAGCGCCGATAAAGTAAAGCGTACCCATGAGGCACTAAAAGACTTGATAGATGTCTTTGCGACATTGACTGATGCTGAAGCCGGAAGACGGGGTTATATTCTGCTTAAAAATCAGCCTGAACTCAAACGTTACCAGCAGGCGATGAAAACCTTAGATGTTAAAGTCGAAACGCTACAACAGCAACTTGCTGATGATTCTAGCCAACAACAACAGTTGACAAAGCTAAAATCCTTGATAGCTGAAAGAGAACGACTGTCAGAACTTTCAATAAAATTATATCAAGCTGGTAAATCAACCTTTGCAGTGCAAAGCTCATTAATCGAGCAAATCAACCAAAGTCGTAGCGAAATCCGCCAATCGCTAACTTTGATGGAAACTAGAGAACAAGATTTGTTGCAGATATGGGTAAGAAAGTCTCAATACAATATCCGCAATCGGATGTTAATTGAATTTGGCAGTACTTTGCTGAGTTTTGCGATTTTGTTAAGTGTTTTCGCATTGCTATATCGGCAAATGGTCAAGCGCCAACAAGCTGAAGTAATGAGGCTAGCTCTGGCTCAAGAAAAAGAATTAAGTGAGTTGAAGCTGGACTTGTTTTCAATGGTTTCTCATGAATTTCGCACACCCCTAAGTATTATTTTAGGCTCGGCTCAATTACTAGCTGAAAGTAACCCACAATGGACGGAAGAAAAGAGAATAAAAAATTTGCATCGGATTCAATCTTCTGCTAGGTCAATGAATCAAATGCTGACAGATATTCTAACTATAAGTAGAGCTGAAGCTGGTAAGCTGGAATTTAATCCAGAAATTGTCGATTTGGAAGCATTTTGTATTAATTTGATAGAAGACATTAAGTTTTGTAGTAAACCACACCATCAGATTAAATTTTTCAGTCAAGGTAAATGCACCCACGCCAAATTAGATGAAAGATTGCTGTACTCAATACTTAGTAACTTACTCTCAAACGCAATTAAATATTCGCCTCAAGGTGGAATAATTAAGTTGACTTTAAGTACTGAATCAGAAGTAGTTATTTTCCAGGTGGAAGACGAAGGAATTGGTCTTCCGTTGCAATATCAGCAGTATCTGTATAAGCCTTTTCACAGAGGTGATAATGTTGGCACTATTGTTGGTACTGGATTGGGGTTGGCTGTAGTAAAAAAATGTCTAGATTTACATCAAGGACAAATTGATGTAGAAAGTGAAGTAGGAGTGGGAACAAAATTCACCGTTAAAGTCCGGGCGCAGGGCTAGCTGTGCCTAGCTACAGGGGATTGTGGTTCAAATAGATGAAAAAGTCCATATTTGAGAGTTGTAGCTCATCAAGTTTTTCAATTTCCCTTCAACTACCTAATATTGGTTACAAATTTGCGTTCGAGATTTTTTTAATTTGCCCAGTAAAGTATGCTTCCTGATGTTTGAGTTGTTGCGCTAGTTCTAACCCTTTTTGAAAAGCTGTTAGTGCTTGAGGAAACTCTTTGCGTTCTACATACAATTGCCCAATTTGGTCATAAGCTTGCATCATTCCGTAAAAATTGACGGATTGCGCCTGTATCTGCACAAGAATTTCGCTAGCCTGTAAAGCCTCATCTGTTTGTCCTTGAGAACGGTACAGCGCAATTAACTTCTGCAAAGCTTCACCAGCACGAACATACTGTCGTAATTGCCAAGCAGTTGTATAAGCTTCTTGATAATTTTTAAAAGCTTCTAGCAGTAAGTTAGGATCTTTCTTTGCTAGAGATTCGTAATTTGAAGCGATCGCTAGCTTTAAATCTGGTATTTTAGTAAGATTATTTTCATTGGCGTAAATTCCTGCTAATTTATTAAGTACATTCAATGACTGCTGTGGTTGGCTTGTCTGCTCGTAAATTTCAGCCAACTGTTGCAGATATGTTACCTCGTTTACACGTTCGCCTTGGGAAGTCGCGAAACTCAGCAATTCCTCGTAGATTGGCGCAGCTTTGCGATAATCAAACCAACTCAAATGTAGTTCCCCAATTGTCTTGAGCATTTCTACTAATGCTGTTGCATTTTTTTGCTCTCGCACCACTGGCAAAACTTGGTTATAAGCTTCCACAGCTTGTTTAAGCGATCGCACATTTTGGTAAGCTTGGGCTAGCGATCGCCACAATTCTAGATCGGTTTGGGCAGTTTTTTTCTGAGATTGTGCCTGCTTTTGAATTGCTTGCAATCGCTGCGTAATATATTGTACTTCTTGTGGATCGTTTTGCTTCCAAGCGATCGCCCCAACTCGTGATAGTGCTTGCACCTCTGCTAATGAACCTAAAAAGCGCCGCAAGCGAAGTTCCCGGTTCCAAATTTCAAACGCCGCCACTTGATCCCCTGCTTGCAGTTTCGCCGTTGCTTCTTGGTTTAAGGCATCCAGCGCTGGTTCTAAGTTTTGCTGTTCTTCGAGAGTTAACGGCTGTTTATTCTTGGGCAAACGCGGTAACAGTGGATCGGGTGTGGTAATTTCTAGGGGACTAGGAGGAAATTTATCCGGTGGTTGGGGCTTTTTAGTCTCTGCCAGCGTCATAGAGCTGCTAAATAGTATAGCGGTAGTAACAATCAAAATTAAGCGCCTAAGCATGAGTACTTTACCTTGCCTTGAGTTATACCTTGCCTTGAGTTAGTTAATGAGGTAATTGGTAATTAACCCCATGCCCTATTATTTACCTATTTCAGCAATTCCAAAGGGTTACAGTCATTTGTTATTAGTCATTAGTCATTCGTCATTAGTCATTAGTCATTAGTCATTCTCCTTTGTCCCCCTCATCGCTCCCTGCTCCCTGCCCCCTGCCCCCTGCTCCCTGCCTCCTGCCCCCTGCCCCCTGCCCCCTGCCCCCTGCCCCCTACTCCCCTACATTGCTTTATGTCTCTATTTAGTCTACGTACTTACTAAGTCAATTTAATATCAAGCTAATACAACCAGAGGCTTTTAAGTGCAATTGCTGAAGCTTAATAGCATATTAAAAGAATTTATGCAAGCGCAAATCTCTTGAAGACGACTACGGAAATATACTGAAGACTTTAACAGAATTTATTATTTGCCTTCCCATGACTCAGGAAATATACGCTCCCAATAAGTAATTAATATAGATATCCTTTATTAAAGCTAATTAGCTCTCGAAGTTAAGAAACTTGGTATCAGTTCCCAGGACTATGACGAGTAGTATCGTGAAAAACTTTTGGCATTGCTGATTTAAAGTATGAATCCAGATGTAGAGGCACGATATATCGCCTCTCTACATGGGTTTTGATATCAAACAAAATCGTTTTCATACTCTAAATTAGCAAGCCAATTTTTTCATGGGTGCTGTTGGTAGAACAAAGATATGGCCGCTTGGACAGGGGGCTGCTAGTCACCCTTCGAGGTGACGCTCTCTACGAGACGCTGCGCGAACGCAAGCGTCAGTCGCTCATGAGGGAAACCCCTAAGAACGCGCTGAATCAACGTTTTTACCATTTTAGTCAGCGGCTACTTTTTTTAATAGGAAGGTAAAAAATGGAATGGGCTATTTACAAAAGGAATACGGGCAGTTTTGTAATAGCAGTGGCAATTATGGCTGGTGTTGGCGTAGTCTCGTATCTTAGTTTGCTTCAGTATAAAGAAAACGCTGAATGGGTTACACATACACGTGAGGTGCTGGAAAAAACTAAAGAAATAATGTCACAGATCAAAGATGCAGAGACTGGGCAACGGGGCTATCTTCTTACGGGCAAAGAACGGTATCTGGAACCGTATCGCACTACGACTCGCGAGATCGATCGGAAACTTAAGGCTCTACGCCAATTGACTGCGGATAACCCCAATCAATTGCAGCGGCTCGATCGCCTTGAACCTCTGATTGCCAAAAAACTAGTTTTGCTCGAACAGGCCATTAACGCTAGGAGCAAAAATTTAGAGTCCGCGCTGCAAATAGTTCAGACAGATCGGGGTCAGCAGTTGATGGAAGACATCCGAATACTCATTACAGCTATGGAAAAGGAAGAGAATGAGTTGTTGAAACAGCGGACAATGGAGGCGAACACCAGCGCTCATCAAACAACTGTGCTGACTATTTTTGGCAGCATTATAGCTTCTGCGACCGTCGGTTTAGCAGCGACGATTACCAATCAGGAACTTGTCAAACGCAAGCGCATGGAGAATTCTCTGCAAAAGGCTCGCGATGAATTAGAAATAGAGGTTAGCAGACGGACAGCCGAACTTAGAAACACTAACGAAGAATTGCAAACTGAAATTAATGAGCGGACAAAGGCGGAGTCAGAAATTCTGCGCCTGAACGTCCAGCTTGAGCAGCGAGTCGCAGAACGCACAGCACAACTTGAAGCGACTAACAAGGAGATGGAAGCATTTAGTTATTCTGTGTCTCACGATCTGCGGGCCCCCTTACGGAGCATCGACGGCTTTAGCCAAGCACTACTAGAAGATTATGCTGACAAGCTAGACGTACTAGGTCAAAACTACCTCCAGCGAGTGCGTGCAGCTACCCAGCGAATGGCACAACTGATCGACGATTTACTGAATCTGTCACGACTGACGCGCAGTGAGATGCGTTGGGAAGAGGTCGATCTGAGCGCACTAGCGGAGGCGATCGCCACAGAGTTGCAGAAAACAGAACCAGAACGCCAAGTAGAATTTGCGATCGCGCCGGGATTGGTTACTAATGGTGATGCTCATTTGTTACGGATCGTGCTAGAAAACCTGCTGGGTAATGCCTGGAAGTTTACAGGAAAACATCAAAGAGCAAGGATAGAATTTGGGGTTTTGCAGCAAGATGACACCCATGTGTATTTTGTCCGTGATGATGGCACAGGCTTCGATATGGCCTATATTGACAAACTCTTCGGTGCTTTTCAGCGCCTGCACGCCATGACTGAGTTTGAAGGTACTGGCATCGGACTAGCTACTGTGCAGCGGATTGTTCACCGTCATGGTGGCCGTGTCTGGGCTGAAAGCGCAGTCGAGCAAGGTGCAACATTTTACTTCACCCTTTAATTACAAAAACATATAAAACAAAATGATTCTACTAGTAGAAGACAATCCTGACGATGAAGCGCTGACCTTACGCGCACTTAAGAAAAACAATATTCTGAACGAGGTGGTAGTGGCACGCGATGGGGCAGAAGCCCTAGATTATCTTTTTGGTAAAGGCGTGTACGCCGATCGCGACATGAGCGTTATGCCGAATCTCATCCTCCTAGATTTGAAGCTGCCTAAAATGGATGGTTTGGAAGTTTTACGACACCTGCGGACTGACGACAGGACAAAAATCCTTCCCGTCGTCATTCTCACCTCCTCCAAAGAGGAGCAAGACTTAATCAATGGTTACAGCTTGGGTGCCAACAGCTATGTTCGCAAACCAGTAGACTTTTCCCAATTCAGTGAAGCAGTGCGACAACTAGGGTTGTACTGGTTTGTCTTAAACGAATCACCGCCGAGAATCTAGTTTAGATGGTTATGGGTACACCTCTGCGCGTATTACTTGTTGAGGATTCAGAAGATGACGCTTTCTTGGTGCTGCGTGAATTGCAACGTGGTGGCTACGAAGTAACTTTTGAACGAATTGATACACCCACAGCCATGAAAACTGCGATCGCAGGGGAAACATGGGATATTGTCATCTGCGATTATTCCATGCCTACCTTTAGCGCTCCTGCTGCATTAAAGCAGGTCAAGGAAAGTGGACTTGACTTGCCATTCATTATTGTCTCAGGCACTATTGGTGAAGATACCGCAGTAGCCGCGATGAAAGCTGGTGCCCATGACTACATCATCAAAGGCAATTTAGCGCGACTTATCCCTGCTGTTGCACGGGAGTTGCGTGAAGCACAAGTAAGACGGGAGCGTAAACAAGCAGAGGAGCAAATTAAAGCATCGCTTCAAGAAAAAGAGGTGCTATTGAAAGAAATTCATCACCGGGTAAAAAATAATTTGCAGATTATTTCTAGTCTGCTCAATCTGCAAGCAGAATATCTCAAGGACAATCAAGCCCTTGAGATATTCAAAGATAGCCAGAACCGGATTGACTCAATGGCTCTGATCCACGAGAAATTGTATCAATCTCAAGACTTGGCAAGGATTAATTTTGCTGACTATATCCAAGATTTAGTAACTAATTTATTTTATTCATATAACGTCAATTCCAGTGCTATTACCTTGAAAATGAACGTTGAGGAGGTTTTTCTAGTCATTGATGCAGCTATTCCTTGCGGCTTGATTATCAATGAACTTATTTCAAATTCCCTAAAATATGCCTTTCCTGAAAGTGAACCGGGAGAAATTTGTATTGACTTTTGCTCTCTAGAATCTAATTTATTTACACTTACTATCAGTGATAATGGTGTCGGTTTTAACCAAAACTTCGACTTTCAAACTACAGAAACATTAGGTTTGCGATTAGTAAAAGGTTTAACACATCAGCTACAAGGCAATATCGATTTTATCAACGATAATGGAGTAGGGTATAAAATTATATTCCCGGAGAAAGCTTTATAACTTGATAAGTTAAGCAAAATCATGAAACCAGTAAATATATTAGTTGTCGAAGATGAAATGATCGTGGCAATGGATATACAAAATCGCCTCAGGAAATTTGGATACACTGTTCTGGGGCTTGCCGATTCTGGAGAAGAAGCAATTAAGAAAGCAGCAGATAATTCTCTAGATTTAGTTTTAATGGATATTCACCTCAAAGGAAAAATGGATGGTATAGAAGCCGCTCAGATAATTCATAATATTTTTAATGTTCCAGTCATATATCTTACTGCTAATGCAGATGAATCAACATTGGAGCGAGCAAAGGGAACAGAGCCGTTTGGCTATATTCTCAAGCCTTTCAAAGAAAAGGAATTAAAGTTCACTATTGAAATTACCCTTTCCAAACATCGGACGGAAAAAAAATTAAAACAGAATGAACAATGGCTGACTACTGTACTTAAAAGTATTGGAGATGCTGTAATTACAAGCGATGCATCTGGAACTGTAACTTTTATGAATCCTATTGCAGAGGTACTGACGGGTTGGAAATATTCAGATGCATATGGGAAAGAAACAACAGAAGTATTCAATATTGCTCATGAAAAAACTCGTACAATAATTGAAAGTCCTGTAGCAGAAGTCCTTGACTTTGGCGTTGCTATCAATCTACCAGAACAGACAATACTAATTGCTAGAAACGGTGCAGAAATACCAATTGATGATAGCGTTGCACCTATTAAAGATGACAATGGTAACATCACGGGTGCAGTTTTTGTTTTTCAGGATATCACCGAGCGTAAGCAGATATTAGAGGCACTAGCGCGTCGCCAGCAAGAATTCAAAGCACTAGTTGAAAATGCACCTGATATTATTTCCAGATTTAACACTCAATTGCGCTACGTTTACGTTAATCCAGCGATTGAAAACATTACAGGAATATCACCCGAAACATTTATCGGCAAAACAAACACAGAGTTAAATCTGCCAGAAGAATTTTGCCGGATATGCAATCGCAAGCTCCAGCAAGTTTTTAAAACTAAGCAAGAAACAGAGTTTGAATGCAGTTTAGCGATCGCTTTCCAAATAAAACATTACCATACCCGTCTTGTACCTGAATTGGCTAGCGATGGTTCAGTATTTTTTGTTTTAAGTATCGCTCGCAACATTACTGCTCTAAAACTTGCAGAGGCGCAATTAATTCATGATGCCTTTCACGATATATTAACCGGTCTGCCAAACCGCGCCTTATTTATGGAACGGCTAGAGCGATCGCTCATGCAGGCAAAACGACGGGCGAACTATAAATTCGCTGTTCTCTTTCTAGACTTAGATCGCTTCAAAGTGGTCAACGACAGTCTCGGACACATGATTGGCGATCAATTACTAACTGCCCTTGCTCGCAGATTGGAAAATTGCCTGCGCTCTGGAGACACAGTTGCCCGTCTTGGGGGAGATGAGTTTACAATTTTGCTTGACGATCTCAACAACATCAATGATGTAACAAGCGTAGTGGAGCGGATACAAGAAGCTCTGACATCTGCGTTCCAACTCAGCGGGTACGAGGTATTTACCACCGTCAGCATTGGCATCGCCCTGAGCAATGGTAGTTACAACCTACCAGAAGAACTCCTGCGCGATGCTGACATTGCCATGTATCGCGCTAAAGCATTGGGTAAGGCACGCCATGAGATATTTGACTCAACCATGTACACCCAAGTTACAAAGCTATTAGAGTTAGAGATGGATTTACGACGGGCAGTTGAACGCCAGGAGTTTCAGGTTTACTACCAGCCAATTGTTTTGTTAGAAACTTACAAAATTATTGGCTTCGAGGCTCTCGTTCGCTGGCAGCACCCGCAACACGGATTAATTCCTCCAGACAGCTTTATTCCACTGGCGGAAGAAACTGGGTTGATTATCCCTATTGGTTATTGGGTACTAGGTGAGGCTTGTCGGCAGATGCGGGCTTGGCAAGTACAATTTCCTACCGATCCACCCTTGACAATCAGTGTAAATCTTTCTACTAAACAGTTTTCACAACCCGGACTGATTGACAAAATTAACCAAATTATGCAAGAGACTGGTTTGGAACCTGGCAGTTTAAAGCTGGAGATTACCGAAAGCGTACTTATGGAAAATATTCAATTAGCAGCTTTTATGCTCTTGCAACTGCAACAGATGAATATCCAATTACACTTAGATGATTTTGGCATAGGCTATTCATCCTTGAGTTACCTGCACCGCTTTCCAAGTAATGCCTTGAAGATCGATCGCTCCTTTATTGCTAAGATTGGTGCTAATGGAGAAAACTTGGAGATTGTTCAGGCGATCGTCACCCTAGCCCAGAGTCTAAATATAGATGTAATAGCAGAGGGACTAGAAACGTTAGAACAACTAGCACAACTTAGAACTATGAAATGCAAATATGCACAGGGATATTTTTTCTCCCAAGCTCTGGATAGCAAATCGGTAGAGACATTAATTGCATCTGGCATTCAGCCAAGACAAGAATAGCGTTAGGGAGTTCCAAGTAAAAAAATATCCCATCGCTTTTAGGGCAGGGGGCACTTAGCTGGGGGAGGAAAAGTCGTTTTGATTCCA
Source organism: Nostoc sp. (assembly GCF_036917095.1). Taxonomy (GTDB): domain Bacteria; phylum Cyanobacteriota; class Cyanobacteriia; order Cyanobacteriales; family Nostocaceae; genus Nostoc. Next base: position 50,612 of record NZ_JBALFH010000035.1, read on the forward strand.
AAAATTGGATAATTTATTTTTTGGAGTTTACACCGTAGCGTTAAAGGAGAGAGGTTTTTAGTATGCTCGCGACTATCACAACATCCTCAAAGTTTCTAAATCTGTGATTGTCATTGTTTTGCCATCAGACGCAACACTGACAATAATTTTGTTGTTGGGGCTGAGTACAGTATTACGAACTAATCCATGAATATCTGTAATGTCTTTATTATTTATCCAGTCCCAAAAATGGGCTTCACAACAACTATCAAAAATAATTGTTTTAGCATCGGGGGTGAGAATTAATTTGTAGATTGAACTAGAACCTCCCTGTAATTTTTTTAATAGTTTTAATGTCTGAGCATCCCAAACTTTTACCATCCAAATATTGCTCGGAATTCCACCTCGACTTATTAGGCGATCTGTTCCACCAGTTACTAATAATTTGCCATCTGTACTAACAGCGATCGCCTCAATTTCAGCAGAATTAGCAGCTAATTTCTCTACAAACAATTGACGCTCTAAATGCCAAATCTGGAGTGTGCCAAATAAGCCAATATAGATAGTTTGACTATCTTGACTGATTTCTAAAGATAGAACACTATTAGCACCAGTATTAAGAGTGTGTTGAAGTTGACCCAGGCGTAAATCCCAAACTTTTACCACTGCATCATTCCAACTCCCACTAACTAACTTTTGACCATCAGAACTAATTTTTAATGCTATGATATCTCCCAAGTGACCAGGAGAAAGTATTTTTTTAATTGTGCCATTTTTATAATTCCATACTTGAATTATGCCTTTTGATGTTCCAATAACTAAAGTTTCTTTGTCTGGACTCACTGCCAAAGATTGAATTTTACCAGAGCCAGAAGGCAGGGTGATAGTTTTTTCTAGGCTTTGATTGCTCAAATTCCAAATTGTGATAGTTTCGTTTTCATTACCACTAATTATGGTTTGATTATCGTATGCGATCGCTAATACTCGTATATATTCTTGCCATACTAAAATTTTCCCAACCTGTTTATTTCTAGGATTTTCTATTTGAGTTTGTTGCTTGAGTTCAGCATACATTTGAGGTAGTTGGAAGACTGGCGCAATCATGAATGCTATAAGTAGATCGGCTACAACTTGAATTAAAATTTTCTTGATATTATATAGTGTTTTAACTTGTATGTTTTGATGAATAGTTGACGAAATCCTGTAATTAGAATTAATTAAGTCTATGATTTGAGGCAGTTGTGTAATTAAGTTTATAGCTGCCTGCTGTGTAAGTTTAAGAGGTATTTGATTAGTCAGTTGGAGAATTTTTAATTCAAACGGTAGTCTATTGCGATTAACTGGTGTAAAACCCAATCCACTATAAAACTGCCTATTTTGCCGTGGGCAATTGAAGTATAAAGGTAGTGCTATTTGGCGACTGAGACGAGCTAACAACAACTTACTAAAATTGTCTAGCTGATCCTGTGGTTCAACATACAAATTGTATAGTATGGAACACTCTGCTTGTTGAGAAAAGTGAATGTAGCCGATCGCACGCCCATCCCGTTCAATAATCCATTCTTGCCATCTGACAGAAAACCACATCAAAATCATCAGTTCTAAATACAACCAGGTAGCTATGGTAATTCCTAAAAATTGAATCCCCAAAAAATAAAAATCAAAGTTAGCTAACCATGTTAAGCCAAATATTGCTCTAAGACTGCCAAAAATTACGCTGACTAAAACGAAAGCACTGCTTGATACGAAGGCGATTAAGCTAAAAACATAAAGCCGAGAGTTTCTAAATTGCTTTCTGTGCCAAAAAATTGTGTAAAAATGAAATTGTTCTTCAAAGTTTTGGAATGGGCGAATTAAAATCCCAGATGGTAAAGATACATTAGTTGATGGCTGGTTTGTGAGAGGTATTGGTTTACCCAATAAACCCATACAGGGTATTTTAGACAACCGCAGTTCTTTAGGCAATTGCTCTTTGAGAAGCGCAACAAAGCCAAATCGAGCGTAAAAAGATTGCAGTTGAGGAAGACAGATCAGATAGACTGGTTGCCCAATATTCTTTAAACCATTCCAGAGTAGATATGAACCAACGCCCCGCGATCGGTGTTGGGAAGTAATATAAAGTGTAGAAAGTATAGTATAGTTCGAGCGTTGTAAAAGTATTGCCCATCCAACAATTTGCTGTTGATATTCAGCTACCCACACGGTGCGATTGGGAGATTCTGATGCTAACAACCTGGGGATTATATGCTTAAGTGTAACTAAAATTAAAAATGCGGTAATAATTCCAGATCCCATTACCAAGATAAACGACCAATTAACTTCGTTTAATGATGGGAGAATATATTGTAAATCTTGAAAAAAGATATTCTCTGGTAATTTTCCATATTCAACCAAATAGGCTTTATGAATGATAGATAATTTATTTAGCCACGCTTCCAGAAGTGAACGGATACTAATAACTAGCCACAAGAAAGCTATAGCAACAATCCAAAATGAAGGATCGAAGTTGTACGATTGGATATCTTGTAAAGTGCCACGCCGTAACGAGTAACCCGACGGTGGATGGTAGGATTCAACAGGTGGTTCTCCAGATGAGGACATTGATTAATGATGCTTTGAGTAAAGTGAAAGCATAAACACTACTTTGTTAATGTTCCTAGCTTTTCACGCTGCTTAAATTATCGAGAACCGCAATTACACTGAAAACAAAGCTTTAGTCGTTGGGCGATAAGTAGCTCAACCTTATATAGCAGTCCTAAATCATTCGCGAATAACAAGAACCCTGGTTCCTTAAAGAAACCGGGGTTTAGCCCGCATTTCTCACAAGCTTGAAATGCAGAGGGGCAGAGGCGCAGAGGGGCAGAGGGGAAAGAACTTGTACAAATCTCTCCCCTGCTCCCCTGCTCCCCTGCACCCCTGCTCCCCTGCACAAGGTTTTGAGAGATGTGGTGAGAAATCGGGGTTTAGGTGGGTCATTGACTTTCTTTTTCTCCTTTGGCTCGTTCCCGTGTCAAGCTATCAATAGCATCACCCAAGGCAGTAGTCAGGCTATTGCGGGTTTGGGCGTGGTTATCCTGCTCAGTTTTCAAAGCTTGCATGAGGCGATCGCGTTCTTTGATTACGGCGATGAGTTTAGCTTGCAATTCCTCCACAGATTGTAGTTGTTCTATTTCTTGTTGGATCGCTGTTACTGGTGTTCCAGCAGCCAGTGTCTCCACCTCAATACCCTGGAGTTTATGCAAGTCTGCCTTGAGGGATGCGATCGCCTGTTGGGAGAGTTGGACATCTGTGCGGCGTTGTTCTGCTTCTGTGTTATAGAGCTGACGCCATTTTTGGGCACTTTCCCAAGCTGTATCGCGATCGTGTTGAAGTCCCGCCATCTGCTCTTTGAGCACCTGAATTTCTGTCAACCACTGTTGTGTTAAATCTTGATTCATAAATTAATAGTCATTAGTCACTAGTCAATGGTCATTAGTCAATGGTCATTAGTCAAGAGTCATTAGTTAGGAACTCTCCCCCTGCTCCCCACTCGGTATTCTTGCGGTAAAAAGATAGATGCGATCGCTACGCCAAATTTGGGACAGTAATTAATAAAGCCAACCAGTTTTAACTCGAAATCATGCCAAAGCCTCGTTTTTATCGCTTCTTTCGCCACCTGAATTGGCACACGCTCAAAAAAACTTTTGCCAGGACAATCGAAAGGCGACTGATGGGACTCGCCTCAGAAATCGCCTTCAACGCCATGTTATCGCTGTTTCCCGCAATTCTTGCGATCGTCACAGCTATTGGTTTATTGGCAGAATCTTTGCAAGCCACCTTTAGACAACTGGCGGCACAACTCAGTCAAGTTCTACCTGAAGAAGCCCTCGATCTGATTCGTAATTTTGCCACCACAGAAATTACCAACTCCAAAAATACCGGTTTGTTTTCTCTAAGCTTTGTATTAGCAATTTGGACAGCTTCTGGAGCGGTGAGTACCGCGATGACCGCCTTCGACCAAATCCATCAAATTCCTTCAGAAAAGATCCGCCCTTTTTGGAAAGCCAAACTCATTTCTCTGGGATTAACAGTCGGTACTATGTTGCTTTTAGTGTCGGCTTCTTTCTTAGTGTTTACCAGCGACTTACTGCTGGGAATGGTAGTTAGCGGCAATGGTTCTTTGATTTTCTTGTTGCATCTTTGGCAACTGTTACGCTGGCCTTTAGCTTTAAGTATTGTTGCTGTCGCCTTTAGCTTTATCTATCGCTATGGCCCAAGCGAGTGGAACTCAGGCACGCCAATGATGCCTGGAGCAATTTTAGCAGCTGTTTTCTGGGCAATATTGTCTGCCCTATTTCGGCTTTATGTAGCGAATTTTGGCAATTATAATAAAGTCTATGGTGCTGTAGGGGCTGTGATAGTTTTAATGCTCTGGCTATCGATGAGCGCTGCTGTTCTGTTAATTGGTGACCAGTTGAACGTGACTGTCGGCGAAGATATGCGCTCAAAGGCACAGTCAAAATCTCTCGAAAAATATTAATTTGTAAATATCGCTAGAAATCCCTGAGAATAATGATTGCAAAAGTTCAGTAGGGGAGTAAAATATCTAACGATTCAATACAAAGTTAGCGATCGCCTTCATGCCAGATTCTCCACCTCGATTTCCGATGATTGAACCTGATGCCAAAGCACCCACATTGAAGCGGCTGCGTCAGTTAAGTAGGCTGCTGGATAATGTTATTACCATTCCTGGTACGCAGATTGGTTTTGGTCTAGATCCAATTTTAGGACTCATACCGATTGGTGGCGATTTTTTGGGAGTGATGTTTTCTTGCTACATCATCTTAGAAGCAGCGCGGCTGGGTGTATCTAGAGCCACTTTAGGCAAAATGGTTTTGAATGTGGTGATTGATGGCTTGGTAGGCGCTGTCCCAGTTTTGGGAGACTTTTTTGATTTTGCCTGGAGAGCTAACACTAATAATATCAAGCTATTGGAAGATTACTTAAAGTTTCCCAGCGAGCAAAAGAGTGCAGATCGGTGGTTTATCTTAGCCGTTTTGGTTGGATTGTTGCTGATCTCCATTGTTTTAGTAGCATTACCAGTAATACTAGTTAGAATGCTGTGGAACGCCTTCACTGGCGGTTAAACTATTTATTAATAATGGAATGAAAGATTGGTGGGAAGCTACTTTTCCTAAAGGGCGGCAAAGTCTAGTTATTACTGATGCTAAAGGGTATCCTGTACAAATTGCTTATGGCGAAAAAGGTAAAGGAAAACCGTTAATTTTATTACATGGCATGGGTAGTTGGAGCTATAATTGGCGTCACAGTATAGCACCATTATCTAAATATTTTCGGGTAATTTGTTTTGATGCCAAAGGTTTTGGTTTTTCCGAAAAACCATTGTCTCGTAGAGAAGACAACGGTCATCAAGTTATTGAGTTTCAAAGAATTATTCAGGCATTATGTGATGAACCCGCAGTAATTGTGGCAGAATCTCTGGGGGCATTGGTTGCCCTTGCCCTTGCTCAAGAAAATCCGCAGTTAGTCGGGCGGCTTGTAGTCGTAAACGTACCTGTTTTTGCTGAAAGTCTACCCCATTGGGCTATGTGGTTACTTGCCCAAACGCCTCTGGAAATAATGCAATCAATTGACTCCTTACGTCTGGCATATTTGTTTGCACCTCTATTTAGAGAAATCATGGCCATAGAAAGACGTAGAGTATTATTCGATCCATCAATTTTGACACAGGAAGATGTCTATTGGATAACTTACCCATTTATTGAGCTACCTGGTACGGTTGCAAAAGTTGCCGAAGAGTTACAAATAGCAGCGCGAGAAATTGAGAATTGGCAAGAAAATAAGCCTAATATGCTCACCAAGATTCAAAATAAGCTGAGTGCGATTAAGTGTCCTACATTAGTTTTGTGGGGTGAGCAAGATAGTTGGTTTCCTGCTAGTCATGGTGAAAAATTGCATCAGCATATCCCCAATTCTAAATTACAGATTTTGTCTAACTGTTACCATGATGCCTCAACTGGTGCTTCTGAAGTGTTGAATGCAGCGATTCTTGAGTTTTTACAGGATACTGACTTCTAAAAAGAATTTATATTCTAATTGAGTTGATGCCTACGACCGGCTACGCCTAGCCTAAATAAAAAGAGAGTGGGAGGAAGCATATCAGTCAGCTTTCAAACTCCCACTCTGCCATTTGCCGCTGAAGCGAACAGGAATGTATACAGACGTTGCCCGTTATTTGGGGGCTAATGCGTACTTCAACAACAACGCCCATACGCATTTAATATTCCTGTTGCAGCAAATGCCAAACCTGATTATTGATATTTATCTGCCCAGAAAATTCTCTGGAAATAATTGGTAGAGATAGTTTTTTCTTATAAATCACTTAGTAAATAGTGTTTTACAAAAGGAATTTGCTTATGTGGTAGTCCCTGATAACAAAACCCTTGAAGTCGTTTATCTTTGTACAATTTAACTTGGTTAATCAGAATCTGGTTGCCATTTTGGCAGGTTTTTAAATTTCCGAATTCTCGCCTGTTGCAGCATCATACTGTATTTAATATCACTTGCATTTTTCAGTAAAAATTTACGATATGAGGTTTACCGCATTCGCACTCAAATTATGGAACAGAACCGCACTATCCAATCTGGGTTTTATAAAATTTAGTAGCTTTGGCATTTTTATACCCAGCTTTAATTGCTTCGTATGCCAACCAAAATATTAATTAATTCAGTTAATTCTTCTGGGACTCGATATAATTTGAAGTCTTCAGTTATCTGTTTTTCTTGACGTTTATAAGTAGCAAATTGCCAATCTTCACCAGTAGTTACCGCTCCATAAAGAATTGGTGTATCTAAATTTATCCATCGATATAGTGCAATTAATTCTACGGCTAATTGTATAAACCCCTACTTGCGGGCATGAGTAGGAGCAACAGCTTGCAAAAAATAAATTATCCAAAATTATTTATAGATTTGTAGGGGCGCAAGGACTTGCGCCCCTATGACGGGATATTTTTTTAACTGGAAGTCCCTAAATAGCAGTAAATCGTTTGCTCGCTGGGGATTACTGAGAAACCACTCTTAGGCGATAGTATAACTGTAGATTCTTTCAATTCTCTAATCTACCATGCCAAAACAGTCTATAGGTCTTGATAACCAACTCTATAATTACCTTTTATCCGTTTCGCTGCGAGAACCGGAGATTCTTTTGAAGTTGCGCCAAGAAACGGCCAGCCATCCCCGAAGTGGAATGCAGATTTCACCAGAACAAGGGCAGTTTATGAGACTTTTGGTGCAGCTGATTGGGGCCAAGAAAACCCTGGAAGTTGGAGTATTTACAGGTTATAGTTCACTTTCTGTAGCTTTGGCACTACCGGCTGATGGGAAGATTATCGCTGCTGATGTGAGTGAAGAATTTACTGCGATCGCTCGGCGATATTGGCAAGAAGCCGGAGTTGCTGATAAAATCGATCTGCGATTGGCACCAGCTTTGGAAACTTTAGATGCGCTGTTGGCAACTGGCCAAGCCGAGACATTTGATTTTGCCTTTATTGATGCTGATAAAGAAAATTATGACGGATATTATGAGCGATCGCTACAATTAGTCCGTCCAGGTGGATTGATTGCTATTGATAATGTTTTATGGTCTGGACAAGTTGCTGACCCGCAAAGTCAAGATGAAAGCACCCAAGCTATCCGGGCGCTCAACGAGAAGTTACATCATGACGAACGGGTTACCCTCTCCCTTGTCCCCATCGCCGATGGGCTTACTTTAGCCATCAAGCAACCTTAATTAATAGTCTGTCAAGCCAACTTTGCTTGGTGAACCAACTTTTATTTCTCTTTTTTCCTTCTTCCTTTGCGACGGACACTTTCCTCAAGTCGGGAAACCCGCCCACAGGAGTGTCCTCCTCTTTGCGTCCTTTGCGTCCTTTGCGGTTCGTTCCTTTATCCTTCAAACTTCGCCTGACAGACCACTAATCCAGTTTGATGCCAACTTACCGTTATAGCTGTTTTCAATTTGGGGAAATATAATAGGGGCGCACAAATAAATGTGCGCCCCTACCGCGTGTTCTACTTCTATTTACTTAGAAGTTGTAGCCAAGTCCAAATAGTAGCCCTACATCAGTTTCATCCATAAAAGCAGCATTTACAGCACCTGTCACCGTAAAGCGAGAACCAACAGGAAGGTCTACACCACCAGTTAGCAGTAATCCAAAATCAGTATCGAGATTAGCTTCAATAGCGACACCAGCACCTATATAAGGAGATATCGCGAAGGTTCTTGCGCCCACCGAACCTGCTCTACGAGGAGAAAAATCCAAAGTTAAGGGAACCAGAAACAGTGTATCATCCCCAAAGATTACCGCTGGTCGCACTGATATATTGCGTGTCAGACCAATTTTGCTGATTGCTGCAAAGTTACTATCACCCAGAGCTGTATCGTCGCCGCTCAAACCAATGTTACCAGCAACACCGATATAGCTAGGGCCACCAAGAGTAGTTCTACCTGGCGTCACATCAGGCGTTCCACCATTTGTGGTTCCTGTTGGTGGCTGATTTAACTGACTGATGTTAATATCAGGCGGGACAAGGACTTGGTTAATTGCATGGATAACACCATTGCTAGCTTTTACATCCGCCTGGATAACTCTGGCATTATTCACCTCGACTTGATTGTTAGCGGAATCGATTTTAATATTTACAGGTCTTTCTTCATAGGTTCTCAGTTCCCCAGCCGAGAGTTGACTAGCAGTTAGTGCACCAGGAACCACATGATATCTCAAAATCTTAATCAATGCTTCTCTGTTCTCTGGTTGCTGTAACTGCTGTAGGGTAGAAGCAGGCAAAGCAGCAAATGCTTCATTGGTGGGAGCAAATACTGTATAAGGCCCAGGCTGTTGAAGAATATCTGTTAGACCGGCTGTCTTTAATAAAGAAGTCAGAGTTGTAAAAGAATTACTGGATGCAGCAAGAGAAACAATATCGGTACCAGTTTGAGTTCCACCGACAATATACTGACTAGCTGGAAGATTGCTAGCAATGGGTTGTGCCCTTCCCTGTTTAGCCAAAGCTTGATATAAGAATGCCGCAGCTTCTGCACGAGTCAGGGGCTGTTGCGGATTGAGTTGTTTTACATCTGGATAATTAACAACAATATTAGATTGTGTTGCTGTTGTCACACCTGCAATAGCATAGTCCGGGATACTTGAGGCGTCATTGTAGTAGGTGCTAAGGTCAGTACTTGCTCCAGTAGTACTAGCAGTCAAACCCAAACCACTTGTTAAAGCAACGAGCGCCTGTACTCTGGGTATTTGTTGATTTGGTCTAAACACGTTCCCAGGATAGCCTGCCAGAAATCCAGTTTCATAGGCTTGCTGAATTGCAGCAGCCGCCCAGTAATTAGCAGGAACATCACTAAATCCACCTGCGCTTAATTGCCGAACTCGGTTTTGGTTACCGAAAGCTTTTTGAATTAGGGCGGCAAATTCAGCACGAGTCACTGCTTGATTCGGTCTAAAGCTGCCATCAGGAAAGCCAGCAATCACGTTACTTTCAGCTAGGGCTTGAATGAAGGGACGCGCCCAATAATCTGAAGAAACATCAGACAAGTTAACTGTTGAAGTAGGCGATTGTGTTGCAGGCGATTCTGTTCCAGGCGATGGTGTCGCAGATGGAACAGTATTTTGAGATGAAGCTGGGGCAGAAATTACGATGGGAGTTATTGTAGCAGCGGTCATTCCCAGAACTAGTAAAGCAATCCTTGCTGATGACCAACGAAACAAGCTAGACATGGAAATATCCTCTTTTCAAATTCTTGGATTGACTATTGAAAAATACTGGATGCAAGGTTAAGTAAATACAAATATCCAGATGATTGTTTGGTTTGCCTCGATCTGGAAACCACAAATACAACCCGTTAACTCTGGAAAATTAAAATGTTGGACATTATGAGTAGTTGCTCTGACATCTCATAACATTTATCAAAATGTGCACCACACATAGTAGAGGATTCCTATTTGATTTTTAGAGAACCGCAGATAACACTAATAAGGATAAGCAGCGATACTGTGGTAATATGGTATGTTGCAACAATAAAGATAATTATTGCATTTAAGCGATTTTATGACTTCTAAAATCGTAGTCAACCAGTAGGTTAATTGGCTTTTAATAGCCGTCTCTTTATAATTGCAGAGGAGGGTTAGTGCCGTCAAGCTCAATGTATCACGATCTTTAGCAAGATTTAAGAAATAAAATGTCTCTTGGTGGTATGCTGTATTATTAATCTTTAATCGAAATTCTACAACTAACTAATGGCTGGGGTTTCAGAAAAAAACTTTCACTCTTTAGATAGTTGTCTGTGATGGTAAATTCTCAAATATAAACTGGAAATTAGCGATCGCAATCGAAATTTTCGGGCATGATTGCGCCAATATTTTTGTCTAGGAATTATTTTTTTGCAAAAGACTGTTTTATAAAAATGAACCCACAGATAAACTAGCAACTGGGTTACTAGTTACTCTTGCACGCAATACCCACAATAAGCTCGACTAACCTAGATGGTCACTTAACCAATAAAATCCCCTCGCAGAACAAAATTAGCAAGGGTATAGTTTATTTTGCTGGTTAATGACTTTCTAGACTATTGACTGTACATGACATCCGATCGCAAGACGTACTTTCGTCCCTGGATAAGAAAAGCGCCTTCATGTACTAGTTCGTGGACAAAACACAAAGCCATACCTGTTACTGGAAGCACAGCTAGATTAGATAAATCTTCGTAGTATTCGGGAAGAAAAAAGCGGGTTTCACCACCTTCAAAGCCTTCATTCAGATAAATCATAAAAGTCAATAGACTTTCCTCACCATTAGGTCGCCGATAAGCACCATCATGGTGAGGTGCAAACCGCTGACCTGGATCGTAGCGATAGAAACGAAAACGCTCATTCAGCCCAACCGCACGCCATCTACCAATGGTGCTAGGAATATAATTTGACACACGCTGCCATAAATCAAAAGCACGCTCCGGGTCATCCAGAATAACGCGCTGATTATTCCGGATATCAGGACGCATTTTAAAACCTCGGATGGTACTAATAGGAGCATCCGCATAGCCAATATTTTCTGTTAAAGTAATATACTCAGCACATTCTGCTGGCGAAAGAATATTTTCCAACGTGAAAATTTGGTTGCGAAGCAAATCTTTCTTAGTCATGGTTAAGCCGATTGAGATTGAAGCCTTTTGATAGTGTATTCCTGATAACCAACAAGTTTAGGCTGAAAGGAGATTCACCTTTCTACTGTGCAGAAAATAGCTATGCCTAGCGGTCATGCAAATCATAAAGGTAAGTAGGTCGGTGTAAATAATTATCTTGGGATAAGGCAGTTCTTGCACTTAGCTGGGAGAGGAAAAGTCGTTTTGATTCCAAAATTGGATAATTTATTTTTTGCAGTCCCCCAAAGCCACGAGTGCGATCGCCTGTGAGACGCAGACTGGCTAGTAGTCTGCCAAGGTAACTTTGCGTGGTGGCAAGCTCTTGGGCAGAGGTGCGGAGGGGCAAGGGGGAAAGAACTTGTACAAATCTCTCCTCTGCTCCCCTGCTCCCTTGCACAAGCGCCGACCTCCACCCAGCAATTTTGGGGAAAGCGAACTACTAGACCCGGTGGGATGGGGTGTTGCAGCAGCCATGCCAAACGATGGGAGCAATCGCTAATAATTAGCAACTTGCTAACAATCAGCCCAAGGTACGCCAATCAATAATGCTACGGGAGCCATAAAATAAGATAAAATTCGCTGTTTTTTTCCTTTTGCTACCCAAATACCAAGATGCCTTCTAAGCGAATCTTATTTATCAGTAACGGTCACGGAGAGGACAACCACACTTCTCATGTTATTCAAACCCTGCGCCAATTGTGTCCTTCTCTTGACATGGCAGCAATGCCGATTGTGGGGGAAGGGAAAGCTTACCGCAACTTGAACATTCCCATTATTGGCCCGACGCAAAAGATGCCCTCTGGGGGATTCTTTTACATGAAGCGCCTCTATTTGCTCAAAGATTTTCAATCGGGATTGATTGGGTTAACGTGGGGACAATTACAAGCGGTGTTGCAGTATGCTCCCAATTGCGATTTGATTATGGCTACTGGGGATTTTGTCTCTCAGACATTTGCTTACTTAACAAAGCGCCCCTTCGTCTCCTTTATCTCTTGTCTTTCAGCCCTCTACGAAGGGCGGTTACGACTCAATCCGATTCTGTGGCACGAGCTTAATTCTTCCAGATGTCTGGCAGTTTTCACCAAAGATTCCTATACGGCTTATGACCTCCAACGGCAAGGTTTAACTAAAGCTCAGGTTGCTGGCATTCCGGCTTTAGATAGGCTCGTCCCTACTGGCAAAGACTTGCACCTGAAACCGGACGAAAGAGCGATCGCCCTCCTACCAGGATCGCGGATGCCTGAAGCCGCGCGAAATTTTTGTTTGCAGTTGCAACTAGTGGTAGAAATCGCCAAGGTGATGCCTGAGTCAGGATTACAGTTTCGTGCAGCCTTGATACCAAGTTTGATGGAGCAACTAGACGACATTGCCAAAAGTCAAGGTTGGCAGATGAATCAAGGTATACTCACTTATTCTCCTCCAGAAAATTCTCCTGACGAATCACCGATTGTGGAAGTGAGATGTTATTCAGATGCCTTCAGCGACATCCTATGTTACTCTACTCTCGTTATTGGGATGGCAGGGTTGGCAGTCGAGCAAGCCGTAGCGATCGGCAAACCGATCGTTCAGATTCCCGGAGAGGGCCCTCAATTTACCTATCAATTTGCAGAGGCGCAAACACGGCTGTTGGGCGCAAATGCCCAAACCATCGGCACCAAGCCAGCAACCCCTGAGATTCTCAAGCAAGCAGCTCGACGAGTAGTCGAGACTTTAGAAGATTCAGACTACCTCGCTAAGTGCAAAAAAAATGGTACTGAGCGGTTTGGCCCGCCTGGTGCATCTGAGAGAATTGCCCGCCTTCTGCTAACTTCTCTAGGAGAAACTGGGTAGAAATTACTGCTACTGCCAAATTTCAATAATGAAGGTAAGGATAAAGACATGCAGTTATTACAGCGAGTTATAAAAAAACCATCTGGTATGGGAGCAAAAAGCTATTATGTCTTATGCTGCTAAAACTTGTGCAAAGCTGCTAATTATTGCATTCGACAATCATTTATCTATGGTCATAGTGTGCCATCTTCCAATCAGATGGACAAGTTAATCCAGCCAATTCAAAAGTACAAAAGTTTATCTACCAAGGTTGCACAACAAGTTTTGAGATTGTTGGATAAATCATGGAAGGGATACTTTGCAGCGCTAGCACAATATAAGCATACAGAATTGAACTATGAAAGTCCGCTCTAGCTACTGGCAACTGTTGCCTTATCTCTGGCCCCAATGGCCGCTGTTAATTCGGGGATTTGCTTGTATCTTAGGATTTGTGTTGTTTACCCTAGCAATACCCTATTTAGCAGGTAAGGTCGCTTTTTTTCTTGGTCAGGGAAATGTTAACCAGATTGCCTACTGGCTCGGACTAGCCACTTTAGTATTTTTGGTTCGAGGGTTTTGTCAATACGGGCAGAATGTCTTTATGATAGCTGCTGCTCTGGAAATGGTTTTAAACTTGCGTAAGCGAGTTTACGCTCACCTGCACAAACTCGGATTGGATTACTTTGAAACCACACAGACGGGAGACCTGACTTATCGCCTAACTGAAGATATCGACCGAGTAGGCGAGATTGTTGATAAGTTATCCCATCAATTTCTTTCCAATCTGTTGCAGTTAATTGTGATTCCGCTTTACATGCTCTACCTGAATTGGCCGCTGACACTTACAGGTTTGATTTTGGCTCCCTTGATGGCTTGGTTGATCGGAGGATTTGGTCAGCGATTACTCGTGCTATCTCGCCAGAGTCAAAATCAGGTTTCCAATTTGTCAGCGCTGCTAACTGAAGTATTTGGCGGGATTCGTGTGGTTCAGGCTTTTGCGGCACAAGAGTATGAAGTGAAGCGATTCAATCAGGAAGCAGAACGCAATCGTCAGGCTCAGTATCGCACTCAACAACTCAAATCCATTCAGTTTCCTGTTGTCGGTTTTTTGGAAGCAGTTAGTATTATGCTGCTATTTTTATTGGGAGGATGGCAGATTTCTCAGAATCAGCTGACATCTCAAGGGTTTATCAGTTTCTTAGCTGCTGTGGCTTTACTGATTCAGCCAATCGACATGATGATTAGCAATTACAACGAGTACAAACAGACCGAAGCTTCCGTCGAACGCATCTTTGAACTGATGGCGAAGCAGCCTAGCCTTAGCGAAAAATCGAATGCAAAGGAAATGCCACGAGTTATTGGCAAGGTAGAGTATCGTCATGTCGATTTCGCCTACAATCCCGACCAGCCAGTCCTCAAGGATCTCTCCCTGCACGCTTCTCCTGGTGATGTCATTGCTTTAGTTGGTTCTTCTGGAGCCGGCAAATCGACGTTAATTAGCCTTTTACTTCGCTTTTATGACCCTCAGGCGGGTCAAATTCTGATTGATAATATTGATATCCGCGACGTTACACTCACCAGCCTGCGCCGTCAAATTGGGATTGTTCCCCAAGATGTTACCCTTTTTTCGGGAACGATCGCTGAAAATATCGGTTACGGTCAGGAAAAATTAGATTTAGAAGCGATTCAGTCAGCAGCAAAGATTGCCAACGCTCACTCCTTTATCACCCAGTTTTCTCAGGGTTATCATACTTGGCTAGGCGAACGTGGAGTTAACCTATCCGGAGGACAACGCCAAAGATTAGCGATCGCCAGAGCAGTCGCCAACGATCCTCGAATTCTCATCTTGGATGAGGCTACCTCTGCTCTGGATTCGGAATCAGAAGCACTAGTACAAGAAGCGCTCGAACGAGTCATGCAAAACCGTACCGTGTTTATTATCGCCCATCGCTTGAGCAGCGTTCGTCGGGCTGACTGCATTCTCGTAGTAGAACAAGGACAGGTGGTTGAAGCTGGTACCCACACCTCCCTACTGTCTAAGGAAGGACGATATGCCCGTTTTTACGCCCAACAATTATACTCAGCAGATAGTTAGTGCATTGTCAAGTTAGGGAACTCCAAAAAATAAACTATCCAATTTTTGGAATCAAAACGACTTTCCTTGCCCCCTGCGCCCTGCCCTAAAAGCGATTGGATATTTTTTTTGGAAGTCCCTTACTGTCCGTTCGCTAATTTTTTGACATCTACTCGAATTTCATAAAATCAGGATTTACGCAAAAATTGCTAAAAAGCTTAATGTGATTTGAATCATAAAATAAACTTTTAGCTCACGATATGGATTCAAACGACAATACTTCTTCGTTGTAGTTTGCATTTACGAGTGAAAACGTAAAAACACTCATTTACTGAGGCGATTGTTCTCTTGTGGCTAAGTAGAGTAATTACCTACTTTTTATGTATTAAGAGTGTTGAAATGAGGGGGCTAACACTGCAATCGTTAAAGTATTGCGACAAATATAATAGTCATAATCAATCCCTGTGGTTAGGGATTAATTATAGCGATCGCTCATACGGAACAGCGATCGCTTCTCTACTGGATAAACTCGCCATCGCTTCTATAGTTGAAATTTAGGCTGCATATTTTTAACCTATTGGTTAAATTAAGCCTTGGTGTAATTGAAAATATTGTAAAGTATAGAATTGTCCTAAGTATTGCCCTACGCAACTCCCCCTATGACTACCGCACCCTTAAGCTGGCAAGAACTAGAAAGCCTCACGGACTATCAAATAGATACCGTTAATGGTCTCACCAATGCTAGAGCCAGGTTGCGCTTGTTTGGTCAGCCGGAATCTGATGTGCGGGTAACGCTGTACCGCGATAACCACGCCTGGTGTCCTTACTGTCAAAAAGTTTGGTTATGGCTAGAGGAAAAACAGATCCCCTATCGGATCGAAAAAGTGACAATGTTCTGCTATGGGGAGAAAGAAAGTTGGTACAAACGTAAGGTACCATCAGGAATGCTCCCCGCGATCGAGCTAGATGGACGGATTATTAAGGAAAGCGATGACATTTTGATCGCTTTAGAAAAGGTTTTTGGTTCATTGAGCCAAGGGATGGAAGACCGCACGGTGCTTCCTCTACGTCAATTAGAACGACTTTTATTTAGAGCCTGGTGCGCTTGGCTGTGCTCTAGAGCCGGTTCCTCTCAACAAGAACAACGCAACCGAGAAGAATTTATCGGAGTGGTGGCTAAGGTCGAGGAGGCTCTGGGTCGCACCCCAAGCCCTTACTTTCTAGATAACTTCGGCATCGTCGATGTCATTTTTACCCCCTATGTCGAACGGATGAATGCGAGCCTTTACTACTACAAGGGCTACTCCCTGCGTTCGGAAAACCCTCACTTGAGCGCATGGTTTACAGCAATGGAAAGCCGACCGACCTACTGCGGTACCCAGAGCGACTTTCACACCCACGCACATGATTTGCCGCCGCAGATGGGGGGCTGTTGGGAAAACGGCGAAACCCAGATGCTTCTGAATAAAGCGCGGGTGGATAACGGTCCCTGGTTTGGGCTACCAGATGTTGCTTATCCAGAACCGGAAAACTCCCGCATGGAAGCTCTTCAACGAACTATCAAACACCGCAGCAATATTATCCGAGTCAACCCCTTAGATGATGAATTGTTCGATCGAGCGTTACGTTGTGCTTTAACACACATGATGACAGGTGAAGACTGTGTACCTCCATCGGGATCTGATGTCGCTCTCCGATATTTGCGCGATCGCATTAATGTACCGCGAGACATGTCCATCTACGCAGCCAAGCGATTGAGAGAATCCCTGGAGAAAACCGCAGCCCTTGCGGGTGATGGGCAGCCAGCCCCCATTCCCACTAAGCATCGACGAGATCAAGACCCGTCTAACTTTGTCATCAAGTAGGATTCAGGCGCTCCTCTAAGGCATCATGTAAAAATAAGTTGTACAAAATATGAGCGATCGCTTCACTAATTCATTTAGGATAGTGTTGTGCTAAAAACTCCTCAGCTTCAGTCTTATCTTTAATCACTCCATCCAAGGTAGCAGCAACTACATCATCTAATATTTGTCGATATTGGGGCCCTGGTTTGTAACCAAGTTTCTTTAAATCATTGCCATTCAATAGTGGCTGCACATTAGCCCAAACAGTTAAATATTTCCAAATTTGATGTCTAAGCGATCGCGGACTTTGCACGGCGATTAAAATCAGCATTGGTAAATTATAGTGTCCCAGCAACTGCACAACTTGACTGGGGCGTTGCAAAGTGGATAATAATCTCATCACCTCAGTTTGTACTTGAGCTAAGTTCTTCAGCCTAGCAATGCTATCCTCTTGCAATTGCAGATTTTTTGCTACTTTTGCCCGATATTGTGGTGCTAGATGGGCGATTAACGTTTCTAAGCGCATTTCCCAATGGATGAGAGTTTGTTCGGCATCAAATCGCCGCAAGCAGCGTTCTAGCAAACGTAATTGTCGCAGCAGTTCTGCGTCTAGCTTCAGGGTAGGATGGATACATTGCAATGCTCCTAAGTTATCGAGTAACTGTAAAGCCGATTTCCAATAGGGGGCTTCTAGGATGTGTTTTAATTCTGTTTTCAGTCGAGTTTGCAGGGCTGGAGTTTTGCTATTCTCTTGAGCAGTGCGATCGTAAACACCACTGTTGATGGCATAGCGGATAAACTCTTCAGTTTGCGGTTCAATTTGAAATCCGAAGCGCACGGCAAAGCGCACGCCGCGATAAATCCGGGTGGGATCTTCGATAAAGCTGTTGGGGTGTAAAACCCGAATTTGCTTGGCTTGTAAATCTAGTAATCCGCCAAAGAAATCGAGTAATTCACCAGCACGGGGAGTAGTGAGTCGCAAGGCGATCGCATTAATGGTAAAATCTCGACGATACAAGTCTTGACGAATTGAACTCGCCTCAACTTCTGGATTTGCTGCTGGATAAGGATAAAATTCGGTTCTAGCGGTGGCAATATCTACCCATAAAGAATCTAATTCTGGGTCTTTGTGCCACAGCAAAGCCGCAGTTTGAAAAGCCCCGTGGATTTCTAAACGAGCCGCAGGATAAAGTTGTTGGAGTGCCTTTGCTAGTTCTACACCAGCACCAACATCTGCTGATTTGTGAAAGCCATCAACCACAAGATCGATATCTTTAATCATCAAAGTGCCTGATGCTGCTTCAGCTAACAGTAAATCCCGCACCGCACCCCCGACAAGATAAAGATGCCAACCCCGTTTTTCTGCTTCTTGCGATGCTGTGGTGAGTAATTGCCACAGTTGCGGAGCAAGGCGATTTTGCAACTCAGTGCTGAGAGGAATTTGGAATTTGGAATTTGGAATTTGGAATTTTTGTCCCTCTTCGTCTTCATCCCTTTCTTGATGTAATTCCCGCAACACATCAGTACGAGTGACCAGACCAACTAACTGCTCATTCTCCAATACTGGTAAGCGTCCAATATCATAAGTCACCATCAGCGCTTCAATTTGTGGCAGTGTCGTATCTGGTGCGATCGTTTTAAGATTTGTGGTCATGTAGCCTTTGACTGGCGCATGACTAAATCCGTGGTGCAAGGCGATATCAATATCTCGCCGCGAAATAATACCTACTAGTTGCCCTTGGGCATCGACTACAGATAAACCAGAGTGTCTATAGCGCAACAAAATGCGCTGGGCTTCAGCAATTGTGGTTTCAGGCAGAATTGTGCGAACAGGAGATGACATCAAGTCCCTAGCCGTGGGGGGATGGGGAATTTGCGCTTTTACCCCATCAAGGAGTTGTTTTAATATTGCCTGTGAATCAACTCCCCTTAGGTTTAGCGATGCGGCTTGTGAATGGCCGCCGCCACCTAGAAGTTGGAATAATTGGTTAAGATTCGTTTTGGGAATTTGCGATCGCCCAATTACAGTTAAGCGTGAATCCTCTTCACCTAAAGCATATTCATTAGCCAACAGTAGGGCATCAATTTCGGTTAATTCCACGAGTTCCGATGCCAAACTCGATAACCCCGGCACAAAACCATCTGTTTTCAGAGTTACCCAAGCAACCGTATATCCATGTAGACAAAGATATTCTAAATTTTCCAGCGATTCAGTTAATAACTGCTGCAATTGCACAGACAAACCAGGATCGCGGTAAGTGGAAATTACTGATAAACTAGCACCTTGTTCCATCAACCAAGCCAAAGCTAGGGCATCCCGTGGTGTGGACTGGTCATAAGTCAATGAGCCAGTGTCAACATGGATACCCAAAGCCATCACAGTTGCTTCGGCAGGAGTTAGGGAAATTTCCTGTTGTTGCAATTGCTCAACGATTAAAGTTGTAGTAGCTCCTACTGAGGAAATATATGATTCCGTAGCCGGAATATCTGATTCTTGTCCTAAGTGATGGTCATAAATTATAATCTCTCTAATATGGGGTAAATCTAACCACTCAGCAGCTTTACCCAAGCGATCGCGGTGTTGCGTATCCACCACAGTCAGAGAACGAATTTTTTCTGAATTCACCGAACGGCGTTCAATCAAGGGATATTCATCCCGATGCAATGCTAAAAAATCCCGTACAGTAGGATGAGAGCCGCCAGGGAGCACAATCTTGCTTCCCGATAGTAGGCGCGTTAACCCTACTGCTGCTCCTAATGCGTCAAAATCTGCTGTTGTGTGGCAAAGAATTAAATCCATAGTATTAAGAGTCATTGGTCATTGGTGCTTAGACAAAGGACAAACGACTAAAATATTGCAATTTTTGGTAACTTAAAAACAAGAAGAAAGTGTCAGTGTTGCCCTTGAGATAAAATGGGCAGAAGCCTCACCCTTTAACCCTCAGAGTCAGCGCCCTAATTGTCAAATATTCTGAAATAGGCGATCGCGGCGTTGTATGATTTAAGTGGTTACTCGCCACCACGGTCGTTGATACACCTAGCTTACTGCCCTCTGGGAAACCTACGTGAAACGTTGGACAACGGGAAACGAGTAGGCATCCTTTCAAAGAATGCAAATTTACCATTGGTTGACACATCAGTGCAAAAGTCATAAGCAATTCATCACTGTGTCGTAAAATTTGTGGGGTACGAAAGGAAGAAAAAATCAAATTGTTGACCGTGGGGGATCGCGAGGACATAAAATCAGAGCTTCTGGCCAGAAGCTCCTGGAAATGTCCTATGCAATAGCTGGAGTCACGCTCGTTGCCTACACTGTACACCTTACTGTTAGTGTAAGACATATCACTATTTCGCTGTATTGGGAGAAGCAAAAATGACCATAATATTCCAATTCGCTTTGATAAGCCTAGTTCTATTGTCCTTTGTCCTAGTTGTTGGCGTCCCCGTAGCTTACGCCACTCCCCAAAATTGGGTTGAATCTAAAAGGTTACTCTGGGTTGGTTCCGCCGTCTGGATTGGTTTGGTATTTTTAGTTGGTTTGTTAAACTTTTTTGTCGTGTAGGCGACGGCTTCGGTCTGGCGCAGGCACATAATATAAGAACTAGAGGGGCAGAAAAGCCAAGGTCAAAAACCAAAGGAAAAAAGGAAAGATTTTTTCCGATTTTCTTTTTTCTGACCGTGCTTTCCTGCTCCTCTACATTTAAATAAGAAATGTATATTGGCCAGAACTATAGTTGATTAAGAGGCAGTCATGGCAGTTTTCGAGGGAACTTTTACCCAAACGGAGCCTTTGCGGTTTGCAGTGGTGATTGGTCGATTCAATGACCTAGTTACCGGAAAGCTGCTAGAGGGATGTCAAGATTGCTTGAAACGCCACGGTGTAGATCCTAACCCCCAAGGTAATCAGGTGGACTATGTTTGGGTTCCGGGAAGTTTTGAGGTACCTTTAGTAGCTCGCCAACTAGCACTTTCCCATCGTTATGATGCTGTAATTTGTTTAGGTGCAGTCATTAGAGGGCAAACACCCCATTTTGATTATGTATCCGCCGAAGTTTCTAAAGGCATTGCCGCCGCTAGCTTTCAAACTGGAGTGCCAGTAATTTTTGGCATTTTAACAGTAGACACTATGCAGCAAGCCTTAGAACGGGCAGGCATAAAAGGTAATCATGGCTGGGATTATGCCCTGAATGCCCTAGAAATGGCAAGCCTGATGCGGCAACTGCGTTCTAACCTGGCAGAGCCATATTCTCGTAATAGCCAGTCTTTACCAGCCTCTTTTCAAAGTGCCAGCATCGGCAATTTAACTGCGGAGTCAGAAGAACTGGGCTAAATGAGTCATTAGTCATTTGTCCTTTGTTATTCACTAATGACAAATGACTAATGACCAATGACCAAATAACTAAATTAAGGGGTTGACAATTAAGAATAAATCTGAGATATTAATATATGGTTACCGATTGCGGGTATAGCTCAGTGGTAGAGCGTCACCTTGCCAAGGTGAATGTCGCGCGTTCGAATCGCGTTACCCGCTTCCAACTAAAACCTCTTGCAGTTTTTAACTCCAAGAGGTTTAGTGTTTTTAGGGTGCATTGAAGTCTTCGGCGATTCGCACTACATTCTTGTGAATCGCTCCCAATGAGGACAGATTGAGTAAACCAATCGTCTACTATCTCAATTTGAATATCGCCCACTCAAATTGCATTACCCACTTGCTAAGAAATATAAAACCCAGCTTTAGACTGGTGTAGATATACATTAGCTTGGCTACAATCTTTACAGGTGTAATCAATTGGTTTTATGTAGGATGTATTACACTGGAGTGACATACTTCTACACTGATTGCAAGCAATGAGCGTGTAGGCAACGAGCGTGACTCCCGGTATCCCGTCGGACATTAACAAAAGCTCTGTTTAGACTGCACGAGATGCCCCTTTGCACAGTTGAACAATCTAAAATGTTCAATCCTTCTATTTGGGCAAAGAGTCACACACACGCTCTGGATGTTTTAGCAATTCCCGCTCTTGAAACGCTTGTGAACTGCAAGGAATAAAGATAGGATGTAATCCCGATCTCACCTTGATAAGTAGATAGTAGTATATAGTAAACCAAAGGAAAATCTACGGTTTATTTGTGTCTGTTGTTTATCAGCGTAGCCTTCCCAAACGATTTGTTTTAGGAGTGGTTGCCACGTATGCTTAAAATTGTACCAGGTGTGTCAGCATAATAAATTCCCAAAAACGCAACCACATTACCTTGAAAGCGACAGATGAAGAGAAGGAAATTTTTAAATAAGATTGCCAGATCCGGGAAAGACTACAAACAGAGAACTCCATACTAATATGGCAATTACGATACTTAAAGGTGGCTCCATCTACTGTTTGCAATCATGGCGATGTTTGCATCGCCTGTTTATCTTGATAAAGGGAGAAGCCTCTAAGGCATTTATTAAGGGATCGTATTCTCATAGTTCGTGTAAAACACGCTCAAGTTATTAGAACGCTTGTGCAATCTCAAAAACCCGAAAAAATCGACTTCAATACCGAATACCCCTGTCCTTGTCGTCGCCGGGGTCAGTTAATTCCGATTACGCTGACAGATGCATTTGGTTGCGATCGCTGTCAGCAAATCTTTGTAGTAGAAGATAATGGTCATGTCCTAGAACAGCTTTCTACCACCTATCCCTACAAGCGGGCTTGGCGTTGGATGGGAAATAGTTGGCATGTTGTCCATCCTCGCTTGGGAGAAAGCTATCTGCCTATAGCGCTGGGCATTATTTTCGTGCTAGTGATTATATGGCTGCCATTAGCGCTGCGATTGGCACATGGTTCCAGCATTATTGCTTGGGCAATGGTGGCGGTGCTATTGGCTATTCTGCCAGCGCTAATGGTCTGGCTTACCTACAGACGTTAACTCAATGACTGTTGAAGTTTTGGACGATCGCCCCGAACCGATTACTAGTGCCCAACGAGCCTATCACGCTTCCCTAAAGTTGGGGATCACAAAGGGAGCAGACCGGAGTCGTGCAGTACTGGCGATGGCACAGGCGCTTGAGCGCTCATTTGACGACATTCTAGAAGCCAACACCTTGGATTTAGAAGCCAGTCGGGAAATGGCAGTGCCAGAGTTGATATTGGACTGGCTGAAGCTGACTCCCACAAGGCTAGAGATGACAGTGGACATTTTACAACGGTTGGGGGAATTATCAGATCCGCTGCGGCGCGTCAGAACCGCTGATTATCAACTGGAAGATTCCCAAAGTTACACCCAGTTAATGCCCTTGGGAGTGATTGGATTTATTTATGAGGCGTTCCCGGATTTAGGAGCGATCGCAGCGGGTTTTTGTATCAAAACTGGCAATAGTATAATTCTCAAAGGCAGTACTGAAGCTAGCCATTCCAACGCGGTCATCGCTGAGATCCTGCAAAGTGCGATCGCCCAAGTTGGTCTACCACCAGGCTGTCTAGAACTGATAACAGCAGAACATGGTGCTTCGATTCGGGATTTAGTCACCCAAGACCAGTACGTGAATCTAGTGATTCCCTACGGACGTTCTAGCTTGGTACAGCAAGTAGTACGACAGGCAACTTGCCCAGTATTAAAGTCAGCGATGGGTAACTGTTACCTCTACTGGTCGCCCAATAGCAGCTTGGAAATGGTGCGCTGGATGATTCTTAATAGCCATCAGAGCGAACCCGATCAAGTCAACGCCATTGAAAAAGTACTCATTCATCGCCAAGCCTTGCCATCATCTTTAGCAGTTCTATGGAATAGCTTGATAGAAAAAGGCTTTGAAATTAAAGGCGATGCAGAACTAGTAGAAGCCTTTCCTCAGTTGCAGCTGGTGAAGGAAGGCGAATGGGGAAACCCTTATTTAACTAGGACAGTAGCTTTTAAGTTGGTGGATAGCTTAGAAGCTGCGATCGCCTGGATTAATGAACACAGCAGTGGTCATGCCGACTCCATCGTGACTGAATCTTACCAAGAAAGTCGGCAGTTTGCTTTAGGAGTTAACAGTGCCTCTACCTACATCAACACTTCCCCGCGTTTTTCCCGCAACCCCTCGCGGGGAGATTCAGTATTTCTCGGTATGTCTAATCAAAAAGGTCATCGCCGGGGATTTATCAGCCTGGAAACTTTGACCACCGTTAAGCACATTGTTCAGGGCAATGGTAGGTTTTAAATAATTTGTAATTTATACAATAGAATTGTGAACTTAAATTATCTCAAATCACCGTGAATAATTAAATTCCCCACACCTCAACGGTTCTGTCTCCACTCCAAATAAATAGTCTCTGTCCATCTGAGTTAATTGCAAGACGAGTAATTGACGATGAATGACTTGTGAGGCTACAAAGTTCATGTCCTGTCCGAATGTTCCACACTTTAATGGTTCCATTTTCTCGACTACCACTAAGTAAAAAGCGTCGATCGCAACTGACAGTAATTACAGGCATATACCCTGAAAGACTTAAGGTGCAAATTACTTGTTGTGTTTGCCAATCCCATATCTCATAGTTGTAGTCATACCATTCTTCAGTCACTAAGATTTGCGAATTTGAGTAGATGGGAATACGGCGAGGAATATTCTCAGCCATGTGAATAGAAGGTATGAACTTTTCTTCATTAACATCCCAGAATGTTAAAATGTAGTCATCACCAGTGCTTACAATTGTTTGACCATCTGAGCTAAAACAAACATACCAAAAGCATTCAGAACTGCGACCTGTAGTGAAAACTTTCTGTCCTATTGTTACATCCCACAGTTCGGCATAATCATTACAATTCCAAAGTGCTAAAACGCGATTGTTGGGTGCGATCGCGATTTGATCGAATTCCTTAGTTGCTTCTGGCTGGAATGTGCATATTACTTGTTGTGTTTGCATATTCCACACTTGAATTGTGTCGTTATAATTACAAGTAACTAAGGTTTGCCTCTCTTGGCTAATATCTACACAAAGTATTTTGCGAACCTCATCTGTATACCTTTCAATAGTAAAAAGATACTCAAAAAATAAATAGGGGTTATATTCTTGTAATGCCAGTTTAGCTCTTGGCTCTGTACTTTCCTGAAGTAGCCAATAAGCTGCTTCTTGAACATCAACCTCTGAGTTCTGTAAAGCTTCAATAATCAATTCTAAGCCAGCTTCCCCATACTCAAAAGCATCTAGAAGGGCATCAATTTTTTGTTCAACCCTTCCATACGCCAGCAATTGCTTAACTCTTTCAATCCCTCCCAAAAGTGCATCGTTAATTGTCATAAATTCTTTACTATTTTGGCGGTGGGCCTAAATGCACCACAAATTTCTCCTAGTTTCAATACCCAATTCCCTAATTCAAATTTAAACTTAACAAAATCTTAATTTCTACTCGATCCTGGTTTGGTAGGTTCCTTGTGTTTGGTTGAGCAGCAATTAGGAAACAAGTCAAATCAAGCCATTATTTGTGCTTTTCACAACTGAGCTTCCTAAATGCCAACTGTATTTACATCTGGGAAGGGTTGAATATGGAACTTATGGATGGTACGCGCCTGCTAGCAAATCGGTGCAGACGGCGGAATTTCTTGTTGGGTGCAGGATTCTTAACAGGATTAACAATCGCTAGCCAATGGCATCCGGTATTGGCTAACTCAAGGTTTTCTGGCTATCCGTTCAGTCTTGGTGTTGCCTCTGGCGATCGTTTGCCGTAAAAAAAGCGGAGTGTAGGGAAAATTCAGGAGAAGTGGAGACTATTCAAGGCGGAAGCGATCGCCTGCTAAAAGCTACACTGAATCAATCTTCCTGAAGAGTTATTTTGGCATTTCTTTGCAATACTTAACTAAGTTCTAATTAAAAAAAGTGAACATAGATTAAAAATGATAACTAACATCATAATTTATTAAGTTACTCAAGCTAAGTTGAGAGTATGCTTAATAATTGAAGTCTAGTTGAGAATTTAAGTAACTAGGTGCAAATAAACTTAAACATTTGTTGACTTTTTTGTAGTTTGTCATTTGTTTGAGTGTTAAATACTAAAAATAAAATTTGTTTGTGCCAACTTACTAACTAGGTTGTCGAGCAAGGCGGTGAAAATCCGACCTGAGCCAGGTGTAACAGCGAAAACAAAAGTAAACTTCACACAAATTACCTAAGATGATAAGAAGAATTTTGCTAGCTGTATCGGGATTGGGACACGCAGAAGAAATGCTCAAAACCCTGAAAGAAATCCCTTCAATTCAATCTGCAAAAGTGACAATTTTGCATGTTGTTCAAGCACAAAATACTGCTGCTACCATGACAGCTAAATGGGAAAATGGCGGTAAAATTCTGGCGAATGCCATTCAAACATTGGACTTAGATCCTAGCCAAGTGTCTTCAATTTTGCGTGAAGGCGACCCTAAAGATGTAGTTTGCCAAGTAGCTGATGAAATTGACGCTGACTTGATTATTATGGGTTCACGCGGACTGAAGCGGCTGCAATCGATTTTATCGAATTCAGTCAGTCAGTATGTTTTTCAACTATCTTCTCGCCCCATGTTGCTGGTCAAAGATGACATTTATGTCAAAAAAATTAAGCGCGTTATGGTGGCAATAGACAACTCTGATTCAGCAAAAAACTGCTTGAAGTTGGCACTTTTTTTACTGCGAGATATTCAGGGCGGCGAGTTAATTTTGGCAAATGTTGCCACAGATTTAGGCGGAAAAAAATCGGAAATAACTGAAGTTAGTTCAAACAAAAATCCAGTTTTGGCAGCCGCAGTTGCAGAAGCTGAAAAACAAGGCATCCAATCTCGTTCTTATATCAGCAGTGGCAAACCTGGTGAAGAAATTTGTCGGTTGGCAGAGGAGTTGAATGTAGACTTATTATTGCTCGGTTCTCCAGATCGTCGTCCATCCATCGCTAAGAGTTTTGTTGATATAGACCGACTCATCGGCTCTTCCTTGTCTGACTATGTTCGAGTCAATGCCACTTGTCCAGTATTGTTGGCGCGGACAATCGCTTAAAGTCAAAGTAGAGTTAGCGGTTGATAAATAAAAACCCCTACACTATTGGTGCAGGGGTTATTTATTTTATACACAAAACTCTTAACTATCTTTTCCACCTTCGCGGCTAGCAGTTTGGATGTACAGAATTAGTAAAAACACAGCGGGAACGAGTACGAACAAAATGCTCGCTATGAACCCCAGGTCATTAACTTGCATGGCAAGAAAGCCTCTCTTAAATTTCCAGTCAACAACATTAGGATAGCATCATTGATGACAGAGTTATACCAATTCAAAATTCAAAATCAGGTAACTCAATTTGGGTAAGTATTTTGACTACTGACTGGATGCAAATTGAAGCAATGGCAGATTTGAGAACTTAAGGCTTGGTGGCTACACTGACTGAGCCATTCACTAAAGTTTGACAGGCAAGGCGGTAATTTTCCGGCTTTTTCTTGAATTTCCGGTTTTCTACGTCTGTGCGGGGGGAAAGATTTTCTAATCCTTCGACTATCTGGACAACGCAAGTACCACACTGGCCATTGCCACCGCAATTGGTCATCTTGCCAATCAATGTATATATATCAATGCCATTTTGTATCGCCTTGAGCCGGAGATTTGCACCATCGGCCGCAACTACTTCTTTATTTTCTTTAATGAATTTGATATTACCCATAACTAATTCCTCCTTGACTCTAAGTTTGGCTTTCAAGGCTTCATATTGACATGGCTTGATTCACATCTTATTTATTATATTAATTCATTACAAAATATTAATAAATATTAACTTTATAGAACATGGGGCTGCAAAAAAATAGAACAGGTAAAATACCTGTCCTATAAATTGAAAAATAGATTAACTTATCTAAATCCCACAGCTGCTTGCCAAACGAAAGCAAGCAACAAGAAGAATACGGGGATGACTGGGAGAACGTCTACCAAAGGATCGAAGATTTGGTAAGCTTCTGGCAGTTTTGCTAATAAAAGTGCTGCTTCCATGTTTGTTTAAATCCACCTATCCAACACAGCTTTCATAATTGAGAGATATCTTAACATGATTTGAGTCTCAATCATTGGTCAATAGTCATTTGTAATTTCCCCCTCATCTGATGGTGATTCAGATGAGTTGAGCCAGTGACCAAATTCTGCAACAAAGCGATCGCTCAATATTGCTTCTCTAATTTTTTGCGTAAACCGAATTAGTTCGGTAATGTTGTGAATGCTCAACAAGGTATAAGCTAAAATTTCCTGCGATCGCACTAAATGAGATATGTAAGCCCGGCTAAAATTTTGACAACTGTAGCAGGGACAAGTTTCATCTAATGGCGTAAAATCTTCACGAAACTTAGCATTTTTTAAATTCCAGCGTCCGCCCTGGACTATTGCTGTTCCATGTCTCGCCCAGCGAGTGGGAATTACGCAATCAAATAAATCGACACCAGATGCGATCGCGATCGCCATTTCCCGATAAGTACCCACACCCATTAAGTAACGTGGCTTTTCGGGGGGTAAAAGCGGTGCTGTGACTTTGACAATCTCAGCCATCAATTCTGGTGGTTCTCCCACACTCACGCCACCAATGGCATATCCGGGTAAATCTAACTTAGCCAAAGCTTCAGCCGCACGGCAACGCAAATCCAAATACACGCCCCCTTGCACAATCCCAAACAAAGCCTGTTCGCTGTGTTGATGAGCTGTTATACAGCGTTCTAGCCAGCGGTAAGTGCGCTCAGTTGCAGTTTCTACCTCTTGACGAGTCGCTGGGTAGGGCGGACACTCATCAAAGGCCATGATTACATCAGCCCCCAAAGTATTTTGAATCTCAATAGAGCGTTCTGGTGTTAATTTAATAATTTGTCCATCATGGGGCGAGCGAAACGTTACGCCTTCTTCAGTAATTTTTCGCATCTCGCTTAAGCTGAACACCTGAAACCCACCCGAATCTGTGAGCATTGGCCCGTTCCACCCCATAAACTTGTGCAACCCACCACCCCCAGCCACGATCGCTTCTCCTGGTTGTAGGTGAAGATGATAAGTATTAGATAAGATCATTTGCGCCCCAGTATCTCGTAGTTGAGATGGGGTAATAGTTTTGACATTTGCCAGCGTTCCCACTGGCATAAATCGAGGGGTTTCTACAAGACCGTGAGGGGTGAAAAACACTCCTGCTCTAGCTTTGGTTTCGCTACAGCAAGCAAGACATTGAAAAGAAAAATTCGCACTCATGCCATTTTGAATTGTTGAAGATGCGCTTATCAGACTTACACAAAACTATACGATGCAGGGGCAATTCAGAATTCCCATACATCAATAAAGCGCAGCCTCACATAAATTTGGTATAATAGTCGCTATTTTAGAAAGAATCAGAACAGTCATCGTCGATTTCTGCATCCCACCTGGCTGAGAGTACTTGCTCCATCATCGCTTCTATGGCGCTGACATTGAAGTTTCGCTCTCGTCGCTCCTGTAAGGGGGTTGAACGGGGAATCAACCGCAGGCACACTCCTTCTTGCATCAAATCGAAGTAGGTTTCTTGTTGCGACGACTGTTTTAGTTCCAAGTAATCAAAACTACAAACATTCAGATATAGCGCGTGGTTAGCCACTAAGGTAGACCTTTGCGGATTGGCAAAAACTTCCATCACATCCCCTTCACCCTCGCTCAGTACCTTATCTTCTTGGGTGTAGATGTAGTGGACTCGACCTAAATCTGTCAGCAATCGCCGGATGTCGAGCTTATTCACGATGATGCCCGTGTTAATAATGCACGGAGCTGGTATCCTGGTGTCGGGTAGATGGTGACTCATAGGAAAATAGCGATTGAGCTAAGGAGAGCGACAACATAGCTAAACTGTCATAATTGAATAGCTGTTGACTCCCTACATTTAAAAAAATATCAATTTTGTGGGGCAATCGTCTAATAATTTGGAGTAAGTTTTCAGTTAATGAATACAAAAGACAAATTTTGATCCCTGATGGAATTTTAATTTCCGGAATCTTGATGTTTTTTGTATAAAATAACACTCAAAATTATTTATTTACTACTTAGACCAGCATAACAAAATTTTTAGGGAGAATCTCTAATAGGAAGTAAATCTTATCTAAAGCTTTAAATTTCCGTAATGTTCAACTTTACTGAAATTATGGCTATTATCCAGCAATTAACCAAATATTAATGTAATTCTGATGACGAAACAGCAACAGTGGTGGAAAAAGCTGCTGTTAAAGCTGGCAGCTAGTATTATATTTTACACAATTATTCCACTACCGTATTTGCACGGATTGGACTTTCGGGGAGTGGCACGTCTCGTTTCGCTTGTAGGGTTGATAATTGGGGCAATTTTAGGGTTTCTGGATACGGGGATGAATTATATTGGTATGCCCGTACTAACTCGTAGTGCTTTGGTAGTAAGTGTTTGGATTGCCATAACTGGAGGACTGCATTTAGATGGAGCAATGGATACTGCCGATGGTTTGGCAGTGGGCGACCCAGATCGGCGGCTGGAAGTGATGACAGATAGTGCTACAGGTGCATTTGGGGCAATGGCCGCGATCGCCTTAGTGATACTGAAAATAACCGCCTTGAGCGATCTGCCAGAAAATCGTTGGTTGTTGCTGATGGCTGCTTGTGGCTGGGGGCGTTGGGGACAACAGCTAGCGATCGCGCGATACCCTTATCTGAAACCAACTGGCAAAGGTGCATTTCACAAACAAGCCATTCGTTCTTACAAAGATTTGTTACCGGGACTGTTATTGTTGTTTGGCTTAAGTGGTTTACTTTGGTGGATAGATAAACAGCAGCTATTTCTCGCACTGGCAATGATAATTGCTGGAAGTGCGATCGCCAGTTTAACTGGTGCGTGGTTCAACCACAAATTAGGCGGACACACCGGAGATACCTACGGCGCAGTCGTTGAGTGGACTGAAGCCTTATTTCTCTGTGTGCTAACCGTTTTTTAAGAAATAGGGGCAGGGGGAGCAGGGGGAGCAGAGGGAGCAGAGGGAGCAGGGGGAGCAGAGGGAGCAGGGGGAGCAGGGGGAGCAGGGGAAGCAGGGGAAGCAGGGAAGAAATGACTAATGACTAATGACTAATGACCAATGACTAATGACTAATGACCAATGACTAATGACCAATGACCAATGACTAATGACCAATGACCAATGACCAATTCATTTAATCGGTTGCAGCTTTGTCACCTTGAGTTTAAAAGCCCCAACCCCAGTTTCGCCAAAAGACCGGACGCGAATCACATAACTCCCTGTCTCTACGATGCGAGTAAATAGTAGGGAATTGCTACTACCATCAGGGCCATCATCATTTTCTGCCAGAGTCGAACCATCAGGTGATAGCAAGGTGATGATGCTGTCAAAGTTTTCAGATGAGAGGTCAACAGCTAAATTATCGCCCTTTTCTAACTTCACTGTGTAATCACGGGCAAACCCACCTTGACCTGTAGGAATGTCTTTGTCTGAAAGGCGATCGTTAATTTCAGTACTGTTAGATAAAGGAATTGGACTATACAATTTATTTTGAGCAAAAGCTGCACTTGTACTTATGCCTATTGCCAGCAATGTGGCAGGAATGATGATGAGCTGTTTTAAACCCGCCGCAAAAACTTTATTCATAACACTTCTAGGAATTTTTCTACAGAAATAGGGTAAATTGGTCAATTCATCCACTTTTAAGCCAAAGCTTGGCGATTAATTCTGGATTTATCCATCTTTGACGGCAGTGGCTACAGCTACTAATCCTAAGACCACAATTCCATACTGACGAAGTGTTTGCACAGCAGACCTGGCAGTAGCACCAGTAGTATAAATGTCGTCCACTAACAGCACTGGGACATTTGGAGGACGATGGCGAAATTCTTGGCCAACAGCAAAAGCTTTAACCAAGTTCTTTTCTCGTTTGGATGCCGATAAACCAAATTGCGCTTCCGTTTCTCGCACTCTTGCTAAACCGTTTAATTTCAATTTTAATCCAGTAATTTCGCAGAAGCTTTGTGCTATTAGTGCAGCTTGATTGTATTTACGTTGCTTTTGCTTGCTAGCGTGGAGTGGGATGGGAACTACCACAGGCTGGCTATCTCGCCTCGGCGAATTTAACAACCATGCTTCTCCTAACCATTGACCCAAAGGACGAGCTATTTGGGGTTGATTTTCGTATTTCATCGCCGCGATCGCCCGTTTTACCGGGCCGCCATACTCTCCCCAGCCAAACACTGGTATTGGTTCTTGCCAAAGAGAACTAGGGTCTTTACGTTGACATTTTTGCAATTGTCTAGTGCAGTTGTGACAGAATTCTTCGGAAGTTGCGCGTTGACATAGGGGACAATGGGATTGCAGAAAAAGATTGAGTAAGCCTGTGAGATTTTTAATCCAAGTGTGCATTTAGAATTGTCCTTTGTCATTTGTCCTACCCTTCTCCTTCGGAGACGCTACGCGAACGGGAAGCCGCCCTCCGGGCATCTATGTCTTTTGTCATTTGTTCTTAGCTAATGAATAATGACCATTGACTAATGACTAATGACCATTGACCAGTGATTTAAAATACACGCGATCGCATCTTGTTGTTTCTACTCCGGTTGCTGGAGTGTAGCCGTTGCTTTCATACAGCTTGACTGCTTCCACCAAAACGCTGGCGGTTTCAATCCAAATTTGCCCAAAACCACGCTCTGCGATCGCTGCTTCTAGCTGTTGTAACAAATATTTCCCTAATCCTAAACCCCTGATACTGGGCAAAAGATACATTTTGCGGATTTCTACGGCTTTTTTGCCTCGGTGTATGGGGTAGTATGCCCCAGTACCTACTAACTGACTTTGGTGTTCAATTACCCAAAACTCTCCCCCAGTAGCTAAATAACATTCCTCTACTCGCAGCACATCTCGGTCAGCACCCTTTGGTTCCCAACCCAGACCGTATTCTGATAATACATAACTGATGACTTCGGCGGCTCTTGTGCGATCGCTTTTCACCCAATCACGAATTAAAAAATCTTGATAATAGTTTTTCATTACCATTTGCTGGTCAAGTTTACACAGAAAAATTTTCCGCATCTATATCCCAATTTACCCAGCAAATAGCTTTTATGGCAGAGTCCGTTTCAGGCAATACTCTCAAGGTGTCAACAAGAGACTTGGGGAGGGAAATTATCTTCCCCTCCCCAAGTCTCCTTACCAAGGATAATTCAGCGATATAGTAGCGATGCCTGCGGCGGGCTACGCCTACGCTGACATTGATTTTACGACTTGATATCAGTCTTTATGACTTTTTCCAAGGGCCCCAAATAGCTAAAGTAATACCAGGAGTTTGGATGTTGACGAACAAAGTATCACCATCAGGTGAGAAACAGGCTCCAGCAAACTCACCGGTTTGGAGGGCATTACGTGCAAATTTGTAGATTTCACCGTTGGGAGTAATACCGATCAAGAAATTGTCACCTTCTCCGTCTTCACAGAGGATAAGATCGCCAAAAGGTGCTACCACGAGATTATCAGGCATGTCGAGTTCATCTTTAGATTGAGACTCAACAAACAATTCAATTGTCTCTTCACGCGGAATGTAGCGCCAGACTTGACCACCCGCTACAGGGCCACCAGTTGTAGCAGTGAAGTAAAATTCACCTTTGCTCTTTTTGTCATCGTACCAAATGCCTTCCCCACGCTTAAATCGGGCTGCACCTAAATTGAGACCTTGCACTCTGACATTATCTACAGTCGTCGGATTTGGTTCAGGAATAGTCACCCAATCTACATTCCATTTCTGCCCGACTACGAAACCAATAGTGGTATCAACCCCAGGTCTATCTTTAATCCTCAAAGCTTGGAGAGTGCCTCCTGCTTTTAAATTGCCGTACTGTTTCGGGATAAAACGATAGAAGAGGCTACTGCCATTATCTTCAGTCTGATAAACAATCCCAGTTTTGGGATCTACAGCTACAGCCTCATGATTAAACCGTCCCATTTCAACTAGAGGTACTGGCTGAACAGGAGATGTGGCATTTGCTGGAACCTCAAAGTTATAACCGTGTGGCTTAGTGACTCCATTAGTTGCAGTTGGTATGGTTACATCTTCTTCACAGCTAATCCATGAACCCCAAGGAGTTAGACCACCCGCGCAGTTACGAATGGTTCCACCCAGAGAAGCGAACTGTTTAATCAGTTGGCGATCGCGTCCAATAACCAGCGTCGTAGTGCCACCTCTGCAAATGGGATCGTAGGGATTTGGCACTTGTGCTCGTGTACTAGAATCGATGCTCAGTTCGTGATTGCGAACCAGAATTGTTGTGTTTTTGGTGCCGAGGAAGGCTGCCATACCATCATGATTACTAGGCTCTGGAGTACCATCGCTCATCAGAGTGCCTGTGCGAGATATAACTTGATACTGAAATCCAGGCGGTAAATCTAACAAGCCATTAGGATCTGTTACAAGTGACCCATATCCTCTAGCAAGTCTTGAACCAAAGGTTTGTCTAGCAAGAAGACCTTCCATAGGAGACACCATCAAGGTGCCGACAGCAGTTGTACCTGCTATTGCAAAGAATTTACGTCTTGAAAATGTCATGAGGATGGTTTGGTTACATAAGATAATGCTGAAAGAAAAAATATTTGATCTTGATTAACTTTGGGTAATGTTTTATTTAACTTAGGGTGAGTCAATAAAAGGTAAATTTATATAAAATTTGCCTTGTCTTGGAAAATTTATGCTTATGTGGTTTAAATTAAGCCCACTGTCTAAAGCCTGGGGCTATATAAACAATCAAACAAAAGAGAACAATGAATTTTCATCTAACTATTTAGGTAGATGAATTCACTTTATATAGTTCATATTTTTAAGAATTAATTGCAATACTGATGAGAAGTTTGCAGACGAATACAACATCAGAATCTATTGCTGCGATCGAGAAAATGAAAAGCATTTGTAATCAAGTCAAGGCTACTGTAGCTATTCTTAAACCTGGCGCAGTTTTCGGTCTGTTGGTCGTTGGTTTTATAAATAAAGTCCTGAAGAAAAAGCCAGCATCTACATAGACAGTGAACCTGAATAGTCGAAGCTAGCCTGATTAGAACTGTAATTAAACATTATTCTAGCTTTAATCACCAAGAAATTTGGAAGGCTAGAAATGCCTAAATTTGGTAAGTGACGGATTGCAAATATCTCCCTTATTTCTAGTGAAATACGCTTGGTGTTAAAGCCAAGTTTGTAATTCAGATATTGGATAGTTGTTGGCGGCAACTGTTAACTAACAATTCCTAGATTGTTGTATATTTCGATAAGATTGCCATCAGGATCGCGAAAATGAGCTGTGCGAATTCCCCAGTCTGGCCGATCTTGTGGTTGAGTCACAACGATCGCACTCCGATCTTTTACTTGCTCATAGACCTCATCCACGTTATCGACTGCGAAAATCAAGACAATTTTATCTCGATTGACAACATATGAAGGCTGTTCGATTCTTGGAACTACTTCAGCCATTAATTCTTTTTTGAACAAACCGAGCTTGATATATCCGGTATTAAACTCAGCATATCCGCTATCTTCATCGCCCCAATCGACATCAAATTTCAGCAGATCCCGGTAGAACAGAAAAGAATCTTTGTAGTTGGAGACAAGCAGTCTCAGGTGTGTTAGCTGAAGCTTCATATCTATTGGGTTAGTCTACTAACTGTGAATTCTAGGTTCTGAATGCAAAGTCGCTAGCAACTCACTTTCGACAATTGCCAATTCATCAAGCCTTTGCATGACTATTTCTCTGTCGAAGTAAGTAGCAGCTAATACCCAATATATACCGTAGTGACGCGCTTCGGATGCCATTAACCCATGATAAAATTTTGCTAACTCTGGCTCTGGGCAGTGAGCAGCTAATAGCCCCAGGCGTTCGTGAGAGCGAGCTTCAATTAAACCAGTGACTAGTAAGGAATCTAGAAATCGCTCAGGTTCTTTAGGACGTACAACAGCTTTTAAACCCGCGCCGTAGGGAGGCGGTGGTAAGGGAGCTAGGGGAATATTCCGCCGTTCTAACCATTGGTTAACTAGCTCAAAGTGTTCTAGTTCTTCGCGGGCGATCGCAGTTAACTCCCGTACCATCTTAGTATTGGAAGGGTAGCGAAACATCATGTTCAAGGCTACGCCTGCTGCTTTGCGTTCGCAGTGGGAGTGGTCGAGTAAGATGATATCTAAATTAGCGATCGCTTGTTCAACCCAAGCAGAGCTAGTGGGTTGTTTCAAGGCATTGATAGTCGGTAATTGAGTAAGCACAGAGTCACAAAACTCCAGAATTTTAATTTAGCTGAGTAGCCCAGCAAATTGATTTTAGCGGAATATTCTTTGGGCAAAGTTCAATAATTGTTTGGGGGTGAAGGGTTTCGCTAAAAAGCCTTGGATCTCAACACCCGTAGTTTGGACTAATGCCTCAGAGCTAGCTAATCCACTCATCGCAATAATTTGCACTTGTGGGTTGATGGTTTGCAAGGTGCTGATGACTGTTTCTCCACCCATTAACGGCATCATTATATCTATCAGCACTAGCCTAATTTCATCTTTATGCTCGGTGTACAGGGCAATGGCCTCAATCCCATTTTGGGCAGTCAATACCTTGTAGTTATGGATTTCCAGTGTGGTTTTGGCGATCTGAGTTATGGCTACTTCATCATCAACAACTAAAATCAATTCTCCCTGACCTCTTGGCAGTTCTATCTCCTCTATTTTTTGAGAAATACTGCCCTCCTTGCTTGGCAGGTATACTTGGAATTTAGTCCCAATTCCTACCTGACTGGCCACTTCCACAAAACCGTCGTGGGTTTTGATGATGCCCATCAAGATAGATAAACCCAGTCCCGTACCCTTACCCACTTCTTTGGTGGTGAAAAAGGGATCAAAAATCCGATCGATAATTTCTGAGTGAATGCCAACTCCAGTATCAGCAACCGTAATCCTCACGTAGGAATTAACTGTTGCCCCTATGTGCATCCTGGCATGCTTTTCATCGATGAATAGCTTGGTGGCAGAAATAGAGAGTTTACCACCATTGGGCATGGCATCACGAGCATTGACTACTAGGTTCATTAACACCTGATGCAGTTCAGTGTTGTCTCCGAAAACCATCCCGATCTCTGGCGCTATGTCTGTGTTGATGTCGATGAATTTGGGGAATGTCTGTTGGACTATCTGTTTAATGTCTTCAAGGAGTTGCGATACTAGTACGATTGTGAATTTTTTTTCAGAACCACGAGTAAATAACAAAATTTGCCCCACCAAATCACCGCCCCGTTTGGCATTGCTTTCTAGTATCTTCAGCATTTGCAGCGAACTGTCATCAAGATGGGGATATTTTAGGGGCAGCAGATGAGCAATTCCCATGATTGGAGTCAGAATATTGTTGAGATCGTGAGCAATACCGCTGGCAAGAGTGCCTAAGCTTTCTAAACGTTGACTATGCAATAGGTGAGTTTCGAGTTGTTTTTTCTCGGTGATATCGGTGTCAACGCTCAGGATTGATTTCGGCAAGCCTACGGCATCAAGCATCAACGTCCAGCGGCTAGCAATGATTATTTCTTTACCATTTTTGGTAAATTTATGTAACTCTCCCTGCCATGTTCCATACTCAATCACAGTTTTCTGAGCCGCTGATAGTAGAGGTGAGGTTTTTTTAGATAAAAGTTCACAGATGTTCTTTCCTTGAGCTTCTTGAACTTGCCAGCCGTACATCTTCTCTGCACCGTGGTTCCAGAATAAGATTTGGTTGTGTAAATCCTCTACGATAATTGCGTCTGTTGTGATGTCTAGTAGGGCAGCTTGTTCGCGAATTTTCTGTTCTTGCTGGTGGCGTTCGCTAATGTCTCTGAATAACCAACGTAAGCTTTCGGTTTTACCCTGACTATCTTCCACAGCGATCGCAGTTATTTCTGCCGGAAAGTCTATAATTCCTTCTTCATGAAAAATCTGTAACTCTTCTCTTTTGATTTGCCCCTGCTGTTGCAATTGCAGCATGATTTGACGAAATTTCTGCCGTTCTGTCTGATGCACAAACACAGCCATTGGTTTACCAATTAGGTAAGACTGACGCACATTCAATAACTTAGCCGCAGCATAGTTAGCTTCCTGAATAATTCCAGTAGCATCTGTAAGCAAGTAACCATCTGGGGCAAAGTTAAATAAATCGTAATAACGTTGGCGTTCTTCTTCTACCAAATGGCGTGTAGCGATCAATTCCTCATTTTGTTGCTGTAACTCTTCCAGAGAAATAGAGATTTCGGTCATTGCTTGTTGTAAAAGTTCTCTAGGGGAATCCTGCCCTATAGATTTCTCTGCTGCGAGACTTGCAAGCTGCGAAAGGTTTTCCAATCGCTGATGCGCCTCGACAATCGCTTGTTGAAAATTTTCCTTAGTCATTTGTAGTTTTTTCCTATGATTGCTTTGATCAAGAAATGCAGAAGGAAAACTGACCTCTGCTTCAGTAAAGCGACCAAAGAGAATAAGGATTTAATACAATACTCTTCAGTTAAGCATTTTTATCGGAAATTAAAGGGTTTAAAAGGATGTTTGAAAAGTAGTTGAAGGATTTGATACATCACTAAGAACTTTTCAAACCTCCTCTAAGACTTATACATCTACGTATACCACAGTTACTCTGGTGATGAATCTTGCTACGGTCTGGTTTAAATCGCTGTCTTTAATTTTTAATTTTTAATTGTTATTCTTGCTGCTGCCGTTCCTCCATTTCTTGAGTAGAAATCATACTATTGACTCTCTCTATATCTACCATCATCAAAACTGCTCCTTGCATTTCAATGCCAAGCAACGGAGTAATTGCCAGGTAACATTTTATTTGTCTACCCCGACGATTGGTAGCATCAAGGATCATTTCTTGAAACTGTTTTTTCCCGGATAGAGAGTCACGGATAGGCGATCGCAACTGCTCGACAGGTAGCCCAATATCTAGGCTAAAGAGAGACTTTCCTACAACTTCATCAGTCCGCAAGCCCCATAAATCTTCGACCATATAATTCCAAATAGAGATATTAAAGCTACTGTCAATTACCACTATTCCTGTTTGGAAACTCTTGAGAATAGAGGCGAGGAAAATATTTGTGCAATTCAGTTCTGTGGTGCGATCGCTCAGTTCGTAATTAATTGTCTGTAATTCTTCATTAGTAGATTGGAGTTCTTCATTCATCGTCTCCAATTCTTCATTAGTAGATTGGAGTTCTTCGTTAGTAGTTTCTAATTCTTCATTGGTAGATTGTAGTTCTTCATTAGTAGTTTCTAATTCTTCATTGGTAGATTGTAATTCTTCATTGGTAGTTTCTAATTCCTGTTGCGATCGTTGCAGGGCATCTTGGAGTTTAATATAACGGGTGACATTATGAAAGGAGATACTGACCCCTAAAAAGGTGGTGTCTGTTTCTTGTAAAGGCGTAATTTGCACATCCAGATATTGGGTTTCTCTGTTAGATAAATAGCGCTCTACATTGGTTAGGCTTACAGGACGGCGTTCAGTATAAGCCCGTTCAATTAGCGATCGCAATTCAACTGGCCGATAGGAAAGTTCTAGATCTTGGAAGGGACGAGCTAAATCTTTGGGGGAAAGGGCGAACAAAGTCCGCGCCTGCTCGTTCACCATTACCAGAGTGCCATTGATATCAATGATTATTTGGGCGATTGGGGCTGTGTCAAAACCCATCTCTCGCAGCCGGAGGTTTCGAGCCAAACGGCTGCTAGATTCATCATCTACTAAATTTGCCATAACTAGGAGGCGATCGCGTAAATTCACCGTCGATACTTTAGTGAATATTCGGTTTTTCAAGTCCAATGGCGTAAACAGATTAGAATGCATCAATAGCATCTCTGCTTTTCCCAAAAACAGATAGCCATGATCATTTAGTGCAAAATGAAACCGCGCCAGAATTCGCCCTTGAGTTTCAGAATTGAAATACATTAATGTATTGCGGCTGACTAATAAATCTAAGCGCGAAATGGGCGCATCCTGAAGCAAATCGTGGCGACCAAAAATCACTGAGCGGCGCAAGTCTTGACGGAAGACATAGCGGTTTCCGATAATCTCAAAGTATTTCTGCCGTAGTTCATCTGGCACAGCTTGGACATCTTTTGCTGAATACACAGCTTGCCTAGCCTGGTTGAGAGCATCTTCATCTACATCTGTGGCGTAGATTTTCACTCGTTGGCGAAATTCCTCTGCTCCCAATATTTGAGCCATCAACATTGCCAAGGTATAAGCTTCTTCCCCAGAAGCACAGCCAGCGCTCCAGATGCGGATTGGATCGGAAGTTTTTTTATTCTTAATCAGATTAGGCAATATTTGCTCTGCTATATATTCCCAAGCTGATGAATCTCGAAAAAAAGCGGTGACGTTAATTAGGATAGTGTTGAAAAGATAATTGAATTCTTCTGGATAAACTTCTAGATAGTCTTGATATTCTTCAAAATTTTCTATGGTTAATGACTGCATCCGCTTGAGTACCCGACGTATCAAAGTCGAGCGCTTATAGCCTGTAAAATCAAATCCCCGGCTCTGTCTGAGATAAACCAGTAGATTTTCAAATTTAGGATCTTTTTCTGCGGAAGTCATAGGTTAGGGGCAGGGGAGCAGGGGGCAGGGGGCAGGGGAGCAGGGGGCAGGGGGCAGGGGAGCAGGGGGCAGGGGAGCAGAGGAGATATGTTTTAGAATGCAAGTTAGTGTCACTATACTTTAATGAGTCTTTGATACTCATTAATGAGGCTTTGAACTCCTTTAATGAGTCTTTGATACTCATTAATGAGTCTTTGATACTCATTAATGAGTCTTTGAACTCCTTTAATGAGTCTTTGATACTCATTAATGAGGCTTTGAACTCCTTTAATGAGTCTTTGATACTCATTAATGAAGCTTTGAACTCCTTTAATGAGTCTTTGATACTCATTAATGAGGCTTTGATACTTGCAGACGTAGCTTGGAACTTTTCCCCCTGCCCCCTGCCTCCTGCCCCCTGCCTCCTGCCTCCTGCCCCCTGCCCCCTGCCTCCTGCCTCCTGCCTCCTGCCTCCTGCCCCCTGCCTCCTGCCTCCTGCCTCCTGCCTAGTTAGATTCTCCCATGACCAAAGTCACTAGGGCGGTGGAAATTTCATCAAGGGGGAGAATAAAATCTACATTGCCAGTGTTAATTGCCGCGGAGGGCATCCCGGAAAATTCGGCGGTTTTTACGTCTTGGACAATCACAGTACCGCCCATTTTTTTGATTGCTTCTACTCCCATCGCGCCGTCGCTACCCGTTCCAGTTAACACAAGGGCGATCGCTCTGTCTTTGTAAGTGGCTGCAACCGATTCAAATAATAAGTCAGCCGAAGGACGTAAAAAATGTACTAATTCTGACTGTGATAAGGAAAGTGTACCGTCACCGTTAACCAATAAGTGACGATCGGGTGGAGCAACGTAAGCCGTCCCTGGAGTCAGGGAATCTCCCTCCTCTGCCTGTTTGACAGTAATATTTGTGCGCCGACTGAGAATTTCTGCCATGAACGACGGATGTCCCGGAGCTAGGTGTTGCACAATAGCGATCGCGGCTGGAAATTCGGCAGGTAGAGTCGATAGCACTTTAACTATGGCAGTCAGTCCGCCTGCTGAGGCTGCGATCGCCACAATATCAAAGGCAGCATTACTAAAATTAGATGGATAATTACTGGCATTTTCTGCCATCTTAATTATAATTTTGCACTATGACTATTTGCTAACCTTTTTAGGTTAAAAAGAACACTCTTTTTAATCTTTGTTTAAGTAAATTATAGAGTGTATTTGACGTACTTCAGCATATTTTTTATTTCTTTTTTTGTTAAATTAATATCTAATCTTCCTGCTCTAGAATGCGTTTCGCCTGTAAAAGTTGCTGTTTATGTTCCTCGCTAACTGTTGGATATTGCAGATTTAGTTCTTGTAATTTTGTGCAGATGATGTTGGCAACAGTCAGGCGTGTAAACCATTTGCGATCGGCAGGAATAATATACCACGGTGCCCATTTAGTACTGGTATAGTTAAAAACTTCTTCATAAGCATTCATATAATCATCCCAAAAAGCTCGCTCCCGGACATCGCTATCTGAAAACTTCCAATTTTTTTCAGGATATTCAATCCGTTCTAAAAAGCGTTTTTTCTGCTCTGTTTTAGAGACATTCAAAAAAAACTTCAGAATGATTACACCATTGTCAACCAAATATTTTTCAAAGTTATTGATTTCTTCAAAGCGCTGCTTCCATATCTTATTTCCTTCAGGAATGTGGGGAAGTTGTTGTTTTTTAAGTATTTCTGGATGGACGCGAGCCACTAACACTTCTTCATAGTATGAACGGTTGAATATTCCAATTCGACCTCGTTCGGGCAAAGCCTTCGTTGCCCGCCACAGGTAGTCATGGTCTAATTCTTCCGAACTGGGACTTTTGAAACTAAACACCTGAAATCCTTGCGGATTGACACCAGAGGTCACGTGTTTAATTGTGCTATCTTTGCCAGCAGCATCCATTGCCTGAAAAATAATCAGCAATGCATAAGTGTTTTGAGCGTAGAGAATATTTTGGTAATTTGCTAATCGTTCAATATCTGTCTTTAACCTGGTTGCAGCATCAGCTTTTTGATCGAAATCACTTTTATAGGCTGGGTCATAGTTTTTTTTCAGAGAAATCTTTGAACCTGGTGGAACAATGAAAGCATCGTGATTCATATATAAATTTTCCTAATGACTGCTTATCTGAAGCATATTTTGAAGTGCTAATTACTCAAAATTATCATTTATTAATTAAATAATTTTGGCTTTATCGCTCCTTTTATTATGGACTCAAATAAATAAAA
The DNA here is from genome assembly GCF_036917095.1 of Nostoc sp. Taxonomy (GTDB): domain Bacteria; phylum Cyanobacteriota; class Cyanobacteriia; order Cyanobacteriales; family Nostocaceae; genus Nostoc. The sequence continues at coordinate 93,326 of NZ_JBALFH010000035.1, forward strand.
TTGTTTTTATAAGCTGTGTTTCAGGTTTTGAAGCTTCCCTATAAAACCTGAGTTTTAATGCCACAGCATAAACGGAGCAGTAGAAGCAGAATTTTGATTCAAAATTTCTAACTTTTAACCAATTCTGGCGGTTTAAGTCCCCTCTTAATCATCGGCAAGTTTTGTGACTCTTTCTAAATCCCCGTTATAAAACTTAATTACGAATTACTGTCTTCTCTACGAGACGCAGCGCGTAGCCTGCTTCACCGTAGGAGTATGTAAGCGTCCGTAAGTGCGTCATTAGCACAAATTATTTCCGTCGCCTTGGCATAGGACGCATCGCTTCACGGCCCAAGATAAACATCCCCGCGATCCCTAAACTGACAAACCAAACATATTGATACCAGTATTGCCGAATCTGTTCAACCCTATTGAGTTCTGGATGCAACGTATTTAAGTACAGCAGCAGCACTAATATCATCAGCGCCCCAAAACCAACAAAGCTGAAACCAACACAAATTCGTACAGGTCGCAGTTCAAAATCACTAATACTGTCTAGGTCAATTTCTGCTAGTTCCTTTAAGGAATCATCTGCTAGAGATGAGGTTACTTGGAATCTATTGCTCAGGTTTGGTGGCAAAATTGGCAACAGTGTTGCTACCGTTGGGCGACGTAGCAAAGCCTCAGTATCTCGCAATAATTCCAGTGGCTTACGGGTAGTAGTTGGTTGAGCAAACTCTATATTGTCTGTAGCAGTTGGGGCACTGGCTTTGCTTTCAAAATCCATAGCACGCCTCAGAAGAACCAGGATATACATAGATTAGCGAATCAAGAGACAAATACGTGAAAATAATTCGTAATACCCTATGGGTTCGCGTAGCGTTCCGCAAAAAAGGCTTCCCGTAGGGTATTATGAACCATCAATTACTCGTCCATCTCTTTTAATGTAGCTAATGCTGACGGAGATAAGCGGCTTAGATAACGGAATATCCAGTATTTAAAGATAGTGTTTAAAATCACAGGAAATGTCGCAATAAATAAAAAGATTGCATTTCTAGTGGCTGGCAAACCTAAATGTTCAGCGAATCCTTCAAGAATGACCTCCCACCCATCTGGTGAGTGAAATCCTACAAATATATCTGTAAAGAGAATAATTAAAAAAGCCTTAGCACTATCGCTAAGACCATAGACAATGGTATCCATAAAAGACTTGAGAATCAGAATTTCTCTTTTGCTCATAACAATGATTATACTAAAAGAAATTAGTGTGATTATATCTGCAAAAATATTGCTAATCGCGCTATTACTTTTAAGATAAAATTCTTCAGCCATTTCCATCGCTTTGTCTTTAATTTTTTCTTGGATTACCTCTGAAGAAAGTGGGGGCGCTTGATTGAGTAAATATTCAAACCTCAATCCTTTCTCAAAAGTATTTAATTCATGGAAAGCTTCTTTTTCCATATCAGAATTAATAAAAACTTGAATTTTATTATCTCCTCTAACTCTTTCTAATATGGGAGTTACTAAAAATATTTTAGATAGATTATAAGTTAAAATAGGTACAATAATTAGAGTTATTAGAAATCTCAGACCAATTTTCGTCCTGTTTCGAGAAATTCGATAATTTCTCATAAATTCTTCTTCTGTCTGTGGGGTTAAATTTGCTTTTATTCTATTAACTCTTTTCCCTATAGACCTTGGAGAAGCTCCAGTACTTTGAAATGAAGGTGTTGCTATATCATTAATATTAGATAAATCTGAGTGATTTTTAATTTCGTCGCGGTTAATTTTTAGGGGTTGATAATTTGTTCCTAATGCGCTGTTGCTAATTATTTCATCTTTGATAGCGTATTTTTCTACAACTTCATCAATAACCTTTAATTTTTCTAATAAAACAGAATTAGAGATATTGACAATTCCCCGACTTAGCCTGAACTCTGCAAGCCTAATCTTGATAATAGTTAAATTTTTATCAAGGTAAGCTTGCCAGTAAGACATCACGGTTTCAGTATAATTTACTGACTCTGGTGAGATTTTTTTGTTGTCAAAATGTTCTATCTCAATATTTTTAATTCTTTGAGCTGCTTGTTGAGCTTCTAACAGTGCCCTTTCAGGTGTATTGAAAAACCAATGGTTAAGCGATCGCAAGTATTGTTTTAACCTTTGGCGAAGTAATGCTGGTGTTTTTGCAAACGAATTTTTCATTACCTATATGACGTTTTATACAATGTATATTATATTTATATAAACAGGAAAAATGGGTAACAATTAGTTAAAAATATTATTACCTATTACCCAATGCTGATTAGATAAATCTATCGTTGTGAATTATTCACATAGTTTAGTTTTATTATGCCAAATTACTTCTATGAAGAGTAAAGATAAAAAATATTAGAGTAAATCGTGGCTCTGGCTTTTGTAACAAAAAATTAACTATGAGAAATTAATTTATTTCAATATCATGAATAAGGTGTGTAAATTATGTGTCAATAGCGTGACACAGATCGAGATTACACTTTACAGCTTGATGTAGGGGAGGCAGTACATTGGGGAGCCAGCAAGGTTCTAGTAAGGGGCGTGAGGCGCTTTAGCGCATAGGGCAGCCTCTTAGAGTCAGCGTCCCAGTCGGTTGGGGAGACAGGTGCAGGGGGTTTCCCGACTTCTACTCCTGCAAAGAAGCAACTGTCTTGAAGCACCTGGCGTGGTTTCGAGTCCAGTTCTAACAACGGAAGCTTTCTCACCCTGTCCTTTGGGAAAAACTCGCCATATGATGAGCTGATGCTATGTCGGCACAAAATAAAAGTTGGTCACTACAGCAAGCAAAAAATCTGAACCCAGAATTTATTGGCAATATGAAACTCAGTCTGTGCATGATTGTGAAAAACGAAGCAGCAACACTGCCTAAATGCCTGAACAGTGTAAGAAAAGTGGTGGATGAAATAGTAGTCTTGGATACAGGCTCAATCGATCGCACTCCCAATATTGCCCAACAACTCGGTGCAAAAGTCCATCATTTTAAATGGTGTAATGACTTTAGTGCTGCCCGTAATGCTGCTCTAAAATATGTCACTGGTGATTGGATTCTGGTATTAGATGCTGATGAAACTCTGACACCAGCAATTGTACCGCAGTTGCGAGAGGCGATCGCTAGAGAAGAATATCTACTCATCAACCTCGTCCGCCATGAAGTTGGTGCAGAACAATCTCCCTATTCTCTGGTTTCCAGGCTGTTCCGCAATCATCCAGATATTCGTTTTGACCGTCCTTACCATGCCTTAGTCGATGATAGTGTGTCAGCAATTTTAACCAAAGAACCCCATTGGCAAGTGGGTTATTTACCAGGAGTGGCAGTTTTACACACAGGATATCAAAAAAGCGCGATCGCTCAAAATAACAAACATGCCAAAGCAGCTACGGCGATGGAAGGGTTTCTTGCAACTCATCCTGATGACCCCTATGTTTGCAGTAAATTGGGGGCATTGTATGTGGAAACTGGGAAAATTTCCCAAGGTATGGAGTTGCTGAGACGAGGAATCGCTGCGGCTGAAGAAAATTACGATATTTTATATGAACTTCACTATCATTTAGGCATTGCCTACAGTCGGTTGCAAAAATCCCCACAGGCTATTTCTCACTATAAAACTGCCATCAAATTACCTATTTACCCCATACTCAAGTTAGGAGCATACAATAACTTGGGTAACTTACTCAAAGCAGCAGGAGATTTCAACGGTGCGAAAACTGCTCATACCACAACTTTGAAAATTGACCCTACTTTTGTTTTTGGACATTATAATTTGGCGATGACATATAAGGCTTTGGGTTTATTTACAGATGCGATCGCATGTTATCAAAATGCAATCAGCTTAAATCCCAACTATGCCGAAGCGTATCAAAATTTAGGGGTAGTGTTGCTCAAAGTTGGCAATCATCAAGATAGTTTAACAGCTTTTAGAAAAGCGATCGCCCTTCATGAAAGGTATAATCCCGAAGAGGCCAAGAGACTACGCCAGGGTTTGCGGGAGATGGAGTTGATGTAGATGTCAGGGGCACTCAATTCCTTCTCTTCTCCTTCAAAGACGCTAGCGCGAACGAGACGCTACGCGAACGCGTCTTTTTCTGCAAGACGCTTTGCGTAGCTTGCTTCTCCGTAGGAGTACGCGGTAGCCTGCGGCAAGCCGCTGACGCTCCTTCTCTGCGAGACGCTACGCGAACGTCGCTACCGCTTCGCTAATGCGTCTACGTTAAAAAATAACTTTGACAAAAAGTTTTAGCCTAAACCCAAGCGTATTGGTTACAGAATGTAACGCAGTATTTTTCTAAATTTGATAGATTGATCCTTTGTCGAACGCTCTTCATCTCTATGTCGTCCCAGGTATCGCTCCCCCAATCCCTCCATCCATACTTACCCCTCACCGCTCTTGCGCCTATGCAGGATGTGACAAACCTCTGGTTTATGAAGGTCATTGCCCATTACGGTAGCCCTGACTACTTCTTCACCGAGTATTTCCGCGTGAATGATACCTCACGGCTCAATCGTAGCATTCTGGCAGCAATCACCGAAAACGACACGGGTCGCCCCGTTTTTGCTCAAATGATTGGCGAAAGCATTCCAGACTTAGTAAGAACAGCAAAGGAACTCTGCAAGTATAATATCGCTGGAGTTGACTTGAACATGGGCTGTCCAGCACCTAGAATCTATCGCAAAAATGTTGGGGGTGGATTGCTGCTCTTACCAGAAAAAGTGGATCGGATTTTGGGAGAACTGCGACAGGCTGTCAACGATCGACCTTTTACCGTCAAGATGCGCGTAGGGTTTGAGAATACAGATAACTTTTACAAAATTCTAGATACGATCGCTCGCCACAGCGTTGATTTGCTGAGTTTGCATGGTCGCACGGTGAAAGATATGTACCACGGGGCAGTAAAATATGATTTGATTGCTGAAGCGGTCAGACGGGTTGATTGTCCAGTGCTTGCCAATGGCAATATCGATTCTGCAACAACTGCTATTCAAGTGCTTTCTCAAACGGGCGCGGCGGGTGTGATGGTGGGACGCTGGGCGATCGGGAATCCTTGGCTTTTTAATCAAATTCGGCAGGCTTTGCGAGGAGAACCGATTACGCCCGTTCCTTTAGTAGAGGTACGCAACTATATCGATCGTTTATGGCAAACCCCTACAGCAGCAACTATGCCAGAGCGATCGCGCGTAGGCTACCTCAAAATGTTCCTCAACTACATTGCGCTGAGTGTTGACGCTGAAGGTCATTTCCTACGGCTGATGCGACAAACATCTACGGAGGTAGAACTTTTTACCCTGTGCGATCGCGTTCTCCTTGGCGATCTGACAAAAACTTTAGCCCTTTCACCCCAATTTTGATTTTTTTGCCTCTGAATACCTTCAAACACTTTTTTGGAGTAGTCTGGCTCATTGACGATAGTTGCAATGACTTGGCGACGCGTGTGGTTATATCATGTCCGCTTGATTACTTATTAGAGGTTGTTTGAAAAGTGGTTGGCTGTGATTTTAGGCACTAACTGATCCCCCCTAGCCCCCCTTAAAAAGGGCAGGGTGGTTTCATACAACGAGAGAAAAATAATAATGGTTTGTAGAGGGTGAAGAAAAATGGATAACTAACAAGTATGAATCTCGTCGAACAA
>NZ_JBALFH010000036.1:0-42039 GCF_036917095.1 Nostoc sp.
GACCAACCTACGAATACGAAGCGATCGCGCTTGAGCCAGTCGTCTAGAACGTCAAACCACCCTCTACCGGGGGCGCGTCCAACTGCGATGGTCATCGGACTAAAATCCTCTTTTTTACTAAAATTGCAACGTTTCTAAGGCTGTACGGAGAGCCGATGTAACCGACTGCCGTGAAGAATTAACGTTTTTTTTGACAATCTCAACAGCCTGAAAGCAACTGAGATTCTGAGAGCTTGCCGATTAGTAAAATCAGCATTTCTCTTTCTTTATGCCATTACACGTACCATCGGCTAGTAATCTAGCTTGTGGTAACTTAATGATTCTTAACTTATCACACTACTCAGGGTTTTTGCCTGGTACACAACAAGCAAATCAGTTATGAAACACGAACCTTATAAATAATATGAATATCAGAAATTTTACAATTTGACACAACTTTTCTCAGAAATATGAAAAAAATTAATGCAGATGGACGTAGGTAGACCACTCATTCCCAAGAGTTCAAAAAGAGGCAGGGAGAGGGGAGCAGGGCAGGGCAGAAAGAATTTTTATTAGGCGTTGAGTGAAAAAATTATATAACGTACCTTAACAAATTAAATTATATGAGGAGTGGGGAGTGGAAGGAACGCAGTTGAGTTTTTGTCAACAATGTTTGGTAAAATATGGATGGTTACTTCGCCGCCACGGTCGTTGATACACCTCTGGACAAACCTATGTGAAACGTTAGACAAGGGGAAATGAAGTTGGCACATCCTGACTAATACAAATTAGCCTAAGTGGTTTGTCCCATAGTGCAAGTAAGCCACGATCGTCCGGGATAGTAAAATTTGTAGGTTACAGGGTAAAAAATTCATCGTCTGCGGTAAAGTATCCCGTGGACTTAAAACATAGCTCTCAGTGCCTCCTAAGCAATAGCCGGATTGGCACAAAGAGCCACCACTCTATGCAAGAGCATTCAGTGTCGAGTATGTCACAGCGAGTATGTCACGGGCCAAGATAGTTCAATGACGGCATCAACAACGATTAACAAAGGCGATCGCCTCCTGCATCAAAATGTTCTCGGTTCTCGTCGGTTCAGTAACTTCTGGTGGGCAACTGTCGTTACCTTGGGAGCAAGCGGCTTTTTATTAGCTGGGATATCCAGTTATTTAAAAGTTAATTTACTCATAGTTTCCGATCCAACTCAACTGGTATTCATCCCCCAAGGATTGGTGATGGGTTTATATGGCACTGCTGGCTTGTTATTAGCCACATACCTGTGGCTAGTAATTTTATGGGACGTGGGAGGCGGTTACAACGAATTTAATCAGGAAACTGGCACAATCAAAATATTCCGTTGGGGATTTCCTGGTAAAAACCGCCGAATTGAGATTGACAGCCGCATAGAAGACGTACAATCTGTGCGAATAGCCGTCAAAGAAGGTCTTAATCCCCTTCGCGCCCTCTATCTACGCATTAAGGGTCGGCGAGATATACCCTTAACACGAGTTGGACAACCGTTATCTTTAACAGAGTTGGAAACAGAAGGGGCAAAGTTAGCCCGCTTTTTGGGAGTGTCATTAGAAGGACTTTAAGGAAACAGGGAGCAGGGGGAAAATTCCTCTGCCTCTTCTGCCCAATTTCCCTGAAAACGATTAAGATACTCTGGTTAAATCGGTAACTGGCAATGCGGTTAAAAATTTCACAATTTTTGCTTTCTCTTGCGATCGTTAGTGCCTTGATGTTGGGAGGATGTTCAACGCAGCAACTTGCTTCTAATACCTCTTCTCCAACCTCGGCAGCTACCTCGACCACAAGCGAGGCAAGCACCAAGGCAACTACTGAAGCAACATCTGTATCTCAAACTAGTAGTGAGAGTATTCCTGGACTGACAAATTTGCCACGCCTCGAAGGCAAAGCTACTGTGGTGGTCACGGTTAAAGGCTCACCGATTACTATCGAAGTAGACGGCACTGATGCCCCCATTACAGCCGGCAACTTCGTAGATTTAGTGCAAAAGGGTGTGTACAACGGTTTAGCTTTCCATCGAGTTGTACGCGAACCCCAACCCTTTGTAGTTCAAGGGGGCGATCCCCAAAGCAAAGACCCGAAAGTTCCAGCAGATAGCCTGGGAACAGGTAGTTATATTGACCCAAAAACGGGAAACGCTCGTTATATACCTTTAGAAATTAAGCCAAAAGGTTCAGATATTCCGATTTACAATAAACCATTTGATGCGACTGCTCAACCCGTCGTATTGCCCCATAAACAGGGTGCAGTAGCGATGGCGCGATCGCAATCACCAGATTCAGCTTCTGCTCAGTTTTACTTTGCTTTAGCGGATTTAGCATTTTTGGATGGGAACTACGCCGTGTTTGGCAATGTCACTCAAGGCTTTGATGTAGTGAACAAAATTCAGCAGGGCGATCGCATCGAATCTGCTAAAGTCACCCAAGGTGCTGAAAATCTGAAAATACCAGGGAAGTAGGAGGAAGAGGGCAGGGGAGCAGGGGAGCAAGGGAGCAGGGGAGGTAGTAAAAGAACTTCTAAACTGTTAACTCGTCACTTTTAACTCCTAACTCCGAAATTGGTCAAAATTGTTGTTACTGGTATTGGTCTAGTTTCCGCTTTGGGTGGAAGCTTAGAGGATAGCTGGCAAAACTTAATCGCAGGTAAATCTGGAATTGGTTTACATCAACCATTTCCAGAACTTACACCACTTCCTCTAGGTTTGATTGGTGAACAACCATCTGAGTTGACAATGTTAACTCGGATGGTTGTTGCTTCTGCTTTGCAAGATTCTGGGTTAGTTTCACCTTTACCTGATTGTGCTGTAGTCATTGGATCGAGTCGCTCTTTTCAAGCGTCTTGGGAAATTCTGGCGCGGCAAATTTATGAAGACGGGACGAATTTGCCCCTGTCCTGTTTTGGAAATTGGCTAAATACATTACCTCACATGAATGCGATCGCAGCTGCAAGACAAATCGATGCATCTGGGATAGTTTTGGCACCAATGACAGCTTGTGCTACTGGAATTTGGTCTATTGCCCAAGCAGCTATGCTTATACAAACTGGGCAATGTCAACAGGCGATCGCTGGTGCAGTGGAAGCGCCGATTACACCCTTAACTTTGGCTGGGTTTCAGCAGATGGGTGCTTTAGCAAAAACTGGGGCTTATCCCTTTGATTTGCACCGGGAAGGCTTAGTGTTGGGTGAAGGCGCAGCTGTGTTTGTCTTGGAATCAGCAGAGTTGGCAAAGCAGCGTCAAGTAAAAGTGTATGGTGAAATTCTCGGTTTTGGCTTAACCAACGACGCATATCATAGTAATTCACCAGAACCTAAAGGGAAAAGTGCGATCGCTGCCATCAAACAATGTTTAGAACGTAGTGGTCTGTCACCAGGCGATATCGATTACATTCATGCTCATGGCACAGCTACCCAGCTAAATGACCGGATGGAGAGCATGGTAATCCAGCATTTGTTTCCCCAAGGAGTGGCAGTTAGTTCCACCAAAGGAAGCACAGGTCATACATTAGGGGCATCTGGAGCTTTAGGTGTAGCTTTTTCTCTCATGGCGCTAAAGCATCAAATTTTACCACCTTGTTTAGGATTGCAGCAGCCAGAGTTTGATTTAGATATAGTTACAGCCGCACGTCTAAGTAAAATTCGGCAGGTATTATGTTTAAGTTTTGGCTTTGGGGGACAGAATGCCGCGATCGCGTTAGCAAGGTAAAAACTTGTAGGTTCATTTATGCGATCGACATCATATATAAGCATCATGTTTTGGTAGCTCTATCAGAATATAAAACATAAAACTGTAACAAAAACTACAAAATTCCGATTTTCCTAAAAATAAAGGATAAGCTAGTTACATATGATATCCGGTTCGCAAAGATACCGTGATTAGGAGAAAATTTTATGATTTCAAAATCCTCGTTGCTGTCAGAACCTGCTTCACCAGCGCATATATGCCCATTTGACCAAGCCTGTAGCTACTTAGAAGCGGCAGCTAAAGAATTAAATTTAAATCAGGGTTTACTGGAAATTCTCAGCCACCCGCGTAAGGTTGTCACGGTTTCCATTCCGGTGAAACTAGATGATGGGGAAATACAAGTTCTAGCTGGACATCGCGTACAGCACTCCGATGTTTTAGGCCCCTATAAGGGCGGAATTCGTTACCATCCGGCTGTAACATTGCGCGAAGTATCCGCTCTGGCAATGCTAATGACCTGGAAATGTGCCTTGTTAGGTATTCCTTACGGTGGTGGGAAGGGTGGCATTGCTATAGATCCCAAACACTACAGTGTTGGCGAATTAGAGCGAATCAGCCGTCGTTATATCAGCGAGTTGATTAAAGATATTGGGCCTTCCGTAGATATTCCTGCGCCAGATATGGGTACTTCTGCCCGTGAAATGGCTTGGATGATGGACACTTACTCTGTAAATGTTGGTCATGCTGTACCAGGAGTTGTAACTGGAAAACCCCTTTCTATTGGTGGTTCTCTGGGACGAGAAATGGCAACCGGACGTGGCACGATGATTATTGTCCGTGAGGCGCTAGCAGATCGAGGTAAATCCTTGGCAGGAGTGCGAGTAGCCATTCAGGGTTTCGGTAACGTTGGTTGTGCCGCAGCAGAATTACTATATGAAGCAGGCGCAAAAATTATCGCTGTTTCAACTGGTGCTGGGGGAATATTTTCCGAAGTTGGTCTTGATATCCCCAAGTTAAAAGTCTACGCGGCTGAAAATCGCAAGAGTATTGTGGGTTTCCCGCAATCTGTACCAATTAGCAATGCAGATTTATTAATTTTACCCTGCGATGTCTTAATACCAGCAGCTTTGGAGAACCAAATCACTAAAGAAAATGTGAATCAGGTGCAGGCGCAAATTGTCGCAGAAGCAGCTAACGGCCCGGTTACTCTTGAGGCTAACTTGGCATTAGAGGCGCGGGGTGTGACAGTGCTACCAGATATTTTGGCGAATGCTGGCGGTGTAGTAGTCAGTTATTTAGAGTGGGTGCAGGGTCTTTCTTACGTATTTTGGGATGAGGAGCGCGTCAACAGCGAAATGGAGCATTTGATGGTGCAAGCCTACCGCAAGGTGATTCACCAGTCGGAGGTACGGCAAATTTCTTTAAGGTTAGCAGCTTACACACTGGGGGTAGGTAGAGTGGCTCAGGCGCTGACAGACAGAGGTCTTTATCCTTAAAAGCCGTGGGGAAATCCAAGTTATTAGTCATTAGTACTAATAACTAATAACTAAATCGGCGGGTGAGTATCCCTTGAAGGAATGGGATTCCCGCCGATTTTCGTTGATTTTGTGCAACTTCCCAAAGAATTGGTATTAGTAACTATTGCCCAGAAGGTGCAGCAGCATGAATCAAGTCTGGCTTCTCGTCACTAGGAGGACGCTCAATAGTTTGATCCGATGTGGGGCGTTGATGGCGAGTGCTAGTTTGGATCTGTACAGGTTTACCCGTTTCAATTGACTGGTAAAGCGCTTGAATAATCGAAACATCAATCAACCCTTCCGTCCCAGATGGCTCTGGGTCTTTATCTTCGAGAATACAATCAGAGAAGTAGGTAAATTCAGCGGCTAGTTGATCGTGACCCTCAAAGGTACGCTCTTGAGTTTCACCATTAATTGTCAGGTAATGCTTAATTTCTCCCTGCCAAGGATAGGCAGGTTGTACTCGCAAATCGCCTTGAGTCCCTACAATCTGATAGGTTGAAACACTTGCCCCTCCAAAGCTACAGGTAAATGTTGCCAATCGCTCATTGGGGAAACGCAAGATTAAGCTAGTCATTTCTTCCACTTCGCTAAAGCGTTGTTCTCCGTTATTGGCAGCTACAGCAAATACTTCAATTGGTTCATCTTGAAATAGATAACGTGCAGCATTAAGGCAGTAGATGCCAATATCATAGAGCGTGCCACCACCTGTGACATCTCGTAAACGAATATTGCCTTCTTCTACTTGCTGAGTAAAAACCGAGTTGAAAATTCGTGGTTCACCAATTTGCTTTGAACGCACAATTTCGACTGCCTGTAAATTGGCTTCTTCTAAATGTAAGCGATAGGCAATCATCAGCTTCACATTATTATCACTGGCAGCTTTAATCATTGCCTCACACTCTTGTTCAGTTACTGCCATTGGCTTTTCACATAACACATGAATTGCCTGATTAGCAGCCCGCACAGTGTAGTCGCAATGCAAGTGATTGGGCAACGCAATATAAACTGCATCAATCTCGCCACTTGCCAAACAGTCCTCATACTCTTCGTAAGAATATGTATGCTGTATACCATACTTTTTGCTCAGTTCTTCGTTTTTAGTGGGGTCATCTGAAACCAATGCCACTAATTCTGAGTTGTCGGCGTTGGCAAAAGAAGGTAAGGCAGCTTCTTGGGCAAACCAACCTAAACCAACAACGGCGTAACGAATTTTGCCTTTCCCATTTGTAGCAGTCATTATTCTACTCTCCGATGAAGGAATACTTTTGTAATTTCAATGCACTAATTACATGCACATCATGGTTAATTGTCTATGCAAAATATTGGATAAGCTTGGATTATTACATTGCTAAGGCAGCTTCTATATCTGGAATCAATTTAGCTTTAGCTTCTTGAAACTCTTGGCCCAACTCAGTTTAGTTTTAGCCATTTTTTACCCTCAGTAATAATCAATTTATCAAGTTGAGAATTTGGAGGTTGATGAATGGGATCTCGTATATTCTCAATGACTTGGTAAATGAAAACCTCATTCTTTCAGTAAGCTTTAGTTTAGACTTAAGGAATATTTTCGGTATTGCACCCTAACTGAAATCCATAACCTCGGCATGATGGATACTGAGTATGTAGCGTTAGCAGCTCAAGGCTACGATCTAAAGCTCTTTATCAAAAGTAATTAATCGTTGTTCTGTGGTCGTAATGCTCAACTTGAGGTGCGCTTAAAGGCGATCGCCTACATAAGTACTGCATTGTATCCAAAATAGAACATAAAATAAGTGCAAATACTTTTTATCATAACTATACGTAACCATCCATTGCTTCTCTACCAAACCCGATTAAAATAAATACGCAACTTGGGCTTCCATAGGAGTTATCCAGCCGTGCAGCCGGACTTAATAGGCTTGGAAATTAGTAAGGGGGAACTAAGACGTTTGACTGGGTTCGATCCAGAAGACGTTTTTCGACCCTCTGTTTTGCGAGATAGCAAGAAGCGATTAGGGTTTTTGATTAATGAAATGCTGGTGACGCTGGCGTTAACCCCCATAATTGTTGGCTTTATTTACGCCTTTATTATTTTGCCAACAATTGGTTCTTCAATTAAATTCGGAATTCTCTTACTGATTCTAGTGCCAATCCCGATATTAGTGGGGCGATCGCTGTGGCGACAATTGACCTGTCCCGAAGGACTGACAATACTTTTAGACGAAGTTGATAAATATCACGATCTGGTTGCTGCCATAGATATTAATGACCAATTGGCAGCATCAGGAAACATAGAAAGCAGTTTGCATGACCGAGATCGAGTAACCTCGGCCCTGCAACTGATTAGAGAAGATTTAGTCCGCGCTCTGAAAACGGAACGAATTTTGCGAGATAATAAAAAATTGCTTGCTAATAACCAAGAGTTATTTGTCAATAATTTAGCCAGTCTGCAAGCTTTACAAGTTAGTAGTCAAGCAGGCGAATATGCTCAACTGCTAAATCAATCATTGCAAATTGCGATCGATGTGCAAGCAGAAATCAGAAAATTGCAGAAAGGCTGAGTAGAGATTACCTCTGTTGATGTTCCGAGAAAACAATCGCCCCGTTGACTTAAATGAGCAACAAACCCAAAATAATTGTCCTGGATGATGACCCTACAGGTTCTCAAACAGTCCACAGCTGCTTGCTGCTAATGCACTGGGATGTAGACACTCTACGCAGCGGGTTACAGGATGATTCGCCGATTTTCTTTGTGCTGACTAATACTAGATCGCTAACGCCAGAGTCAGCTGCATCTGTTACCAAAGAAGTTTGCCAGAACCTAAAAATCGCTTTGAATGCCGAAGGAATTGACGATTTTCTGATTGTCAGCCGTTCTGATTCTACTTTGCGCGGACATTATCCCATTGAAACTGATGCGATCGCACAAGAACTTGGCCCCTTTGATGCTCATTTTCTCGTACCAGCTTTTTTTGAGGGTGGACGCATTACGCGTGACAGCGTGCATTATTTGATTATTGCTGGTGTACCTACCCCAGTCCATGAAACTGAATTTGCCCGTGATTCAGTCTTCAGCTACCATCACAGTTACTTACCCAAGTATGTCGAAGAAAAGACTCAAGCAGGAATTAGTGGCGAAGCTGTAGAAAGGTTTCTCCTCGCTGATATTCGCGCTGGTAGTTTGGAACGCTTACTAAAACTGAGTGGTAATCAGTGCGCTGTCGTCGATGGTGAAACTCAAGACGATCTCAACCGTTTTGCAGTAGACATATTGGCAGCAGCAAGTCAAGGTAAACGCTTTCTATTTCGCAGTGCAGCAAGTATTTTAACGGCTTTAGCCGCTTTACCACCCCAACCCATTGCCGCCGAAAACATGGTGCAGTACGTGCGCCAAGGCAAGCCAGGTGCGGTGATTGTTGGTTCCCATGTGAAAAAGACTACCCAACAATTAGAGGCGCTATTGCAAGTAGAAGGAACGGTAGGAATCGAAGTGGATGTAGCGCAATTACTTGATGATGGGGCAAATCAATCTGCGGCACTGCTAACCGAAATCCAAGAAAGTATCCGGGCGGCACACGAAGCTGGCAAAACACCAGTAGTTTATACTAGCCGTCAGGAACTGAGTTTCAAAGATGTCAATACCCGATTGGAGTTTGGGGAAAAAGTTTCAGGTTTATTGATGGATATTGTCCGCGGTTTACCATCTGATATAGGATTTTTAATTAGCAAGGGTGGGATTACCTCTAATGATGTCTTGAGTACTGGACTAGCTTTAACTTCAGCCCGTTTACTCGGTCAAATTTTAGCTGGTTGTTCAATGGTGTTAACGCCTTCCGATCATCCCCAGTTTCCTGATTTACCTGTGGTGCTGTTTCCCGGTAATGTCGGCGATGCTGATGCCTTGGGGACAGTTTATCAGAGGTTGACTCTGCCAATTTAAGATTTGAGATTTGAGATTAAATAATCTTTTGGTTCATGCCAGACTAACGTCTTGCTACGCACTTTCACCCTTTGTAGGTAATACAAATCCAAAATCCCATATTTAAAATCCAAAATCTGTGTATCCTTTGTCTTTTGGCTAGTACTTCATGACTTCTGATTCTGCTGTTCCCAATCTAAAGTCAAATTCTGCACTTCCTAATGCAGAACCAAACTCTATGCTTTCTGAGGTAGAGGTAAATCCTACTGTTTCTGATGTAGAGTCAGATTCTATCCTCCCGGATGCGGAGTTAAATTCTGTCCTCCTTTATTTAAAATCAAATACTGTCCTTGAAAATGTAAAGTCAAATCCTGCTAACCCAGATGTAGAGTCAAATAGCGATCCGGCATCAGATTTTATTCTTACTGATTCAAATCCCAATGAGTCAGCTATATCAGGGTATCGCGTAAATGACAATAGTCAAGTCCAGTTAAAAAGTAAGGAGGGACGACTGTTATTAATTTTGCCCCCGGAAGCTCAAGTATCTGCCTCAGAACTCAGTTGGTCTGATATTTGGCAGCAAATAAGGCAACGTCTGAATGCAGGCGATCGCTTCCGTATATCTAACACACCTGTGCATCTAATGGCACAAGACCGTTTGGTAGATGGCAGACAACTACAAGAACTTGCTGAGGCTTTGAGTGAAGTTCAACTCCGGCTAATATCTGTCTCGACAAGTCGTCGGCAAACTGCGATCGCTGCTGTAACATCTGGGTATTCTGTAGAACAATTACAGCCCATAACTTCCCTGAATACAGAGGAAAACGCTACAGCCATACCTTTAGCAGATGCCCTCTATCTAGAAATGACAGTACGCTCTGGAGTAGAAATTCGTCATCCTGGTACAATAATTCTCTTGGGAGATTTAAATCCAGGTGGTATTGTAATTGCAGATGGAGATATTATCATCTGGGGTCGTTTACGTGGAATCGCTCATGCTGGGGCCGGGGGCAATCGTGAGTGTCTAATTATGGCCTTGCAAATGGAACCGACTCAATTGCGGATCGCCGATGCTGTAGCTAGGGCACCAGAAAAATTGCCGATGCAATTTTCTCCAGAAGTGGCACATATTACGCCCCAAGGGATTCGCATCGCTAGGGCTAGTGATTTTTCCAGAAACCAAATTACTAAGACCAATCAGCAACCCTGAAAATTTACTTAAAGAATGAAGGATACGAAGGATGAAATATAGCGGTTTTCATGTAGATGGAATACACTACTCTAATCTCTAACCCCTTTCCTCTGGCGAAGTGTATTACATACAACCGAGCGTAGACGCTTCTTCGGCTTGTCGTTAGACATCGCGATAAAAAAATATTTATACCTCGCCCGAATCAGGGAGACCAGATATTTCTTCATACTTGATACGATACTTCATACTTTATACTGCAATTTACTGTTTTATATTTCCTGAACCCTCATTGACCGCATTTCTATCATGACTCGCATTATTGTGATTACCTCCGGCAAAGGAGGAGTGGGTAAAACCACAGTTTCAGCAAATCTGGGCATGGCTTTAGCCAAAATGGGGCGTCAAGTTGCCTTGGTTGATGCGGATTTTGGTCTGAGAAATTTGGATTTGCTGCTAGGGCTGGAAAACCGCATTGTCTATACTGCGGTGGAAGTCTTGGCCAGAGAGTGCCGCTTAGAACAAGCCTTGGTGAAAGATAAGCGCCAACCCAATCTCGTACTCTTGCCGGCAGCCCAAAATCGCTCCAAAGATGCAGTCACACCTGAACAGATGAAGTTATTGGTGAATGCACTAGCGCAAAAGTATCAGTACGTGATCATCGATAGCCCCGCCGGCATTGAAAATGGGTTTAAAAATGCGATCGGCCCGGCAAAAGAAGCGCTAGTTGTCAGCACGCCAGAAATTTCATCAGTTCGTGATGCCGATCGGGTAGTTGGGTTACTAGAAGCACAAGGTATCAAGCGTGTTCATTTAATAATTAACCGCATCAGACCCGCAATGGTGCAGGCAAATGATATGATGTCAGTGCAAGATGTTCAGGAACTTCTCGCCATTCCCCTGATCGGGGTAATCCCTGACGACGAGCGTGTTATTGTATCTACCAATCGCGGCGAACCCTTAGTGTTAGCAGAAAATCCCTCTTTAGCTGCCACAGCCTTTGAGAACATTGCTCGTAGATTGGAAGGGGAAAGTGTTGAATTTCTGGAGATCGACTCGTCCCAAGACAGCATCTTCGCTCGTTTACGAAGGTTGTTGTGGACAAAGATTGTTTAACTTACTTTTCCAGTCTCCGCGCCAGACCTATTCGTAATGATTGAACTTCTAGAACGACTTTTTTCTCGCGGTCCTGATAGCAGTCGAACTCAAGTAAAACGTCGCCTGCAATTGGTGATTGCTCACGATCGCGCTGACTTAGATCCTCAAACGTTGGAAAAAATGCGGAAAGAAATCCTAGATGTAGTCTGTCGCTATGTCGAAATTGAGACAGAGGGCTTGGAGTTCTCTTTAGAAAGCAACCAGCGAACGACAGCTTTAATTGCTAATTTGCCCATCCGCCGGGTCAAAGGTGCCATCCCTGAATGGGAAAGGGGTGATTAGTCTCTATAGTTTTTATCTTAAGTATTTTCATTTAGTATCTAATGAAATTAGTCTCAATTGTAACGAATTATAACAACTTTTGGATTAAGTTAACGCAGCAAAATTGACACTTCCCCGAATGTGTCAATTTTGCTGTTTTCAGCATAGGAATAACATTTTCAATCATTTTGATTCTTGAGAATATCTGATAACTCATATCATGTCCGCTTGATTCCTTATTAAATCTGAAGAACCCCACCCCGCCAAAGCTACGCTTCGTCTCCCCTCCCCGCTCTTCGGGAGGGGATTAAGGGGAGCCAGTGCGGTCTTGGGGTCTCCCCAAGACCGCACTGGCGTGTGGGGTGCAATGACTGTGGGAATAATAACTAATTATGCGAACATGATATCAGACTAATTATGCGAACATGATATCAGAACTTCTTTTTGGGCTATAAAGCTATTAATATTTCTCCTATTAAAAAAATCTCCCGTTGTCAGCAGTGACGACAACGGGAGTATAGAAGATTTTTATAACCTATCGGTAGGCTACTTGTGGGCCTGCCCAAATTTCTGTAACCTTTTTACCAAAAGTAATCGGACGATCGTTGTCTGTTGTCGTTACAGTCTTGCCATCATTAGCAACTTGCATTAACGGCCAGTTTTCCTCGCCCAATTCACCCGCACGAAATAGCACGCGATCCGGTTGGATTTTACTCCAGCCTAACAATACGGCAATTTTTTCATGTTCTTCCTCATTAGCAGGAGCAACTGTGTTAGCGTGATTTTTTTGCCGATCCCAAATCACTGCACTGTCTGTAGAATCACCTGTGTTAAATATACCTTCAAACTTGCGTGCTAAGAAGCGATCGCCTTTTTCTGACCAGCTAACTGGAACCAATACCCCAATTTTACCGTTTGTATCAGTTTCTTCTGACGCCGCCGCCTTTACAGCCTTTACCTTTAATAAAGGATCGCTAACAGGAGTAGTTGAAGCCATCACCCACAACTTCTTGGTGTGCATATCTTGGACAAACAGAACGCTGGTGACACGGCTGTTATACATTTGCGGTTTTACTTCTAGTTGCACCCGGCTATAAACAGCATATTTTCCATCTGGAGAAACCACGGGTATGCTGCGGTAGTGACGCACTCCCGAACCACCGTTAGAACCAATTGCCTCTTGAGTAGCTGTAATCCATTTCCAAGGAATAGGATGAGGGCTACCGATGGGATCTATTTGTTCTGCTTCGGGTTCATCACGTGGTTCAGTAACAGGTATTTCTGTCGTTGTGGTTGGTTGTGATTCTCTAAGAGTTGGTGCTACTTGAGTTGCTGTCAATGATTCAGTAAAAGACTTTTCTTTGGAGAGAGAATTTTCTTGTCCTTTCAAAGACTTGATATTAGCAGCTTTGAGTTTTCGTACTAAATTAAGCTGACTAACAGGAATATCTGTTAATGGTGCGAGTTCAACTGCTGCCAAAGGATCGGGAACAGTTAAATCGCTTTCCGACACAGAACTATCTGCTTGAGGCAAAGGCTCGATTTTATCCCCTGGTAATAGTTGCGGTTCCTGGACAGCAGTATTTTGTGTTGGCACATCAAATTCTTCTGTTATAGAGTCGATTCGATCTGTTTTTAATATTTCATCAGCTATCTCAGGTTCCCTAACTACAGCTATTTCCTTTATTAATACAGAGTCAGACTCTCCAGTAATTGAAGTGACTTTAGCTACTTCCGATCTGACTGGGGTCGAGTGACCCGATGCCCCTAGCAAAGGTGCGATCAGTATCACAACGACAACGTAATTGAGAAATGGTTGCGTGCGGAACCATCCTGACAGCAAAAGGGGTTTAAGCATTTGTAGACTCTCTAGAGGGGCGGTTGCTATGTGAGAAGCAATACCTATGCAGCAATGGGGCAGACGGTAATTATATGTATAACAGGAAACTAAAAGCTTTGACGAAATAATTTCTTCAAAGTTTGCAGAGTTTTACAAAAATTAAGTATCATTGTCCACACCTTTTATTACTCAGGTACTGAATGTTTTTTTGCACAAATATGCGAGTATAGTAAATACGCTGAGAACTCAGTAATTACTACACAATATATAATGTTGCTGTTGCTATACCCAACCACACCAAAAACAGGTATTAGTCAATGGAGATTCAAGGTATAGTTTGTGGCTCATGAAGTTGCCAACCAAGAGGGAGATGACTCAGTTATTGGGGATCGTACTAGCGATCGCTAGTACGCAGCAAAAAAGCCAGGTTAGACACTAGATATAACAGCGCAAACCCTCATAATGGTAAACCTGAGGTGTTACGTGAAAAGCTGGGAAAGCGGACGCATAACACATCATACTCAGAAAATACTGCTGTCAGCAACCCAAAATTATAAATTGCAATCTAAACTACAAAAATAGCTAGAAGAGGCAATAGTTTTATAGAAACCCAAATGCATTTAACACCAATTTTGGGCAAAAGAAACAGGAACACAACAAAACTTACTCGGTAGATGCTCTAGTGGCTCGTGACGAGACACCACTAAACGATTTGGCTTACTAAAGGCAGATGCAGTTAATACTAGCTGTTACACTTGTTAACTTAACTATTAAATTAATCAAGCAGCCTTTGGTTTCACCAATACGAAAATATTGTACCACCAAACAGCCGATATTATTTACAGCAAATTAACTCTGCTTTGCAACTGCCGTCCAGAATTCACCAAGCCAGGATTTAGCCGACTTGGTGAATTCTATTTCGACATGCAACTTAAATGTTGTCAGTTATGAGGGGCGCAATTACCATTAACTAATGACTAACGATTAACAACTAAATTATTAATGAAAATTGTATTCTTTGGTACACCGCAGTTTGCTGTACCCACGCTGGAAAAGTTATTGAATCATTCAAAATTTGAGGTGTTGGCAGTTGTCACCCAACCAGATAAACGCCGGGAACGCGGAAATAAACTTACTCCCTCACCCGTAAAAGCGATCGCTACTGCTCACAACTTACCAGTATGGCAACCCGAACGGGTGAAAAAAGACACTGAAACTTTAACCAAACTCAAACAATTAGATGCAGATGTGTTTGTTGTTGTCGCCTACGGACAGATTTTATCGTCAAAAATCCTAAATATGCCAAAATTGGGCTGCATTAATGTGCATGGCTCGATTTTACCTAAATATCGGGGTGCAGCGCCGATTCAGTGGTGTTTGTATAACGGTGAGAAAGAAACGGGGATCGCAACCATGTTAATGGATGCAGGCATGGATACCGGGCCAATGCTACAAATAGCAACGACACCGATTGGATTACTGGATAATACCCAAGATTTAGCCGAAAGACTCGCTGCGATAGGTGGGGACTTGTTGGTAGAAACTCTGTTGAAGTTGGAACGTAAAGAAATTCAACCAATACCCCAAGATAATTCAGCAGCTACTTATGCGCCTCTGATTCAAAAACAAGATTATGGTTTGGATTGGTCAAAAAGTGCTATCCAATTACACAATCAAATTAGAGGCTTTTACCCTAACTGCACGGCTACTTTTCGTAACAACCTGTTGAAAATCACCGCTTCTGCTCCCCTTGGTTCTGTAGGCGATCGCATCCCACCAGAATTAGAAGAATTGATACATAAACTGCCTGATTTGTCAACTGTGTCAGACAAACCGGGAGTTGTAGTCAGCATTGCCAAAGGAATCGGGGCGATCGTCCAAACTGGGGAAGGTTTGTTGCTGTTACGAGAGGTTCAGCTAGCTGGTAAACGTCCCCAGTCGGGATGGGATTTTGTTAATGGCACCCGCTTAACTGTGGGAGAAGTTTTTGGTGCGGGTAGTTGAGAGGCTGACAATTTTAGATTTTGGATTTTGGATTCAAGGAAAAATCTAAAATCTAAAATCCAAAATTAAATGACTTCTAACTTTTCATAAAAGCGGCAAGATTCGCAAGGGCCATCTGGGTTGACTGCACAGCGAATGATTTCTGAATGAGCATTGTAAGAGCAGGTGGCATCGCCAACTACCCAACGTCCCGCTACCAAACTTTTCTCAGATGGCCGTTTAGCAGACTGCACGTAAATGGCAATATTATGCAAGCGGTAGCGCCCACCTTTAAGTTGGTATCGATGGCGGCGTTCTAAAACCGCGTAGGTTTTACCTTCAAAATCGAGATAGTTTCCGGGTTGGGGTGTCCAATCAAGTTGCACTTTACCGAGTGACTCACGCGGATGCGTCAGAATCACCTCGGTTTGTAAAGAGTCTGGCTCCATAAGCTTATGTGATTTGATTTACATTATAAGGATGGTATCGCGATCGCTTTCTTTAGCTTACCGAATTTAGATTACAAATATTAATTCACTCTTCGCGTCCCTACGGATTAGGGCAGCCAAAATTCAGGTAAGATAGATTTGCTCAAGTCACGCAAAGTTTGGTTGAGCGATCGCGCCACTTGGATATGCACTTCATCCTCTTCTACAGCTAAAATCTCAGATGGCTGACCTTCTCCCAAATAAGACACCACCAAATTTGCCGCCTCCAAACCAGTAACATAAGCTTTTTCCTGCGACCAGGAACCATGACGGTTCACAATCCAATCGCCACTCATAAACACATTCTCAAAACTTGTCTTAGCGGGCAACATATAACGATAGCTACCAGGTGCAAAGTGAGTCACCGCTTGAGGTAACCGAATTACACTGCTATCAATTATCTTTGCCTCTCGAAACGCGGGTACACAAGTTGTTAAATAACCCTGAACTATTGGTAAAATTTCCTCATCACTCAAATTGAGAAACTGATTTGCGTGATAGAAATCAGCTTCAATCACCGTTCCTGGCTCATCCCGATATTCATCATGTAGAGCATTCAAATCAAAAAACGTCCAACCTGTACTTGCGTCGAATCCAAAACAAGCATTAGAAGGACGAGGAATATCAATTTTGCGGTCAAACCATAGTCGCGTTGCTAAAACATCAATTGCGCCTAAATTGCTCAAATTACGGAATTCTTCACGACTTTGTAAACTAGGACTAGTTGAGACAATTTTCTTCATCCCCGTGATTCCAACCGCAAAAATCACGGCATCTGCATCAAAAACTTCATCACCGCAAACCACACCCTTGGCTCGATGATTACTATCAACAATTAAGTCTGTAACTCGGCGCTTGGGCAACACTCGCACACCAGCTTTTTCAATCCGTTCCACCCAAGGGCGAAATATCTTTTCTCCCACAGTTCCCCGACACCAAACTACATCAAAATCGGGTTGATGAGCCAGAATAAAAAAGTAAAGCATCCCTAAAGTTGCGGCGGCTGAACATTGTTCGCCAGGGGCAAACAAGCCCACTAATAACATTGGTTCAAAAGCCTCGCGGTAAAGTCGTGCAGAAACGTTAAAGTCTTTGAACAATTCACGGGCAGTTACAAAATCGTAGCGCCGCCAAGCTGCATCCGAATTGTCAAAATCAACAACAGCATAAAGTAAAGGTAAGGCGCTAAGACGGTCAATTAGTGGCAGCCGCTTAAACTGAGTGTAGAGAAAAGTTCCCAGTGGCGAGGGGAGTCGCGGTAAGTCTTGAAAAATTGGTGATTCAACTTCCAAACCTGCTGGCGAATATTGCGAAGAACGAGTCCAAGTAGTAAAGGGATTAATTTCTAACTCATTGATTAGGGAAAAAATATTTTTGTAAGGATACCAAAAGCCATGAATGCCAGCTTCAACAGATTTTCCGGCGGCTGTTTGCCAACCTGCCACCAATCCACCAGGATAGGGGCCTGCTTCTAGAAGTGTCACATCATAGCCTTGTTTTGCCAAATGGTAGGTTGCTCCTAAACCAGCCCAACCAGCACCTACAACTACCACCCGTTTTTGTTGTGACCCTTCTACCATCACAGCCTCCAATTGTTGCAGTCCATCAACTAATGTATACGAAGTTGCCGCCCTTATCAGATGACGGCTTGCTATTATAACGATTTGTGGATGCAATAGGCGTTTTGGTAGCACATCTGTGCGTCCCTACAATCTATATTCCATCGAATTGAAAACAGCTATAGACTTTGAAGCAAGGCTAAGGTGAAGCAGCTCAGTAAAAATCGCTTGCGGTTAATGCTGAGTTGAGAGTATAACAGAAAACAGACTTAACTATTCATGAGGAATAATCATAATGACTCAATTAACAAATTCAAAATTCAGTCTAAATGACTTTGAATTACGAGATGGCATTTATTTTCCTAGCGACTACGAACAGTTGAATAATACTCAACATAAAAAAACATGGGATGCAATTGGTAAAACATATTATGGTTCCCAAAAAATCGAAAAAATTGCAGATACATCGCCCATCAAGCAAGATTACACTTTGCTAACTGGTACACCTGGAGGTACTTGGAACAAATTTCCGTTGAATAAATCTGTTGGTTCTATTCTGGAGATTGGTTCTGGTTATGGCCGCGCACCTTTGCATCTTTCTAAAGCGAAAAATCTGAGATGCGAAAAATATTATGGTATAGATATTTCTGAGCCTTTGTTGCGGCGGTTAATCAAGGTTAAACAAGAATACAATTTTTTCCCAGAAGCTGAATTTAACTTGATTTGCACTTCTGCTGAAACATTACCTTTAGAAGATAATTCTATAGATTTGGTAATTTCTAACTGCGTCTTTATGCATATCCCAGATGCCCAATTAAGAAATTTACTGGCTGATATATCTCGTGTGCTAAAACCTGGTGGAATTTTTGTTTTTAATCATTCCTTTCACAACAAGTCTTGTCCTTCTCATATTATCCATAATTTTATCAGAAGGCTGAACCCATTTGTGAGAAATCCAGTTTATCTCAAGCAATATTCATCTGCTGAAATCAATGAAATGTTAGCGGCTTCTGGCATACAAACTAAGTGTCCACAATACGTAGTTGAACCAACAGAAGAATATGCAATTTTGCCGGAAACCATTAAAGGAATCCCGCTACCATTTGCTAAAGCCATCAACAGAAGCCTCAAGCCATCAGGTAGTTTAAAAGAAACTTTGGCTTATGGTTTTAGTGCCTACAGCAGTAAACTGGATTAATTTAGAAACTATTCTATTGGGTGAAAGTTTGTAGTTAGTGGCTCTATTGCAATCCTATCTGATTTGTGAAAATTAGCGATCGCTAATATCCCCGATTTCTGGTAAGAAGCCGGGGATATAACTTTGCACATCATCTAAAAAACCTCTTCTCTTGTAAAGGAGAAGCTTTAAATTTTCTCCCTTCCCTAGTAGGGAAGGAAGCTAAGGGGTTGGGTTTCGCGTTGGTTTTTCCCCATGACGTAAAAAGTCAGATTCAATTAGGCAATAAAGTCTAAAGCGGTAGATACATTTGTAGTATCTTGCACAACAGCAATTAGATCGCCATTTCTGTAGATGAGGGTATCTAAAGCTGCGGTGCCACTGAAATTACTTTTTGTAATATTGTAGCTATTGATACTACCGCCAAACCTAATTTTATCACCTTCCAATCGCTTGAAGTCTGTGATTATGGCATATCCACTGCCTAAATAATCAATGTTGGTGTCGAAAGAACCGTTGTAACCAAGACCGAATGTATCCGCCCCAGTACCGCCAGTGTACCTGTCGATTTCGCCACTACTACCGCCATAGCCATTGAGGAAATCATTGCCTGCGCCACCAATCATTGTGTCATTTCCACGTCCCCCGTAGAGCAGATCGTTACCATCTTCACCACTCAAGTAGTCATTACCTCCGGGAGTACCACTACCATAGGTGATTTCGTCACCGAAGAGGGCGTCATTACCCTTTCCGCCATAGAATGAATCATTACCAGCCCCACCCAATAGGTTGTCATCACCATCACCACCAAAGATATAATCGTTGCCACCCTCGCCCTGAAGGTTATCGTTTCCTGCCAAACCACTCAGAACGTTTGAGTAATCATTTCCTATAATCTTATTGTTGAGGCTATTGCCGGTGCCAGAGGAAGCAGTATTGGCATACAATAATGTCAAATTCTCCAGGTTAGCCCCTAGAGTGTAGCTAGTATAAGATAAAACAGTATCAGTACCCTGGTTACTATATTCAGTAATGGTGTCAGCCGTATCCCCCGTTTGTGCAGAAATCAGGTAAGTATCATTGCCTGTTCCACCAATTAAAATATCAGTGCCTGCTCCACCCCATATAAAGTCATCGCCTGCTTCACCATAAATAACATCATTGCCATCGTCTCCGTAGAGAATATCCTTGCCTGCGCGACCCAGGATAGTGTCCTTACCGTTGCCGCCGGAAACCAAATCATCTCCCTCTCCAGCATCGATTATGTCGTCTCCGCCTTTGCCATTAATATTATCGTTGCCTGCATAACCAAAAATGGAGATATCAGCGAATTCAGTACCGTTTAGATTGTCATTGCCAGAAGTGCCGTAGATAGCCATAAATAATCTCTTCTTGCTATTTTTCTTAGGACTTCGCAAGTGTCATACTTTTTTCGTAGAGGTTCTCCAGAGCGGAGTCTTTGTTTTTGCTCTAGATTCCATAACAGAAAATATATCTGCTAGCTGCGCGAGTCATTACATATTGTTTCTCCAATATGAATATTCTGTTTTTCGGATTTTCTTTATTGTTCGCAATCTAATTGACCAATTTTTACCAACTTTTCGAGATTAAAGTTGGTAGATTAGGGATTAGTTGAGCTAATTCTTCCCTCCGCAACTATGCCATTGGATTTATCGCCTCTTTGGATATCACTCAAAACTTCATTACTTGCTACATTTATCACCTTCTTCTTGGGGATCGCTGCTGCCTACTGGATGCTGGGATATCGTGGCAAAGGGAAATCGTTGATTGAGAGTATCTTTATTGCGCCACTGATTTTGCCCCCCACCGTTGTCGGCTTCTTGTTGCTGCTATTTTTTGGGAAAAATGGCCCTGTAGGGAAACTCATGGAGGCTTTTGACTTCAGCATCGTCTTTACTTGGTATGGTGCAGCGATCGCAGCCACAGTAGTCTCTTTCCCATTAATGTATAAAACTGCACTGGGAGCTTTTGAACAAATAGATGGTAATCTGCTGCGAGTAGCTAGAACCCTTGGTGCAACCGAAGCCACAATCTTTTGGCGCATCAGTTTACCTCTAGCACTACCTGGCATTGTCGCTGCCACAATGCTAGCTTTTGCGCGTGCTTTGGGAGAATTTGGGGCGACGTTGATGCTAGCTGGTAACATTCCCGGACAAACGCAGACAATCCCAATGGCGATTTATTTTGCGGTGGAAGCCGGAGCAATGAACGAAGCTTGGTTTTGGGCGATCGCTATTATGGTGATTTCTCTCTCTGGAATTATTGCAGTCAACTTCTGGGAAGAATTGAGAGAAAAGAGGAGGGGAGCGGGGAGAGCAGGGGAGGCAGGGGGAGAAAATTTTTATACTCCGCAATCTCGCTTTGAATCTGGTGGATTGTTAGTCAACATTGAAAAAATCCTTCCTAGCTTTGATTTAAAAGTTGCTTTCACTGCTGATGAGCAACCCTTGGGATTGTTAGGGGGTTCTGGAGCAGGTAAGAGCATGATTTTGCGCTGCCTTGCGGGGATAGAAACGCCCACAACCGGACGCATAGTTTTAAATGGCAGAGTTCTGTTTGACTCGGAACAAGGAATTAATTTACCCAGCCGCGATCGCCGTATCGGTTTTTTGGTGCAGAATTACGCCCTATTTCCACACATGAGTGTGGCGCAAAACATCGCTTTCGGCTTGCCCAAAAAACTATCGGCCGGGAGTATTAGGGTGCAGGTAGAGGAGCAACTAATAGCGATGCAGTTGCAAGGATTAGGCGATCGCTATCCACACCAACTTTCTGGGGGACAACAACAACGGGTAGCTTTGGCAAGAGCATTGGCAAGTCAACCGGAAGCATTGCTTTTAGATGAGCCGTTTTCCGCACTTGACACCCATTTACGTAGTCAATTAGAGCAGCAAATGACAGAAACTCTTGCTGGCTATCAAGGCGTGACTCTATTTGTCACTCATAATATGGAAGAAGCTTATCGAATTTGCCCAAATCTGCTGGTATTGGAGCATGGTAGAGCCGTTCATTATGGCAGCAAATATGATATTTTCCAGCATCCTGCTACTGTGAGTGTCGCCCAACTTACCGGATGCAAAAACTTCTCCCGCATTGTTCTCCAGTCATCACAACAGGTAGAAGCGACTGATTGGGGTTGTACTCTTCAAGTAATTGAGCCAGTCAAGAGCGAATTATCCCACATCGGCATTCGTGCCCATCAGTTCATTTTTACCAATGACTCATCACAGGAAAATACCTTTCCTTGTTGGGTAGTACGAACAAGTGAAACGCCCCATCGAATGACGTTGTTTCTCAAATTACATTCGGCTGGCAAGAATTCTCAAGATTACCATCTGCAAGCTGAAGTCTTCAAAGAAAAATGGGCGATGATGAAAGACCAACCTTTCCCTTGGTATGTGCGTTTAGATCCTCTGCGCTTGATTTTAATGGAATGAACGCAGAGATATACGGGATGCGGGAAATTCTTCAAAATAATATTACTTCAAGCGCCCAGACCCCAAAGAGTCTGAGCGCTTGAATATTAGGTTGCAGAGAAACTTCTGCTAGATTGTGAAATTATGCGGGCATCATGTGCATACTTCTGCAAGACTCTGCACACTTACGGCAAGCGGCAGCACATTCCATCATTTTCGCGTCATCGCTCATCATCTCACACGCCATTGCAGTGCGATCGCACATTTCCGCGCACAGCATACAAGTGCGTTCCATGAACTCAGAACCGCTCATCATCATATTCATGCACATCATGCACATTTCAGAGCAATCGCGCATCATACTCATCATGCTCATCATGCTCTTGTCCATGTCCTTACCACCTTTGCTCATGCAGTAAGTCATAGTTTCCATGCACATTTTATGACAGTCCATACAAACATCCATGCAAGTTTGCATTTCGGGAGTCATGGTTTCAGTCATCATCATCATCATCGGAAATACCTCCTGATTTGTTGATGTATAAATACTGTCCTTGGAAGGACTACTCATAACATTAGTCTTATCCTTTTAAAGAGTCAATGGGGTTTTTAATTCGGAATTTCTAAGCCTACTATCCCGATATAATTACCGGAAAATTTAACAAATTCTACACTAGTTTAGTGTTGTTTTTCTGGAGATTACTACGCACTAAGGCTTAGAAACACCCGTTTTGAAGTGGGGTTTTCTTAACTAAGTTAACTTCTCGTCGGAGATCAAAAGTTAGAGCTAAATTTAGAGCAAAAATAATGTCATTTTTTTTAACAAACATCTAAATAAAGCATTTATGAACTTATATAAACCCAGAATTTATTAAGTTCTATTAATTTGAAGATAGACACGTTTAAAAATTCGTAATTCATAATGGGATTTAGACTTTACCTAAGCTTAAGCAAACTGCTGTATCACTGTGTCCACCTAGATATTTAGTAGGTTGTGAACCACAATATCATCAGATAAGATTGCTATAGTCGTTCCTCACCAGTAGCAATACGGTTCGGTTAACGCAAGAGACCCGATAAATCACCGTCTTTACAATAATCAGTCCTTTGTAGAGACGGCGATTTATCGCGTCTTTGCGATCGTGGGGCGCGTCATCAAAAAACCTTATCCGAACCGTATTGTCACTAGTAGTAAAAAAAATATTTTATGAGGCTTTCATGTTGGATCGATTTGGGATGTTAAAACGAACCGCATAAGCAAGCTACGCGTAGCGCCTCGAAGACAAGAGAGGAGAAGAGAAGAAATGAATGTTAGGATGTTGCTTGTAAAGTTGATTGTAGTTTGAGTAAGCGATCGCTCGCTGTTTGTAATGTCTCAGGTCTTTTGCTGAAGCAAAATCTGATTAACGAATGTCCTTTTTCCGGCTGGCTGAAAAAGCTGGAACCGGGAACTACGGCAACACCAATATCTTTAATTAGATGGTAAGTGAATTCAACATCAGTTTTGTAGCCGAATTTGGAAATATCTGCAAGAACGTAATAGGCTCCTTTGGGAACGAAATGGGGAATCCCGACTTGATTTAGAATCTGTAAAATCCTGTCTCGCTTCTGGTGATAAAGTTTGCCTAGTTCTTCATAATAGGATGGTGGTAGTTGCATAGCGGCAACTCCGGCTCGTTGCAATGGTGCAGGAGCGCCAACGGTGAGGAAATCATGGACTTTGCGAATCGCCCCTGTCAATTCCGGGTTTGCCAAAATGTAGCCGACTCGCCATCCAGTGACGCTGTAAGTTTTGGATAAACCGTTAATAGTAACGGTGCGTTCTTCCATACCGGGAAGGGTTGCTAGGGCAATATGTTGAGTACCGTCATAGAGAATATGTTCATAGATTTCGTCTGTGAACGCTAACACATCCCACTTTTGACAAAGTTCAGCAATTAGGGTGAGTTCTTCACGGCTGAAGACTTTACCTGTGGGGTTGTGGGGTGTGTTGATAATAATAGCTTTGGTATTGGCATTGAAAGCTTGACGCAACTGTGATTCATCAAATGTCCAATCGGGGGGATGCAGTGTCACGTACCGGGGTGTGGCACCAGCTAAAATCGCATCGGGGCCGTAGTTTTCGTAATACGGCTCAAATACAATTACTTCGTCACCGGGATTGACTGTCGCTAGCATCACAGCTGCCATTGCTTCTGTAGAACCGCAGGTGACGGTGATTTGGGTTTCGGGATCGATATCTAAGCCGAGATACCAACGGACTTTGTTAGCGATCGCATGACGAAATGGGCGATCGCCCCAAGTAATGGCATACTGATTAACATCTGCCTCTATTGCCTGATATGCTGCCTGTTTCAACTCCAAGGGACAAGGAAAATCAGGGAACCCCTGCGCCAGATTCACCGCATCGTATTGCAGTGCTACCCTTGTCATTTCCCGAATCACCGACTCTGTAAACTGTTCTGCCTTCGCTGATATTTTTTGGCGCTTAATCTCACTCACCCCTATACCTCCGTTGATCTTTATTGCCGTTATCAAGGAATTTCTGTAAACCAGATTTAATTCATAATATCGATAGACTTATCGTAGTATAGTTAAATTCCAGATTCAGAGGGAATACAAGCTTATAATCTATATACTTATTATTGATATTAATAGTCAATTACTGAAGTACCAATCCAGAATCATCATGAAATCTTTGCACCGTCCCGATCTCTATAGCTGGTCTAATTTCAATCCGGCAAGAAATATTGATTTCAATGGGATTGCCTGGATTCGCCCAGATGGCAACATCTTGATTGACCCAGTAGCCCTATCAAACCATGATTGGAATCATCTAAGATCCCTCGGTGGTGTGGTTTGGATTGTGCTGACGAATTCCGAGCATGTCAGGGCAAGTAAAGAAATTGCCGATCAAACATATGCTAAGATTGCTGGCCCCATAGCAGAAAAAGATACTTTCCCTATACCTTGCGATCGCTGGTTATCTGATGGTGAAGAATTTGTGCCAGGACTGGAGGTGATTGAACTCCAAGGCTCGAAAACTCCGGGTGAATTGGCTCTGTTACTGGAGGAGACGACTTTGATTACAGGGGATTTAGTCAGGGCACGCAAAGCAGGTAGCTTAACAATTTTACCAGATGACAAGCTGCTGAATCGAGAGGAGGCTGTTGCTTCTGTGCAGAGGTTGGCTCAACTAAGTCGCGTAGAAGCAGTGCTGGTGGGGGATGGTTGGCCCGTCTTCCGCGATGGACGCGATCGCTTAAAGGATCTTGTAGCGACGCTGTAAATGGGTGGGGGCGATTGGTCATATAAAAGACCTCTCCCTGGTTTTACTACGCAAAACCTGTCCCTCTCCGAGCCGGAGAGGGACAGACTTGAACTTTAGTTCAAGGCAGGGAGAGGTCTGGCAAAATAACGTTGCTCTAAGTGCTGATGGCACTATCTATAATTTGTTATCAATATATTGACAGTTAATAACTGGCTAGCTCAATCAAGAGGGGAAGGATGAACAGTCGCCGCGTTGTCATTGTTGGCGCTGGATTCGGTGGGTTGCAAGCTGCCCAATCTTTAGCTAATTCTGGTGCAGATGTATTGTTAATCGATCGCAACAACTATCACACCTTTGTACCGTTGTTGTATCAGGTTGCGACAGGTCAATTAGAACCTGAGTACATTGCTTACCCTATCCGCACGATTTTACGGCGATTCTCTTTCCTACGAAATAAGTCTAAGGTTCAGTTTTTGATGGCTGAGGTTGAGCAAATTGATTTTTCGGGGCAAACTGTTGAAACAGATAGTTGTGCGATCGCCTATGACTTTCTTGTGCTGGCAACTGGAAGCCAAACCCAGTTTTTGGGAGTTCCTGGAGCTTTAGAATATGCTTTCTCGATGAGAACATTAGAAGAAGCAATAGCAATCCGAAATCACATTTTCTCTTGTTTTGAAAGAGCTATCCAGGAATCTGATTCATCACGACGCCAACAACTGCTGACATTTACGATCGTCGGTGGCGGGCCAACCGGTGTTGAGGTTGCAGGTGCTTTCGTTGAAATGCTTCGAGGCCACTTGCGTCGAGATTATCCGACAATTTTAAAGGAAGTGAGGTTGATTCTGGTGCAATCTGGCGATCGCTTATTGGCCGATTTGCCAAAGAAGTTGGGAGCTTACACCTACAAACGATTACATCAGCTAGGGGTGGAGGTTTATCTGCAAACAAAAGTGACTAGAGTGACTTTTGAATCTTTACATCTGCAAAACGATGAGGTAATTCCAACTGCAACCGTCATTTGGACTGCGGGGTTAGAGGCGAATTATCCCACAACATCAGAGGAGGTATCTTCCGCAAACAAGGGAAAGTTACTTGTTCATCCCACCCTACAATTGCTAGAGCAATCCAATATTTATGCCATTGGGGATCTAGCATATATCGAACAGAACGGTAAACCATTAACTGGGGTTGCACCAGAGGCACTTCAGCAGGGTGTTGCTGTAGCCCGAAATATTCAGCGGCAATTTCGAGGGAAATCACCAAAGCATTTTAGCTATTTCAACAAGGGAAGATTAGCAATTATTGGCTGTTATTCAGGTGTGGGAAAAATTGGTGTTTTTGCCTTTACAGGATGCTTGGCTTGGCTGATGTGGCTAGGAGTTCATTTAGTATATCTTCCTGGCTATCGCAGTCGTTTCCTAGTATTACTTACTTGGCTTCACACTTACTTATTTGGCGATCGCTCAGTTCGCTTAATTATGTCTATGAAAAAACCTTAGCTCTCAAAACCGCTAAATGCTTCCCAATTTCTGCAATTTAAATCAATTACAGTCGGCTTACCATAGTTGGAGTTCAGGCAATGAATGAAAATAGAAACTATATTAGTCTCAAATCAAAGGATGTTGCGATCGCCTATTTGTTGTTGCGAATTCTCATCGGTGTGAATTACTTTAATCACGGATTTACTCGTATTTTTAACATCCCTGGATTCGCTGAAGATACTGTCAAACAACTAGCAAATTCTTATTTCCCAGAATTTCTGGTGAGAATCAATTCTTACCTAGTGCCTCCTATAGAGTTAATTGTGGGCATATTAATCACACTTGGGTTAGCAACCAGAAGCGCTTTAATTGTCACCTTTGCCCTGATGATCGTTCTGAAGTTAGGGGTGACATCGGTACAAAACTGGGGTGCAGCTACTTCTATGCTTTCTTACGGGATTGTGCTGTTTATTTTGCTTGCAGGTAGCAGCTTTAATATTTACTCCCTCGATCGCTGGAGAAAAAACAAACAAAACCTTGCAGACTCAGGAGCGAATCGCGAACAAGGTAGAGTCAACTTCTTTAGGAATAACTTTTGGATAAAACGTCGGCTACAGCATCGTTTTCTTAAGTAAAAGTTGCTACTCAGGAGATGGTTAGCCCCTCTTTTGCGATGGAAGCGATCGCTTACAGGAAGTCAATACGGTTCGGATAAGGTTTTTGGATGACACGCCGCTAATCGCAAAGACGCGATAAATCGCCGTCTTTACAATAATCAGTCCTTTGTCTTGACGGCGATTTATCGCGTCTCTTGCCTTAACCGAACCGTATTGTACAGGAACAACGCAGTAAATGGGTGGGTAGTGCAGCGAACGCCACAAGCAGGATATTTTGATATCTCCTGGCTAAAAGTGGGATAGTTAACGCTACAGTTGAGTGAAATATCACATCAGCTGAAATAGCCAATAATAGCGCCTGGATTCAACTCTGTTTAATTATGTAAGAGCAAAGCGCGATTCTCCTGTGAAAAGGCTGCGCGATCGCGTGCAGAATATTTACAGTGTTGCCTAAAATTATGGATAATTCCCCAGTGGTCGCTCAAGCAGATGCATCCTTAGCAAATTACACTCAGGAAAGTATACATCTAGTGGAGTCAGCAGTTGGATTGAATTCACCACCAAAGGAAAAGATCGGAAGTGACTTTGACTCTCGTATGATGCTGCGGTGTTTGGAACTGGCTCGCCGCGCTTTAGGACGGACTTCGCCAAATCCGCTAGTGGGAGCGGTGATTGTCAAGGATGGCGAGATTGTCGGCGAAGGGTTTCATCCTCGTGCAGGTGAGCCTCATGCAGAAGTGTTTGCCTTGAGGGCAGCAGGGGATCGCGCTCGTGGTGCAACAATCTACGTCAGCCTAGAACCTTGCAATCACTACGGACGTACTCCCCCGTGTTCAGAAGGCTTGATCCAAGCTGGAGTCGCAAAAGTAGTAGTGGGTATGGTCGATCCCAATCCCCTGGTAGCCGGGGGCGGTATTGCCCGTTTACGTGCGGCGGGGATCGAGGTGTTGGTAGGGGTAGAAGAGTCAGCTTGTCATCAGCTAAATGAAGCTTTTGTGCATCGCATTCTCTACAAACGACCTTTGGGAATTTTAAAATATGCCATGACTTTAGATGGAAAAATTGCTACTACCTCTGGTCACAGCGCCTGGGTGACAAGCCAAGAAGCCCGCAGTGAAGTACATCAGTTGCGGGCGGCTTGCGATGCAATAATTGTCGGCGGTAATACAGTCCGAAAAGATAATCCTTATTTAACCACCCGTCAGGTGGAAGCACATAATCCCCTGCGGGTGGTGATGAGTCGCCATCTCAACTTACCGGAAAGTGCCCATCTGTGGCAAACTGCGGATGCTCCAACTTTGGTGTTGACAGAGAAGGGTGCTAATCCCGACTTCCAAGAACTGTTGCTCAAGCAGGGAGTGGAGGTGGTGGAATTAACATCACTTACACCAGATAAGGCTATGGCGTACTTATATGAGCGGGGTTTTTGTAGCGTCTTGTGGGAATGTGGTGGAACCTTAGCTGCTAGTGCGATCGCTCAAGGAGCTGTACAAAAAGTTTTGGCATTTATTGCCCCAAAAATTATTGGTGGTAGCATTGCTCCCACACCTGTGGGCGATTTAGGTTTTACTACCATGACTGAGGCGTTGTCTTTAGAACGCGTTCGTTGGCGTGTAGTAGGCTCTGACTGCTTAGTGGAAGGTTATTTTCCCAAAAAGCTAAATAGTCAATAGTAATAAGACGTGACTATCAATCAATTTATCGCGATCTTGCTTATGAACACTGACGTTCATGAGCAAGATCGCGTATAAGGGCTAGCCGAGATTGAATGTAGTGACACAGAAAATCAGTTTCGTTAGAATCTAACAACACTTGCGTTTCGGTTTGTTTCACTAACCACTGCACCAAGCTAGCATCATCCAGTTGCAAGAGGAGCTTGGCTTGGGCGGTTTCAACTACTGACCAAAGCTGACGCATAATCGTAGGAGTCATCAGACCTCAATTGAATAATTTGCTTAGTTGTCTTCAGATTACACAATCTCGATCGCACTTTACGACATGAATGTAGAAGCTGAGACAAGTATTATTAAAAACTTAATAATGGTATTTATAACTTTATGAAGATTAAGAATTTGAAACTCAGTTTTGAAAATGGGGATTGGGCATGGGGTATGGGGCATTAGGAGTTGGCGATTAGTTAGGACTCATCATTTAACAAATGACTAATGACTAATGACTAATGACTAACTATATTGAATCCTAAATCTGTCTTTTAGGATACAAAAATCTAAATTTTGAGAACAATGTTTACCAGGAAATTAACACCTTTTGGCTGTAGATGGACTCACAAAATCATGTAAATTTTCATCCCAAATGCTGATGTAAATAAAATCACATTCTTGGCGGATAATCTGGCCCTTGACTGAGCCGTTCTTAAAACTAAAATTATCAGACTGGCGCTGTTGTACCTGTTTGAGTCCCTGCTTAATATCTTCAGTGGCTTGCCCATCTAACATTCCATTCAAGGTAGTCTCCATCACCTGTGGGTCTACCGATTCAGCAAAAGATACCTCAGTTTGACGCAGCACTTTAGAATTACGATCGAATAAGTAGCCAAGGTCAATTTTGTCTGGCACTAGTTTGTAAACGACAGCACGAGTATTGCCCCATGCACCTCTTAAATCTCTTTGTTTGCCAAGGGTAGCTTCTACGATGTTTCTTGATGTACCTGTAGGGAATGCGGGAACGCTTTCCCTGCTGCTAGTGGCGGCTAAGTTACTGCGCGGCTTCTTCTGTGGTTTGGAACGCACTTCTGGTGTGGGAACTGGGTTGGCATTGCCCGCCTTTGGTATCGCTTCATTCTCTGGTTCTGGCTGTGGTGTAGATACTGCCACTGGTGCTGGAGTATCTGAAGTTACAGGCTCCTTCTCTGGCTGTGGTATGGATACAACTGGGGGATCGGAGGTTGGCAAAGGATCGGGAATTACTGCCTGTTTTGGTCGTGAGGTCGGTACAGATGGGACTGGAGAAGTTTGGGAAGAAACAGGCGGTTCGGTAGATGCAGGAGTGGGCAAAGATTCTGGCGATGGGGTGGGACTTGTGGCAATGGTTGTTTCTGGTTGTTGCTGACGAGCGATGTTAGAAATTGCGACTGCACCAAGCAAGCCGCCGATCAGCAAACTACCAACGATCGCAGCAGGTTTTTGCCAGTTTCCACCAGAGGAAGAGGGAGGGATCGCAGAATTTTT
Source organism: Nostoc sp. (assembly GCF_036917095.1). Lineage (GTDB taxonomy): Bacteria > Cyanobacteriota > Cyanobacteriia > Cyanobacteriales > Nostocaceae > Nostoc. The sequence goes on from NZ_JBALFH010000036.1 coordinate 30,759, forward strand.
TTGTGGTGGATATAATGCCTGGGTTTGTCGAGTCGATGTAGAAAAATTGACTGTGGGAGTATTTGCAACTATCTCAGGAGGTATATTACTAGCAGATTGCAAGGCATGTAGCATTTTACTGGCAGTGCTGTAGCGATCGCCAGCATGAGGTTTAATTGCTTGATTGAGTACCGCCGCAAATTGCGAAGAGACGTTAGGGGCGTGCTGCTGCCAAAGTATTTCCCCAGTTTTCAGATCCGTTGGTAGTTCTTGCGGGTGTTTACCAGTTAGCAGATAAATTGCCGTTAAGCCTAAGCTGTAGATATCAGTGCCGTAAACTGGGCGGCCAACGGCTTGTTCGCTAGGCATATACCCAGGCGTACCAATGACGAGCGATCGCGTGGGGTATCCTGAAGAATTCACCACTGAACGGATTGTTTCTTTGACTGCACCAAAATCAATCAAAACTGGTTTGCCATCAACAGAACGGAGAATAATGTTCTCAGGCTTGATATCTCGGTGAATAATGCCTTTGCTGTGGACATAATCTAAGACTGAAAGCAGACTCAAGAGAATTTGCCGAACAGCAGTTTCACTCTCAAATCCCTTGGCTTCGACAATTTTTGTTAAGGTTTGACCGTGAATCCATTCTTGGACGAGGTAAAATTGCCCGTTCTCAGAAAAGTAGGCGTAGAGTTTAGGAATTTGCTGACTACTTTCACCCAAAAACTCCAAGGTTGCTGCTTCCCGTTCAAACCGTTGTTGAATAAGCTGGTAGGCTTGCGGGTCATTATTGGTTATCGGCTTTAGTTGCTTGATTACACAGCGACGGCGAGAAGGCATGTGGACATCTTCTGCCAGAAAGGTTTCGCCAAACCCACCAGCGCCGATTACCTCGATAACTTGATAGCGATTGTTTAGTAGGGTTGTTGTCATGAAAAATCACAAGCGTAGACACCGGAGACATTCTGCCTCTGGGCTTGTCGTCAGACATCGCCCTTTCCAAATGTACATCAGATGAGTTGATCGGTTGTGGATATTGAATGGAGAACGCCATCCGTTCCCAATAGTTTTTTGGTAGAATGATGGCGTGAATTCCTTTAGCGTAGGCGTAGCCCGTCGTAGATATCGCCTTTTTGGATGGAGAAATTACTTAATACCGGATCTGTACTAAGTAAACTCTATAGTCTCAACAAACTCTAAAATACTCTCCTTGATATCTTCAGCTTCTTCTTCAAGGGAATCGGGAGTTTCGCCGTTAATAAAGCTGTGCTGACTACTAACTATATACAAAAATTCACCACTGATAAAGGCGAGCAACCCCCGGTAAGCGTCTAATCTGATCGCAGTTCCATTATTTTCTTGCTTAGAAATCGTCGAACCTTTGGGCATATCGATTAATACGTAGTAAGCACCCCGCAAAGTGTCTGCCAGATATTCGGTATACTCCACAGAAGCATCTGGTACATTGGCAAAAATCGCCTGGGGTATATACTTGTCTACTAAGATTGTTTGTAAATATTGTTCTTGTCCAACAGACTCCAGTTCCTCTAACTGTTCCAAGGGGAAAGGATAATAATCGATTCTCAGGAGAGTACCGATGTCATCAGAAAAGCCAACTACTCCTTCCTGACTTTGAATTCTACCGCCCTGCTGCGGTTCAACCGGAATCGGCACGGTAAAATTACCTAAAGGGGATTGATATGTCTGTTCGCTAAAATCTTCTATGACTACTGTCTCGTCTTCGTCGTCTGAATATTCTTCTTCTGCTTCCTTAAAGGCTGCAATTACTTCCTTAATGATTTCCTCTGCTTCTTCATCCTCCAGTTCTAAGGCTGCTTGTAGCTTTTTGAGGTAGGCTTGTTTAGATTTGGGGATGGCGAGTTCTTCGTCTAAAAGCACTATCACCCCAGCAGCAAAGCCATCCAGCACTAATTCATCAGAGAGAGATACCTTAGCGACATTAAACAAAGGGCCAATTCCCTCTTCTTCTGCAATGCTTATGAGTCTATCAACTATTTCCGCAATGTCATCTTCTGAGTATTCCTCAAAAACCTCGAATTCCCAGAGGATACCCGCTAAACTTTCTGCATCTACATCTTCAATAGATGAATCAGCGATTGCAGTCACAGTTGCGATCGCTGCCACCGCTTCCTCTGGACTTAGTGATTCCTCTGATGTCTTTGGTGAGTTAAAAACCTTGTCATATTTGGTCATAATTGCTACCTAAATTAATTCCTTGATAGTAATAACAGATTGAAAGTGACAATGGTCAGTTTACCAATGGAGCGAATCTTCTAGAGAAAAAGTTGGCTAATACGTGGTTTACTCAGTATTGCTCAGGTGTAACAAAACCTTATTTTCAAATGATTATCCCGGAGTTGAGGTGTTTTAAAATTTGTTCTTAAATATACATTTCACCACGAGCTAGGCTCAATATTTACCGCAAGTCAACTGAATTAAATATTGTAAATTTTTGTGGCCGAGCAAATTATAGTAAATAACTGCTATAACTTTCTATATTTATCCTCTAGCAGATGAATTATATCTACCGATAAAATTATAAACTAGCCAGCGATAGATACCTATACCGTGGGCAGGATGTCACAATACCAAAGTTTGTAGTGACACACAATACCCGAAACGTTGTACTGTTGGTTCTGCAAGTGTGAATTAGATGAAATTTTGAGTTTTTTATGGTACAAACCCCACCATCCCAGTTTTCACCAGATCAATATAAAGTAGATCCTGCAAAGGAAAATGTAGAAGCTCTTATACAAGAACCGCAGTTAGATATTGAGATTGCTCTAGAGTTTCTTTACACCAGAGATATTGAATTTCGTCAGGAAACAATTTATTTTCTCGTAGTCGATCGCTTTTATGATGGCGATCCAGATAACAGCGAAGGTGCAAACTCAGAACTGTACGATCCAACTAGACAGGATTGGGGTAAGTACTGGGGTGGCGACTTGCAAGGTGTCATCGATAAATTAGATTATCTCAAAAATATGGGAGTGACTGCCATTTGGTTAACTCCACTGTTCGAGCAGGTTGAAGAGTTATTTGTGGGCAATGCAGCAATACATGGCTATTGGACAAAAGACTTTAAACGGCTTAATCCTCGATACATTGCTGACGGAGACAACCCTTCTTTAAACGCCACTCAAGAAGAAAAAAATACAACCTTCGATCGGTTAATTACAGAAATGCACAAGCGCAATATGAAGCTAGTGCTGGATATTGTCTGCAACCATAGCACACCTGATACTAGCGGTAGTAAAGGTGAATTGTATGATGATGGTGTCAAAATTGCTGATTTCAATGATGATGTCAATAATTGGTATCACCACTATGGCGAAGTGCAAAACTGGGAAGACGATTGGCAAGTACAAAACTGTGAACTATCTGGTCTAGCAACCTTTAATGAAAATAATACTGAATATCGGGAGTATATCAAGTCAGCAATTAAACAATGGCTAGACCGGGGTGTAGATGCACTGCGGGTGGATACTGTCAAGCACATGCCGATCTGGTTTTGGCAAGAATTCACTGGCGAGATGACCAATCACAAACCAGATGTATTCATTTTTGGGGAATGGATTTATAGTAATCCAACTGACGATCGCTCAGTGGAATTTGTAAACCACTCAGGCATGACACTTCTAGACTTTGGGTTGTGCGTGGCAATTCGAGCCGCACTAGGGCAAGGTTCAGAAATGGGATTCCAAACAATTCAATACATTTTTGACCAAGATCATCGCTACAACGGGGCAACAGAGTTAGTTACATTCATCGATAACCATGATATGTGCCGTTTCCAATCGCTGAACCCCGATCCAGCGATGCTGAAGGTTGCGATCGCCTTAATTATGACCTGTCGCGGTATTCCCTGCATATATTACGGTACAGAACAGTATCTGCATAACGACACTGATGGCGGCAATGACCCATATAACCGCCCAATGATGGAAAATTGGGATACTGAGAGTGAGATTTATCGTTGCATCAGGCTGCTGTCTGGGTTACGACGACTGAATCCATCTGTGTCAATGGGTAGCCACTGGCAAAAATACTTAACACCAGATGTTTACTGCTATGTACGCCGCTATCGCGACTCTGCGTGTTTTGTCGCTTTAAACCGGGGAGGAGAAGTTACTCTCCCAGAAGTAGAAACAGAATTACCCGATGGCGAACATACCTGCGTGGTAACTCGCAACAAGTATGAAGTAAAAGATGGCAAGATTTATGACCTAGTACTAGAAGAACGGGGAGTGATTGTTTTCAGCCACGTTGGCGAACGGATAAAAGCACAAACAATTGTCCGCGTCCAACTCAATGGCGTAGAGACTAAACCTGGTGAAATCATTGTGGTGACAGGAGATTGCCCAGAGTTAGGCAACTGGGATATTGGCAAAGCCTATCCCCTAGAGTACATCAACACCAATACTTGGTTTGCTGAGATTCCCTTTGATGAAAGTGCTGGTAAGCTAATTGCTTATAAATATGCCATGTGGCGGGAAGGGCGATCGCCTTTGCGCGAAAATCTCGTAAATCGCCGCTGGGTGATTGCCAAAGAAGGTACGGTAAAATGGCGTGATACCTGGGCATCGGGAAGAGAATCTTAGAAATTTCAGATAAAAAATGAAGTGTGAAGGAGCAAAATTTTCATCCTTCGCACTTCATTGTATGTAAATTGATAATGCTACACGTCTCTGTACGCAATACTTTAATTTTTAAATACTTCTTCAATATAATTTAGTTTCCAGTGATCTGGATCACACCGTTTTGTAAGTAAAAATAGATAGTATCAAGCACATAAACACCTAAAAACTGTCAAAAATAAAGCCTTTTAGCTCTATATTTTGCAGTATAAAAACATACATAGTAACTTTATGAGCAAGAAACTCACCAGTTTTTAATTCTTACCAAGTCATCTAAAAAATTAGAAAAAGGTAAATGGTAATGCTCGACCTCTTAGTAGAAAATCAATTAAGTGCTAGAAAAACACTAAAAGTTAAAAATAAAATTTTGGCACGAGTTCAAGGTCGAAAGCCAGAAACTTTAAATGCCGAAATAAATTTTTACAAAACTGAATTACTTCCCTATTTTATAAAGTTAAGCCAATATAATCCTGCTTTGAGTGTTACAGAGCAATTACGGCTTTTAGTGGGTGTTTGGACACCAATCTGGTCTACCATATCGTTTCATGAAAGTTTACCGCAAAGAATCCAAGAACAGTCCTTCCAAATTTTCCAGCATGATGGTTACTGTGCAAGTATAGCTCGCTATATTTTGGGAAAAGAGTCGTCTTTTTCCGAGAATATTCAATCAAAATTACCAGCTTATGATTTCATGATGCTCCAAAAATATGGAGTTAAAAATGGTAAATGGGATCTTCAAAATATTGATAGATTTCAGGCATTTAAAAATAGAGAAATTCCTCTAACTTTAGAATCAGCCTACAGCTGGTTTACTAATATAGTTAACACTAAAGTTAAACTGAATCCGGCAGAAGAGACTTTACCCAAAGCTCCCGAATTAGAAAATCTAGAGATAAATCATGCTAATGAATTAAAAAAAACATACTTAGCAACTTCTCAAGTGTTTGAGCATTTATATATAGATAATGACTTGCGGCTTGTAAAAACTCAAACAGATGCCTCACATCTACCTAGTTACACAATTGCCGTGAAGAGGTAATAAAATAAATATTTTTTGTAAGTCGAAAAGTTTTTGTCAGATACTAATATGCAGATTGATATAGTTGATTTGGAGCAATCACCTTTTTGATTCACAAATGCAATTACTGTCATACTGCATTACTGCATGAATAAAAAAATATCATAATTCTGTAAGTTCAACTTTACGATCGTCGGGGTCTGTTAACACTATCCGACGACCCCACGGGGTTGACTTGATAGTAGGTAATACGGTATCTGCAATTTCTTGAAGTTTAATAAGTACAGCATCGATGTTGGCGACTCTAAACCCCAGCATCGTTGTATCATTTTGTACGGCACTGGGCGCAGACCTATCATTTCTTGGATAAATTTCGATTGTAAATAGGTAGACATAATTAAATATAAAATAAATTCCTAGTTTGTAGTGAGCGATTTATCGCTCAGAGCAAGGATTATCAGGACTAAAGTCCTTACTACAAACTTTAAATTTATTTATGCTTAGATACTTACTTGTACCTAACGTACAAGCATAATGAATCACCCCTTGAGCATGACATTCTTGGTCGAACTCCAGCCCAAAAGCTCTATAGAATGACAGAGTTTTTTGGACATCAGCAGTTCTTAAAACCAGCAAACTTAACTCAATCTGAGACATTACTTCTACTAAATTGCACTTAATGTGAATTAGGAAACAGGCGGTAAAAGCAATTTGAGATTATTATTTTATATGAGGATTTTAATTTGATAAATTAAAATGCTCGCTTGACTTGAGTCTTTAAAATGCTTATTGCAACATCATTTAGAAATTCTAGAAAGATGAATAGTCGTATCGGCTTAAATAAGTAGTAGTAGAGCAAGGCTATAAGTATATACAGATAATTTATTTATAAAGTGCATCTGTTTTGTTACTTAGTTGGTTGGGCAACACGCATTTCTATATCTTGCAACGTTTGTAACAATAAACGAGTTGCCTGCAATTTCCAACCCCATTTCTGAATTCTGTAAGCTAATACAGTCCCAATTACAGATGCTAACAAGCCTATGGGTTGATTTAAAGAAATTCCCAATAACAAACCCAATCCAGCAATTCCCCAAAATGGTAAGGCTACTGCTTGTCTTTGTTCTTCCACAACTTGGGTAATTATATTAGATTTCATAGTAGCAAGTAATGCCTCTTTAACTTGCTGCTGTTCTGTTGCCGACACTGTTAAACCTATTTTACGGCGTAGTTTTTCTATTTTCCGGGCATCAGTGCTGTATTCTGTTAGCTCATCTTCTGCCATTTTCAGCAGTCGTTCTAGTTGCGCCATAGTGTATTACATCCGGTATTTTGATAAAGTCACTAAACCGAATAATTGTTAATTTTTATTGCCTATATCCTTGGATTTCATCGCTAAATCTCAAACCACGCGACAGAATCAAAAATCTAAAATTGAAATATGGGAAAAATATATTAGCAGTTATGCACTTACAAATTCAGTATAAAATTAAAAGGTAATTATGGCTACAGTATCTAAAAGCACTTTATCTCTATCTGCCCAAGAACGATCGCTCATCTTGTGGTTTGATGAAGTTGGTATTGCTGATATCCCCGTAGTTGGCGGGAAGAATGCCTCACTGGGCGAAATGATTCAGCAGCTAACGCCCAAAGGCATTAACGTTCCCACTGGATTCGCCACCACTGCTTATGCTTATCGTTATTTCATTCAATCAGCAGGGTTAGAACCAAAGCTACGCAAACTCTTTGCTGACTTGGATGTTGAGGATGTCAAAAATTTACGAGAACGGGGGAAAAAAGCGCGATCGCTATTAATCCATACCCCATTTCCTATAGAATTGCGGGAGGCGATCGCTACAGCCTACCATAGTCTCTGCGAACGATACAACGCAGAGACAGATGTTGCAGTCCGTTCCAGCGCCACTGCCGAAGACCTTCCAGATGCTAGTTTTGCCGGACAGCAAGAAACTTACCTCAACGTTGTCGGCGCTGAAGGAGTTTTAGCAGCTTGTCACAAGTGCTTTGCTTCCATATTTACCGATCGCGCTATTTCTTATCGTCACACCAAGGGATTCGATCACTTTAGCATTGCTCTGGCTGTTGGCGTGCAAAAAATGGTGCGCTCTGACTTAGCAACCTCTGGAGTAATGTTCTCCATTGATACAGAAACCGGTTTTAAGGATGCGGCACTAATTACAGCCGCCTACGGTTTAGGTGAAAACGTTGTCCAAGGGTCTGTAAATCCCGATGAATACTATGTTTTTAAACCAACTTTAAAAGCTGGTTTTCGCCCAATTATCAATAAAAAATTGGGCAGTAAAGAACTGAAGATGATTTATGATGACGGCTCCAAATTTACGAAAAATGTCTCTGTTCCGCCCAGAGAAAGAGGTAAATTTGCCCTGAATGATGAAGAGATTTTACAACTAGCAAATTGGGCATGTTTAATCGAAGACCATTATTCCCAAGTCCACGGCATTTCCACTCCAATGGATATCGAGTGGGCAAAAGATGGGATTACTAACGAACTTTTTATTGTGCAAGCGCGTCCCGAAACCGTCCAGTCGCAGAAGACGGGAAATGTGTTGCGGAGTTATCGGTTGATATCGGGGACTGGAGAAAAATCTTCCCAATCCCTAATCCCTCTTGTTACCGGACAGGCGATTGGAGAAGCTATTAGTCAAGGGAAAGCACGGCTAATTTTAGATGTTCAAAAACTCGAACAGTTCCAAGTTGGGGAAGTTTTGGTAACAGAGAGAACTGACCCTGATTGGGAACCAATTATGAAACGCGCCAGTGCAATTGTTACTAATTCTGGTGGTAGGACGTGTCATGCAGCAATTATTGCGCGAGAATTGGGTGTACCTGCGATCGTGGGCTGCGGCAATGCTACAGAAACTTTGAAACCTGGTCAAGAGGTAACAATTTCTTGCGCTGAAGGGGAAGAGGGAAAAGTTTATGCAGGCTTATTACCTTTTGAAGTGGAAGAAGTTCCTTTAGAAAACTTACCTCGCACCCGCACTCAAATTTTAATGAATGTGGGTAATCCCCAAGAAGCATTGAGTTTATCGGCAATTCCCAACGATGGCGTAGGTTTAGCGCGAACAGAATTTATCATCGCTAACCAAATTCAAATTCATCCAATGGCATTGATTCACTATGACTTGTTAAAAGATGAATTTGTCAAAGCTAAAATTGCTGAAATTACCGCACTTTACGAGGATAAACCCCAATATTTTGTAGATAAATTAGCCCAAGGCATAGGCAGAATTGCGGCGGCATTTTATCCTAAACCAGTGATTGTGCGAACCTCAGATTTCAAAAGTAATGAATATGCCAATTTGTTAGGTGGGCGACAGTTTGAACCCCATGAAGAAAACCCAATGCTGGGTTGGCGAGGAGCGGCGCGTTACTATGATGAAGGCTACAGAGAAGCTTTTGCCCTAGAATGTGATGCTATTAAACGGGTACGGGAAGAAATGGGTTTGACAAATGTTATCCCGATGATTCCGTTTTGTCGTACTCCCGATGAAGGGCGGTTGGTTTTAGCAGAGATGGCAAAAAATGGTTTAAAGCAGGGTGTTAACGGCTTGCAGGTTTATGTGATGTGCGAGTTGCCCAGTAACGTTATTCTGGCTGAGGAATTTGCTGAGGTATTTGATGGCTTCTCGATTGGTTCTAACGATCTAACTCAGCTGACATTGGGTATAGACAGGGATTCGGCGTTGGTAGCCAGATTGTTTGATGAACGCAGTCCAGCTGTGAAACGAATGGTAAAAATGGCCATAGAAGCGGCGAAAAAATGCGATCGCAAAATTGGCATTTGTGGACAAGCACCCAGCGACTATCCAGAATTTGCCCAGTTTTTGGTTGAACAAGGAATTGACTCGATTAGTCTAAATCCAGATTCGGTTTTAAAAACAATGCTGGAAGTTGCAAAAGTCGAAGGTACTAATTCGTAATTCGAGTAATTTATGCCAGCTAAAGACCGCTACCATCAGAACGTCAAAAAAGCCCTAATCAAAGATGGCTGGACGATTACCGACGATCCATTTCATTTGAAGTGGGGAAAAAGGGATATGTATGTTGACCTGGGTGCAGAGAAATTGATTGCTGCTGAAAAGGAAGGACAGCAGATAGCCGTTGAGATTAAAACGTTTCGCAGCGTATCGGACATGACCGATCTCGAACACGCGCTGGGACAGTATCTTGCATACCGTTCTGTGATGAGTAGAACCAATCCCGATCGCATCCTCTATCTCGCCGTTCGTGACGAAGTATATGCCGATATCTTTGATGAACCAATTGCTAAACTTTTGGTAGAAGATTACAAAGTTCATATTGTTCTATTTCAGTTAGAGCAAGAGGTTATTTTTAAATGGATACCTTGGAGCAATACAGGCAGTTGATTCGGAATATTCTGATTGAACATACAAAAATCCCTTTCAGCACTGGCAACATTCAATTTGAAACAGTTTTCGACGGCGAACAAGACCGCTACCTCTTGATGATTTTGGGAAGAGAGCCAGCCTATGACTTGTCTCCTACTGTGACTCGTCGCGTTCACGGCTGTCTGATTCACATTGATATTATTGATGGCAAAATTTGGATTCAACGTGATGGCACTGAAGAGGGGGTAGCAACGGAACTGGTTAGGGCTGGTGTGGCGAAGGATCGGATTGTATTGGGATTTCGATCTGAAGAACTGCGGAAAGATTCAGAATTTGCGATCGCATAACCAACGGTAGTTGAACTTCTGGATAACTACCCATAGGATAGCGATCGCCATATTTGGTTTTTGTAATTGTCTACAAAACTTTTGACTGCTCAACCATAAGTATCTTAGTATTTTGCAGAATGGCGATTTAGTTTAGCCAAAAGCAAGATGACAATCCTGTTGGAAACCGAACGCTTGATTATTCGCAGTTGGATACCCGAACGCGATGCCGAACAAGCGTTTGTAATTTATAATGACCCCGAAGTTACGCACTTTCTTGGTAAAGCTTCTCTCGTCACAAGTGTTGAGTTACAGCGTCAGCGTTTGATTCAAGGTATCGAGCGGTCGCACCAACGCAATAATGGTACTGGATCTTGGGCAATTGTCGAAAAGGAAACTACAACAATTGTAGGAACTATCCTTCTGTTACAATTGCCCGACAAAGATGGTTTACCCACTCAAGATTATGAGATAGGCTGGCACTTGCGGCGAACTTCTTGGGGTAAAGGGTATGCAACGGAAGCAGGACGAGTTATGCTCAACTACGGATTTAGTGTTTTGAACTTGCCAGTGATTTATGCCGTAGTGAAGCCAGAAAATCATGCTTCAATCCGTGTAACAGAACGATTGGGTATGAAACCACTGGGGCAGACAAACAAGTATTACGGTATTAAACTATTCCTGTTCCAATTAGATGCACCTGAAGAAGGGAGCAGGGAGCAGGGGGCAGGGAGCAGGGAGCAGGGGAGGCAGGGGAAGCAGGGGAAGCAGGGGAAGCAGGGGGAGAACGAATAACAAATGACAAATGACAAATGACTAATGACTAATGACTAATGACTAATGACTAATGACTAATGACTAATGACTAATGACTAATGACTAATGACTAATGACTAATGACTAATG
>NZ_JBALFH010000037.1:0-39978 GCF_036917095.1 Nostoc sp.
AACGCCCAGACATTCATATGTGTTTGGTCTGATTTTAATTACTGCATGATGGAGCGAAGCTCCGCCCACATTTTGTGCCAGTTGCGTAAGTCCTGCTAGTAAATCATCCATTTTATCGCTCATTTCTTGAGTATTTTGAACTGAGCGTAAAACTCTTTGGGAGCCTCATCGAAATACTTAAAGAGAGCAGGGCAGAGCCATCCTTCCCGATCTAAATCTGCACTATAATACCAGTTACCTCCATATTCTTCACGCCGCCAGTCAAACTTGAGTTGATAGCCAGGAAAGGGAAATGCAGAAAATATCAAACTGAACCCTGATTCTGCATCTGGAATGTGTGCTACCATTCTTTCAATAATTTCGTCTGCCCCTGCCACGAAAGGCTCTCGAACTAGACTTACATTTTCATCGTCAAACACCCACATCTCACCGAATTTATAGGGATGAATAACCATGATTGAGTTCATAAAGTTTACTCGCAGTTAATACCGTTTCACTTTATTAATAATGATACAAATACGTTGGTAGAGGTACAGCAATTGGTATAAGTCCCAAATTTACAGGCTTTGTGTAACTAAGAAATAAGAATTAAATAACATACAATTTATGTCCCTGGTTTACCTTACCCTCAGTCCCTCTCCTTATAAAGGAGAGGGAAGCTAGCAAAAAAATTGTAGATTGGGTGGAGCGGAGCGCAATCCAACCTACGTCTCTACTACCAGTGCCATCCACCGAGGTTCTACGGAATCAACCGATCTGCCCGTAGTTGCTCAAACAGGTCAAAAAACGACTCGTCCGTTTTCTGGTATATGGAGAAGCCGAGTTTGCGGCTCTTCGACATATCGGTCATAACCTCAATCGGACGCCCAAGATCGAGATCGGTGTGCCATGCAGACGATAGACGGCTCAGATCCGGCTCGGCGAGGTCATGATGCTTTGCGATCTCGCGCCAGACAGCACCTTCATTCGCCATTTCGGCTTCGAGCGGGTGGGTTGTGCCGTCGAACCCGATGGGATCGATGCCGAACCAGTCAGCTAGCCGCCCCCACAACCATATCCAGCGGAAGATGTCGCCATTGACGACGTTAAACGCCTCGTTGTGGGCCGCTTTGGTCTTCGCCGCCCAGACTAGATGCTTCGCCAGCACCCGCGCGTCGGTCATGTCGGAGATGCCCTTCCACTGCGCTTCAGAACCTGGCCAGCGGAACGGGCGCCCGGTTTCCTTGCAGATCGCGGCATACACGGCCAGCGTCGTGCCAAGGTTCATCAAATTGCCGACCGCCTTTCCAATGACAGTGTGAGGGCGATGAATGCTCCAGGTGAAACCGTCACGGGCGGCAGCGGCATAGACCTCATCTTCCTGAGCATAATAGAAATTTTCGATGTCGAGCCGGGGATGCTCCTCGCGCAATGGAGTTTCTGGCAGCGATCCGCCTCTGGCGTATGCATCGAATGGGCCGAGATAATGCTTGAGGCCGGTGACGAGGGCGACGTGCTGCACTGAGTCCTTCGGTGACAGAACATCCAGCAGATTGCGAACCATCGTGCCGTTGACCCTGACATTCTCGGCCTCGGTTGCATTACGCATCCACGTCGTGATGAAGATGTGCGTCGGGGCAATGTCTGACAGCGCAGTTTTCAGGCTAGCTAGATCGAGCAGATCGGCAGCAACAGGGCGTAACCCTTCCACCCCTTTTTTAAGATTTCGGGCCAACCCATAGGTCGTCCATCCATTCGCGATCAGTTCTCTCGCAAGATTGCTGCCAATGATGCCGCTCGCGCCCACAACTAAGGCTGTCCCATCCATATCGTGTCTACCAGTAGGGAAATTTTCTATAGCAATCCTAAGCCCCAAATTTCCAGGCTTCGTGTAACTAACGTTAAAAAAGACAGGCAAGATGCCTGTCCTACAAGTAATAATTTAGCAAAGAATTTAGAAATTCATCTCAGCAGCTTGGACTTTCTCAACCTGCTTCTTCTTCAGCACAAGCATAACTTGAGCCAACATTACAAGAGCGATGAATGCAATCATCCATTTGACTCTAGAAGCGTCTTGAAGTACGATTTCTCCATCTGCTTGACCGAATCCACCAACGTTCGGATTGCTGGTCAAAGCATCACCAGTCTTAACTGCTTGCCCTTCGGAAACAAGTAGGTCTGGCCCTAAAGGAATCGTATCAACGACAACATCACCTGATTCAGGTTGGATGTTAACTAGATATTTCACGTTACCGTCTCCATCTTCCTCTTTGGCAATCTTGGTAATTGTGCCAGTAGCGGAAGCGTTGTAAACAGCGTTATTGCTCTTTTCGCCTGTGGGATAAACTTGTCCGCGTCCCCGATTACCACCTACGTGAACTGAATATTTACCGAAGTGGATGTTTTTGTCGGTTGCGGGGTTGGGAGAAAGAACTGGGAAGACGATTTCCTGATACTGTTCGCCAGGTAAAGGGCCGACGATGACGACGTTATCTTTGTCTTCGGTGTAGGGTTGGTAGAAAGTGTCGCCAACTTCTTCTTTAAGTTCTTCGGAAAGACGGTCTTCAGGAGCAATCTTAAAGCCTTCGGGTAGCATCAGTACTGCACCGACATTCAAGCCAACCTTAGAACCATCGGCACCAACTTGCTGGGCGCTTAGATCGTAAGGGATTTTCACCACAGCTTTGAATACAGTGTCAGGTAGCACCGATTGGGGAACTTCCACTTCTGTAACCTTGGCGGCTAGGTGACAGTTGGCACAAACAATTCGCCCTGTTGGTTCGCGGGGGGTTTCGGGATAGGTTTGCTGTGCCCAAAAGGGATAGGCGGCAGCTGATTGGGGAAGGGCTAGATCGCTGGTGAAGTAAAATGTCACAGTAGCGATCGCTATGAGCAATGTTTTTACAATCGCTCTAGCACTGCGAGTTAACCTCGCTGTTAGGAAAACATTTCTCATCTCTAATAAGGGCGACGATTGAATTAGTCATTAGTCATTGGTCATTAGTCATTAGTCATTAGTCATTAAAGCCCTCAACAAAGGACGAATGACTAAGGACTAAGAACAAAATTATTAAGCCCACCAAGCTGCATCACCGGTGCGGAAGTCGGTTTCAGTCCAAGGGGTCAAAACGATTTTGTCGTCGTTTACGTTGGTATGAGCCAAAGGTAAAGACAGAGGTGCTGGGCCCCGAACAACTTTACCAGTTTCGTCATACTGGGAACCATGACAAGGACACTTGAATTTGTTCTCAGCAACGTTCCAGGGGACGACACAACCTAAGTGGGTGCAGATGGCGTTAATGCCATAATCTTTGATCGCCTCTTTGCTGTCTACCACAATATAGGTAGGATCTCCCTTTAGTCCTTGGACTAGGTTGCGATCGCCTGCATTCCGGTTTTCGAGAAATTTAGTGACGCTAACATCGTTACCTAGCTCGTCTTTTGCCGTTACACCGCCACCTGCGCCACCTGCTGCTGGTGGAATAAAGTACTTGACAACGGGATACAATGCACCCAGAGCTACTCCAGTGACAGTCCCAAAAGTGAGCAGATTCATGAACTGACGACGCCCCATATCGGGCACGTCTGCTGATTCAGAAAATTGAGCCATAATCTACGCGCTCTTTGTGTATTTTGTTAAGCATTTTGACAAAAGTACTAGTACTTGAGCAACTCTTGTCTAAGTCGAAATGCTAGCGCTCACAACGATGCCATAATTCTTTGTTCCAAGATATAAAAAGCATCTTTTCTGTTAGCATTACATTTCTTTATATCCTTATCATACTGGAGTCACGGAACTTAACATCATAACTAAATGTAAAATCTGATTGAGAAAAGCTATGACAGGACAGGAATTACGTCAGATATTGCTTGAGAAGTGGGGATATTCTTATGATGTCCAGTTTCGGCGGGCACAGGGAAAGATATTTTTGCAAGTAATGTGGAAATATCTGGAGCAAGCTTCTTTTCCCTTGAGCGAGCAGGAGTACCAAGAACATCTCGATAGCATTGCCAATTATCTTCATGCCTTGGGTGGATCAACACAGGTACAAACTTTTATTGCTCAAACACGCGATCGCCCCCGACTCGGCAAAGCTGTCAGCATTCCTCTAGATTTGGGTGAACGCTCTTCAGAATGGATATTATGAAACTGATTCAAGGCAATTTTCGTTGTCTGAATTTTCAACTTAAGAATAAGAATTAAATAACATACAATTTATGTCCGGGCCTTACCTCACCCTCAATCCCTCTCCTTATAAAGGAGAGGGAAGCTAGATACAGATTGAAGTTTTGCATTTTATTTAATCCACGTTCCTTAGCTGAACTTGATCCAAAATTAAGAACTCGGTTTTCTTTATCCAGTAAAAACCCTGGCTTTTTGACTTTTTAGCAAATACTTTTTGAAGGTCATCGATTATCGATGAATTTCAAAAAGTAAAACTACTCTCCCACGGAGGTTTTACCGATCGCGTTCGTGCAACCACTCCGCAGGAGTATCGCTCTGTTTAAAAAAAACTTTTTGATTTTTAGATTCACAATTTTTGATTTCCAAAACCCCTTACCTCATGCAATCACCAAATCCAATATCGCCCTCCTCGCTCACGTCTATACTGACGGCTTTAAAAGTGTGCAGTGATGAATCAGTGTATGCTCCCGGTTATATTCAGCCATACGGAATGTTGGTGATGCTGCAAGAGCCACAGCTAACAATCTTGCAGATTAGTGAAAATGTAGAACAGTTTTTTGGGATTTCGGCAGAAGCATTGCTGGGTCAACCTTTACAACGGTTGTTTTCTGGCGCTCAAGTGCGGCAACTTGCTGGCTATCTGGCTGAAGATAACTTGGAGTTTTGCAATCCGTTTGAGCTAGAAACGCGGCGGGTTGCCGAGACTGATGGGCAACAGAAAAATCAGGCATTTACAGGTGTAATGTACCGGATATTAGATGGGTTGATCGTAGAACTAGAACCTGTGCGATCGCTCAAAAGCATCGATTCAATCCAATCATATCACCGCCTGCAAGCCGTGATCGCCAATTTCCGTAATGCCACTAGCCTGACGAATCTAGCTCAAACCCTTGCCAGAGAAGTCAAAGCAATGACTGGGTTTGATCGGGTTATGATCTACCGCTTTCTGCCAGACGACAGTGGCGTGGTGATTGCGGAGGAGAAACAGAAGCATCTAGAAAGCTACCTGGGACTACACTATTTGGCCATAGACATTGCCGAACCAGCCCGCAAGTTGTTTTGCCGCAATTGGATGCGATTCATTCCCGATATCAATTACACCCCTGTCTGCCTGATTCCCACCAACCATCCTTCGACGGATACACCCCTTGATCTGAGTAATTCTGTGTTACGAGGAGTGTCTCCGTGTCATATTGAATACTTAGGAAACATGGGCGTTACTGGGTCGATGACGATTTCGTTGATCAACGACAAAGGACTTTGGGGATTAATTGCCTGTCACCACTACAGCCCGAAACTAGTGGATTATGAAACTCGCAGAGCCTGTGAATTTTTAGGACAGTTTGCCTCCATCGAAGTGGTGCATCAGCAAGACCGAGAATCGGATGTTTATCGAACGCAGGTGAAAGGGATTCAGGATCAACTGCAACAGACGTTATTGCAGGAGTCCAATTTTATTGAGCAAGTGTTGATCCGAAATACTTCTTACTTGCTGGATCTAGTTCATGCTCAAGGAGCTGCGATTTTACTTGATGGTCATTTGACATTAGTTGGTCAAACGCCATCGGCTACCCAGGTGCAGGAACTGGTGAGGTGGTTGGTGCAACATAAGGGGGAACGAGTGTTTGCTACCGATTCCGTCTCACGTTTATATCCAGAAGCGGAGGCATTCAAAGATCAAGCTAGCGGCATCCTAGCAATTTCAATTTTATTCAACCATGCCAAACGAAAGTCTTACCAGATTATCTGGTTTCGACCGGAGCAAATCCAGACGGTGAATTGGGCAGGCAAACCCCAGGATACGGTAACAATCAACGAAATTGGAGAGATGCAATTGTCTCCCCGGAAGTCCTTTGCAATGTGGAAGGAAACGGTGCGGGAAACTTCCTTGGCTTGGGAGGTTGCGGAAGTGGAAGCCGCTACTGAGATGCGAAATACGCTGATGTTGGCAGTGCTGGAGTTTTCCCAAATTGCCCTAGAACAAGCCGCAGAACAAGCCGCGATCGCTAACCGCGCCAAAAGCCAGTTCCTCGCTAAAATGAGCCACGAACTACGGACTCCCTTGAATGCCATTTTGGGATTTACTCAGTTGATGAACCGCAGCGAGAAGATTCCATCGGAGTTTCAAGAGGATTTAGGCATCATCAGCCGCAGTGGAGAATACTTGCTAACTCTGATCAACGATGTGTTGGAAATGTCCAAAATTGAAGCGGGACAGTTACACCTAACAGAAAACTCTTTCGATTTGCATCAGCTAATCCACTCCATCAGAGATATGGTTGCCCTGCAAGCTTTAGACAAAGGAATTGATCTTAGAACAGAACAGCATTCCAGCGTTCCTCGCTATGTGTATGGTGACGAATCAAAACTGCGCCAAATTATCCTCAACCTCTTAAGCAATGCGATCAAATTTACGACAATAGGCAGTGTCACCCTGCGATTACAAGCTTTGAACGGGAGAGTTGATTCAATTTCTACCGATGATTCCAAACCAACCATCACCCTTCATCTGGAAGTTGAAGACACTGGATGTGGTATCGCTCAGTCCGATATCGAGGCTGTGTTTCAAGCCTTCACGCAAACAGAATCAGGTCGCCAGGCTAAAGGTACAGGCTTAGGCTTATCGATTAGCCGTCAGTTTGCCCGTTTAATGGGTGGTGATATTACAGCGCGAAGCATCCTGAATCAGCAGTCAACCTTCATTTGTGAGGTTTTACTGAGTCTAGTAAGCTCAGTGGATATCATTGCGCCGGAAACGACTGGCGCTGTTATCGGTCTGGAACCGGGACAGCCCAGTTATCGGATTCTGGTGGCGGAAGACGTTAGAGAAAATCGTCTGTTGCTCGTCAGGCTATTAGAATTAGTTGGGTTTGAAGTCTGTGCAGTCGAGAACGGAAAGGAGGCGATCGCTCTCTGGTCAGAATGGCACCCTCACCTGATTTTGATGGATATTGAAATGCCCGTGATGAATGGCTATGAAAGTACCCGGCAAATTCGAGGGATGGAGGGAGGTAAAGAGGTGGTAATTATTGCGGTGACAGCCTATGCCTTTGAGGAAGACTACACCACCAGCATTCAAGCAGGCTGCAACGACCACATCACCAAACCATTTATCGAAGCTATCCTATTTGATAAGATTGCCCACTATTTGGGAGTCCGCTACCGCTACCGCGAAGAAGTTTTACCAGGGTTAGACCAGCAAACCTTACTTCATAAATCCCTAACTGCCAAAGATTTACAGGTAATGTCGCCAGAGTGGATGATTCAAGCACATCAAGCAGCCCTGGATCTCAACGATACCGAACTCTACAATCTCATTGCTCAAATCCCCAACCAGGAGCAAATTCTTGCTAATGCTCTGAAATCTCTGGTGGATAACTTCCAGATGGAAGCGATCGCAAATCTGACCCAAACTTAGAGGATGTTTGAAAAGTATTGGGCGAATAGAATTCGCGGCTACACAAACGAAGTCCACCTCCGTGGACTAAGAAATCAAGGTTTCTTAACCCACGGAGGTGGGTTTTGCCTGTGTAGGTGCGGTTTCTAACCGCGCTTTTAGCGCTTTAATTTAGAATCATCTCAATCCCCAATTTCAGGATAGAAAAACTATGAATTCTCCATTTCCCGGAATGAATCCTTATTTAGAAAATCCTGTGTTTTGGTCAGAAGTACATCATCGATTGATAACAGCGATCGCAGATAGTATTGAGCAAAATATTCCCCCACAGTATCGAGTTGCAATTGAACAACGTACTTATTTAAGTGATGAACATACTACGGAAAATTACTTAGAAATTTGAGAAGTTTCTACAGATTTTGTGGTGACATCTATCGAAATTTTATCGCCTAAAAATAAACGGCCAGGCGAAGGTAAAAAAGCATATCAGCTGAAACGCAAACAAGTTTTAGCTAGTCTTTCTCACTTAGTCAAAATTGATTTACTCAGAACTGGAAAACCTATGTTAATTTTAGGGAAAATTCTGTAACCAATTATCAAATTATTGCTAGCAGAAGTGAAACACACCCTCAAGCGAAATTATACGTATTTAGTGTCAGAGAAAGGATTTCCGTATTTCCACTACCTTTCTAATCAGAAGATATAAAACCGATTGTAGATTTGCAATTTTTATTGCATGGCATATACAATCGTACCAGATATTACTTAGCAATAGATTATAATAAAGAATCAGTACCACCCCATAAAATCGGAAGATACTGTATAGTCTGATACCTTTTTACGCAAACAAGGGTTAAGAAATAATTAGTTTTTAATATTCCCCATTCTCCTATGGTTAATTTACTTAAATCCCCTTCGGAAACGAATATCCTCGTCGTAGACGATACCCCCGATAATCTACGGTTGTTAGCCAAAATGCTAGAGTTGCAGGGTTATACCATCCGTAAATCCCTCAACGGGAGAATGGCATTACAAGCTGCCGAGCGACATCCGCCGGATCTGATTCTGCTTGACATCAATATGCCCGAAATGAACGGATATGAAGTTTGTCAACAGTTGAAAGCATCAAAAATAACAGAGAAAATTCCGATTATTTTTATTAGTGCCCTTGACCAAATCAATGATAAAGTGCAGGCTTTTGAACTGGGTGGACAAGACTATATCACCAAGCCATTTCAAGAACTTGAAGTGCTAATGCGAGTCAGAAATCAGCTACTCATCAAACAGCAATACCAACAACTTCTTGAACAAAATCAAAGCCTAGAGGATGAAATTCAGGAACGCCTGAAGGCTGAAGCAGAGATAAGGCAGCTATCTTTAACTGATGAATTGACAGGATTATATAATCGACGTGGTTTCTTTTGGCTGGCAAATCATCAATTCAAAATTGCCCGACGCACAGAAATATTTTGCTGTCTTTTGTTTGTTGATTTAGATGGTTTAAAGCAGATTAATGATTCTCTAGGGCATGAAATAGGAGACAGAGCGATCTTTGACACAGCCCAAGTACTAAAACAAAGCTTCCGTGAGTCGGATATTGTTGCTCGTATAGGAGGAGATGAGTTTGTAATATTTGTTTCTGTCTGCTACCCAGGCAATACAGATGAATTTCGTCCGCGATTGCAAGAAAATATTGATCGCTTTAATCAAGAGCATAATTACTCATATAAACTATCCATAAGTGTTGGTGCCACCCAATGTGCTTTAAATGAAAATATTTCACTAGAACAATTGCTAGAAGAGGCTGACAAGCTAATGTATGAGCATAAACGCACTAAACGCCTTGTAGATGCAAGCAAAGGTAATGACAATTCAAAATTCAAAATTCAAAATTAAAGACATTTTGCCTACGGCACGCTGTTTGCGTTCAGACGGGGATTTAAACCCCGACTAAATGGCCATCCAACCCTTTGATTAAATATTTTTACCTATTCCAAATGTTATTTCCCTGTGAGCTTCACTAGTCCAACACCGCCGAAATAAAGCGCTAAAACTGCTCCTGCTAAAAGACTTTGAGTTAAAGGATCAGTAGAAGGTGTAAGCACGGCTCCTAAAACGACTGCTCCCATAATTACGTAACGCCAACCAGAAACCATCCGTTCTGACGAGACAATGTTCAAATTACCGAGCAACAGTTGGATGATGGGAATTTGAAATGCTAAACCAGTGCTGAATAACAGTAGCAACACAAATTCAAAATATTTATCAATTGACCAAAGTTGTTCGACTACATCTGCTCCGTAGCTAATGAAAAATTTCAATGCGGCGGGGATAAGAAGTAAATAGGCAAATACTAAACCCGCTCCAAACAGCACACTCGAACCCAAAACCACAGGTGCTAGTAAACGGCGTTCGCGGCGAGTCAGCCCTGGAAGCACAAACTGGATAATCTGGTAAAGAATGAAAGGACTAGTAAGTACGAAGCCAGTGTAGGCGGCAACTTTCAGGGAGACAAAGAAATATTCTCCAGGTGCAAGTTGGAGAAATTTTACTCCTTGTGCTGGAACCTCAAGTAGCTGGACAATTGGCTTAACGGCAAAGAAACAGCCAATAATACCCACCGCTACGGCAATCAGCGAATAGAAAATACGCTGTCGTAACTCTTCTAGGTGGTCGAAAAGAGACATTTCAACTTCACCTGGCAACTCATCAAGAGGATCGGTGTCTGAATTGCCATATTCTTCTGGATCGATGTTGGGAACGTTTACAGTATCTACGTCTTGTGAAGGCGTCATGAGTCAGCTAGTAGGCAAGATTTATAACTGAGTGCTGAGTAATGAGCAAGATTCTTTACTCAGCACTTTTAACTCAGCACTCTTCATTATTTTATCTGGGGAATGCAGCTACCAAGATATGTTTTTGGGTGCTGTGGGTTTTTTGTCCTGTTTTTTGGGGTTGCATCTGCATAAGTTAGTAGTAAGCCATCTTGTAGGCAATTCCTAACCTAAAAAAAGGTGGAACCTATAATTTAGAAATCACGTCTCTGCGGCTAATAGCGCTGAGTAAATTGACACAACATCAACAGACATACTCAGGTTTAGAAATCCGGTTCATCAAGGTGGTATCTATACATAGCGCAATCGGAAATTTTTAGCTGAGGTTTTATGAATAGGACAATTTGCATTGGCCTAATGGCATTGCCTATCTATTTATACAATGCTGAACTAGGCAATAGTTATAGTAGTGACGTGTCAATTGTCGGAAACCAGCTTTCCAGAATAACTGCTCTAATCGTTTACAGTGCAGATACTCAGTCACACAAATTTCCTTGGCAAATATCGGCTAGAGATGACCAAACCGAAGATTGCCTTCGCGCTGGTACTTGCAGAGATTGATACTAAATTAGTAATTTTTAATTCGTAATTACAGCAATCCCATCATAGTACGGAGACAGTTAATGGTTGCAGCAAATCAACGTACAGTAGTAGTTACAGGAGCATCAACAGGAATTGGTCAAGCATGTGCTTTGCTTTTAGACCAGTTGGGCTTCTCTGTTTTTGCTGGCGTGCGTCAAGATATTGATGCTCAAACACTTAAACAAAAAGGATCGCAAAGGCTCATTCCGATTTTTTTAGATGTTACTGATGCTGAATCGATCGCAGATGCCGTTGAGATGGTAACAAATGCAGTCGGTGGTGCGGGGATTTTAGGTTTAGTGAATAATGCCGGAATTGCTGTCCCTGGTCCCTTAGAATTATTAGCGATCGCAGAATTTCAACACCAGATGCAGGTTAATGTCACTGGGCAATTAGCAGTGACACAAGCATTTCTTGGTCTATTACGCCAAGATCGGGGCCGAATTGTCAATATGGGTTCCATTGCTGGTAGAAGCCCGACGCCGTTCTTGGGCGCTTACAATGCTTCCAAATTTGCCTTGGAAGCACTCACTGATGTGATGCGGATGGAGTTACGCCCTTGGGGAATTTCGGTTTCAATTATTGAACCTGGTTCCATCGCTACCCCAATCTGGGAAAAGTCCCTAAATCAATCTGAAATAGCACAGGACGATTTACCGCAAACAGCACAAAATCTCTACGGACAGGCGATGAATATTGTTCGCAAGAAAATGCAGATTATCGCATCTGGGGGAATTTCTGCGGATATTGTCGCTCAAGCTGTTCTTCATGCACTCACTGCAAAGCAACCAAAGACACGCTATCTCGTTGGACAAGATGCCAAAATTGGAGCTGTGCTGAAGCATATTTTGCCCGACAAGCTGCACGACCGTGTAATTTTATACTCAATGGGGTTGTAGATTACTTCTTTTAGCAGTGTGGGACGCCAGCGAGAGCAACAGGAAAACCGTCTACAGCGCTGGCTGATAAATGCGCGGGAGTGAGGAGAAATGGTGATTAATGTTTTTCTGCATGGCAGGAACAGTTAATTGCCTTCCTCGTCCCATGACCCATATTCATTCTGGGCTGTTTTGGCTCTCAATATATTCTTTAAGCTTTGAAATTTAGCTAAAAATTTCTGTAACAGAACTCTATATTCAAAAACATTCCAAAATTGTACTCAACAGTACCTTTTTTTGTGTTAAATATTTTTAATATCCATAAGAGTAACTTATTGAATAATGGGCATTTTCTCTAGTTATACTTATAGAAGTGTTTTTGCTTACTTAAAATCAAATAACAGCATTGTGATGTGTTACATCTAACCTATATACGAACAATTATCCGAAATACTGCTAGTTTAGTTAGTAGTTTGAGTGATATGTACTTAACATTAAGGGATAAATTCCTTAAAACCAATATATTTAATCAGTAGATTTTGTCACCCCTATTCCTGAGTGAATTCGATTAGTTATGCTCCTAGATTTAGAAAGATTTTATCAGGCTTGCAATCCGAGCAGACCTCTAATCATAGGAAATGCCAGCGATCGCAGGTACTATATTGATTTTGCTGCGGTGCGGGGTGGCAAAATTATCGAGGCTTTGCAGCGCACGATCGCTAGAATATCGCCGGATATACCAACCTGTCAACTATTTACGGGACATCTCGGCTGTGGAAAATCAACAGAGTTGTTGCGGCTGAAAGCTGAGTTAGAAGTGCAGCAATTTCATGTAGTTTACTTTGAGTCTACCCATGTCTTAGAAATGGCAGATGTGGATGTGACTGATATTTTGTTAGCGATCGCAGGCCAGGTGAGTCAAAGCCTAGAAGCAATGAAAATTAGGCTCAAACCTACCTACTTTACCAAGTTGTTTGCTGAAATTGTCGATTTTCTGCAAACGCCAATCGATCTTGGGGTAGAAGCAGAGTTGTCTGTGGGGATTGCCAAAATTACAGCAAAAACAAAAGAAAGTCCCCAATTGCGGCGGCGGTTAAGAGATTATCTAGAACCGCGAACAGCAAATATTTTACAGTCCATTAATCAAGAATTACTAGAACGTGCCACTAAGGAACTGAAAACCAGGGGTAAAAGAGGATTAGTAGTCATAGTTGATAACTTGGATAGAGTCGCAATTCGACCTTTACCATCGGGGCGATCGCTGCCAGAATACTTATTTATTCAGCGTGGCGAACAGTTACGCAAACTGAATTGTCATGTAGTCTACACTATTCCCCTAGCCCTGACTTTCTCCAACGATAGCGCCGAACTTCAGCATCGTTTGGGGGGAGGAGTCGCACCAAAAATGTTACCGATGATACCTGTACGTTTGCGCTCTGGGGAGATTTTCACCCAAGGGCTAGCAATGATGCGGCAAATGGTACTAGCTAGAGCTTTTCCAGACATTCTACCTAGCGATCGGTTAGGCTTAATTACAGAAGTGTTTGATAGTTTGGAAACCTTAGATCGATTGTGCCTGATTAGTGGTGGTCATGTACGCGACTTGCTAGGGTTACTGTTTGACTGTCTGCGAGAACAAGATCCACCCTTTGAGCGGGATTGTGTCGAATTGGTGATTCAAAGACAACGGGATTACCGAGCCAACGCTATCGATCCTCATGAGTGGGAATTAATCTTTCAGGTGGTGCAACAGCAGAGAGTTAGAGGTGATATAGAATACCACGCTCTATTGAGAAGTTTATTTGTATTTGAATACCGCGATCATCAAGGAGCTTGGTTTGCCGTCAACCCAGTTTTAGCAGAGACGGAAAAATTTAAATCATGGTTGAACGACACCCACAAGCAGATATAAGAGCAGCTAACGAGCGTGCTTTGCGAAGTTTGGGGAGAGCAATTACCCTTTCTAACGGTCAATTCTCCCTGGTTTTGGTGTGCTGCAATTATCGAGTATTGCAAGAGCGAATGCTGCAACGACTCGAAGAACTTTCTTCAGGAGCACACCGGATTCAAAAGGTAGTTCTGTCGCATAATGCTAGAAGTCTTTACACAAGTATTCATTTACAACTGCTAACCGAAGAAAATCCGCCCTCGGCGTTGATGATTTTGGGTTTAGAGTTAGTAGATGGACTTGACGATCTACTGAGTTCTATCAATCATATTCGTGATGAATTTCGCAAACGCCACCCATTTCCGATGATTGTGTGGATGAATGAGGAAGTTTTGCAAAAGGTTGTGCGTTTAGCACCAGATTTTGCTAGTTGGGCGGCGACACCGATTCGCTTTGAGATGACAACTGAATCATTGCTGCAATTTTTGCAACAGGAAACTGACTCTTTATTTGCCACGGTGTTACCAACCGATGCTGCACAACACCAACGGACTCAAGTTGCCAAGAATTATTCCACTGTGGAGCAAGTCTGGGAACATAGCCATGAACTTCACTTTGCCATTAGAGAGTTGCACAATCGTGGTATTACCTTAGAGCCACAATTACACGCCAGTTTAGAATTTGTTTTTGGTCTGGATAATTATATTCGCGATCGCATTAATCCAGCTTTGAACCATTTTCAACAAAGCTTGCAAGTTTGGCAAAAATTAGTAGAGATAGAGGAGAAGAGAGCAGGGGAAGCAGGGGGAGCAGGGGAGGGGGAAGGAGTATTTTCTTCGCCTACGGCTCCTAATCGTCCATCTCCTCTACTTCTGCGACAGGGAGTTTTGCTGTTTTATATTGGACTGTGTTATTGCCGTTTTGCAGAGCAAAATCAAACAGAAAACCGCCGCCATTGGTACACAGCTAAATCTTATTTTCAGCAATGCTTGAATATCTTGCAGGTGGCTGGGCGTCTAGATATAGTTGCTAGATTTATCGGTCAACTTGCAGGGGTTTTGCAATATCTGCAAGAGTGGGAAGAATTGCAGACGGTTGCTCAAAAGTCTCTGGAGTTACATCAAACTTATGGTAGTCAAATTCAATTAGCTTGTGACTACGGTTTTCTGGCGCAAGTGGCTGTGCAGCAATCGCGGTGGGTACAAGCGAGTATATTAGCACATGTATCACTACTAAAATTAGGTGAGGCGCAAAAGCATAACGACCCTTATAACTGCTTTTTTCCATTATTATTGGCGCAAATTTTCTATTTAGTTTTAGCGAAAGCACAGCGAAATTTAGGCGAGCTAGAAGTCGCTCGTGAATACCTCAACAAGGCAACAAAAGAACTCCCAGCAGCCTTAGAAAGCAGTGCCCATCAATACGATGCCCATCGTTATATTCGCTTATTGCGGAGACTGCGATCGCTGTACTTTGAAGAAGGACGATATTTAGAAGCCTATTACATTCGACAGAAACGGCGTTCTGTTGAGCAGCAGTACGGTTTTCGGGCTTTTATCGGTGCAGGGCGCTTGCAACCCCAAAGACAGGCGACAAACCCAGCATTGATGTCACCTTCTGGGAGTAGCAGCGTTGCTTTAGAAATTGCTGCTTCTGGTCGGGAGCGTGATATTAATAACTTAATTGGGAGAATTAGCCGCGCCGATCAAAAGCTGACGGTGATTCACGGACAGTCAGGGGTGGGTAAGAGTTCTATTGTAACTGCCGGGTTAGTTCCAGCACTGCAAAATCGAGCCATTGGCGATCAAATAGCCGTGCCTGTAGTGCTGCAAGTTTACAGCGATTGGGCACGGGAATTAGAGAAATCTTTAAGTGAGGCGATGTCTAGCGATGCATCCCTTGCCATTTACGCTGAGATCGAGCCAGAAGCAGCCATTGAACCGGAGGCTTTGCCCTACTCTGACACACCCATCACCATCGTTAGAATTTTACAACAACTCCAAGAAAATGCCGATCGCCATCTGATTACAGTTTTAATTTTTGACCAGTTTGAAGAATTTTTCTTTGGTTATAGCGATCGCAATCAAAAACAAGAATTTGATAAATTTATCAGCGACTGTCTGAATATACCCTTTGTCAAAGTTATTCTTTCTTTACGAGAAGATTATTTACACCGTTTATTAGACTTTAAACATGTTTCAGCCCTGGAAGCGATTAACAATAATATTCTCGACAAGCATATCCGCTACCAGTTAAATAATTTTTCGCCAGAATATGCTAAAGCAATTATCCGGAAATTGACGGAGCGATCGCAGTTTAATTTAGAGCCTGCTTTAATCGATGCCTTAATCGAAGATTTATCAACAGGATTTGGAGAAGTCCGCCCTATTGAATTGCAAGTTGTCGGAGCGCAAATTCAAGATGAGCGCATTACTACCCTAGAAGAATATCAGCCATATAGACCAAACAAACTCATCGAGCGATATCTTAAGGAATTAATCAAAGACTGCGGCCCAGAAAATGAACGAGCCGCGTTGCTCGTCTTATACTTATTAACAGATGAAAGTAACAACCGACCTTTTAAAACTCGTGCTGAGTTAGCGGCGCAGCTATCAGAATTAGAAGATGCTAGTAAATTAGAGTTAGTATTAGAGATTTTAGTTAGCTCCGGTTTAGTGGTACTATTCCCTGATGTTCCAGAACGCTATCAACTGATTCATGATTATTTAGTAGACTTGATTCGCTACTTGCAGCAACAAGAATCGAGCTTACAAGTACAACTTAACCAGCTGCGCTACAAAGTAGAACAGAGTCAAGCTGAGATTGAGCGACTTAAGAGCGAACTTAGCCAAAATGAGCAGCGATCGCAATTGGTAGATCCTCATCCCCAACAGGGTTTGGACTTATTAACAGAATTACGGGAATTACACAAGCGCGAAGAATTAAGTCAGTTAGAAATTGAGCAATTACGAGCTGAACTCAAAGAAAAAGAATTAACAGCTAAACTCGCAGAAAGTCAAAAGAAACAAAGACTCAGTGAAGCTCAGTTAAATCGTTCGTTGAAAATTGCACTTACTGCTTCTGTTCTCGCCATATTGGGATTAAGTGTTTCCATCGTCACAGCAGTAGATAGCGAAATTAAAACCCTCAGTGCATCTAGTGAAGCCTTATTTGCATCGCAAAAAGGTATTGATGCTTTAAAAGAAAGTTTAAAAGCAGGGATAAAATTACAACAAACAGTCTGGGTAGATTTCAATACCAGAGAACAAGTACAGACGGCACTATATCAAGCAGTTTCCGGGTTAAGAGAATATAACCGCTTGGACGGGCATATATCTGGGGTAAATAGTGTTACATTTAGCCTCGATCGCTCTTTAATTGCCTCAGCCAGTGCGGATACTACAATTAAACTTTGGCGTCCCAATGGTAGCTTAGTTAAAACGTTATCGGGGCATGGAGATGTAGTTAATAGCGTCAGTTTCAGCCCAGATAGCCAAATCGTTGCTTCCGCCAGTCAAGATAAGACGGTAAAACTTTGGAGTCGAGAGGGTCAACTGCTTGCTACTCTATTAGGGCATCAAGGTGTCGTGAATAGTGCCAATTTTAGCCCTGATGGTCAGATTATTGCTTCAGCGAGTAGCGACAAGACGGTGAAACTGTGGAGTCGGGATAGTAAACTGCTCAAAACTTTGCAGGGACATAATGGCGCAGTTTTAAGTGTCGCTTGGTCGCCTGATGGACAAACCATTGCTTCCGGGAGTGCTGACAAGACGGTGAAATTGTGGAATCGGGATGGTAAGCTGCTTAAAACTTTGCAGGCACATGATGATGCAGTCAAAAGTGTAGCTTGGTCGCCTGATGGTAAAACTATTGCTTCTGCTAGTTTAGACCAGACAATCAAACTGTGGAATCTGGAGGGTAAGCTAGTGCGAACCTTATCAGGGCATAGTGCTGGAGTTACCAGCGTCAGTTTTAGCCGTGATGGTAAGGCGGTAAGCGTTCGCGGAGCGTCTCGTAGAGAAGCCGTGCCCTACGGGCTTATCGCTTCTGCAAGTACCGATGAGACAATCAAACTTTGGAGTTCTGAAGGTATGTTGCTGGGAACTCTGAAGGGACATAATAATTGGGTAAATAGCGTCAGTTTCAGCCCAGACGATCGCACCTTGGCTTCTGCAAGTCGAGACAAAACTATTAAACTCTGGCATTTGGACGATGTGTTACTGCGAAAGCCCAAAGCCGATAACAATGACTGGGTAACTAGCATCAGTTTTAGCCCTGACGATCGCACCTTAGCAGCAGCAAGTCGAGACAAAACTATAAAACTTTTCAGTCGAGACGGTAAACTACTCCGTACATTCACAGGGCATAAGGGTGAAGTTTGGGGCGTTAGTTTCAGCCGCGATGGACAAGTAATTGCTTCGGCTAGTAAAGATAAAACGGTGAAGCTTTGGAGTCGAGACGGTAAACTGCTCAACACCTTACAGGGTCATAAAGATACCGTCTTGAGTGTAGCTTGGTCGCCTAATGGTCAAGTAATTGCCTCAGCTAGTAAAGATAAAACAGTGAAGCTTTGGAGCCGGGACGGTAAACTAATTAACACCTTGCAGGGACATCTAGATGCGGTGAATTGGGTAAGCTTTAGCCCAGATGGCAAGTTGCTAGCCTCAGCCAGCGATGACAAAACAGTAAAAATCTGGAGTTTAGATGGTAAATTGCTATACACCTTACAGGGTCATAGTCGCCGGGTAAACGGGGTTGCTTGGACACCTGATAGTCAAGCGATCGCTTCAGCTAGTATTGATAGTACGGTGAAGATTTGGAGCCGGGACGGTCATTTGCTAAATAATCTTACAGGGGATGGCGATAGTTTCATCAGTGTGAGTTTTAGTAATGATGGCAAGACTCTAGCAGCTAGCAGTGATGACAAACTGAGAATTTGGAACCGAGAAGGGACGTTGCTAATTGCTTTGAAAGGTGATAAGCAAGAGTTAACCAGCGTCAGTTTTAGTAATGATGGCAAGACTCTGGCTGCGGGTAGTGGTAATGGCACAGTAATTTTCCAGAATTTGGCAGATATTGAATTGGAAAAATTGCTGGCACGGGGTTGCAGTTTGCTACATGACTATTTGCAGACTAATCAGAAGGTAATGAAAAGCGATCGCGCCTTGTGTTCTAGTAGGTGATGGAGATTTTGTCCCCATTCAGATCGTTAATTTTAAATTAACATCAAGCTTTTATAAAGACATACACCGTATTGGTTTATTGATATATCTAGGTTTGAGCCATTTTGGAGCTAATGGTGTATTTCCCTTGCCCTGCATGGGTTTGAGGCTTGTTTCTCACTCAAAAATGTTTAAGTCCCGCTATAAAATAAGTTAGATACATGAAATGTCCCGCGTGTGAACGGCGTATCGCGTTATATATATTAATGGGACTTAGACAAAAAACACCCAGAAAAAAGTCTCAAATCTATATACAGAGAGATTTTGAAATCGTTCTGCTTGGTTTATTGATATATCTAGGTTTGAGCCATTTTGGAGCTAATGGTGTATTTCCCTTACCCTGCATGGGTTTGAGGCTTGTTTCTCTCTCAAAATGTTTAAGTTCCGTTAATCATCTATCTAAATCATTTTAATTCATGCAAAAAATCGTATCCGACCCAAAAATCATGATGGGCAAACCTGTCATTTCAGGAACTCGTATTACAGTTGAATTAATTCTCGAAAAACTTGCTGCGGGTGAAACACCTCAGCAGATACTCGAAGCGCATCCGCGACTTAGGGATGAAGGAATTAAAGCAGCTTTGGCATTTGCGGCTCAAGCTTTGCGGTATGATGTCATTTATCCAACGATTGAGAAAGCTTCTTGAAGTTTTTAGGGGACGAAAATTTAGATTGGCAAATCGTTGAACGTCTGCGGCTTGATGGTCACGAAGTTTTGTATGTTGTGGAAATGGAACCAGGAATTCCTGACGATGAAGTTTTGAACTTGGCTAATAATGAAGGTGCAATTTTATTGACATCAGATAAAGATTTTGGTGAGTTAGTTTTCCGTTTGCGTAGAATTGCAGCAGGTGTGGTGTTAATTCGGTTATTCGGTTTATCCCCAAATGATAAGGCAGAAATTATTACCAATGCCATTAATCAACATGCAGATGAATTATTAGGAGCTTTTACTGTTATTTCGTCTAAAAATATTCGCATTCGTAAAATAACGTGAATTTTAGATGCGATCGCAGATGCAATGAAGAGTGTGAGCCGTTAAAATGTGATCGCGCCTTGTGTTCTGGTAGATGATAGCGTATTAGATTATTGAACGAGTTCAATTTAATGGCTATTCAGGTTTAGCTGTACATCTTGGTAGCATTGAGTAAAGTACCCGTCAGCAAGAGAGCGAGGGCGATGTATGCAACCGTCACACAACCACTGACTTTTGCAGAGTTTCTTGCCTGGGACGATGGTTCAGGCAGAGACTTTGAGCTATTGGATGGGATTCCCGTGCCATTATCAGAACCAAATGCAAATCATGAGGATTTGATCGAGCGACTGTGTGCCTACTTAGAAAATCACTGCCAAGAAAATGACCTGCCTTACGTGTCGCGCCAGTCGAAGCAGGTTCGGCTCAAAACAGCATCAGGAGAAAAGGAAAAAAGCCGGAAAGCAGATATTGTCATATTTGCAAGAGTTGAATGGCAGAGAATGAAAACTAGCTCTAGTTCTGCTGCTGCATATATTCCACCACCCGGAATCATTGAGGTCGTTAGCAACAACTGGAAGGACGACTATCTGACAAAACTTGCTGAATATGAGGACTTGGGCGTTTTCGAGTACATCATTGTAGACTATGCTGCTTTTGGTGGCATTCGGTTCATTGGTTCTCCCAAGCAGCCAACCATTACAATCTACCAACTTGAAGATGGAGAGTATTTACCCCCAAAGGTGTTTCGAGGGCAGGATCGAATTGATTCTAGATTGTTTCCGAACATTCCCTTAACGGCTGAACAGATTTTTGCAATGAGTCGCTGATTAGCAACGAAGAAATTTATTCTAGTCGTCTTCTTGCCACTAGTTTAATGCGCGATCGCTCTTAGGATTGGAGGAGCGATCGCTTAGAGATGCTTTTGTCAGCAGTGTGTTCTATTGGTTTTAGAACTCCGGTAGAAGGTGCGACCCACTTGCATTTTGATGCTACATCTTTATGTTCTGTTAAAGTTTTTGCTAATCTGGTAAACCTTTTATGGACACATGGTGAAGATTTAAAACGATTGGTAGAAACTAACTCCAATTGCAGACGCTTGGGAATTTGGTTATCTCGTGCTACTAAATACTCCCAAAGGAGAGATAGTAATAGTTTTTCATTAGCTAAATTTTTGGCTAGCAAATCAAGCTTTGCAACTAGATAAATCAACTTACCTTGTTCGGTCGTTCTCAATTTTCAAACTAAAAACTGTTCGGATTTTTCATAACTATGATGCGTTTAATCAAAATTCTAGCACTTATCCTACTCGGTTTACTCTCAACCACAATTTTCAACTTCAGCAATGCCGTAATTGCTGCATCTAAAGTTTCTCAAGACAACAGGCTGACTTTTGTGGCTACTAAGGAAATCTCGAAGTATCAAAGTAATATTTATACCATTAAAACTAACGGTTCAGACCGCCGCCAGCTTACCAAAAATCTGAATGTTTATCCTACAATAGTTTGGTTAAACAATGGTAAAAGGCTAGCTTTTATTAATGATGGAATTGATGTTTACACAATGAATGTAGATGGTTCCAAACTAACTAAAATATTCTCTGGGTTTGGCTGCAAAGCTTCTAACATTGAAATTCAGTGGTTATTAAATGGCCAAAAACTTGCGATTAAAGAATCTTGTGATGGTAGTACTCTTGACGATCCAGGTAGCGTATCTGTTTATTTAAGTGATACAACTGGTACGCAAGGAACTAAACTGATTCAAAGATGGGAGATAGGAGGTATTCCGCCAAAAACAGAAATCTCATCTTCTTTATATCTGTCACCTAATGGACAACAGGTAGTATTCTTCAAAGATAAAAGTATCTGGCAAATGAATACAGATGGCTCTAATTTGACAGAGTTAACTAACACCCCCGGAGATGATTATCCTACCCAAGTGATTTGGTCACCTGATGGAACCCAGATTGCAATCTCATCAGGAAAAGACAATAATCAACCGATTTATCTACTCAATGTCAAGAACAAAACACTGACCAATCTATCCGACGAACCTCAAAAAACAACTTATTCTGGGATCATATCATGGTCACATGATGGAACTCAGCTTGCTTACTATCATGACCAAGGTAGAGATTACTCTGGTAAAAAATTAGATATTTTTGTACTTGATGTCAACCACAAAACTGCCAAAAAATTGACTTCTAAACCAGGTGAATATAGTGAATTACAGTGGTCGCCGAATAGTAAGCTGATCGCTTTTGCAAGCGGAGATTATTCTCAGAAAAAGCTTTATACGATTAGTATTGAGCGACTCAAGCTTACTCAGTTAGCTTCGCAATTACTACCATCTGAAGTTAACAGTTTTAATTGGTCGTTAGATGGTAAAAAAATTGCTTTCATTAAGACAGAAAAAACGAAGAAAAAACCAGATGGTCGAAGTATTTTGTATGTGAGCAATCCGGACGGTTCAAAATTGACTAAATTATCCAAATCTGATGATTCGTATATTTACGGTCAGACTTGGCAACCTTAGTTTACTATATCAATCCTATTTGATTGCGTGAAAATCAGTGAGCTAAAGTTTCACCAACTATCCTACATTCAAGGGTTTAATACTTTTATGTCTACACGCAAAATATTTTCAGTCGGGGTTTAAATCTGTGTTAATTCGGTTATTCGGTTTATCTCCAAATGATAGAGCAGAAATTGTTGCCAATGCCATTAATCAACATGCGGATGAATTATTAGGAGCTTTTACTGTTATTTCATCTAAAATTATTCGCATTCCTAAAACGACTTGATGCAGAAGAATTAAAAGAGGCGTTTTCCAGCGACCACGGTAAAAATAAAATCCCTATTACCTTCTATTACTCAAGGTCTTAGGGATTTCTTTGCTTACGGGACTGGTGCGGCTCGAACGCACGACCTGACGCTTAGGAGGCGTCCGCTCTATCCAACTGAGCTACAACCCCAACTATGAAGCATATATAATTATAGCAGTAGTTTTAGCGAGACTGCCAACAATCATCCCAAGAGCCGCCGCCTACTTCTAAACCACAAAGAAAACTTTCTGCTTTCAAGATTATTTTAGATTTTCTCCCATTTAGTTCTCGTAACTCTAAATTTAACTTTCCTTGCATGGTGTCTCGGCAACAGTATCTTAAACCATCTGCTGTCGGCGCACGCAGAGGTGTACCAGGTAAATCTGTGGTTCCTGTCAATTCAATTTCATAATTAGAGTTGGTAGCTTTCATTTGCCACCTACCCCAAGGCTGAATTTCCCAATGTACTTGTGAATTCCAGGGAACAAATTCATAAAACTTGCCTTGATAGTGCAACCCAATCATCGCTACAGATTCCATCCACCACAGCACACCGCGCCGTCCACCGCCAGCAGTTAATGCTAAGTCGGGTTCACCCTCAAAGCAATTACAATTTATCCAAAACCATTTTTGAGGAAAAGCACCACCCCAATTTTTCTCGCCGTAGGCTGGCGCGTTGGTGAATTCGTAAATTTTACCATTCCAGTCAATTTTTCCACTGGCTAAACCGTGAGCCATCAAAATTTGCCATCCAGGTTCAAAAATCTGCAAAAATGACACCCAGCCTGCGGTTGATTGCTGAATGCTATTTTTATTACCCCAACCGTATACAGGTTGAATTTCATACTCCCAACGGCAATAATTATTGGTGGCGCGATCGCAAATTATTCCCTGATTCAAGGTGGCTGTAGCTTGATAACCCTCTTGAACATGATGCTCAAACTCTGCTGGGAGCAAGTATAGAGGAGAAATTTGCAAATCTGTTTTACCCCAATGACCTAAACCCAGCACATCTCGACTACCCCAAAATTTATTCACATCAGGAAAAGTACGCCATAAATACTCATCATCCGGGCCGAGGATTTGGGCTGCACCGCCACTGTGGGGTTTCCCGCCGATGGGGTCTTCTATTGAGTACATAAAGGCGAATGTTTGCCCAATTTCCGGCAACGTGACGCGGTAATACCAGCCTTCAAAAAAGCGGCGACTACTACCATCCCAGTGATAACCAGAATGGGGCGTTTGTGTTGATTGGAGGAGATTTAGAGGAATAGTTAACATATATCTATATAGTTATAGTTGCCGATTTTTTCAGTATGCGCGATGACCTCGATCTCAATCATGCTTATGAAATTCTTGGGTTGGAACCGGGTGCATCACAAGCACAAGTAAAGCGAGCTTACCGTCAACTGGTGAAAATTTGGCATCCCGATCGCTTTCTCGAACAAAAGCAAAAACAGGAAGCTGAGGAAAAAATCAAATCAATCAACTCAGCTTACAACAAGCTCAAATCTGAAAGTCCATCTGAGCCTCCTATTCCTGAAAATCCATCTTCATCTTCGCCTAAAAATCCCCCAAAAATATCTGTGAATCGTTGGGATGCTGAAACTTTCTATAGTTTAGGGGTAGAAAATGCTACACAAGGAAGGTATGAGGATGCGATCGCAGATTTTTCCCACGCAATTCGTCTCAATCCTCACTATGTTGAGGCGTATAAATATCGTGGGCTAGTTTGCTCTCAACTGGGATACGAATATAGAGCCGCTTCCGATTTAAATAAAGCTGCACAAATAGAAGAAGAGTTAACAAATCCAGGCGCTGCACGTAAATCGCGATCGCCTAGATATGATGTATCAAAACCTAGACCTCTGCTAGAAAGATTTTGTCAGAGGATTAAAAAAATATTGCGGCTCAATCGGCGTTGGAGATGAGAAGTTGCGTAGAATACATATCATTCGTAGGGGCACAGCATTGCTCATTGGTATCAACTTATAAAAGCCATGTCCCGCAAGGAACTGAAGTTCCTTGCTAATAGCGAAAGTCATCTGAAGATGACTAAAATATAGCCAAAAATCTTTAGTCTACTTGAGTAGACTTTAGCTATTAGCCTTGAACTTTAGTTCGAGGCGGGTGAGGTCGTCAACAGTTAAGCTAATTCTTCTCTTTAGTTGACACCAATGAGCAATGCGCTTTACCCCTAGTGCGTCTTGCTTTAGACGGCGACAGCATATCTTGAGTTAGATAATACTTATGCTTGGGAATACTAAGTATAGTTGGATTTGCTGCTGATTTTCTAGTATGAGCGATCGCTTTGATATAAATCATGTTTACAATATCCTTGGGTTAAAACCAGGTGCATCTGTCGAAGAAGTCAAGCAAGCTTATCGCCAGATGGCTAAGACTTGGCATCCAGATTCTTTTCTTGAACCGCAGCAAAAGCAAGAAGCTGAAGAAAAAATCAAAGAAATTAATCAAGCTTATGCAAGGTTAAAGTCTTATCAGCCAAATGAGACAAATCAATCTGCTTCCAGTTCTATCAAAATTGATTTAACTCCATCCAATGCTGAAAGTTTCTATAAACTGGGCATGGAGAAAGCTCAAAAAGGAAAATATACTGAAGCAATTGAAGATTTTAGCCAAGCAATTCGTCTTAACCCTAACTACTTTGAAGCATATAAATATCGAGGGCTTGCTTGCTCGAAACTAGGATATGAAAATAGAGCCAAGTCAGATTTGAAAAATGCTAGAGAACTGGAACTGAAACAGAAAAAGGCAGCACCCAAACCTACACCGCCATCGCCAAAGCCAGCAACGCCCCCACCTGAATCACAGTCTCAACCTTCACCGTGGAAATGTGTACACACCCTGACTCATCAAAACTGGGTTTCTACAACTGTCATCAGTCCAGATGGGCAAACTTTGGCTAGTGGAAGTAGTGACAACACTATCAAGATTTGGCATCTTGACACAGGTAAATTACTACACACTCTCACTAGTCATACAAAATGGGTAAGATGCCTAGCTTTTAGCCCAGATAGCCAAACTCTGGTTAGTGGTAGTGATGACGGTAGCATCATGATTTGGCAAGTATCTACAGGTAAATTACTCAAGACTCTCAAAGTACATTCAACCCCAGTTTTTTCTGTAACCATTAGTCCAGATGGTCAGACTGTCCTGAGTGGCGGTGCAGACACTACTATAAAGGTTTCCCATATAGAGATGGGACAATTACTGCAAGTCCTCAAAGCTCATTCCGACTTGGTTTTTTCCCTTTCCATTTGTCCAAACCAGCAGATTTTAATCAGTGGTAGTGCAGACAATACCATTAAGCTGTGGAATTTGAAGAGTAGAAAACTGCTGCAAACTCTCAACGGGCATTCAGGTTGCGTGACTTGTGTAGTTATTAGCCCTGATGGGCAAATTTTAGCTAGTGGCAGTTATGACCAGACTATCAAGTTATGGAATATCAATACAGGTAAGCTAATTAACACTCTTGCCGGACATCGCAACTATGTTTGTGCGATCGCTTTTAGTGTCGATGGTCAGCATATTGTTAGTGGTAGTGCAGATCGTAGTGTGAAGTCGTGGCACGTTAGCAGTGGACAAGAACTTTATACTCTCGGCAACCATTCGGATTGGGTTAACTCTATCGTTTTCAGTCCTGATGGCAAAACCCTAGCTAGTGGTAGCCGAGACATGACAATCAAACTTTGGCGCTGCGATGTTTAACAACAAACCAAAAGACGCTTCAGACGGCGACACCATACCTTGAGTTTGATAATGCTTATGCTTGGGAATACTAGGTAAGGTTAGATTTGCTGCTGATTTCCTAGTATTTTTAAATATGCAAGATTTAATATCTGTACGCACTCTCAAAGGGCATTCAAATAAGGTAATGTCTGTTGTCTTCAGTCCTGATGGGCAGACTTTAGCTAGTGGTAGTGATGACAAAACCATAAAAATTTGGCATTTAACTAACCAGGAACCACGCACCTTCAAGGGACATGGAGAATCTTCTTGGTCTGGAGGGGTAAATTCTGTTGCTTTCAGCCCTAATGGCAAGATTCTAGCCAGTGCTAGTGATGACAAAACTATTAAATTATGGGAAGTCCTAACAGGGAATGAAATCTGTACCTTCACAGGACATCAAGAAAAGGTTTACTCTGTTGCCTTTAGCACGGATGGAAAAACTTTAGCCAGTGGCAGTAAAGACAAGACGATCCAACTTTGGTCAATAGAGACAGGAAAGAAACTACACACACTTAAAGGGCATTCAGATGACGTTTTATGCGTCGCTTTCAGCCCAGATGGAAAAACTTTAGCCAGTGGTGGCGCTGATAATGACAAAACCATCAAGCTATGGCATCTGGATAAACAGAAAGTTCTTACCCTTACGGGGCATTCCGATTGGTTTGGAGGGGTAAATTCTGTTGCTTTCAACCCAAATGGCAAGATGTTAGCCAGTGGTAGTAAAGACAAAACGATCAAGCTATGGGACTTGGAAAACGGTCAAGAAATCCACACCTTATTTGGGCATTCCGATCATATTTGTTCTGTCGCTTTTAGCCCCAATGGCAAAATTATAGCTAGCGGTAGTAAAGACAAAACGATCAAGCTATGGCAAGTGGATACAGGCAATGAACTCTGTACTTTTCCAGCAGATGGAGATGTAGTTTATTCCGTTGCCTTTAGCCCAGATGGTAAGACAATGGCTAGTGGCGGTGGGGATAAAACTATTACCATATTCCCCATCGGTAAGGCTGTCATTCTTTTATAAATTACTTATAAGCATAATCTATTGAAGTTGATTAAAAATTTAGATAACTGAAGGAAAGTACTATGTTTTTCATCAACGCATCACCTGACAGTTTAATAACATCCATCTTTGGGTTACTCTTTCTTTTGATTAAGTATTAACTTTCTAAAGATTAAATCTTAACTCTCTGGAGATAGAGCCACTTGTCGATCTCAGAGGTTATTCTGATGATTACCAACAGTTGGGTAGCAAATAAAACTCAATATTTATCAGCAACATACATTTTTCAACTCATTAAAACCTCTTGTTCTTACAAAGCTTTAATTCGTCAGTATCTTATCGAGGAGTGAAATCAATAGCTATGTCTATTCCTAACGAACGCGAAATCAAAAACAGTGAAGTTAAGCAAGAATCTTACACTGATATTAATGGTAATACTCACACTGACTTAACGCGAACCACTGAAACAGTCAAGAACAACACAGCTAATCCTAACTCTTACACTAACGGTTACGTACAAGGTCGAAATAGTGAGCGTAACTACCAGCAAGCTGATTTAGCCGAGCGTGATAATAACAATGCTAGTCGTGGTTTGCTGTTGGGTATTATTGTTACTTCCATACTCGGTTTGATTGTAGGTGGGGTCTGGTACTCCAACCAACGCAATGATGCAGCCGTTGAGAATACTGTGCCGGTCGCGGTTCCTGTACCAAGTAGTAGTCCAACTCCTAGTGCTTCTCCTCAAACAAAAACGACGATAATCGAAAGAACTAGGGAAGTACCTGTTCCTGTTGCTGTTCCTGTTCCTGTTCCACAACAGCAGGTTACACCTCCATCTGCACCTCGCCAACCGGATATTAACATTACTATTCCACCCCAGCAGCCTGCGGCAGAAAAAGCGCCTTCTGTAATCCAGCCAACTCCTAAGGCAACACAAAATCCGACGACGAGTCCAAGTAGTAATACTCCGACTTCACAGAACGAGGGAGGTACTTCTAGTACTACCGTCACTCCAGGTACAAAAAGTGATACCTCTAAAACCACTCCACCTCAAGGAGTAGACCAGTCAAATAGTAAATCTAATAGCGGTTCTTCTACCGCAGATGATACTACTACTGGCGGTTCCGCTCAATAATAGCTTCTGAACTTTCAGCCCACTTGATAGTGCTGGCATTAACGCCAACATCTAACAAGTGGGACAATTTTTAAGCAATATTTCTGAATTGTTGCGATAAATTAATGGTATTCAAGTTTAGTAAACGCCTCTTGTCGCTGAAAAAACCCAGTGCTAGATTAAGAGCAAGGTACAAACAGGTTAAAAGTTAACAAAAACTTTCAAGTTAGAGCCTGTGCCTCCTGCTCTAATGTCTCGCGATCGCTCTGAAGTTGTGACATCCATTGAATGTGTTTTTGCCTTGAGTTCAATGAGTTGTTTTGGAGGTTTTAAGACGCACAGCCAGAAAATGCCTGCCTAGTTGGAATATTAAGGATGTGCAATTCTGAGTAAAGCGATCGCGAATACTGTCCACCTTAGTTGAGTTACTTACTTCTGAATTTTCCAATCTTCAAGGAACCGCCGCAAGCTGCTGATATTTATCCATCGTAGCTTCAGGCGGTTTCTGCTTTGAGTATTATGCATTTAAATTGCACACTCATCAGTAAGGGCTGTCATTTGTCCTTTGTCATTTATTTAGACTAATAACCAATGACCAATGACCAATGACCAATGACTAATCACTAATTAAGGTAATTACAGTCACTTCTGGCGGACAAAATAAACGTCCTGGTTTATAAGTTCCCAAACCACGATTGACATATAGTTGATTTTCTTTCACCTTGTGAAACCCTTGCGCCCACTCCCAATATCGCACTACTTTAGAACAGTCTCCCAGGAAAAATGTTACCCAACGCCGTAATTTTTTGGGAATTTGTTTGAGTAGTTTTTTATAATGAAGTACTACAGGGCCAATACCCGGAATTACGATGTGACCGCCGTGGGTATGACCCGATAGTTGCAAATCTACGCGCCATTGTTGCAATATTTTGGCTGTATCTGGGTTATGGGATAAAACGATTCGGGGTGTAGCGGAGTCTAGTTGATTCATGACTGGTGCGGGATGAAATTCCCGCGACCAATAATCAGCTAGTCCTACGAATGGTAATTCTTTCCCTAATGGATAGGCGATTTCATTCCAAAGCACATGCACCCCAATGCTAGTTAACGCCTGTGTAACTTCTGCTTGTGAGTGGCTGTAATAGATATCGTGATTACCAAGTACGGCGTAGATACCACAGCGACTTTGTAGATGTTTGAGTCGATGCACCAATTGGTGAATCGGCGTCGGATCGTCAGTTACGTAATCACCAGTTAATAGAATTAAATCTGGTTCAGCTTCGTTAGTAAGTGCGATCGCTTTTTCTAACATCTTTTCCGATAGACGCAAACCATCGTAGTGAAAATCTGACAACTGCACTAGCGTTGTACCTTGTAAAGATGCTGGAAGTTCCGCAATCTTAACCGTGATTTTATCTACTCTTAAATGTCCTGTAAACAACCAATGCATAACGCAACCGATACTCCTCATACCAGCGCTTACAGCTTACCAAAAATCAAAATGTAACTTGAAAAACTGCAATAATTCATGTCACATACTCCAGATACAATTAACTCATTGATTTATTTGAAATCGCTGAATTTAGTTCTGGAGTTTTTTCCTGTCTCCTGCCTCCTACCTTCTCATTCACCTTGTAGGGTGATTATAGTAACTTCTGGGCGGCAAAATAAACGTCCTGGGAGGTAAGTTCCCAAACCACGGTTGACATACAGCTGATTTTTTCCTAGCCGATGTAAACCCTGTGCCCATTCCCAATGGCTGACGACAGAAACATTTACTGCTAAAAATGGGACTAGACGCCGCACTTTTTTGGGTATTTTTTCTACAAGCTTTTCGTACAACAACGTCGCAGGGCCAATTCCCGGAATGACGATTTGACCACCGTGAGTATGACCCGATAATTGTAAATCGACTCGCCAGGATTGTAATATCTCGGCAGTATCTGGGTTGTGGGATAAAACGATGCAGGGTGTGTCGGGGTTTAGCTGGTTCATAACTGGTGCGGGGTCGAATTCCCGCGACCAACTATCCGCTAGTCCAACAAGTGGCAATTCTTTTCCTAGTGGATAGGCAATTTCGTTCCAAAGGACGTGAATTCCAATGCTACTAAGGGCATCTGTAACTTCTGCTTTTGCGTGTTTGTAATATATATCGTGATTGCCAAGAACAGCATAGATACCACTGCGACTTTGCAGATGTTTGAGTCGAAGTACCAGTTGCTGAATCGGCGTCGGATCGTCAGTTACGTAGTCACCAGTTAATAGAATTAAATCTGGTTTAGCTTCATTAGTAACTGCGATCGCTTTTTCTAACATCTCTTCCGAGAGTCGCAAACCATCGTAGTGAAAATCTGACAACTGCACCAGCTTCTTACCTTGTAACGATGCGGGCAAGCCTGCAATGTTAACCGTCAATTTCTCTATACTCAACGGCCCAGATAACAACCAATGCATAAGACGTTCAATAAAGCTCAATCATAGCGCTTACAGCTTAACTAAACATCGTCAGATTGTATGTAGCGACCAGTGCAACTTATTGAAAATTTTATAAAATCTGTAGATTTTAGCGTATTTATACTTATTTAAATCAGACGTAAGTTTGCAGTTAATTTATCTCAGAGTATGGTGCTTTTCTCAGTCAAACAGGGAAATAGTGATTCATGTTGCGTATATAAATCAACTATACGGTTAGGGTTTATTTTGGTAAAGTATACTTACTGTATTGCATACTACCAGATTGAACCAAAAGACCTAAAGCTGTTTATGTCATCATCATTAGAGCCACAATTCATCCAG
Source organism: Nostoc sp. (assembly GCF_036917095.1). GTDB lineage: Bacteria > Cyanobacteriota > Cyanobacteriia > Cyanobacteriales > Nostocaceae > Nostoc. Next base: position 31,430 of record NZ_JBALFH010000037.1, read on the forward strand.
GATTTTACCCACTTTGAGCAGCACGTAGCAAAACTAATCCATAAAGCAGATTGGACAGTTGAAACTGCAAAAACTAATCAACCGGGCTACGATCTGGTGGTCAAAAAAGGAAACCTAGTTGGTGTTGTTCAGGTTAAATGGCTAAAAGGTAATGTCACAGCACCGCAGCTTTTAAAGTTTGCTGACTTTTTAGATTCTGACGAAGGCAAAAAATTTAATTTTGGTTGGTTCATAACTACAAAAGGATTTGGCGGCCCAGCATTAGCATTAATCAGAACTTGGGGTAAAGATACTAAAGTTCGCTGTGGGATTGCCCATGAAAATAAGCTGGTTGGGATTGATGGCAGTTCTGAGATTGGTGACGGATATAATCAAAATTCTAACGAAGAAACTACGCCAAAAAAAGTTTACTTTGGAATTTTTACCTGTAAAGGCGGAGTGGGAAAAACAACGGTAGCAGGGCATTTAGCAGGAGCATTAGCACTGCAAGGGTTTAATGTGGCACTTGTGGACTTAGACCCGGAACAAAATCTGCAAAAATTAGTAGGTGATGGTGTTTTTGTTCCCAATCCTAAAGGTGTAGGTACAACTATTCAAGTATTTGATGGAAATGATTGGGATGAAGATGCAGCGCGTGACTGTCAAATAGTAATTTGCGATTGCTCGCCAGCACTAGAACGTAATCCCGAAGTTATAATTAAGCGATTAGATTATTGTATTATCCCAACAACCTTCAATCCACTGGGAATAAGCAAGCACGGTAAAGTTATTCAATCAACCGTTCAAGAGATACGCGAAATCAATAATGAAGCTCATTTATTTGTGCTAGTTAACAATTTTAAAGATCCTGGGATTAAGCGTTTAAGGCTTTTAAAAGAAGTCTATTCTAATGCTTATAAGGAAATTAGCCAAAGAGATAATAAATTTCATTGTATAGATCCAGAAGAAGTTTGTATTCGGTCTAGCGACCTACTTTACTACTGGGGTATACATATACTCGAAAACCCAGAAAATCCTGCCAGTAGATTGGCGTTTGATCTGGTTGGCGGAAGATGCCACCCGCGTGAAGATTTTATCAATTTAGCAGATTACATTGAAAGAAAAGCTGGTATAGGAATTCTTAGAGCTAATTAAGACAGACCCTACTATTAATGGATATTTTTATACTTGACAGTAAAGTAAAGACGCGATGAATCGCGTCTCTACAAATGGTCTATTTGTCGCATTTTTTTTCAAATTGGTAGTAATACCAATTATTATTTTATTTATCGCTAATTAAAAAATAGCGCCAACCTAATCATAGGCTAGCGCTATTTTTTTGATTTAATTCACAGTTAAAAATACTTAAATGAATTCCCTAAATTTTTCTAGCTCATTGTCCGCAATCGCGTTATTATACAGCACTGCGGTTGCTTATTAAATTCCACAAGAAAACCGCAATAATTGCACCAAGAACTGCTAGTGCAATACCAGGAATGCTAAGGGTAGGAGCTGCTAGAGTTAAGGTTCCCGTACTGAAGAATACACCTAAACTACCGCCAACAAAAGCACCGATGATTCCTAGTAAGATTGTTCCCAGAATGCCGCCGCCTTGATGACCGGGGTAGATGGCTTTAGCGATCGCACCAGCAATTAGACCTAAAACAATCCAAGCAAGAATATTCATTGTTCTTAATTCGGTAAACATTTTTGACTCACAAATATATATTAACTAACTTGAGTTCTGGCTTCATCTCCCATCAGAATTAGTTATTAGTATCCATGAGGAATAGTTTAATTACTGCTAGGTTTTTTGATGCATAACCCAATTGAGGTAGATAATCAATTAAAAAAAAGCTCCTAGCAGGTCTTGAACTAGGGGCTTATTAAACTATTGCTTGGTAATTGCAGTATATGCGTTTTTAATTACGTCTCTCCTCTACTAGAAGAATTAAGCTAAGTTTTCAGAGACTGTCTCTAAAGTAATGTAAACGAAGCAAAATCAGGCGATTGAGATGATAAGCTCTGACGCTCGAACGCAATAGCGTGTAGCAGATAACACCCGTTAACGTTTCTCTAGCAGACGCGCAAGGAACGCTATGGATGACACAACTTCATGGCTATCTTTTAATTTTTAATTACTTATCCCATCATCACTGCTAATGACTTGATGGCTGATAAATCAATACAGTTGAGTTAAGTATTTTCTCCTTGTCTTCCTTCTGTTCCTTTGCGTTCTTCTCTGCGAGACGCTGCGCGATTGCGGTAGCCTGCGGCAAGCCGCTTCTCTACAAGACGCGCAAGGGACGAGTCTACGTTAAAAAAAATTTACTTTGACAAAGAGTTAAGCCTAACTGAACCGTATTGGCTGATAAATGGGAACAGTCTGCGGTAAGACCAATGCATACTTAAGAGAATCAGACTTACCAAAGTCAGCAGCATAACGCCCAGAATCGTTACATATGACTTGGTGCGCCACCAAAATCCATTTAGTTGTAATGCACTTAGCCGCACAAGCTTCCACAGCCTGCCTATATCCACGCTTTCAGAATCGTGAACGCTCATTTGTAAGGATGCTGCTGTGTTTTGTCGTGCAATTGTCATTTTAATTACTCCTTTAGACCCGAATGCTGGGCATTTAATGTTAAACTACTATAACCCGATAGATTTACTGTTATTTATATGAATATCTCATAGCTTGATAGAAGAAGCAAGGTTTAAGGGCATTGGACATTAGGTACTGGGTATTAGTATTGAAAATTAGGTATTAGGAAAACTATTCTCTAGTCCCCAGTCCCCAATCCGCAGTCAAAATGCCCAATCAAATTTGGTTATCACAGTTGCAAAAACACCGAGCGATCGCAGTCATCCGCGCCCCTCAAATGGAAGTGGGACAGCAAATGGCAATGGCTGTAGCATCTGGGGAAATGCAGTTAATTGAGATTACCTGGAATAGCGATCGCGCTGGGGAATTAATCAGTCAACTACGCTCACAATTACCAGCCTGTATTATTGGGACTGGTACGCTATTCAATGTGCAACAGCTACAAGATGCGATCGCATCTGGGGCGCAATTCCTCTTCACACCCCATTTTGACCCCGCAATGATTCAAGCAGCACAAGAAAAAGATGTGCCGATCATCCCAGGAGCGCTGACTCCTACAGAAATTGTTACCGCTTGGAGCCAGGGCGCTAGTTGTGTAAAAGTGTTTCCCGTGCAAGCAGTGGGAGGGGCTGATTATATCAAAAGTTTGCAAGGGCCACTAGGTCAGATTCCCTTAATTCCTACTGGCGGCGTGACTCTCGAAAATGCCAAAGAATTTTTGCAAGCGGGAGCGATCGCTGTCGGTTTGAGCGGTGAATTATTTCCCAAAAAGCTTGTCATAGAGGGAAATTGGCAGGCGATCGCAACTCAGGCAAGAAAGCTGATGAAAGAGTTAGCTTAACTTAGAATCAAATCATCAAAATTCACGTCTATTAAAGTAATAGATAGGGAAATAAAGGTGAAAACTGATAAGTTTCTCAAGACCCCATGATTTGAGTGTGAGTGTATCTAAAATGAAAAGACTGATTTATCCTGACTGGGTGCGTCACTTACAAATAGTGCTTGCCGGTACAGCACTGTCCTTAGGTGTTTTTACTACTACTGAAACGAGTGAAGTTTGGGCTAATTCCAAAAGTCAAGTGATTGCACAAACAATCCAAACATTACAACAATCGGATAAGCGCTGGATTCAAATTAATCTTTCAAAACAACGATTAATAGCTTGGCAAGGTGACAAAGTTGTTTATGGAAGTGCTATTTCCTCTGGCAAAAAATCCACTCCTACTCTTGTTGGTACTTTTAAGATTCAATCCAAGTTCAAAACTACGCGGATGCAGGGAGAAAACTACAATGTTCCCAACGTTCCTTATGCAATGTTTTACCAAGGTAATTACGCTATTCACGGAGCTTATTGGCATAAAAAGTTTGGTACTCCAGTGAGCCACGGCTGTGTGAATATCGCACCTAAACATGCTAAATGGCTATTTGAGTGGGCATCGGTAGGAACACCAATAGTTATCCAGAAATAGTAGGTGAGGCAGCCAAAAGGCAATTTAGGTAAAATCATAAATAACAACAAATCAAGACAATTAAGTGATTCCCAGCAATATTTTATGCTGGGAATCTTCGGAGTCGGAATTACTGAAATTGAAATAAAATATAGAAGAGGGCATTCAAGAATTTGCCGAGAAAATAAGCGTAAATCCTGACAATTCCTGCGTGAAATTACAAATGCAAATATAAATTCGGTAAAACTTTGCATTTAGGCATTTAAATGACGGATTTTTTGTAAAGGTTGCCCTTTGTAACTAGTCATTAGGAATGTGGATTAAACAAAAACTAATGTTTTGTAGGGTGCCTTATGCCCTTGGCTAACGCATCATGGCAATATTTTTGGTGCGTTATAGAAGCCGTAACACACCCTACAAATAAATCCGTGTTCCTTGGTAAATAACAAAGGACAAATGTGCAAATTGGACGCGGATTAGCTTAGGAATTGTCTTGATAAGTATTAACGGATGAATTGCGTAAATCCTCCAGAGGAAGCGAGTAGTCGATCTGGAAATTTGTAGTGTTGCAAAAAATTACTTCACTTCATGATTTTTGCGTAGTTTAGAAGATGAGCAATAATGCAAACTTGGATTCGCAGTGGTGGGATTCGTTCCTCAAGAACTTTTTGTACAGGTGTGGCGCTGATGGTAGTGACCTTATTATCTTGGTCATCACCGTTAACAGGTACACCCAACTCGACTACAGCAACAGCTACGCCAGTCAATGATAATAATATCAGGCAATCCCAACCTCGCTGGATTGAAATTGACCTGTCAGAGCAACGCTTACGTGGATGGGAAGGTAATAAACTTGTTTATTCATACCGAATTTCTGGAGGTAAGCGATCGACCCCCACACCCATAGGTAGATTTCGGATTAATTCTAAGTATCGTACTAATCGGATGCGAGGCAGAGGCTACAATATTCCTGATGTTCCTTACACAATGTATTTCTACAGAGGCTATGCCATTCACGGTGCTTACTGGCATAACCGTTTTGGCACTCCAGTCAGCCACGGTTGCGTAAATTTACCTGTTAAGCAAGCTGGCAATCTTTACAGATGGGCTTCAACGGGAACTTTAGTTGTGGTGCATAAATGATGGTGAATTGATTCTTGCTGCAATTTTTACCTTGAGGTGTAGACAGGTGCGTTACACTTCGTCAGCGCACCTGTTCATATCTACTGCTAGACTAAAAACACATTTTTGAGGGATTTAGGAGCTATGAGCGCCACAACCACTCAACCTCTCACCCTGAAGGAATTTCTGAAGCTCCCAGAAACAAAGCCTGCAAGGGAATATATTAACGCAGAGATTACTCAAAAGCCAATGCCGAAAGGGAGACACAGGCGCTTACAAGGTAAACTTTGTGCTGTTGTTAATGAAGTCACCGAGAATCAGAAGATTGCCTATGCGTTTCCCGAATTACGGTGTACTTTTGGCTTTGCTGAATCATGGGATGATTTCACCCAATTTGTCATGAATTTTCAATGGTTTCAACCGCCAATTCATCCCGCATTTATGCAACGCCCGCCTTTTCACCTGCGGTTAAATCCTGCGCGAAATATTCGCCGATTCCTACGGTCGAAATCGTTAGAAAACTGCTTGAATCTGCCGCAACCGCGCTGAACCATTCGGGCTGTGGGTAATCCGCAAATAAATCGTTGACGGACTGATTTTCCGATGGCGCGAACGCTGAAACGTAAACAAGCGCGGCAACTTTTTCGTGATTTCCGGCTTCGGTTATCACCATGCCGCCCCATGAATGTCCGACCAAAACAACAGGCTCATTGATTGATTCGAGCACGCGATTGACGGCAGCGACATCATTGGCGAGCGAATCGGTTGGATTCTGCACTGCAACAACATTCAATCCTTTCGCCTGCAAAAGTGGAATCACTTTGCTCCAGCTCGTCCCGTCGGCAAACGCACCGTGAACGAGAACAATCGTTTTCTGGGTTTTTTCTCCAACCACAATGTTTTGCTCCTATTTTCAGATTAAGTTTGCTTGGAAATAATTTATGATTTCAGCTTTGCCAGATGTCTTCGCATTTTTGCGCCAGCATGAACAAACAAATCTTTGACTTACAGTAGATGCGCCAGACCGATGAACATTCTGAAATCGTGAATTATTCCTTGATACCGAACTTAATAACTGCCCGCTCGGTAACTTAACTTGACAATGCCTTTACGACTTAATGAATTCTAGGAGGTCGGCATTGATTTGATCCGCGTTCGTCGTCGGCATACCGTGTGGGAAACCTTCGTAGGTTTTCAATACTGCGCCTTTCACCAACTTGGCGCTTAACGGGCCAGAGTTGGCATAGGGGACGATCTGGTCATCATCGCCATGCATTACCAAGGTTGGCACCGAGATTTTCTTTAGATCCTCTGTAAAGTCGGTTTGGGAGAAAGCCACGACGCCATCATAGTGTGCTTTAGCTCCACCCATCATGCCCTGGCGCCACCAATTTTGAATCACCCCTTGAGATGCTTTCGCGCCCGGTCGATTGTAACCGTAAAAGGGCCCAGCAGGCACATCCCAATAAAATTGCGCCCGGTTGGTAGCCACTTGGGCTTGGAAGTCGTCGAATACTTCTTTCGGTAGACCGCCGGGATTGTCGGGGGTCTTCACCATCAGGGGTGGCACTGCACTAATGAGGACGGCCTTGGCGACACGACTTTCGCCGTGGCGTGCGATGTAATGTGCGACCTCCCCGCCGCCGGTCGAGTGACCGACATGGATAGCATCCTTTAAATCAAGATGCGTGGTGAGCGCAGCGAGGTCATCGGCGTAATGATCCATATCGTGTCCATCACTGGTTTGGCTCGATCGTCCGTGACCTCGCCGATCGTGGGCAATGACGCGATAGCCATGATTCAAGAAGAACATCATCTGACTGTCCCAGTCGTCAGCCGACAGAGGCCAGCCGTGCGAAAAAACGATGGGCTGTCCTCTGCCCCAGTCCTTGTAGTAAATCTCTGTCCCGTCATTGACTTTGATCGTACTCATATATTTTTCTCCAGTATGTTGCTTACACAGTGGTGAATGGTTCTATTGGTAGGCAAAATTGTGAAAATGCCGATCGCATGATGTCCTAAAGGAGCTGCTGTCAGAACACTTTCAGTCAAGGGATTTCGCGGGAACTCGGCGAAAGAAGGATTGCAGTCCTCATGCGTCTACGCGCACCCGATCTGCCCATAGAGTTATGTCAAAATAGCCGGACTCACTGAAGTTAAGTAGCACCGGCCGGGCATCGTGCAGGAGGGTGAAGACCCGTAGCTGAAAAAGTGAATTATCTTAACAAGATGATACACAACACTTTCATCATTTCACTTTTTTAAACTGTTTAAACAATGATAAGTTTTATTAATAGTTTAAGTAATATATAGCACATAAGTGTATTTAGAAAATTATTGGCGATCGCCCTTTGGGAAAAAGTTTGCGATCTACTGACTGTTGATAATGAAGTACCTGATAATTTTGAACTTCTACCAGACTGGACGATTGAGATTCTCTTGCCAGAACAAAAACCCAACAAAGTAATTGGGAATTGGGAACATCCTTTATTGTCTGAACTATGGCAGCCATCTGGGATGGTTTCTTGACCCTGATGACCTGAGTATTTTGATATTTCTACCAGAGCAACAGCCAGTGCTACTCCAGACAGAAGATTTTTTGCCTGTATTACCAGAAATTCAACTTGCACTAACCGTCAATCAAGTTTTTGGATGGTTAAAAATGGGCGGTTAGAAATAACTCGGCTGAAATGATAAAGTGCGACGCCAAATAGCCCATCGTAGACATCGCTCTCTGGCAAAAAACAAATTATAGATATAAATCATGTCTATAATAGACATGATTATGAATAAAATAGCTAGGAGAATGAACTGGAGAATTGCAGAAGCGAAACAGAGGTTCTCCGAACTAATTCATGCTGTAACTAAAGAACCGCAACTCATCTACAACAGAAATGAACTGGTGGCTGTTGTTGTTGAAGCTGAAATGTTTGAGGAATTCTTGACGTGGCCCAAGCAACGCGAAAAGTTTTCTTTAGCTAATGCCTTCAAAGAACTACGTCAGATAGCTGCTGAAGAAGATTATATTCTCGAAGTACCCTCCCGCCAAGACCGTCTTAACCCTTTCGCTGATGCCATCGATGACTTTTCTTTGTGACACTAGCATTACATTGTCAGCGAATTAGTAAGACTACAACCTAACTCTGGTGTAGTGAAATGGGTAGAAAAAGTTTCCTCAATAGTTCTGAGTGCGTAGGCGTAGCCCGTCGTAGACATCGCAGTTGAAGAAATATTTTTTGGTCTGACATCTAAGCCCAACCCTAGAATTCAAATATGGTTTGAGAGCTTTTTGGAAAATAACAGGACTTACGCAACTGGCACAAAATGTGGGCGGAGCTTCGCTCCATCATGCAGTAATTAAAATCAGACCAAACACATATGAATGTCTGGGCGTT
>NZ_JBALFH010000038.1:0-140340 GCF_036917095.1 Nostoc sp.
TATTTAATAATACTTGCTTATACGTGTTTGTTTATTGATGATGCCTGCGGTGTGCGTAGCGATCGCCTTTTTGGAAAAACTTTTTGGTTTACTGAGTATCGAAGAATTGATGGGATAAAGTTACGAGTTCCAGAAGAAAAAATTTGCCATCCCAAACAGGAGTATTTGAAACAGAGGTTTGAGCAGTGTAAATGGTATCCTACTGTCTAATAATTTAAAATCAGATCGAAGAATACGTAATAATAATTAAGATTAGGATAGATTAAGTCACACCAGACGTAAATCCTAACTAAGCACGGGCTACGCCCCGCTACGCTAACAGAACTCAAAGTATGGAACTATACTTATTTCGTCATGGCATCGCCGAGGACAAGGGATTAAGCATCAAAGATGAAGAGCGCAGCCTTACCAAAGAAGGAAGGCAAAAAACTGAGAAAGTTGCCCAGAAACTTGTTAAATTGGGTTTAAGCTTTGATTTAATTCTCACCAGCCCCTTAGTGCGGGCCCGCCAAACGGCTGAAATCCTTATAGCAGAAAAACTAAGCCCCCAGTTAGAGGAATCTAGCCACCTCGCCCATGATGGTCAAATTTCTAGTTGGCTAAAAGACTGGTTAGAGCCGAGAAATTATTCCCAAAATACCCAACTGGCGCTGGTTGGACACGAACCTGATTTGACCAGTTGGGCAGAAATTCTCCTATGGGGGGAAGTCAAAGGAAGCTTAGTCTTGAAAAAAGCAGGTATGATTGGGATAAAACTACCAGAAACAGGTTCTCCTCTGGGTCGGAGTCAGATGTTTTGGTTGACACCACCCAAGTACCTGCTATAACAGTTTTTCAACATTTTCAATTGTTGTTAGAAGGGCTACTGTTATAGCGACAATAATTTCTGGTAAGTTAGCACGATCGGATATTTCATAAAGCGAATGGTGTTGCCATGATGGTGTGCGAATACAAGCCTGGTTTAGAAGGCATTCCCGCCGCCCAATCAAGTATCAGTTATGTTGATGGGCAAAAGGGAATACTAGAATATCGTGGCATCCGGATTGAGGAACTAGCAGAAAAAAGTACATTCTTGGAAACTGCTTATCTCTTAATCTGGGGTGAACTGCCAAGCAAGGAAGAACTGGAAGCATTTGAGCATGAGGTTCGTTACCACAGGCGGATAAAATACCGCATTCGGGACATGATGAAATGCTTTCCAGAAAGCGGTCACCCAATGGATGCCTTGCAAGCCTCTGCTGCTGCTTTAGGTTTGTTTTATTCGCTCCGGGATTTACATAACCCTGCCTACATTCGAGATTCGGTGGTGCGCCTGATAGCAACCATTCCCACGATGGTAGCAGCGTTCCAACTGATGCGAAAAGGCAATGACCCAATACGTCCCCGTGATGACTTAGACTACTCCGCCAACTTTCTATACATGCTCGATGAGAAAGAACCCGATCCTTTGATGGCGCGGATTTTTGATGTCTGCTTGATACTTCAGGTCGAGCATACAATGAATGCTTCCACTTTCAGTGCCAGGGTAACAGCTTCCACCTTAACCGATCCTTACGCTGTGGTTGCAAGTGCCGTGGGAACCTTGGGAGGGCCCCTGCATGGTGGGGCCAATGAAGAAGTAATTCAGATGTTGGAAAAAATTGGCTCTGTGGAGAATGTCCGTCCCTACATAGAGCATTGTCTGGAAACTAAATCTAAGATTATGGGCTTTGGACATCGTGTCTATAAAGTGAAAGATCCACGAGCCATAATTTTACAAAGCCTAGCAGAACAACTGTTTGAAAAGTTTGGGCATGACAAATTCTATGATATTGCCCTAGAAATGGAACAAGTGGTAGGAGAAAAACTCGGTAGCAAAGGGATTTATCCCAATATTGACTTTTACTCAGGTTTGGTGTATAGAAAGATGGGGATTCCCACAGACTTGTTTACACCAATATTTGCGATCGCTCGCGTTGCCGGTTGGCTAGCCCACTGGAAAGAACAGCTAGCAGAAAACCGGATTTTCCGACCTACCCAGGTTTACAACGGTCGGCACGAAGTTACTTATACCCCCATTGGCCAACGGTAAATGGGCAGGAGGCAGGGGGAAAAGGGAAACCTTCTCCCCAGCAAAGCGCACCTTGCCCCAATTCCTCTTTTCCATCCCCCCTGCTCCCTGCTCCCTGCTCCCTTGCTTCTTCCCTTGTCCCCGCGTCTCCTCAATAGCCAATCTCAATGCCAACCATAAGTAGAAGTTCTCATCTCGCTTCAGAGGGCTAAAACCATCCAACGATATACTAGGCATGGGAATTAGCAATAAATCTTCAATCAAGCGTCATCTGGGCAAAAATTAAAAATGGGTGAATTTACAGGTATTAATTCAACTAATAGTTGTAATTCACTATGACTCGATGTCTTAAAGAGTGGAAACATGAACTCAGGAATTGACCTCCAAGGAACTTTTATTGAATCCCTCCGGGATTTAGGTATACCAGCAGGAACAGCCAAAGCGATTTGGATGCCACTGCCAATGATACTGATGCTAATTGGGGCAACAGTAGGGGTATTAGTTGCTACTTGGCTAGAACGAAAAATTTCCGCTGCTGCACAGCAGCGAATTGGGCCAGAATACCAGGGGCCTTTTGGGTTGCTGGTACCTGTAGCGGATGGTTTGAAGTTGGTATTTAAAGAAGATATAGTACCAGCCAAATCTGACCCTTGGCTGTTTACCCTTGGCCCAATTATTGTTGTGATTCCGGTGTTTCTGTCATTCCTGATCGTCCCCTTTGGGCAGAACATCGTAATTAGCAATGTCGGCATGGGCGTATTCTTGTGGATTGCCTTGTCAAGCATTCAACCCATTGGTTTGTTAATGGCTGGCTACGCATCTAATAATAAATACTCCCTCTTAGGGGGGTTGCGGGCAGCAGCGCAATCTATTAGTTATGAAATTCCTTTGTCGCTGGCGGTATTAGCGATCGCTATGATGTCTAACAGCCTCGACACCGTTGATATTGTCAATCAACAGTCTGGCTACGGCATTCTAGGGTGGAACATTTGGCGACAACCAATCGGTTTCCTGATCTTTTGGATAGCCGCCCTAGCTGAATGCGAACGATTACCCTTTGACTTACCCGAAGCGGAAGAAGAAATCGTCGCGGGCTATCAGACTGAATATTCAGGGATGAAATTCGGTCTTTTCTACCTGGGTTCTTACGTGAACTTGATCCTTTCTTCCTTACTAGTAGCAATTCTCTACCTGGGCGGTTGGGACTTTCCCATTCCCCTCAACCTCATCGCTGGTTGGCTGGGAGTCAGCGAACTAAATCCTGTGTTCCAGATAGTAACTGCGGCTTTGGGGATTACGATGACCGTGTTCAAAGCCTATTTACTAGTGTTTGTCGCCATCCTGTTGCGCTGGACAGTGCCACGGGTACGGATTGACCAACTGTTAGATTTAGGATGGAAGTTCTTGTTGCCAGTTGGTTTGGTTAATCTTCTATTAACTGCCGCCCTGAAACTAGCCTTTCCTTTCGCCTTCGGCGGTTAGTCATTAGTCATTAGTCATTAGTCATTTGTACTAATGACCAAGGACAAAGGACAAGGGACAAATAAAGAGAGAGTGAAACATAATGCTAAAGTTCCTGAAACAAGTTGGTGATTACGCCAAAGAAACAGTACAAGCTGCGCGTTACATTGGTCAGGGGCTTTCTGTCACCTTCGATCACATGCGGCGGCGTCCGATTACCGTACAGTACCCTTACGAGAAACTGATTCCTGGCGAACGCTTTCGCGGTAGGATTCACTTTGAATTTGATAAGTGCATCGCCTGCGAAGTTTGTGTTCGCGTTTGTCCGATTAACCTGCCTGTAGTAGATTGGGAATTCGACAAAGCCAGCAAGAAGAAAAAACTCAACCACTACAGCATTGACTTTGGAGTTTGTATCTTTTGCGGTAATTGTGTGGAATTTTGCCCAACTAACTGTCTATCTATGACAGAAGAGTATGAGCTTTCCACTTACGATCGCCATGAATTGAACTATGACAGCGTAGCGCTAGGTCGTCTGCCCTACAAGGTAACAGACGATCCAATGGTTACACCACTGCGCGAACTAGTTTACCTACCCAAGGGCGTTCTCGAACCACATGGACTGCCCGCAGATGCGCCACGTGCGGGTGCGCGTCCAGAAGACCTGGTAGAACAAACAGAAAAATAAATGTCATTTGTCATTTGTCCTACCCTGCGGGAAGCCGCAGAAGCGTCTATGTTATTTGACCAATGACCAATGACCAATGACCAATGACTAATAACCAATGACCAATGACTAAGGACAAAAAACAGTGAATCTAGCAGAAGGAGTACAGTTTGTATCGCTTGCCATACTAGGCGTGATGATGATTGGGGCGGCCATTGGCGTGGTGCTGTTCTCCAACATCGTCTATTCTGCCTTTATGCTGGGGGGCGTGTTCATCAGCATAGCGGGAATCTACCTGTTGCTAAATGCTGATTTTGTTGCAGCTGCACAAATACTAATTTACGTTGGGGCAGTTAACGTGCTGATTTTGTTTGCCATTATGTTGGTGAACAAACGGCAGAATTTTGTCGCATTTCCCAACTCTTGGGTGCGGAAAGCACTGACGGGTATAGTCAGTGTCGGATTGTTTGGTCTTTTAAGTACGATGGTGCTGGCTACTCCTTGGGCTTACTCAGCCGCTCCGGTGGCGGGTGGCGAAAGTTCTATAGTTTTAATTGGAGAACATTTCTTCACTGACTTTTTACTGCCTTTTGAACTGGCTTCCATTTTGCTGCTAATCGCAATGGTAGGAGCAATTATTTTGGCACGCCGCGAGTATTTGCCAGACCTGTTGACACCATCCAAACTGGGGCAAACTGTTTTGACTTTGCAAGAACGCCCCAGAGAACTAGTATCAACAACCAGCGAAACAAAAGAGTAATATTTGCGACTCAGACCGCAAATATATAGCCCGATTTTTTCAGGAGGGATACCCAGATTCATGCAACTCCAGTACTTTTTATTACTAGCAGCAGCTTTATTCTGCATCGGCATCTACGGTTTAATTACCAGCCGCAACGCTGTGCGGGTGCTGATGTCAATTGAGTTACTGCTCAATGCTGTTAATCTGAATTTAATGGCATTTTCCAACTTCCTCGACTCAACATTAATTAAGGGTCAGGTTTTCACAGTATTTGTGATTACCGTGGCCGCAGCCGAGGCGGCGGTGGGTTTAGCGATCGTGCTGGCCATTTATCGCAACCGCGATACCGTCGATATGGAGCAGTTTAATCTCCTGAAGTGGTAATTGTGCGTGCAACTCAAGCAGGTAATCATTGCTTATAAAGCGCGGGATGCCCGGAGTAAACAATGGGCAGAAATCTGTGCTAAACAACTAGAAAGCCGCGAGTGCCAGGTGTTGATGGGGCCTAGTGGGCCGAAAGACAACCCCTATCCTGTCTTTTTGGCTTCCGCGGCTCAACCAATCGATCTCGCCTTGGTACTCGGTGGCGATGGTACTGTTTTAACTGGTGCCAGACATTTAGCCCCGGCGGGCATCCCTATTCTGGGAGTGAATGTGGGAGGTCATCTGGGGTTTTTAACTGAGTCAGTGGAAGAGTTTCAAGATACAGAGAAAGTTTGGGATCGGCTGTTTGAGGATCGCTATGCTATCCAACGACGGATGATGTTACAAGCTGCTGTGTATGAGGGTCACGGGTCTAATTTAGAACCAGTTAGCGAGCATTATCTGGCTCTGAATGAGTTTTGTGTTAAACCCGCCTCCGCAGATCGGATGATTACTTCAATTCTGGAAATGGAAATTGACGGTGAGGTAGTCGATCAGTACGTCGGGGACGGGTTGATTATTTCCACTCCCACAGGTTCTACTGGTTACACCGTTTCTGCTAATGGGCCGATTATGCATGATGGTATGGAGGCGCTTACCATCACTCCTATTTGTGCAATGAGCCTTTCTAGTCGCCCCCTCGTTTTACCCCCTGGTTCTGTGGTGAGTATTTGGCCTTTGGGGGATTACGATTTGAGTACCAAGCTGTGGACAGATGGAGTTTTAGGGACTTCAATTTGGCCGGGACACCGCGTTGATGTGCGGATGGCAGATTGTCGGGCTAAATTTATTATTTTGCGCGAGAACAATTCCTACTATCAGACGCTGCGGGATAAGTTGCTTTGGGCAGGTACAAGGGTTCACTACAGCAATAATCACCGTAATTAAGTATTTTAGAGTGCATTTACCGCAGATTGCGATGGCGTACCCGCCCGCCGTAGGCGATGTCTACGACGGGCTACGCCTACGCAACGGCAACACTGCAAGCATCGCAGCCAAAATTATCCAAGCCCCTGGATTTATCCGGGGGCTTTTTGCCCTGATTTTGACTTTCTTTGCTGACTTGTATTCATAGCCTATATCAAAAGAAAATTTTGTATCTTATTGCCAGATTTTTTCGGAATTAATGCCCATAATAAAAGCACTCTACCTCTAATTCAAGAGAGTAAAAAAGCTCTCTAGAGGTTCTTTTATCGAAAATTGTCCAAATTATGCTTCGACACATTAATGCATAATGTGAGCTATTTGTCTAGTGCCTAAATTCTAGTAGGATATTTTCGCCAATCTAAGTAGGAAGATAGATGGAAGTTTCTGGACGCAACATCAATTACCCACTCAATCCTCCTCTGACTTTTGAAGATTTTCCCGTCCTTCAAACTGAAAAATATATCCTACGGCTGGCGTCAACTGAAAAAGAATTAGAATCAATTTTTCAGTTGCGCTTTGAAGTTTTTAATCTTGAACTAGGCTTGGGATTTTCTGCTTCTAACTTTACCCAGATGGATATAGATAAGTTTGATGCGGTTTGCCATCATTTAATCTTGATATCTAAAGAAACTGGTAAAACCATTGGAACTTATCGGATGCAAACCTACACAATGGCTTCTCAAAGATTAGGCTTTGATGCTGCCGATATATTTAATCTTAACGCGATTCCCAATTCTGTGCTTCGGGCATCAGTTGAAGTTGGGCGTGCATGTATAGCTAAAGAATATCGCAACAGTCAGGCGCTTTTAATACTATGGAAAGGGCTAGCAAATTATCTCATCTGGAGTAAAAACCAATATTTTTTTGGCTGTACATCATTACTAACACAATCTCCTTGGCAAGCTACTTGTGCTTATGATTATTTTCAGCATAATGGATTGATGCATCCAAGTATTTTGGTTTATCCAAATTCACAATATTGTCTAGAAATGCCTCAAGATTGTCCCGATTCATCTGATGTTGAAATTCCGAAAATTTTGCAAGCATACTTGAATATTGGAGCCAAAATATGCAGTATTCCAGCTATCGACCGACAATTTAAAACTATTGATTTTTTGACTATATCTAATTGCAAAGACTTTGCTAAATGGCGTTACCAAATTTCGTGAAAGTTCTCTTTTGCCCTAACGACACTCACATGTGGCTACAGGAACAAAGTCCTTATGGTGCACTCGTAAAAGTGTACCATACGGACTGTAAGAATAGGAATATTTATGATACTTTACTCTTCATCTGCACCTCGGCTATAAAATAAAAATCTATTTTGCTGTATTTGATACAACCTTGTACAATTATTTTTAAAGTTAATATAAAGAGATATTTATTGCTAATATTTCACATCAGATAACTCTCACTCAAAGTATGTTGGCGATACAGATGAACGGGTTTAGATATAATAACTAGCGAAGTCTAGAACGGGCGTAGGTGCGGCACTTCATTCAGTTCGCCTGCCTGACTAGATTATTTTATTTTAGGGAACTTCTTGGGAAAACTGCTTATGCGCCATCTCAAATTTGCTCCGAGTTGGTTGCGATTTTTAATTATTTTCTTATTGACAATGGGTATATTGTTTCGCTTTTTTAACCTTGATGGCAAAGTTTACTGGCATGATGAAACTTATACCTCATTGCGGATTTCTGGTTACACAATTAATCAAGCAAAACAGCAACTTTTTAATAATCGTGTCATTGGCAAAGAAAGCTTTGCTCAGTTTCAAGGTGCAAATCCAGAAAAAAGCTTAAATGCCACAATTATGAATTTGGCAAAAGAAGATCCCTACCATCCACCGTTGTATTACGTAATAGCTAGATTGTGGATGCAAATCTTTGGTAATTCGGTGACGGCGATTAGAAAATTATCTGCCTTCATCAGTTTGCTGGTTTTCCCTTGTGTTTATTGGCTATGCCGAGAATTATTTAATGTGCCATTATCAGTTCCTGGTGTAGCGATCGCACTTATGGCCATTTCTCCAATTCAACTAGTTTATGCCCAAGAAGCACAAGAATATATTCTCTGGTTAGTCACCATATTATTATCCAGTGCGTCTTTGCTGCGAGCAATACGGCTAGAATCACAAGAAAAAGATGAGCTATTAAAAGAAGGACAACAACCCGATTTATTCGCTATTTGGAGCATTTATGCGGTAACTTTAGCGATTAGTCTTTATACATTTCTTTGGAGTGCATTTATAGCACTTGCTCACGGAATTTATGTAATGCTCGCTGCCAAATTTAAGTTGACTAGAACTGTCAGAACTTATCTGTTAGCATCACTGGTAGGCTTTTTAGCTTTCATGCCTTGGCTAACAATTGTAATCGGTGACTTTTTCCAATTTTTGATTTCAGCAGACAAAACAACATCACAGTCATATCTGATACCTGCTTTCCCTTTTTTATTAATACAGTTAAGCCGAATTTTTTTTGATATAGACTTTGGCTTAGACACTCCTATAGTCTATTTAATTGCGCTATTCTTTTTAACTTTAGTAGGATATTCAATTTATTTCCTTTGTCTAACAACTAACTATAAAGTCTGGCTTTTTCCGATCGCATTGATTGTAGTGCCAGCACTACCCTTAATACTGTCAAGTACTGGTGGCATACAATCATCTAGCGAACCATATTTCATACCATCTTATTTAGGAATCCAAGTGACTGTTGCTTACCTACTAGCTACGCAACTATATAATGGGAGCGTGGCACGCCGAAGCATTTGGCAGATAATCATGGCATTAGTGATTATTTGTGGTCTGATTTCTTATAAGGTGAGTTCCCAGACAGAAACTTGGTGGAATAAGGGTATGAGCAATGGCAATCCTCAAATTGCCCAAATCATCAATCAAACGTCTCGCCCACTTTTGATTAGTGATGCTTTGAGCAGCAATTATGGAAACGTCTTTTCTCTGAGTTATCTTTTAGAACCAAAAGTGCGATTTCTGTTGGTGAACAACCAAACAATTCCCAAAATTCCTGATAAGTTTACTGATGTGTTTTTACTCAATCCTTCAGGCACTTTGCGCGAAAAAATCGAAAAAAAGTATAAATTAAAAACAGATATCGTTTCCAGTAACAACTATTATTCGGTATGGAAATTGACTACACCTCGGAAGTTACGCCGACGTAATATCCTAGACAAACTCTAAAAGCTTGTTATAAGTCATATCTTGCACCTGCCTATCCCGCCTGAGAATAAATTCTCTTTTCTTATAGCCCAAGTCCACTCAAGTGGACTAAAACCCTTACTTAGTCTTCTTTAGAAGACTTTAGCTATAAGCCTCAGAATTCATTCTGAGGCGGTCGTAGAGACTGGTGCAAATTCTGAGATAAACTGCTTTTACCTTAAGTTGACAGCAATGACAGTTTTGCGCCCCTAACATAGACATAAAAAAATCCTGCGGTGGGACTAAAAGCCATTACAGGAAAAATTAAAATAATTCCTAATTCATAATTAAGCAATATTATCCACAAGCCGATCGCGAATTCTTTGGAGTTGGTCTTGAGTGTTAATTGGTTCTCGCGGTGCTGGTAATTCGGTATTAGGCCAGTTAGGTAAATCATTGCACGGGCATAACAACGCCGGCATCCCGACATTTCGCGCGGCTACTGGCATACTGCAACGCCCACAACGCACCATATCCCATGCTGGTGTCAACAGTTCAGCGATGGTTTCATGTGTACCCTCTAGGTAACAATCACCCGATTCCGGTGAGAGAATTTTTTGCCAGCATTCTTCAAATTCTTCACTATAGCGATCGCCATTTAGCACCGATAGCGGAGCGATAGCGAGTCCGCGAGCGTCTTGGGGCAAAAAGCTTGCCTTACCGTTGCCCGTAATCACTTTCTTACCTAACTGAAACCAGTAGGCAAGATATTCTCTAACTTGTTGTTTGGTTGCCATATTACAATTTTAGATTTTAAATTTTAGATTTTGGATTAATTTGAATCAATTAAGAATCTTGATTTCTCACTTCTCCTTCCCCTCTATTTGGTAATGGCGAACCAAGGACGCTAAGATTGAGAACATGACCACCAGTAACTAAATAAACAGTTTCGCTGAGTGTACTTAGCTGGCGCACTAAAGAACCCAGGCGATCGCGGAACGTTCTCCCCAAGGGATAAGCTGGTACTACCCCCCAACCTGTTTCTTCTGCTACAAACACTATATCGGCAGCAACCAGATCCACCGTCTCTAACAACTCTGCAACGATGTTTTTCCAGCTAAATTCGTCCTGTTCCAGGAGATTAGCAACCCAAGTCCCTAAAGAATCAACCAAAAGACAGGTATAGGGTTTCGCATCGGCGAGGGTAGCAGACAGTTCCACAGGTACAGATAGAGTTACCCAGTCTTCAGGACGACGTTTTTGGTGTTCTAAAATGCGTTGATGCCACTCTCGATCGTCTAGATTATCAGTGGCTGTTGCTACATAAACAACTGCTTTTGCTGACTGCATGGCTAGAGTTTCCGCCCATTCACTTTTACCAGATCGTGCTGGCCCTGTTACTAAGATGATTTTACCCAAAGTTGTTTCCTAAGTGGCGAATTAGTTAACAATATGCCTACGGTTGCAATTTCTTACCGTTTTTTAGTTCATCGGTGAGATTTTCGGTTTCAAATAACTTTTAAGGGATAAAATTAGCACCAGCATCATTGATGCTACAACTGGCAAAAGCCGAAAATCCCAACAACCCCATTCTTAATTATTCAATACCATTGGGGACAGCAAACTTTAGGATGTCTTTATGAACGCAGGCTTAAAACGCATAGAAGCAACTCTACACGATTTAGGAAATCGCGGTACTGCCTCTGCCGCTGAGACAGGTGATTCGACGACAAAACGGCCTTTCTCTTTTAGAATCAGCGTCGGAGCCAACGAACCCACAGAAAGTACACATCCATCCTCTGAGGATGGGGAACTAAATACACCAGGGCAAACAGTTGACTTGGGCGTAGATGCTGAGAGTGATTATGCTCATGAACAAAATTTCTTTCCTCAGCATGACTCTGTGCAGACCTTTCAAGCAGAAGAGAATGGTGGCAAAACACCCAGCCTACCCAAGTTGAAAACTCCCAGCTTTAGTAATCATCGCCACGGAGCTAATCCTGGACTAGCGATGAATCTATTGCAAGAAATTCAGGAAACTGTCGCCGGTTGGCAAACAGAACTGCAAAATATTTTGAAGCAAATTCAGGATATTTACTTAGAAGGGCCAATTGTCAATGGCTGGTTAGAATCCGATCCCCAAGAACCAGAACCGGCAGGAACTGCAACACTGCGCCATGCAGAAGTTGAACGCCTGATGAACTACGTAGAAGAAATTTGCGCCAGTGGTGGCAAAGTATCTTATCAATCATCTATTACTGGCTATCGCCTCTGCGGTGTAGACAATGCTGGTAAAGTCTGGTCGCGCCCATGTCCAGCGGATCAAGTTCCCAATGTTAGCATGGCGATCGCTCGTTACCAAAAGTTACGTCAGCTGTTGGGGCGCAAGCAATCTTTGGAAACTCGTCTGAGTCAACTGGCCCAAACTCTTGTAGTTTTACATAGTCATATTCAACAAACGTGAAGTTTTAAAGATTATTTCCGAAGAAACTCGGTTGGTGGGTCAGTAACTTTTGGTTTAAATTAACTCTCAGCAGTTGTGCCTTGGATTTAAGATTTTAATCTAAAATCCCAAATCTCAAATCCAAAATTAAATCTATGCCAGACACCCAAATCTCTGCAATTATCTGTACCCACAATCGAGATACCTATTTAGGGGCTGCAATTGATAGTCTTTTAGCGCAGGATTTTGCTGCTGACTTTGAAATCGTGGTAGTTGATAATGGGTCTAGCGATCGCACTCGTGAAGTTGTAGAACAAAGGGCCCACCATCCTCGCCTGAAGTATGTATTTGAACCCACCATTGGTTTATCTGTCGCCCGCAACACGGGTGCAAAAGTAGCTAGTGGTGATATTCTTGCTTATCTGGATGACGATGCCGTAGCCAGCCCTTGTTGGCTACAAGTTTTATATTTTGCCTATTACAATAACTCTAAACTAGCGATCGCAGGTGGCAAAGTCACTCTCCTATGGCCCCCAGGAATTCAACAACCACGGTGGCTATCTCCAGGGCTAACGGCAAATCTCGGTGCATATGACTTGGGTGACAGTAACATCTACATCGAGCAACCTGGCTCAACACCCAGAGGCTTAAATTACTCTATCCGCCGCAGTTTCCTAGAAGAAATTGGCGGTTTCGATCTTCATCTCGGTCGAGTGGGAAAAAATCTACTATCAAATGAAGAACTGCAAATGACTGAATTTGCCCTACAGCGTGGTTGGCAAGTAGCTTATCTTCCCGAAGCACTTGTTGCTCACAATGTAGCCCCAGAGCGCCTCCAACGCTCCTGGTTTTTAAACCGAGGCTGGTGGCAGGGTATCAGTGAGTGCTATCGAGAACAACTCGCTGGGAAAGCTGGAATCGCTCAGTTGCAGCGAGGTAGCGAACGGTTTGTACGCGGCTTGTATAAAGCATTGCAATATTTCTCCGATCCAGCAGAACGGTTTGACAAACTTGTGTATGCTTACGGTCAGATTGGTTACTTAAATGCTGCTATTCAAGGTCTTTTATCTACATCAAATAAGAAATAACCAATAACATAATTTATACTCATATGTCATCTAAAATACCAGTTTCAGTACTAATTCCAGCAAAAAACGAACAAGCAAACTTGCCAGCCTGCCTCGCCAGCGTCGCCAGAGCAGATGAAATATTTGTAGTAGATTCTCAAAGTACCGACAACAGCATTGAAATTGCTAAAAGTCACGGTGTAAATGTCGTGCAATTCAACTTTAATGGACGTTGGCCCAAAAAGAAAAATTGGTCTTTAGATAATCTCCCTTTTCGCAACGAATGGGTACTAATTGTAGATTGTGATGAGCGCATCACTCCCGAACTTTGGGAAGAAATTGATCGAGCAATTCAAAACAATGAGTATACCGGTTATTATCTCAACCGCCGCGTATTTTTCTTAGGAAAATGGATTCGCTATGGTGGCAAATATCCTGATTGGAATCTACGTTTATTTCAACATAAAAAAGGTCGCTACGAAAATCTAAATACAGAAGACATTCCCAATACTGGAGATAACGAAGTTCACGAACACGTGATTTTGCAAGGGAAAGTCGGCTATCTCAAAAATGATATGCTCCACGAGGACTTCCGCGACCTTTATCACTGGTTAGAGCGGCATAACCGCTATTCCAATTGGGAAGCTAGTGTTTATTTTAATATTCTCACAGGTAAAGATGATAGCGGTACTATTGGTGCCAATCTATTTGGTGATGCAGTGCAACGTAAGCGCTTTTTGAAAAAAGTGTGGGTACACTTGCCATTCAAACCCCTTTTACGGTTTGTTTTATTTTATATTATTCAGCGCGGCTTTTTGGATGGCAAAGCTGGATATATTTATGCACGCTTGTTGAGTCAATATGAATATCAAATTGGCGTCAAACTTTATGAATTACGCAACTGTGGCGGTCACTTAAATACTGCAACTACCCCAAAGGAGGGAGTAGAGGATCAGGAAAGCAGTGGAGCAGAGGCAAAACTGTTGACTATTGACTCCTAAATAATCACTAATGACTAACGAGCAACCTTTCGTAGATTTACGCAAATATGACCAATCTTGGTTCGACCGGGGTCGTCCAGGTTGGTATATTTTATTATGGTGGTTTGTACAAGCGATCGCCTTTACCCTGACTCCTCAACCGTTAAATATTCTCCGTTGTGCTCTGCTACGACTATTTGGCGCTCGGATCGGCAAAGGCGTATTAATTCGACCCACCGCCCGCTTCACTTACCCTTGGAAAGTTACCATTGGCAACTACAGTTGGATTGGAGATAACGTAGTTTTATACAGCCTCGATCGCATCCACATCGGCGAACACTGCGTAATTTCCCAAAAAAGTTACCTGTGTACTGGTAGTCATGATTTCCAAGACCCTGCCTTTGGGTTGAAAACAGCGAGTATCACCATTGACAATGGTGCATGGGTAGCAGCAGATTGTTTTGTTGGGCCGGGAGTGCAAATTGGAGCTAATGCTGTGATTGGCGCTCGTAGTAGTGTTTTTACTGATATGCCCTCAGGGCAGGTTTGTTGGGGAAGCCCTTGTCATGCCAAGACGGCTCGGATAAAACTCGATCCTCCCACAAAGCCGTGATTTTATAGATAGATAAACAAAGTAGGGGTGTACAGTTAGCTGTGCACCCTTATTTTTTATTTATTCGCTTTTGAGAAAAGAATAGAAGTGCGATCGCTACAATTTTATCCACATTTAGCAGCCAATACGCTTGGTGTTATAGCCAAAAACCTGAAACTGTTAAGTTGAGATGAGTTTCCCGGTTTGAGGAACCAAACCCAACATTTCCAGACTTTTTGGACAACGCTTAGGCTTAACCCAAGCGTGTTGGGTTATAGGTGAATCGTCAAGCTAAAATTATGTGTAAAGTGCGTAATATCATGTCCGCTTGATTGCTTATTAAACCGGAAGAAGCCCATCCCGCCAAAGCTACGCTTTGTCTCCCCTCCCGAAGAGTGGCAGGGGTTGGGGGTGGGGTGTAATGACTGTGGTTAGCATAACTAATTATGCGGACATGATATAAAATCCTATTTTAATTAAATCTTTTTGATTTCAAATCCAAAATTTGTGCATATCTAAAAAACTTGCCAGAAGATGCGATCTACCAAATTAGCCAGCAGATACTCTAATTAGCAAAAATTTTCTGCCATTCCCACAAGTAAGGGACTTCCAACTAAAAAAATTGTAATCGGATGCAAGTATGAATTTTAATAAACACGAACAAGATGTCATTTTAATCGTCGATGATATCCTTACTAATTTAGAGGTTTTGTTTGGTTTTTTAGAGCAGTCAGGCTTTAAAGTATTAGTAGCTGAAGATGGAGTAAGCGCAATTGAAATGGCAGAATATGCCTTACCCGACCTGATTTTGTTGGATGTATTGATGCCAAAAGTTGACGGTTTTGAAACCTGCCGAATTTTGAAAAGCAATCCAGCCACTCAAGATATTCCAATAATATTCATAAGTGCCCTTGATGAAAAAGTAGATACAGTTAAAGGCTTGAATATTGGCGGAGTAGATTACATTACTAAACCCCTAGAATATGAAGAAGTTTTAGCTAGGGTGAATATGCATTTACGGTTACGAAAACTTACAAAAAAACTCATAGATCAAAATGAGCGTTTGGAAGTCGAAATCTTTGAGCGCCACCGAGTAGAAGAGGAATTGCGGTGTCATTCCGCTGCATTAAGTGAGTGGAATAATCGCTATCAAGCCCTAATTCAAGCAAGTGGTCAGATTCTCTTCGACTGGAACCTGCATACCAACGAGATTAAATATGGTGGCAATGTAGAGCGAATATTAGGTTACTCCATGCCTGAGATGTTAGGAGGTTTGAACCGTTGGCTAGAGTTGATTCATCCTGAAGATAGAAACTTATTTAACCAAGAGATTAACCGCGTTTTATCCACAAAAGAGCGATTCCACCTCATTTTTCGCATATGCCGCAAAGATGGCACTTACATTACAGTTGAGGACAACGGATATATATTTTTAGACTCTACAGGCAAAGTTGCTCGGATGACGGGCTTTGTGATTGATATTAGCGAACAGCAAGCCGCACTACGCGATCGCAAACACGCAGAACAGAAAATCCGCGAGCAAGCTGCTTTGCTCGACATTACCACAGACGCGATTCTCGTTCAAGATTTGGTTAACCAAATTCAATTTTGGAATAAAGGGGCTGAACATCTCTATGGTTGGACGGCAGAAGAAGCACTGAACAAGAATGCCAATCAGCTTTTGTATCGAAAGCAAAATTTCTACCAACTGAAAAACATTCAGAAAGCTTTAGCTGAGAGTGGTTCGTGGCAAGGTGAGTTACATCAAGTCACAAAACAAGGCAAAGAGATCGTCGTTGCTAGCCGTTGGACGCTGGTAAATAGCGATCGCGGGCAAGCCAAATCCATCCTCATTGTCAACTCCGACATTACAGAAAAAAAACAACTCGAAGCGCAGTTTCTCCGGGGCCAGCGGATGGAGAGTCTTGGCACCCTGGCAAGTGGTATCGCTCACGATCTCAACAATGCACTCACACCCGTGATGATGACAGTGCAACTTCTAGAGGGAAAACTCCTGGATGAAAAAAGTCAGCAATGGCTGGCAATCATGGAAACAAATGTTCAACGGGCGGCAGATTTAGTTAAACAAGTTCTGTGGTTTTCACGTGGTTCGGTAGGTAACTTTAAAACCTTACAAGTGCGGGATTTAATTTCGGAAATTGAAAATATTATTAAACAAACATTTTCCAGAGCTATTGAAATCCGTATCGATGTTCCTGGGCAAAACCTGTGGAATATCTTTGGCGATGCTACTCAGGTGCATCAAGTGCTGATGAACCTCTGTATTAATGCTCGTGATGCCATGCCTGATGGCGGTATCCTAAAAATTTCTGCAAATAATTTCTGGGTTGATAGCCAGTATGCCCGGATGAATATTGATGCTAAGGTGGGTTCTTACGTAATGATTAGCGTCTGTGATACAGGTACAGGAATTAACAGAGAAATAGTAGATAGAATTTTTGAGCCATTTTTCACAACAAAAGAAGTGGGTAAAGGCACAGGGCTTGGTCTTTCAACACTGCTTGGCATCATTAAAAGCCACAGCGGTTTTGTGAATGTAGTTACTGAAGTAGGTAAAGGCACAGAGTTTCAAGTTTGCTTCCCCGTCACCCAGACAATGGATACAGATCGAGAATTAGCTAAAGATCGGGAATTAGCAGCAGGGCATGGAGAATTGATTCTCGTTGTTGATGATGAAGATTCAATTCGAGAAGTGACTCAAACCTGGTTAGAAAATAATGCCTACAAAGTTATAGTCGCTAGTGATGGTATTGAGGCGATCGCACTATATACACAACATCAACAAGAAATTAGTGTAGTGTTGATTGATATGATGATGCCATATATGGATGGGCCAACAACTATCAATGTCTTGAAAAAAATTAATCCAGACCTCAAAATTATTGGTGTCAGTGGATTAGCCTCCAATCATGAAATGGTTAAAAACCTTGGTAATAGTGTCAAAACCCTTTTGTCCAAGCCTTACACTTCAAGCGACTTGTTAACAAATTTACAGATGGTAATCAACACAAAGTAGAGCCTTTCAATCACTTGATTTATTAAAAACTTCTAAAATCTGCCGACAAATCTGTTTGAGCTTATCTCCAATTTCACCAGAAGGCGAAGATGCGCCGACAATACTCCAGTTTTCTACCGTAGAAAGTCGCCACGCTTCGCCGCGATGATCGAATCCAGCTATCTCCACGCCGATCGCTCGCCGCGAATTATTGATGGGATCTTGATAAAATCGGATTTGAATCAAAATACTGCGACTTCGCCAAGATTTGCTGATACCAGGAAAGTGAAAGCCAATATCTATGGAATCTGGATCGACTAATTCCCTAGTCTCTGGGTCATTCTTCCAGGGTTTAAGATCGGATTTGGCATCAGGAAACTCGAATTTGAACAAATTAACTACCGTAGCAATGTTGCTGGCGAGTTCAAGGTTCGTTGCCTGTTCAGATGCGTTCACTAAAAAACACTCCTATATTGTGTCGGCGTCTGGGGGATGTGAAGAAATAAAAATCGCCAGAAGGCTTATCCTATTGGTGTTTCAGCTTATCAAGACCTTTGAAATTTAGCAACTCTAAATCATACTTCCCTAACAATCCTGGTTACTAACAGATGCCAAAAATCGCTTCTTGTTGGGACTGGCTAACACCTCTTAAGTAATTATACTTAAAATTTTCTCAAAAGCAGATGAAACTCTGCTCTTTCTAAAAAATATCAAGATTTTCTGCAAAATCCTTGGCCGATAAGAACGATAAATTGCGCTAGCGATCTAAAATGACACTGTTAATCGGCAAAAAAAACACTAATCAAGTTCAATGTATGGTGCGTCAACGCTCGATTTTTTCATTTTTCCTAGTATTATTGGCCACATTCCTCATTAGTTGTGGCGGCCCTGGTGTCGCGGTAGCACCTCCAACTTACACAGCAACGCAACTTGAAAGAATTCAAGCATACGTTCCTGAAATTCAGGCTGTGCGCGATCGCTCACAAGAGTTGAAAAGCTTGATCCAAAGAGGTGATTGGATCAATGTGCGTAACTTTATACACGGGCCTATAACAGAAGCAAGGCTGAACCTGACTTATGTCATTCCCAACCTTCTGCCCAAAGACCAACCCCCAGCACGTCAGATAACGCGAGATTTGTTTAACGACCTGGTTAAACTTGATAAAGCTACTAGTGCTGGCAAAGCTCAACCTGCCTTGACTAGCTCTGAAGCTGCTTTTGCAGATATTGACAAATTCCTCCAGCTGCTTCCTAGAACAGAAGAGAGTTAGGAGCAAAGCCGGAAACGTTTCCGTTGCTCCAGTTAATAGTTAGGAGTTGGGAGTTAAGAATTTAAAATTTTTAACTTCTAACTCCTAACTTCTCACTTTAAGCACAAGTCATGAATGTAGTTATTATCGGTTGTGGTGTGGTTGGGGCTGCGATCGCCTATGAACTGAGTCAAGTAAAAGGGCTGAAAATCACAGTTTTCGACCGACAACCACCAGCACAAGCTTCCACGGGCGCTGCACTTGGCGTTTTGATGGGCGCAATCAGCCAAAAAATCAAGGGCAAAGCTTGGCAGATGCGGCAAACTAGCATCCAACGCTATGAAACTTTGATTCCCGAACTAGAAGCTTTAACAGGTCGCAAAATTCCTTTTAATCGCCAGGGAATTCTCATGCTTTTGTCTGATTCCTCCTCTTCCCCAGAGGCGATTTCAGCATGGGAAAAGCTAGTAGAAATTCGCCACACTCAAGGCTGGCATTTAGAAATATGGGACACTGCTAAACTCCAGAATATCTGTCCTCAAATTAATAACGAAAAAATTACTGGCGCTGTCTATTCTCCCCAAGACCGTCAAATCGATCCAACAGCCCTGACATTAGCTTTAGTTGAGGCTGCCCAGCACAACGGTGTCACTTTCAAGTTTGGTGCGGCTGTTTTAGATGTCCAAACCTCACCACCTGAGTCTTCCCGCCAATTTTGCGAGCAACTTGAGACTACAGAAGGAAAAATAGCCGCAGATTGGTTTGTAATCGCAGCCGGACTAGGTTCAACACCACTGACGGCAAAATTAAATCAGATGGTTGATATCCGCCCTGTACTTGGGCAAGCGTTGCAAATGCGTGTGGGGCATCCATTAGGCAATCCCGACTTCCAGCCAGCGATAACGGGTAACGATGTCCATATTGTTCCTGTGGGCGGTGGAGATTATTGGGTGGGTGCAACAGTGGAATTTCCCAACAATAGCGATGAGATACCGCCAAATCAAGAACTGCTGGAATCTGTTAGAGAACAAGCGATCGCATTTTGCCCAGAATTAGCCACAGCAACTATTCTTCGCACTTGGTCAGGATTACGTCCCCGTCCTGAAGGTCGTCCAGCCCCAGTTATTGGTAAGTTACCAGGGTTTAGTAATGTCCTCCTAGCTACCGGACACTATCGCAACGGCGTTTTACTAGCGCCCGCTACAGCTTATGCGATTCGTGAGATGATTATTCCTCAGGGAATAGGGGGATGAGGGGGATGAGAGAGCAGGGGAAGAAGAACTATTGATTATTGACCAATGACAAATGACAGATGACAAATGCCCAATATAGGAAAATAGCGTGTCAATAACAGAACATAAAATCAATGTAGATTCACTGGAATGGTTTTATCGGGAATCTTTACCAATCGGCAGAACTGACTTAGCGCCTGTGTTGTTGCTACACGGCTTAGTTTCACAAAGTTATAGTTGGCGTAATATTATACCTGCTTTGGCGAATCAGGGTACAAGAGCGATCGCCCCAGATTGGATTGGTTACGGCTTTTCTGCAAAACCAGAAAAACGAGATTTTGCTTACACTCCCGATGCTTTTATCACAGCTTTAGAAGGATTTATTAAAGCGCTAGAACTTGAAAATTTTTCTTTAGTTGTCCAAGGCTTTTTAGGTTCTGTAGGGCTACAATATGCCTTGCGTCACCCCGAACAAATTGCCAATTTAGCTATTTTAAATACACCCATTTCAACTGCTGCCAAATTACCCTGGAAAATTAAACAAATGGGTTTACCTTTGGCAGGTGAAGTCATGACCCAAGACCCGCTTTTGGTTGACCGGACGCTAGAAGGTGGAAGCCGTTACCGCATAGGGGATAAGGAATTAGATATTTATCGAAAACCATTCTTGAAAAGTTCTTCATCTGGGCGGAGTCTCTTATCAAGTATTCGCAATTTACAGCTTGATTCAGCAATGAAAGAAATCGAATCTGGTTTTAAAGAATGGCAACAGCCAATTCTGATTCAATGGGGTATGATTGACCCTTGGTTACCAGTAGACATTGCCGAAAATTTTGCCAATTCCGTACCAAATACCGAATTAATAAAACTTAATAACGTCGGACATTATCCTCAAGAACACTACCACGAAGCGATTTTGGAAGACCTTTTACCCTTTGTGCGTCGTAAAGATGCTCATTGACAATATACTTTTGGCAAAAATCGATATTATAAAAATGAAACCACAGATAAACACCAATGATTTATCTGTGGTAAAGAAATGAATTCTGGATTTTTGCCAGACTTGTAATGTTATTCCAGACTGCATTTGTGAATTTTTTATTAGCATTAAAAATAGATTGCAACCACAAGTACAGGAGATGAGTATTCATGGCTTATTCATGGTTTAAAGCCTTTCATATTGTCGGATTTGTAGTTTGGTTCGCTGGTTTGTTCTACTTAGTTCGTCTTTTTATCTATCACGTTGAAGCGAACCTTGAACCCGAACCAGCGCGAACGATACTGAAAAATCAGTATCAAATTATGGAAAAGCGCCTCTACTATATCATCACTAACCCAGGAATGTTTGTGACGATCGCAATGGCCATCGGTTTATTAACCACTGAACCGGATGTTTTAAAAGAGGGATGGTTACATATAAAACTGCTGTTTGTTGCTATTTTAATTGGCTATCATCATTACTGCGCTCGGCTGATGAAGAAGTTAGCAGTAGATGAATGTGGCTGGAGTGGTCAGCAATTACGTGCTTTAAATGAAGCACCGACAGTTATGTTAGTAGCGATTGTATTGCTG
Organism: Nostoc sp.; assembly: GCF_036917095.1. Lineage (GTDB taxonomy): Bacteria > Cyanobacteriota > Cyanobacteriia > Cyanobacteriales > Nostocaceae > Nostoc. The sequence continues at coordinate 21,583 of NZ_JBALFH010000038.1, forward strand.
GCTGTGTTTAAGAATAATCTACCTACAGATATCGCTGCTTGGGCTATTTTCGCCATGATTATTTTGATGGCAGTCACTATTCAACTTTATGCCAAAAAACGCAGGCTAGATAAAGAGAAACTGACGGCACAAATAGGGCAACCACAAGAACAAAGTTAGATAAACCTCTCCCTGCCTTGAACTAAAGTTCAAGTCTGTCCCTCTCCGACTCGGAGAGGGAAAAGTTTTGTGTTTCACGTTAAGTTGACACTTATAACAGCTGTGCTACCTTACTAAAGGTTGCATCACAACAACAAATGCTATCAATTAACCATTACCTCATCCTGGAAACGTTTTCAGTAAATCATCCCCAGGAATCACAGTAGCGTAAAAAGTATATTTGCGATTAGCGACATAACGGCGGTCTTGTTTAACAATCGCCATAAACTCTCTATGTCCCTCACGAGTCCGTCCCACTAAACAACCCGCACTAGCAAGGCGAATATCATTCTTGGGAAAATCAAAGCCGTAGTGTTGATTCACATAAAAATTATCACCTGTATCAAGTTTGTCGCCAGTCCGTTTAAAATCTTTGTTGAAATCTCTACAAACAGTTATATCTCCAACTTGTACTAATGCTTCGTGAGGTTCTGCTGTGCCGTGGATACCAACAGCCCAAGCTTTGTATTGTCCAAACTGAATCCTAGCTGCTCCTTTCGGATTCATTGGATTATAAGTGTAGTACCTCCCTGGTTCTGTAGTAGCTTCCCAGTGTTCTACGATTTTGGGAACGCCATTTACTACTTCAATGACAATCCGCCGATCGTTAAATTGATTGGGTGTATCGCTGTTGAGAGTCCAGTCTGCATCTATGCCCTCTACATAAACAATGTTGTATTCTTTTGGATTGGTAAATACCTGATAACCTTTGGATAGCATATATTTCACAATCTTACTTGCGATATCATTGCCTAGTTTTAACGGGGGTTTAGGAAGATCGTCTATTTTGGTTTCAATTAGTTTCTTGGCTGTGACTGCTCCTAAAAAGCCACTCTCTTCAGTCTTTGTTAATTCTTGAAATTTTTTGAGAGATATCACAGAAACAGGGCCAAATTTACCATCGGCTGGAGGTTCTAGCAAACCTAAGCCGATTAACAGTATCTGAATCTGACGAGTCAAGTCTACATCCTCAGCGATCGCGTCGAATGCCCATTTTTCTCCTGTTCCCAAGAAATCTTGTAGTTTCATTATGTACCTGCTTTCATTTACTTACTTCTAAGTATAAACATCATTTTTAAGATTGATGTTGTTTGAAACAATACTCTGAAGGCGAAGTATAATGTTAAAATTTTTACTATTATTTTATGATTAAGCACCCAAAATATTCATAATTTATACTGCACAATAAAGGTATTTATTCACAAGTTTTACTGCGTAATAATACTTAAAAACTACAAAGTATAAATCCAGAACAAGCTTGTTTATAGAGCAATACGACTTAGTTAATACTACTGATTACCTGTGAGGTTGCATAGAACCAGTTACTCAGAGCAAGTTATGCAGAAATTAAATTTTGTATAAAAAATTGCAAAAAATAGATAAGTGAGCTAGTTTCGTCATAACTAGAAAAGTTAAGGTTATTCTTAGGTGTTTAAGAAAAATGCCAAATAAAATACTACTCAGCCTTCAAGATTTAAAACCAGAATATCAGAAGCTTTGGGATAACTGCGAAATCAGACCAGATAAACTCAATAGTGTTCAAAATATAGTTGCGAAAATCAGTGCAAATCGTCCTCGTTACGAGGCATTAGTGCAAAAAATTAATGTGCCTTGGCACTTTATTGCAGTCATTCATAATATGGAAGCTTCCCTTAGCTTCAGCAAACATCTGCACAACGGCGACTCGCTAAAAAAACGTACTGTCAACGAACCATCTAGCAGACCACTTGCTGACCCCATCAACGGCTGGGAGGTAGGATACACTTGGGAAGAAAGCGCTATTGATGCTTTGACAATCAAAGAATTCAACCGAGTAAAAGATTGGAGTTTGCCAGCACAGCTTTGGCAGTTAGAGAGATACAACGGTATTGGTTATAGAAGGTACCATCCAGAAGTTCTCACACCTTACCTGTGGTCAGGGACTAACAACTACAGCAAAGGCAAGTATGTAGCAGATGGCAAATGGGATGCTAATGCTGTTTCTGCCCAAATTGGCGTGGTAGCTTTGCTAAAAGTTTTGATAAAGGAAGCAAATCTTAATATCCAACAAGATGTGGCGATTGGGTGATGCAGCGAAGGAAGAAGACGCGGTGACGGGGAGAGGGAAATTGTCCTCGTGTCCCCGTTTTTCTTGACAAACTACTACTTAATTTGCGGATGGGCATCTTGTCCATCCCGACAAACTAGGGTAGGTGTAGGTACAGTTTTAGTTTGGTAAGCATTTTTGACACCAACCCAGTTACTGGCAATTGGCATTCGCCAACCAGTTCCAAAGGCGCGATCGGTGATTTTTAAGCCAGGGGGTGCTTGTCGGCGTTTAAATTCAGCCCGCGCCACCATTTGGATTACTCGGTCTACAATCACCGGATCGTGACCATCTGCAACAATTTGCGCTGCCGATTGGTAATTATGAATCAGGCGTTGCAAAATATCGTCCAGAATTTCGTAAGGCGGTAGAGAGTCTCGATCGACTTGACCTGGTTTGAGTTCAGCGCTGGGTGGTTTAGTCAAGACGTTTTGCGGGATGATTTCATTATTGCGATTTAACCATTGGCAAAGTGAATAAACACGGGTTTTAGGAACATCTGCAATTACCGCTAACCCGCCATTCATATCACCGTAGAGGGTACAGTAACCAACTGCCATTTCTGACTTGTTACCGGTAGATAGGAGAAGATAGCCAAATTTGTTAGCGATCGCCATTAATAAATTACCCCGAATTCGGGACTGTATATTCTCCTCAGCCAGTCCAAACTCCGTACCTGCAAACAAATCGCCTAATGTTCGATCGAAGCCTTGCATTAACTCCCCAATTGGTAAAAGATTAGTCTTAATCCCCAAATTTTCCGCTAACGCCACAGCATCGCTAATGGAATGCTCGGAACTGTAAGGAGAAGGCATGAGAACACCGAGGACATTTTCTTTACCAAGTGCCGCAGTGGCGATCGCAGCTACTATGGCAGAGTCAATTCCGCCACTTAAACCCAAAACTACTTTAGAAAAGCGACACTTACGAGCATAATCTCGCACTCCCAAAACCAAAGATTGCCAAATTTCTTCATTTTCCGATTCATAGACTGCTGCTATAGAACCTAATTTAAAATCCCGTTGCGCTTCGTCAAATTCAACTACTACTAAATCAGTATCAAAGCCACGGGCACGACACATAACTTCACCTTGACGATTCAAGGCGAAACTCCGTCCATCAAAAATTAGGTCATCATTTCCGCCAACCTGATTAGCGTAAATCATCGGTTGTTGAAAACGTATTGCACTATGCCTGAGCATTGTTTCGCGAAACTGCTGCTTGCCGACCGTGTAAGGGGAAGCAGACAAATTTACAATCAAATCTACACCCAAAATTGCTAAGTCAGCAATCGGATTGACTGCGTAACTGCGTTTGCCCCAGAATTCCTCATCGTTCCATAAATCTTCGCAAATAGTTACGCCAATATTGATATTATCTAAAGTGAAAAAGTTAGCTTGCAAACCTGGTTCAAAATAGCGACGTTCGTCAAATACATCGTAAGTAGGCAAAAGTCGTTTGTGGAAAACTTGCTTGACTGTCCCATTCTCTAACAAAGCCATGCTGTTAAATAAAGTTTTAGCGCCAGTAATAGACGCTTCGAGGTTCTGTTCAACAGTTCCTACCAACACAGCTAAATTTGGTGGTAAATCCTGAGCCAAGTTTTGTAAAGTGATGCCCATCGCTTCCACAAAACTAGGATTTAGTAATAAATCTCTTGGTGGATAGCCGCACAAAGAAAGTTCTGGTGTTAACAACAAACGCGCACCGCTAGATGCTGCTCGTTGTGCCGCCTCCAGGATTTTTTGGGCATTTAAAAGCAAATCACCAATTGTCGGATTAATTTGAGCGATCGCAATTTTCATTGTATTTAGTCATTAGTCATTGGTCATTTGTCATTTGTCAAGAGTCATTTATGACTTTTGACTTTGGAATACGGTTCGGTTAACGTTTTAATATTTTGAAGATCCCCCCAACCCCCCTTAAAAAGAGGGGCTTATAACCCTCTTTTACCCCCTTAAAAAGGGGGTCGCCGCAGGCGGGGGGATCTTAACCGAAGGGTATTACAGGAATTTGGACTCTGAAAAGTGATTGATTAAATAAACACCAAAGGTTTATCTTTTAAGGGAGCAAAAGCTTCGGCGTCAAACTTATACAAACTAGCCGGACGACCAGCACCTCGTGATACCTTAATTCCGGTATCGCATAAAAAACCTAACTTGAGTAGACGCGCTCGAAAATTAGAATAATCGGAAAAGTTATCACCTAAAACTGTGGCGTATAACTGATATAAATCATTCAACGTGAACATTTCTGGCAAAACTTCAAAAGCCACCGGACTATACTCTAATTTATTTCGCAATCGCCTGTGCCCATAAGCCAGAATTTCATTATGGTCAAAAGCTAATTGCGGCACTTCTTTGACTGGATACCAAGCGATGCCAGTCATGCGATCGGCAATTAATTCGGCTTCTTCAAATCGCACTAGGGCAAAGTAACTAACTGATAGATAACGCACACCATAACTATCAGTTGCTTCCCGTGGATCGCGATTCGGCCCGCCAAAAGTATAGAGTTGTTCTAAATAGAGATTGTTGACCTTAATTTTCTCTGCCATAATGCGATAGGCGGCATCTTCTAAAGACTCTCCTGGACGTACCAAAGTACCGGGAAGACTCCAATGATTTAGAAATGGTTCTTGCTGTCGCATTACGAGTAGAACTAACAGCCGATTTTGTACAGTATCTACAGAAAAAATTACATTATCAACACCAACCTTGAAATCGGCCAAAGGTTGTTGGTTTAACGGAGTTGGTATCTTTTTTTGTGAACGTCCTGGCATTCGTACAAATGCTCTTGATTAATATAGGCAACTACAGGGGCTGTGAGGGCTTGAGAATCTCCATGTTCGCGGTACGCTGTTGAGGAAACATCTAGACCGGTCAGACTAGCGATCGCAATCTTCCCCCCCAGCTTTTGCACTACCTCTGAACTAGACTCATCTATTGCATATCCCGGTCGCGGTACGATCAGTAGTTGCACTTGCTGTAACAAATCTTCAATGCGATACCAACGTGGTAGCTGAGTCAGTAAATCTGAACCAATAATCAACGTCAATTCAGCGTCCTCACCCCAAATAAGCTTCGCTTTTTCCACTGTTTCCAGCGTTCTGAAGCTACTCAATTCTTGTTCCAAAGCAATATTGTGCCGTGGCGCATCTATATCCGTAATCAACAGTCGCAACATTGCCGCCCGATGTTCCAAAGGTGTTTGATGGGACTTAAATGGATTATCTGCTGCCCAAACCGCTACCCAATCATAACGCTCAGACAACCAACTCAGAATTTTTTGATGTCCAGCAGTTGGTGGATCGGCACTAGTTCCAAACAAAGCAACTCTCATCATCTTACTTTGCGTCCTTCTCTTCGAGACACTTCGTGAATGCGTCCTTGGCGGTTCGTTTCTTAGTTTCTTCAGTTAACACCCGTAACCCCTCAGAAATCCCCACCTGCATCGAGACAGGATCGTTCAAACGCCGTGTTTCCTGTGGCAAACTAGCAACTGAGGCGGCGGTACGTTGACGAATTGTTGCCAAAGACTCTAACGGTTGTACCCGTTGACCCTCCTGCACTACTAACTGCAACAAAGGTTCTTCTTCTTGAGGAATTTCACCTAAGAGTCCCAATCTGTCTGCTTTTACCTTACCTCCCGTAAACGAGCGAAAAATCTGCTTGCGTCCTGGATAAGTAACTTTGCCACTAGACTGCTTCATCACTGGGATGCCATCAATGTCTACAAGTTTATAGACTCCATTGACAGGCGAACCTGTAACTAGTCGCGTTCCCAGTCCGTAACCATCAATTTCGGCCCCAGCAGCTTTTAATCTGGCAATTTCCCACTCATCCAAGTCGCCACTAGCAAAAATTGGCACACCGGGAAGGAGCGATCGCACCTGTTTTGATAAGGTAACTAAATCTCCTGAGTCCAATCTCACTCCTGTTAATTGCATTTCCCCGGAATTTACTTTTTCGGATAAGCGCTCGGCAGCAGCAATGGTATCGTAAGTATCAATCAGCAATGGCGCACCCGGAAAATATCGATGAAATGCACTAAAAGCTTGTTCTTCAGTGCCTTCTATTGCTGACAACGCCATCACCAGAGCGTGTGCCATAGTACCACTTGGCTGTTGTCCTAGTTGTAGCGCTGCTAACACATTAGAAGTGGAATCTAAACCACCTGCCAACGCCGCCCGCGCCGCCCACAAAGACCCTTGGGGACTAAATGCTCGTCTTGTGCCAAATTCTAAAAGTGTTGCTGATTCCCCCGCGACATCACGCAACCTTGCTGCTTTTGTGGCAATCAAAGTCTGGTAATTAATCGTATTCAGCAGGTAAGTTTCCACTAGTTGCGCTTGCCAAAGGGGTGCTTCCACCCGCAACAGTGGTTGATTGGCAAATACAGCCGTCCCTTCTGGTACTGCCCAAACATCACCCGTAAATTTTCCCTCAGCTAAAAGTGACCAAAAGCGATCGCCTGCGTGAGCAAAAATTCCCGTTGCCTGTAATGCGGCAATTTGCGCGGAACTAAAGCGGAATTTGGCTAAATATTCCAACGCCTGCGTCAGCCCCATTGCAATTAAATAACCAAAACCCTCTGGCAATCGCCTAACACTCAACTCAAAGCTTGCTCGTCGCTCTTCTATACCTTCGCCTGTGTAACAAGCTGCCATTGTTAACTGGTAAAGGTCGGTCAGTAAGCTGTAGTCATCCGCAGAGAAGTTTAGTTCCTGGTTCTGCTGGCTTTGCTGTTTATGTACATAGTCCAAATCTGGCAAAAAAGTTGTCATGCAAGAGGTTCCTTACAAGATGCTTCTTCTATTTATGGTAATATTTACCATAAATAATGTCAACTCCCGACAAGTATATTTTCTGAGGTTGCCGTAGAACAGTAGGTTTATAGGCAAATTAATACTAACTTTATAAAATACTTAATATTCTTTAATAGTAATAGCTAGCAATAATGTTAATCAAATAAGGCGGCTAATGAAGGGAAACAATATCCTGTCAGAGAAAGTTTGTTTTGCTTGGCTCTTTTCCCAACTGGAGTTGGAGAAACAACTCTGTTACAATTAGAATCAAAGGGAAAAGTTTGATTTTTTGACAAGCTAAAGTATTGCGAAGTTATCTGAATAAACATTGCATATATTCTCGATATATTGAGAATAGGAGCCAGCCTTGTATATCAGTATTAGAGTATAGGTAGCACAATTAAAGCGACTCAAAAATAAGGAGTCCAATATTATGGCTATTTCCCAAATCATTGCGAACATAACCCAGTATATTTCTGAAGCTGCAATGCGGATTTTTGGGCCTAATGATGACGCTTATCCTGCTACAGGCGTACAACCTTTTACAGGTGAACCTTACGATAAGCGTAAAGATGATAATAATTAGGTGCTGATACAGCGTTAATAAATAATACAGGAGTTAAAATTCAGAATTCAGGCGGGGGCAATTACTGGAGAATTCAGGTAAACCATATAATAGAAAACTAGGAAATTGTAGATTTAGCTCCGTACTTAAACCCTTTTATTCAAAAGTAGTGGCGTATTGCAATACGCCACTATCCAATTCATTCTGCATTCTGGCTCCTGATGAATAGATATCTTGCAAAAATTAGATAACAATCAGAGTTGCAATTGATATAGACTATGTGGCAACAGATCGCCCAGCGATAAAGATTTGTTGTGCGGTTAGTTGTAAGTTGGGAAAGATTGAGGAAATAAGTTGCTCATTGTTTTGAAACAACTCTTTTTGATACTCATCCTCTATTAGAGTACAAATTGTCAACGTTGGCTGTTTGGGTTTGCCAATATATTCTCTGCCACCAATACCCAGATAATCAACAATCCAATATTCAGGAACTCCTAATAAGGCGTAATCTTCAACCTTACGGGCGTAATCGTTCTGCCAATTTGTGCTGACAACTTCCGCAATCAGTTTGATTGAGTTTCCTGATGTAATTACAGGTTGTTGTTGCCATAATGGTTCATTAATTAATTCAGTTTGGTCTAACACGATCGCATCGGGACGAAAAGCTGTTTCTGTTCCTAATAGTTTGATGAGACAGCGATGGGGGATAAAGTAGCTTAGATCCTGACGATCGATTTCTACATTCAGTTTTCGGCCAATCAATGCAGATACTTGCTCGTGTGGGCCGGTTGGTTCCATCTCAATTAATTCACCATCAATTAGTTCATAGCGATCGCACTCACCGTACTGGCTAATAAATTCATCAACGGTTAGAATTTTTGGGGCTGATTGAACCATTGTGATTATTCCCAAGAATCGTAGAGTATGCGTAAGTCCTAATATAATTCAACCCACCTACTTAAGATAAAAGCGTGAGTTTTTTCCTCACGCCTTTCTTTTTATTTAAACTTTTTTCCCACCGCCTGCTAAAAGTTCTAGAATGACTCCATTTGTCCAGCCGAAACCAACTTCGTTAGAACTATATCCAAAGGAAATTTCGTCGGAAACGTTGGCAGAACAGCGTTCAACATCATATTTTTCAACTAGGGTGTTGTGACGCTCAAATTCTTTAATTACCATAGCCAGGAATTTATTGGCAATGCGATCGCCTTCTGTATGAAACCCATAACGGTGAAGTCCCTGGACAGCAATGAACGTCAATGGTGCCCAACCGAAGGGAGCATCCCACTGGTTCCCGGTGATATGAGTACTGGTAAGAATTCCGCCTGGGGCTTCAAACACAGAGAGATTTTCCACGACGCGCTGGGCTTGGGCTTGAGAAGAAATTCCCAGCCACAGAGGATAAAATGTGGTAGCAAATTCGTAGCGGCGGTGTTTTCCACTCTGGAAGTGATAGTCGAAATAGAGTCCTCGTTCTTCATCCCAAAGAAATTGATCGATCCGATCGCGGCGGATATCTGCACGATCGCGCCATTGTTTTTCTAGTTGTTCGTTCCCCAAAATATTGTTAATTTGCGCCAAGTCTTGTTCTACCTGATATAGCAAAGTGTTGAGGCAGACAGGAGCGTAGTGGAGGATATCAGCACTGAAGGGGCCAAATCGGTTGGTGATATCAAAACCGGACTCGCGCATGGTGCGATCGCCCTTGTAAAATAGGTGGGTCAGTTTGTCATTTTCGCGATCGTAGTAAAGATTAACGTCGTAATCTTCAACCTCAAAGGTTTGGTAATATTCCTTGACGCGATCGTAGTGGCTTTTTCCCTCGTCATCGCGTTCGGAGAACACAACTTCTGGCGCGGGGCCTTCCCCAAAGGCATAAAATCTGGATAAACCGGTTCCGGGATTCAAATGGGGCGGTACTACCCAGTAATAGTAAAATTGTTCTAGCAGTGGGACGGTTGACCTCAACCACTCTTCATCCTGGGTGTGCTGGAATAATGCCAAAACCATCATGCTGAGGACTGGAGGCTGCGATCGCGACAGCATATAAGTCCGGTTGGCATTGAGGATAGTGCCGTAATGCTTCACCTGGTACAATAATTGGTCAACCTGGCTTTGCGCTAGCTCCCATTCTTCATCGTGCAAAAGTCCCAGTAATATAAAGTAGCTGTCCCAGCCATACATTTCGTTAAATCGACCACCTGGTACGACATAAGGGCCTGGTAGGTATAGTAAGCCATGCTCTTTAATCGCTTCCACTTCTGACGGCAAAGTGCGAATTTGTAGCTGTTGCATATCTTTGGGATATAGCGATCGCTCTAACACACGCTGAATGTTGGGATAATCTTCTAAGGGGGAAATGTAGACAATCCAGGGAGTGTCGGTTTTGTGGTCTAGTTTGGTATCTTTGGCAGATTGTAATAGGTGTTCGTGCGATCGCGTTAAGGTTTTCCACGTTTTTTTGATATGGAAGCGCACTTTGTTTATCTGCGCGGTGGTAAGTGCTAGGGGAGTGGTCATAATTTAATTTGACGGGGTGTTGCAGAGTTTGGAATTATTTTTTGGCGTTGCATATTTGCGGGATTATTTTGCTGCTTTTGTAAGATGGGCACCTTGCCCGCCCCTTATATCTCTGGGCGGGCAGGATGCCCACCCCACAAGAATCATCCCTTGATTCAGCAATACGATTTTTTTTAAACGCAGAGGTTTTATCAGTTTCTCTCTGCGTAGGATGGATTTACGTTTTTACTCGGCAGTGCTGATTAAGAGGGCAACTGGGAAATGGGTGAGGGCTGTTGCGATAGATAGGGTTTCTGTGGCCTCTAAGGGTTCCTGAGTTAGGACGTTTTTCCAGGTGAGGGAAGTTCCAGGGGGTAGTAGCAGGTGCGTATCTTGCCATACTGAATCGCCCAAGGGGTTTTCTCCTGGCTGGATGAGGTTTGTTAAAAAGCGAGGCGCGATCGCGATCGCTGTTTGATTCCCTTCCCGTCGCGCAAAGGCGATTATGTGATTGGCGTAGGTTCCCTGAACTTCTAAGGGGAGATAGTCGCCGTCCTGGAATAATGAGACATAGTTTGTTCTAGCTTGGAGTAATTGAGCCGTTAAAAACAGTTTGATTCTGCCATCGGTTTTATCACTCAGCAACTCTTGAATCAAACCCAGAGTGTCGGTTTTCACCTGTTCGCGGATGGCGCTTAAGTAGGTGCGCCGCTGTTCAAAATCTACGGGACGGCGATTATCTGGATCGACTAGACTTAGTTCCCAAAGTTCCGTTCCTTGGTATAAATCGGGTACGCCGGGGGCGGTAATCTTCAGTAGAGTTTGGGAAAGGGAATTGAAGATACCATACTCTGCAATTCGCTGTTGAAAGGGACGAAAGGCTTCCAGAAATTCTCCGGAGAGGGAAGGGTCGAGTACTTTCTCAATAAAGGAGGTACAAGCTTCTTCGTACTCGCTATCAGGCCGCAACCATGCTGTATGCACTTTCGCTTCTCGAATTGCTTTAATTATATAGTCTTTCACCCGTTCCACGAAGGATGCATGTTCGTGTTCTGCAAAGGGAAACGCCCCTACCAAGGTTTGATAGAGAAAATACTCGTCGTTGCGATCGGGCATAGCAAACCCGTGGCGATGGCTACGATGTCCTCGATTCATGGCACTCCAGGTATTTACCTGCCGATCCCATTCTTCGGGGATTTCTGAGAGGATATTCAATCTGGCCCGCACATCTTCGCCGCGTTTGGTGTCGTGGGTAGCTGTGGTGTTCATTGTGTGAGGCCAGGTTTCTTGGTGCTGTTTGTTAAAGGTATGAAATTTGGCTAAGTCGATGCCAAAATGACCGGGATTTCCCCCCACTTCATTCAGTGACAGCAACCGATTGTAAACATATAATGTGGTGTCTTCTACGCCTTTTGCCATCAACGGCCCGCTGTATTGCTGCATCCGCAAGACAAAATATATCCACTGTTCGCGTTCTGTTTGAGTCAGAGAATTATCAAACTCTAGCAGCATTAACTTCTCAATAAAGGTCAGTTCGTTCTGCAACAGGGGCGCTTGTTCTTTGGCTTGGCGAATTACTTCTTGAATGGTAGCGCGATCGCTATCTCCAATTCCATCGGGTGTAATGTAGGTACGGTAAATCGGGAACAGTGTCAAAACTTCGGCGATCGCTCTTTTTAATCCATTCAGTGTAAAATCATTGCCATAGCGATATTTGCTGGAAACGTTCTTTAATAAAAGTGCCAGATTGTCAATATCACCTGCTAAATTCTTTTCCAAAATTAAGTGTTTTTTATCCTTCACTACCGAGGCATAATCTACTCTGGAACTAATAAAGTTTTGGTAAATTTTATCGAAGGATGATTCATTTTCTGTTTGACAAAATACGCCATTTACATAGTTGAGAAAGTCATATCCAGACGTTCCTTCGATTGCCCAGTTTTCCGGCAATTCTTCGGTGAGTTCTAAAATCTTCTCGACGGTGATATAAACATCTCCCGTCTTTTCTCGCAGCCTTTCTAAATACTGGATTGGGTTATAAAGCCCATCAATATGGTCAATCCGTAAACCTGTAAATTTGCCTTCTTCAACCAGCTTTTGAATTAAGCTGTGGGTATTATTAAAAACCCGCACTTCTTCAACTTTAACGGAAATCAGTTCGTTGACAGTAAAGAAACGGCGGTAGTTCATTTCTTCCGCGCCAACTTTCCAGAAGGCGAGGCGGTAAAACTGGTCATTCAGTAATTCATCTAGGAGGTTAAAGCTTTCTGAATTACCTGGTTCTCCGTTGAAAGTTTGGAGATTTTCGTCAATGAACTCGCGGATGGTGTCGTTTGTGGTGTAGAGTTCCCAAACCAATCCTTTAATAAATGCGATTTGGTCTTGTCGCTGTTTTCCTGCAACTTCTGAGGGCACATTTTTGAGAATATACAGAATCCCCAATAGTTTAATAAAATCGGGATGATTGCGTCCCAGCGTGCGCGTGAGTTTGCCCAGATTATGGGTGATAAATTTTGTGTAAGATTCTAACCGCAACGGCAGTTTTAAGCTGTAATAGTTGACGGTTAAACCGTTTTGTTCGTATTGCAGTTGAATGTGTCCGTTTTCCAGGGATGCACCATAGAAATCTCCCAGCAACGGCGCGAGGATTCGCTCTTGGCGATCGCCAAAAGGAGCATTCCAAGAAAGGTCGAAGTAATCGGTATAGCTGGAATCTGGGCCGTGTTCCAATACGTCCATCAAGTAATCGTTTTCGCTGCTATAAGCCATGTGGTTTGGCACAATATCTTGTAACCAGCCCATACCAAGGGATTGAATTTCAGCAACTAATGCATCAAAGGATTCATTAGTTCCGAGTTCTGGGTTAAGTTGAGTGGCATCTACTATATCGTAGCCGTGCGTACTCCCGGATCTTGCTTTGAAAATGGGAGAAGCATACAAATCGGAAATACCTAAATCTGCTAGATAAGCTGCGATCGCTTTGGCGTTGTCAAAGCCAAACTCAGGTGTAAACTGAATTCGATAAGTGGCGGTAGGAATTCGCATATTTTTTTTAAGTGGGGAATGGGAAGAGACGCGATTCATCGCGTCTGTACAAAGTGGGGATGAGGTTTTGAGGATAAACGCTGAACCTTTTAGAGAATATTTGAAAAGTCCTCTTCACGGTAGTGAAACGTTCTAGATCCCCCTAAATCCACGCCAGTTGCTCATGGGGGAAACCCCCAGACGCTCGCAGGCTCGCTAACGCTGCGCTATCGCCCTTGGCGTCTCCCCTTGGGAGAAGACCGCACTGGCTCCCCTTAAAAAGGGGGACTTTGATTCCGGTTCCCCCCTTTTTAAGGGGGGTTAGGGGGGATCAATAAGTGCTTAACATCACAGCCAACCATTTTTCAAACAACTTTTTTACTCGATCGTTGAGCCTTATTGCTTGAACATTAAGCCTTATTGTTTGAACCTTAAGCCTTATTGCTCGAACCTTAAGCTTTTTTGCTCGAACCTTAAGCCTTATTGCTCGAACGTTAAGCCTTATTGCTCAAACATTAAGCCTATGAATCTGAAACTTTAAGTTCTAACTCTCCCCCTCATCCTTTTTCATAGAGTACTAAACTAGTAGGTTGCAATTTTACTTCTTGGCCCACAGACAGATGTTCAGGAGCTTCAGAACCATGTCCAGACCATGAGGTATCAGCAGAGTCTAACAATTTATTAGCATTTTGTTCAAACGGCAGAGTCACTGTGACTGGAGACGAATTGAAATTCATCACAAATATTAGTTCGCTTGATTCGCACCAACGACGCACGATTACCAATTCCTTCTCTTCATCGTTAGTCGCTTTGATGGAGTTGCGGTCTTGATTCAAAAGTGCTGGATGCGTCTTGCGGAAATTAATTAACTGGCGATACCAATCCCACAGAACTTTGTGCTTACCGTTATTATGTAATTCCCAATTGAGTTTAGACTTTAGGAAAGTTTCTGACGATTCCGGATCTGGGGGATCGTCTGCATAGTGAAATGCTTCAAATTCTTCTCTGCGTCCGGCTCGAACTGCTTGAATTAAATCTGGATCGGAGTGACTAACAAAGTAAATGAAAGGTGCTGTTTCGCCATATTCTTCTCCCATGAACAACAGGGGTAAGTTGGGCGACAGTAGCACAGCCCCAGCAGCTAACTTTAATCCCTCAAAAGAGATTCGCTGGCTGAGGCGTTCTCCTTTCATTTGGTTGCCGATTTGATCGTGATTTTGAATACAGATTGCAAATTGTGATAAAGGGCGATCGCGGCAAGATACGCCATGAAATCGTTTGCGGTGTGGTGCGTACTTCCAATCGTAGACAAAAGTATCTTCATAAGCTTTTGCCAACTGAGCAGTTTGCCCAAAATCTTGATAATATCCTTGGCGATCGCCTGTCAACAGTGCGTGCAATGAATGGTGAAAATCATCACTCCACTGGGCATCAAGACCATATCCACCCAATTCTACTGGACGAATTATCTGGGGATTATTCAGATCGCTTTCAGCAATTAAGTGGCGTTTCCATTTTTGCCCTTGTTCTGAAAAATGATGAACTGCTTCCGCCAGTTCCCACAGAAAATGCTTTGCCCCCAAATCATAAATTGCTTGAATAGCATCCAGTCGCAATGCATCTATGTGGAAGTCGCGCAACCAATACAGCGCATTTTGGATAAAATAATTTCGCACACCCTGACTATGGGCATCGTCGAAATTCAGCGCTTCGCCCCAAGGCGTTTTATAGGTTTTAGTAAAGTAGGGCGCGAACTGACTCATATAGTTGCCTTCTGGCCCAAAGTGGTTATACACCACATCCAGCACTACGGCAATTCCGTGTTGGTGGCAAGCATTTACTAATTGCTTCAGTTCGGCTGGGCTACCGTAAGAATTTTGGACAGCATAAGGGTAAACGCCATCATAACCCCAGTTGCGGTATGCAAGAGAAGCTTCAATATGGGTATCTCCCGGAAACTGGGAGATGGGCATAATTTCAATAGCGTTAATTCCCAGTTCTCTCAAATCCGGTAAGCGGGGAATAATGGCGGTGAAAGTTCCTTCAGGCGTAAAAGTCCCAACATGGAGTTCGTAGAAAATCATCGACTCCACAGGAATCCCAGTCCACCCTTCATCAGTCCACTCAAACTGTTGATCGACAATTTGAGACGGCCCGTGCACCCCTTCCGGTTGATACTGCGATGCGGGATCGGCAAAAGTGTCTTGCCCATTTAAGACATACTGATAAAGCGTGCCCGGATATACATCGTTGACTTTCGTGTGCCAGTATCCCTCAGACTGAGGCTTGAGCGGAATTAACTGCTGTTCTGGCGTCAAAATTTTTACAGTGACGCCATCTAATAGCGGAGACCAAACTGTAAATTCACACTCTCCGTTACCCAAGTAGTTAGCACCAATTCTCACGCAGTATCCTCCCATCAGTTCAGTTTGTTGTGCCGAATTTTGGCGCGATGACGTACTCGCCCGCGTAGGCGATCGCAAATGTCATTGATTGCATAATGTTTACAAACTACGCCAGATAGCATGATGGTTGGTCTAGCAGACTTTTTGCTAGCACCTGGAGGCGGATTTTTGACCAGAATAAATTCTCTCTAATGACAAATAAGCAGGCAGGACGTAGGAATTTTGAAACCCACGCAGGTGGGTAAAGCCTCGTCTAGCTGCGCTTTCTAAGGTCTATTTAACTTAAGTTGACTTGCAGCTACCATCAACACAGTATGACGATTGATATGTATTAGAACGCTTACCAAAGAGTGCATAGCGATTATCGCGGATTTGTTCGTAAAAGCGATCGCCTGCCCACTTCATCCCCGGTAAGGCTCGATAAGCGTCTACAAATATACTTCCTGCTGGCAATAACCGCCCAATTTCTTCAGCGGCATTACTACCTTGCCAACGTCTCTGAGGATCGTTGCCATCAATTAAAATCACTCCCTGTTCGCAGTCTTGGGCTTTAATTCCCCACCGTAAAAGTGTCTGCTCATCTTGCATAGGATTGTAGCGAAACAGCTTTCCTTGGTCTAAGGTTTCTAGCAATTGCACCAGGGTAACGCAGAGATTACAATTTCCGTCGTAGATTACGTAGTAATTCATAAAAATAACGGCTATGAAGGCAATTGACTTGTCGGATGTGTCTAAAACACAACTTTGGTATTCTAGCTTAGAAAACCGTGGCGATTGTCTCTTAGTTGTCCGTCGATTAATTCGTAGCGTGTATTATCTCCATATTGGGCTATAAATTCCTCGAAGGTAAGTAGTTTGGGCGAGGTGTAGGTCATTATGTCTTGTCTTGTTTTGACTTAACGTAGGCTTATTGTAGCGACTGCCATTGCAAAGTACAGAAAGGTGGGTTAATTTTTGGAAGCAAGCGATCGCATTCACAAGGCCGCCACCGCATTCATAATGCAGGCGATCGCATTCACAAGGCCGCCACCGCATTCATAATGCAGGCGATCGCATTCATAATGCAAGCGATCGCATTAACAAGGCCGCCACCGCATTCATAATGCAAGCGATCGCATTAATAAGGCCGCCACCACATTCATAATGCAAGCGATCGCATTAACAATGCAAAAGGTTGCGTTTAAATAGCACAACCATACAAATAAACACTTATCCTTAAACATCGCTCCTGGTTTCCAGCTATCATGCTTTTGGGATGGTATTCGCATAGTTTTTTTTCATTAATGAGAAAATATTCATGAAATACAAACTCTTGGGCAAAAGCGGGTTAAGAGTCTCTGAACTCTCCTTGGGAACCATGACCTTTGGTGAAGATTGGGGTTGGGGTGCATCTGTTGACGAAAGCCGTAAAATTTTTGATAGCTATGTAGAAGCAGGCGGCAATTTCATTGACACCGCCAACGGTTATACCGATGGTAGCAGTGAAAAAATTGTCGGCGAGTTGATTGCTAAAGAACGGGAACGCTTTGTAGTTGCGACAAAATATTCCTTTCCCTTGCAGATGAATAACAAAAAGGGCGACCCTAACGCCAGTGGAAACCATCGCAAAAACTTAATCCAGTCTTTAGAAAGTAGCCTGAAACGGCTGAATACCGATTACATTGATTTATTCTGGTTGCACGCTTGGGATTTCACAACACCTATTGAAGAAATCTTGCGATCGCTTGATGATGTAGTCCGTCAAGGTAAAGTACTTTACATCGGTATTTCTGACACACCCGCTTGGATCGTTTCCCAAGCAAATACCATTGCCCAATACCAAGGATGGACGCAGTTTGTCGCTCTACAAATTGAGTATAGTTTAATTCAACGAACGCCAGAACGCGATCTGCTACCGATGGCTAAAGCTTTAGATTTAGCAGTAACACCGTGGTCGCCTTTGGGTGGTGGTGTGCTTACAGGTAAGTATAATCAGCCTCCTCAAGCAGGCGATGAACAAGGAAGATTAGTAAATCCAGCGTTTGGAACTATTTCAGAACGTAATTTAGCGATCGCGCAAGTTGTTAGTGAAGTAGCAACCCAAATTGGACACACACCTTCACAAGTAGCATTAGCTTGGTTACACGCTCAAAGTGGTGTAATTATTCCGATAATTGGGGCACGTAAATTAACGCAGTTTCAAGATAACTTAGCTTCTTTAAATATCACCCTTTCGCCAGAACATTTGCAACGTTTAAACGAAGTGAGTCAAATTGAACTGGGTTTTCCGCATGACTTTTTGCACAATGATGTTATTCGCGATCGCCTTTTCGGTGGTACATTTAACACCATAGAAAACCATCGTATTTAACTCAATAGTAATAAATTTTAACATATTCAGGCATTAATTCAATCCATCGTCAGAGAGTTTCGCCAAGCCAAACAATTCTGTAGAGTTAGATATAAAAGGCATTAACAACGTAGAATCATGAGCGACAACAGCATTACATCACGTTTGTACCCTACCCGCATTGACATTCCCGCCGAAGCGCGAGTGCAAATTGTGGTACTTCTCAACCAAACTTTGGCAGCTACTTCCGATCTGAAAACCCAAGCAAAGCAAGCGCACTGGAATGTTAAAGGTACTGACTTTTACCAGTTACACTTATTATTTGATGAGCTTGCTGGGGAATTGGAAGGATACATCGATATGGTCGCTGAACGCGTTACAGCTTTAGGCGGATACGCTTTTGGAACAGCCCGCGCCGCAGCTAGTAATTCAATTTTGCCAGAATATCCCTTAGATATTTTGGATGGTAAAGACCATGTAACAGCCTTGTCAGATCGTTATGCATTCTATGCTAAACATCTCCGGCAAGCGATCGATAAAACTGATGAATTAGGCGACCTCGATACCGCCGACCTTTACACCGAAATTTCCCGCACCATTGACAAACGACTCTGGTTCTTAGAAGCTCATCTGCAAGTAGCAGAAATTAAGGCAGACAATGGCAAAGCGGCTACTACTAAAACTCAAAAGATCCCTGCTGGTGTAAAATAAGTACTTCTGAGAAAAGTAGTCTTTCTTAAATCTAATAGTATCTTTTTAGTAAGTACGCCACTTTTAAGTGCGTACTTTTCTTTTATATGTATATACTTTACTATTGAAATAGTTCAAAAGCAGGTCGCAAAATTCAAAAATATCTTCGACAAGTGATACATCAAGATTAATACTGCAACTTGAATAAGCTAGTCGGTTAGTGAAAAAGTATCCTAATTCCATTCGATTACTAACTCTTGTACAGATGCGATTCATCGCCTCTCTTGTACGATTAATCGCGTCTCTAAATACTCATTAACAACGAGGTAAATATATGTCTCAAAATACAATTACCCATCTAATTCACGATCGCAACGCCCGTGGTCACGCTAAAATGGGCTGGCTCGATAGTTATCACACATTTTCCTTCGGTAGTTTTTACGATCCGAACCGCATGGGATTTCGCTCTCTGCGAGTGATTAACGACGATCGCATCGCCCCTGGTGCTGGATTCCCTACCCACAGCCATCGTGACATGGAAATCCTCACTTATGTCTTAGAAGGTGCTGTAGAGCATAAAGACAGCTTGGGTACTGGCTCGGTGATTCGTCCCGGTGATGCACAGATTATGAGCGCTGGTACTGGAATCAGTCACAGTGAATTTAATCCTTCGCCAGATGAACCATTACACTTGCTACAAATCTGGATTCTTCCCGATCGAGAAGGAATAACGCCAAGATACGAACAAAAATCTTTTCCTCTAGAAGAAAAGCGCGGCAAATTACGCTTAATTGCTGCTAAAGATGGGCGCGATGGTGCTGTGACAATTCACCAAGATGTTGATTTATACACATCTGTTTTAGAGTCAGGTGATGTTGTTAATTATCAAGTCAAACCCGATCGTTATGCCTGGTTACAAATAGCGCAAGGCATAGTTAACTTAAATGGTGAAGAACTCAGAGCAGGCGATGGAGTGCAAATCAACGGCGAAGAACAGCTAGAAATTAGCACCAACATCGGCGGCGAAATCCTGCTTTTCGATTTAGCGTAATTTAGTAGTCCGCCAAGTCAACAATGCTTGGTTTGTAGTGAGCGCTTTAGCGCTCAAATCAAGGACTAAAGTCCTTACTACGAACTTATTCTCCCATCAAAGTTGCTCTGGTAGACTACTAGCAATCCTGAGTCATTGGTGAGAAACAAGATCCCCGACTTCATAAAAGTTGTCGGGGATCTGTGGCTTGTAGTGCGAGTAATGCGATCGCATTGGGAATTATAAAAATAGGGATACAAAATCATAATAGTTTTGACGTATACCTTTTATAGTATAAATGTACTATTAAATTTAGTTGTACAGCCATGCAGCCTCTTCAGCCAGTTAGCGGATCGGATTTGCAACCATTTTTGTCAGCACCAGAGGAGTTATTGCAACAGTCAGTAGCGTTGCAATTAGCCGTTGCTAGTTTCCACCAGACACCACGAAGTTTTTTAGAGATTCTAGTTAATAGTCCTGATGCACAGGTAGCAGAAGCAGCAAGTTTGCACGTAAATTTGGCAGGAGAAATAACAGACGGGTGGCAGCAAGCAGTTGATGAAATCCTGCAACAGCGTCAGCTAGGGCAAAACGACCGATTGGCGGTAGAACTACTCAAAATTGGGACTGTACCTCCTTTCTTCCTCAGCGAATGGGTTCCAGCCGAGCGACTAATTCAAGGATTGCGAAATCCCCAAATGCCGTTGCGTTATCGGTTGCAATTATTACAACGACTATCACAAGAACCAACTTTAGAACCAAGGTTACAGGTAGCAGAGTCGCCAGAAACGCCGTCAGCAGTGTTGGAACAGTTAGCGGGTGATTTAGAATTACCAGTGCGGTTGGCGGTGAAGTTTAATCCCAGTTGTCCACCACCATTAATTGAACTGGTGGAAGGACAGTATGCCGTTGCATCTGACTGGAACACCGATAGCGAACAATTAGCGATGTTGGGGCAGAGTCGTTGGGCGTGGGTGCGGTTGGCTGTGGCACAAAATCCCTCAGCGACAGCAGAGACACTGATGCAATTGGCTGGGGATGCGGTGTACAAAATTCAGTTAGCGGTAGCGAATAATCCAGAAACACCCGCAGATGTGTTGGCTGTGTTGGCAGAAAATCAAGATAAAGCCATACAAGCAACTGTAGCAGAACATAGAAATGCAACGGAAGAAATATTGCATCAATTATTTCCAACTCAACAGCAGCTTTTGAAAAGAAGGGAAAATTTACCAACTAGTATTTTAGAAAGATTTTTTAATGAAGAGGCGGCAGATAAACCAGTTTGGAAAAATTCTGAACATCTGTATTTATTTATAGAACAGCCAAATACACCAACTAGGATTTTAGCTGAGTTAGCGAATGTTGATTTAGAAGCGTTGAGAGCAGAGATACTTACTAAAAGTAATTCTTCACCGATTATCAAAACTTTAGAAACATGGGTTCAAGATGAGACAAGATTTTTAGCTAATATTGCCAAACATCCCCAAGCTTCAGTAGAAATTTTACAACATTTGACACAATATCCTAATCCATATATACAGCTAGCCGTTGCTCAAAATTCCCAAACACCTGAAGCCTTGCGAGATATGCTATTACAACAATTAGCAGTAGGCTCAAAGGAAAATATTCGGACTGAACTTGCAAGCAATCCACAAACTCCTGTCGCAATTTTGGACAAGCTGGCGGGTGCATCATCTTCGCTCAATACGATGATGGAGATGTTGCACCAAATTGCCCCTGATGCGACACCATCGCTGCTTAACCGGATCAAAATATTTATCGATAATCATCAGTCACCAGAATTAATTATTTTTTGGCTGCAACAGGGTGAAGAATTTCGCAATTCTATCTTAAAAGAATGGGATGATTTAATCGACGCTCTTAATGAATCAGAACAACAAACACTCGCATACTTAGCTAGCCAAAAATCATCAATCAAATGGGAAGGTAAATTTACAGCAGAAAGACGCGATCGCCCAGGAAAAAAATCAGTTCCTAGTGATGCTAAAGCAGCAGAAAATTATCATCTGTTAGATGGGCTATTGCATTTATTGAATAGCTCTTACAACAGCGATCGCAGCAATTTAGAAGTTATTGCAGCATTATTAGGTAATCCATCTACGCCAGCAACTTTACGAGAGCAATTGTGGCAACAATGTAAAAAAAGTCCTGACGAATTTGGCCGCTATTTAGGGGATACCGAACTTCGGATGGCACTAGCTTTTAACCCAAGTGTACCTGAAGCAGAGCGTAATGAATATTTACAACAACTGATTGCGACAAGCAACGATTTGCGTGATAAATTAGCCAAAAATCCGGCTACGCCTGAATATCTTCTTAGACGAATTGCAGATGAACGCAAAGAGTATTTGTGGAGAAGGCTGGCAGAAAATCCAAATACTCCTACTGATTTATTAATGCGGTTTCTGCATGAAGAAGTTGAGAAAACAGTTTATAGTAATGAAACTATGTTTGACATAGTTATTGCTAATCCCAACTTACCTATTTTAGAACGTTATCGATTATTATTAGGTAAAGAAGAAGCTCAAGAAATTGCCAACGCTCATCAATTAATGGCGCGTCGCACTGATAGTCCTTATGCTCTAGCGCAGGTTCTAGTAAAAGGCGACCAAAAAGCCCGCATAATAGTCGCTCACAGCAACAAAACTCCAATTCCTGTGCTGGAACAACTAGCAAAAGATGCAGATGAAACTGTGCGTAAAGCTGTAATGGGCAATTCCAATCTACCCTTAAGTACCTTAATTGAACTTACACAAGATACAAGCGATAAAATACGTTTGAATTTAGCTTATATATTACGTAATCGTAGTACAAATCGCTCTCGTAAAGAAGAAGTTCCTGTAGTACTTCTCGAACGGCTTGCTAGAGATGAAAATAAAGATGTACGAGTAGCAGTTGCAGAAAATCTCCAGTCTTCTCTTACTCTCCTTGAGCAACTTGCTAGGGATGCAAGTGCAGATGTCAGAATTAGTGTAGCTAAAAATCCAAACACCCCTTCTTTTGTTTTAGAACAACTTGCACAAGATACAAATGCAGATGTCAGAATTAGTGTAGCTAAAAATCCAAACACACTTCCTGCTGTATTAGAGACATTTGATATATCACCTCCTCCAGATGCACCACGTCATGCCCTAGAAGGTCTTAATCAAGTTATTGCTAACCGATATAGAGAGCTATTCTACGTTGCTTTTGCAGACAATCCTAATACTCCTCCTAGTTTGTTAGCTCGAATTGCTCGGCAAATACCCCGCGAAATAGACAAATATGTAAATAAAGTGGCTAAACATCGAAATACTCCCGCCAGCGCTTTAGAACAACTAGCCAAAGCTGGTGATGCAACTACTCGCTGTAATGTTGCTGAAAACCCCAATACACCTGTCACGGTTTTGGAAGAACTAATAACTGATGAGTATAGCCCCGTTCTCTGGGCGATCGCTCGACGTGCTGATACTCCAACCCAACTCCTCGAACGACTGCTATTGAGATTTACAGATCCCAATAACCAAGACTACCAACAAATCTGTTACGCAATTAGCAATCGCCGTGAACTTCCTCTCAATCTGTTAGAACTGCTAATGCAGAGTAACCTGCAACAGGTTTATCAGAGAATAGCTACTCAAGCAAATCTTCCGCAAGCAATTGTAGAACGGCTAATGGCTGTATCAAATGAGTCAGTTTTAAGTACTTTAGCGCGTAATCAAAGCCTTGCTACCGAATTTTTGACACAACTTGCTCAAAATCCCAATCCCAATGTTTGCAGCGCGATCGTTAATCATCCCAACATCACTCCTGAGCTTTGGATACAGCTTGCCAACCATATAGAAGTTAGCGTGCGTCAGGTAATTGCTGCTAACTCGAATACTCCTATGAATATTCTCGAAATGTTAACAAGGGATTCAAATAAAGATGTTCGTGTAAAGGTTGCTGCTAATAGCAACTCACCTGTTAGTGTTTTAGAACAATTGGCAGGAGATGAGGACGCATTTGTGCGTATAGCTACCGCCTCTAATTCCCATCTTCCTGAAACAATACTGACACAATTGACAAACGATGAAAAAGTCGAAGTCCGCCGCGCAGTTGCTCAAAATCCCAACACCCCTGCACTCATCCGCGAAACCCTCCGCGATTTTATTGTACAACCCACCACCCGCCAAACTAGTCCCACGTTGCGCGGACTCAAGCGCCTCTACAACCCCAGCACTGATGATTTAGTAGGCATACTTGCAGAATACGCGAGTTCAGAAAATGCCTTTGTGCGGTTTGTGACACTCCTCCACCCGCTAACTCCCCGTGAAGTGCTGACTCAAGCAGCGCAGTCTGCATCCTGGCTGGAACGCTACGCCGTTGCTGATAATTCTGGAACTCCAAGCGTTTTACGCCAGCAACTTGCCCAAGATAGCAACCGGATTGTCCGCGCAGCCGCTAGAGTTTAGTTGGGAATAATTGAGGATGTTGCAGATGGCATACAACGATTTCACACTTGCCAAAGTTGGAGACATGATGACACTTAAAATAGTTTGCTCAAGTATCAACCGTAAAACTAATTAGAGCTAAATTTATGAATTTTGAAACAGTGAATATCTTAGGCACTCTTGAGGTTTTAACCGAACCACATCTTGAGTTTCGCCTACCAAATAATCATTATAGCTATTTAGTTCCTTTCGTTTGGGATGTAACTCAAAAAGGCGACTTTAATCTACTCAGTCTTGGTCGTGATGAAGGATGGATAAATGCAACAGATATTGATATTGCTTTAAAAAGTTGGCAATCATTAGAACTTCGCGGCTATCTAAATTTAGATGACGATCCAGATGACTACGAAGATGAAGATATTATGAGTCATCAGTTAGCTCATGAAAGAGCAAAAATATATCAGATATTTGCTGAAATTATACAAAATAATCTTTCCAATATAGAAATTTTAAAATTCAGTAAAAGTCCTGACTATTCTTTTTTCGTTATCTTAGGTAAAACTCCAGAAAATAATTGGTTCTGTTTTTCTCAATCTGTTGCTAGAGAAAGCAAAATTGAAGATGAAATTAAATACTCTATTTTACCAGATTTAACAATTGAACAATCTTTTGATGACAATGTTTTAAAATTAAGAGATAATTTTAAAAAAATCTTAAATCAATTACAGCCTATTAGTATTTATGGATACTATGGTGGTGGCTACGATTATAGTTTTAATCATTGTTTAGTTCAAAGTATAGCGCACACTAAAGAAAAAGCATTATTATTAGCTCTATATCAAGCAGGAATGCTGGACATTGCTAGATTTCATGAGTTTAACCTAGAAGGTTTTTCCTGGACATTTGAAAAAGATGAAATTGCAGAATTATATCCAAGGTATCAAAAAATAAATAAGTTTTTAACACAAAATCTTACCGATTTAAGAACGATCGGATGTAGTTTTTGGAATCGTGAATGTATATATGTCATTGGTCAAACCAATGCTGGAGATGTAACTGGAATTTATATAGAAAGTGATTTTGATTACAATCCATAATCTTACATACAACATCTCAAGAAGATAAATTATACACTCTGAAACAGAACGCATTTTTGGAACTCTACAAGTTCTTATTGGCTCAAATTCGTTTGTTTGGCAAACTACAATTCAAGGTGAATTTAACCTCTGGAATCTGATGATTTCCGAAGGCTTTGTTAATCTCACTGACATAGAAATTGCTTTTAAACATTGGCAAAATATTGAAGAATGGGGAACTCCTACTAATCAACAAGAATTTTGTGAGTACGCCCCGCCGCGTTCAGAACGCAAGGAGAACACTTGGAACGAAAGTATCGCTAATGAACGCCAAGGTTACTATCAACAACTCCAGCAGTTAGTTAAAAATAATTTACAAAATATCCAAGCATATAATTTATCAGTTACCAAAGCAGCACATCAATACTTTGAGTGGGAACATCCATATTTTTCTGTGTCGATTGTGGTTGGTGAAACTAGCGATCGCCACTGGTTTTGTCTTGCTCCCAGTGTTCCCGATCAAGTAAGCGATAATTACCGCGATCGCAATCAACCTACAACGCAAATTGTCTACGAAGAATCACCAAGCCAAGCAACTCAAATGATAACTGAAGTTAAAATTCTGCTTAATAATCTCACCCCTATTACAAACTACGGCTACTACCACGGTGGATACAACTACACTTATCAACATCAAATTGTCGGTGCATTAGCCAAAACCAAAACGACTGCCATTGAACTTGCACTGCAAGCAGCAACTATGGTTTTTTTGGAGAAACGAACAGTTGAATATACTGATGGTCGCTACAGTAGCCGTAAACTCAACCAGTTTATGAACCAGTGCTTGCATAACCGCACTGACTACAATATCAGCTTTTGGGATGTTGGCTACACCTACGAAGTCGGACAAACCCCAGCAGGAGATTGGCTAGGGGTGCGTTCAACGAGCGAATTTAACTACAATCCTTAGAAAGAGTAGCAATAACCTAAATGTCTAAAAAGTCCGATTCGCAGTTCCAAAATCTCTTTAGTTCACCCAAACCAACCAACTGGGACGAAAGATTAGGCCAAATAGCCTATCGCTTTAACCGAGAGTATCAACGTGAAACCTTTGAACTTCCAGCAGAAGTACAGGCGATGCCGATATACCGCGAGTGGATTGGAGGTAGTTTTTCAGGAAGAATTGCTTCCCCTTTCTGGGAAATTGCTGAACCTAAAAAGAACCAGCACTGTTTAGATATAGGCTGTGGTATCAGCTTTTTAATCTATCCTTGGCGGGATTGGCAAGCATTTTTTCATGGGCAAGAAATCAGTAATGTCGCACGCGATACCCTTAATTCTCGCGGGCCGCAGTTGAATTCTAAGCTATTTAAAGGTGTTGAGTTGGGAGCAGCCCATCAGTTAAACTATTCACCAGAGCAGTTTGATCTTGCGATCGCCACAGGATTTAGCTGCTATTTTCCACTCGAATACTGGAAAGCTGTACTAGCAGAAGTCAAGCGGGTGTTAAAACCAGGTGGACATTTTGTGTTTGACATCCTCAATCCAGAACTGCCTCTAGCTGAAGATTGGGCAGTTCTGGAAACCTATTTGGGGGCTGAGGTGTTTTTAGAGCCTGTAGCTGAGTGGGAAAAAACGATTAAGGCGGCTGGTGCTAAAGTCGTAACGCACAAATCAGGGGAATTATTCGAGTTATACAAAGTGCGGTTTTAAAAATACTATTACTCAGGCATAACTGGACTTAATGGATCTAAAGAAGTTGTAAAAACAAAATAGATTACTCCAGCGCCGAGAATCATCACGGCGAGACTGAACAGCAACACCCAACGGTCTGTCGGTTCATAAGTATCTTCTTCGATATCACGACGGACTGCAAAATAGTGTGCCGTTGATAGCCACACGGTAATCAAACCCACCAGTGAGAAGACTAAACCTAACTTCCAGCCGGTGCCAGGACGGGGTACTAAAGGTACATGGAAGGCACGCAAACGCACAATAACGACACCAAAACCTAAAAGAGCGATTCCTGTCCGCATCCAAGCGAGATAGGTACGCTCATTTGCCAAATGATCTCGGATTCGGGACGGATTCAGTCGTCCTGCTTTTTTTTTATCTTTATCTTCTTCTGTAGTTTTCAATTTTAACTGCATCAATAATACCCTTATCCCCAAAGAGGCTTTTCTCAAAAAAATGCGGAGGTAATAGTAAATCTCTTTCCAGATGACTTGCATCCAGCGCAATATTTGCGCTATTGAAATATACTTTTTATGATTGTACATTTTTTCAAATTCAAAATTTATTTTAATGCAGATATCTAAATAAAACAAGCCTGAGCGAATAATTCGTAATTCGTAATTCGTAATTCGGCGTTGCATATTTGCGGGATGATTTTGCTAGTTTTGTGGGATGGGCATCTTGCCCGTCCCTTGTATTTCAGGGCGCTCGTGTCGCCCACCCTACAAGAATCATCCCTTGATTCAGCAACGCCCGTAATTCGTAATTGCGTAATTGATAGTACAGAGCAAGTGTAAGTAATAAGGTGTAATTAAGAAAACAGCCAAGATCGGAGAGGTTTTCCATCAGTGCTTGTCCTGTTTATCCTCTGATTTTGGCTGTTACCCTGTTTAAATTTAGAACAATCAGTTTTGAAATAGATTAAGCAGTCCTATTTCAAGATTTCTTGGTAGGCGCATTAGGAACCCGTGTCTCTATGAGAGCCTGCGATATATCTGGGATAAACCAGTTAGCCTCTTTGCTGTCAACAACTTTTACAGTCGGAACATTCAATTCAATCGCAGCATTATCTGGATTGGTCTTAATCACTAACTTAGTTCCATCAAGTATCTTCAGAGCAGCTGGGCCTGTCAATTCTTGACCTTGCCCATTAGGACTAGAAGTGAAATTTGCTACCTTGACATCATTCCCTAGATAGATGCCATCACAATCCCAGTTGTTTCTAGTGGACTGACCATTAGCTAGAAAATACAAACCATTTTCGTATACGGCATCTTCATCCTCTTCATCATTTGGTCTTTTGCCATATACTGCTATGGTATTACCCGTTTGGTTTTCGCATTGACCCCAGTTGATTCCCGTTTCTAAAGCATATTTTTGCAGTGTTAATTCTTCGGTTCGCTTTTGAATTTCTTCTGGTGTAAGACCTTCAACTTGAGATTGGGCATCTTTTGTCTGAGAGAGTTCGTTAAGAGCTTTAGTGACTTCGATGTAGTCAGGGTTTTTGCTAAATTTTGGTCTATCAGCAAAAGAAGGTTGAGCAAAGGCAAGATTAACGACAATCATTAAGAGAATTAGCAGAGATTTCCAGATTTTCATGTTTTGACTCCTGTTAATGGGTAAGATATCTTCCAGTTTGGAACTAATTTTGCTCAGAAAATTCATGATGCACCTGTTTTTAGACACTTAATTTTTCTCGATCTTCACTCGAAGACTGAGTATTGAAACCTAAAATCAATGAAAATATATAACTAGAAACTACAGATAAAAGAGTCCAAGTAACATTTTCTGTAACAATAAACACACCTAAACCAATCAAGATACAAGGCACAAAAGTGTTGCCATTCTCAGTTAAAAAGTTGGCGATCGCAGGCAAATAGGTTAACTTATAAGCGGTATAACACCATACGCCAACCATCGTAAAAAATACACTTAGTATCACTAGCAGACTATCTAATTCCGAGTTGGCAAACAGGGGCACGTAGACGCTGATATTATCACTACCATTGGCAAAGGCGATCGCAGCTACATTGCATGTTTGCGGAGAGATAAAACTGGTAATTATAGAGGGACAAGACGGCTCGGTTTCTTCTTCGGCTTCCTCTGGTGAATCTTCTTCGCGTTTTAGTAAGCTACTCACACCAATGATTATTGGCATTAAACCAAGTAGTCTAATCCAGTCCTGCGGTATGATTAGTCCACCGAAGAAACCGGGAAGGCTAGCAACGATCAATGCAGCAAAACCGAGATACTGACCAGCAAGGATGTGACGACTGCGGAATGTTTTATTTATTTGTGAAAAAAGCAACGTCAGAATGACAATATCATCGATGTTGGTGGCACTGAATGCCGTAATCCCTGTGGTAATTGCAGTTACTAAACCGCTCATTTGTGGAAGTCCTTATTTTCATGCTTGGGCATTGGGCATTGGGCATAGGTCATTTACAAAGGACAAATGACCAATGACTAATGACTAGGTAGAAAGCCTTGATTTATACTTTAGTCAAACTAACCGATAGAATCAAATGCTTTTGTTTGTCAGAATGATAAATGAAAGTGATTAAAACTTTGACACCAAGTTGTAGGGATACCATAAATGGCAGGAATGACGCTTGAGCAGCTAAAAATCTTTCTAGCTGTGGCGCAGCACTTACACTTTACTCGCGCAGCAGAGGATCTTTATATTACACAGCCTGCCGTCAGTGCAGCAATCCACAACTTAGAGCAAGAATACGGGGTGAAACTATTCCATCGGATTGGTCGCCATATCGAGATTGCTGAGGCGGGTAAATTATTGCAAGTGGAAGCGCAGAAAATTCTCGATCAAGTTTCCTTAACCGAAAGGGGATTGCGAGAATTAAACAATCTGCAACGGGGTGAATTGAAATTAGGGTCGAGTCTGACAATTGGTAACTACTGGCTACCAAGTAAGATTAGTGAGTTTAAGAGCCGATATCCCGGTATCCAGATTAACTGTAGCCTTGCCAATACAGAAGAGATTTGCGTCGGAACGGCGACAGGACAGTTTGATTTGGGTTTAGTGGAAGGAGATGTGAAACCAGCACTCCAGAGTACTCTAGAGTACGAAATAGTGGGAAGCGATCGCTTACAAATAGTAGTAGGCCAAAAACACCCTTGGTTTGAGTGGGGAGAAATTGACTTAAGCCAATTGACTAAAACCCCTTGGGTGATGCGCGAACCAGGTTCTGGAACCCAGCAAAGGTTTGAGGAAGCCCTACAAAATTGGGGAATCAACCTCAGCGAACTGGATGTAATTTTAGTATTCAATAGTGGAGAGATGACAAAAGCAGCGATCGAAGAAGGTGTCGGTGCTATTGGAATTTCTGAGTTGATGGTAAAAAAAGAAATACAGTTGGGAACTCTGCGGGCAATTCGAGTGATTGATAATAGAGAGGGTAACGGTGCGATGCCTACGGCGGGCTACACCTACGCAGAAATAGTTCGACCTTTTTTCAAACTCAAGCATCGTCAACGTTTTCAAACTGCTCTTTCCAAAGTCTTTGAACAAATGTTGATATCGTCTATGGTAGATGGCTCAGATCGACATGTATCAAAATCAGTTATGTAAAGGAGGCTGGGGATTGGGGATTGGGTGCAAAATCAAAAAATTATGGTGCTTGCTCTTACCCACCACTAAATTTTAAAAAACTTTTTCCCAATCCCCAATCCCCAATCTCCTTCAAACCTTTTGCATATTTTGACTGATGGGGTCAAAACCTCTAGAAAACCGCGTGCTGTCATCGTAGTAAGCCCCAGTCAGATTCGCTCCATACAACTTGGCATAGTTAAGTTTAGCTCCCCGGAGATTTGCTTCATTGAGTTTGACACCGCTCAAATTAGCTCTGGTCAAGTTCGCTTTCGCTAAGTTAGCTCTACTCAAATCTGCTCCCCAGAGTTTAGCTTTAGCTAGGTTCGCTCCACTCAAGTCAGAACCCCATAAATTGATTCCAGGGAAATAGGCTCCAATCAGCCTGCCCCGACTCAAGTTGACGGCTGGAAAATATCTTTCTCCTGCGGCAAAACGCCTTTTTAATTCTTCAGCATTCATGCGTCGCGTTTACCTTTTTTAACAATACAGAAGTTATTTGTTCCCATTCCTGGCTTAATTCTCCTAAAAACTGTGGCTGACCACTACGTTGATACCAGTAATGGGCATTGTTCAAATCGCCTTCTTTGCGGTGCAGGTAAGCATGAATCCAGGCACTATCAGCATCGCTGGCATTTTGAACTATTTCATGAGCTTTGCTCCACTCGCCTTTCTTGTCATACCACATTGCTTGCAGCCCTTTTGGCAGTGTCTGAGGACATGGGCCCTGCTTTTCGATCAATCGCAAGAATTCCTCTATATTCACGATCGCCACCCAACAAGAATACAAACTTCTATCCCTAAGATACTCTTAACCGCCATAGTATAGAGACCATTTATCAAGTAAACCTTAAATTGTCGGGTGCGTTAAAGAACCCTCCTTTTTAAGGAGGGAATTAGAGCAAGCCTCTTCTTTTACATCTACTTGACTGGAATAAGTTCAAACTCGAAATTACCGATCAAACGGTCATCAATATAGACCTCTATTCTATGCTTACCAAGCGGATCGCCAGGAGCGATCGTCCAGAAGTTCTCAATCACACCCTCTGTAGCCGTCTGTGTGCGCCGTGTAATAGATGTAGTGCCATCTGCTGATATTGAGAAGTCTTCACCGTTATCTGTACCCCAAGTTTCTGGAGGTTTTGGTAAATGCAAGACTTCGCGCCATTTCACTTCACCTTGGTAGTCTTTGAGTTTAATCCGCCATCCGTAGACGTTTCCTTGCTGAAGTGGCACTCTTGTTGTCCGGAAAATGGTAACGTTACCTTTGGAGTCAACTCTCTTCAGCCCGAACTCGGTGTTACTAACAGTAATCTGTTTTGTATTCTTTGGCGCAGGAGACGATATCGCATTTACTCGCAAAACAGAAGTAGCGTTGATTGGCTCAGAACCTATAATCCCAGATATTAGCCAAGAAAAAGCTAGCACAGCAGTAGTAGCCCAAATTCTCATTAGTATGGTTTTCCTGTCAGACTTTTGGTACTTATTCAAGTAATCTGACATGTTTTCCGGGTCAAGGTTACCTATGGTTAGATAAAGACGAAATTGCTTTTAGGAATCTGGCAGATTTAACCGATAGCCCATCGGATGTAAGGCAAACTATTGTACCGTTTCTCCATCGGCGATGGGCAGTAATTCCGGTTAAACACAACGGCATTAGTATTCCCGCTACTGATTTACCATTAGTCAAAGCTCAACTTTTCAAATTAACCTTTCCCTCAAACTTTAACCCTTCTTGATGAGCTAAAAATTTTTCACTAGTGTGATAACTTCTTCGCCATTTTTCGAGCTGCTCTATAGATATTGATTTAGATACGACATTCACACCATTTCCTCGCCAAGCGACTTCTGAATCTGTTGTGAAAACCCCGCATTCTAATTGATCTAGCCTCATATTCCAATATTCGCTAAATCGTCCTTTTAAAGTTATAACTTGCTCAAATACCTTGTTCCTATGTTTATTTCTTCTTTTCCTTTCTGTAGCTCCTGTTGCTTCTGTATCAATAAACTTAGTTTCAATTAAAAACAGACTACCTTTAAAGGTCAGGTAGACAAAATCACACTTCCCTAAATCTGTATAATCTGAAATTGGAGATTTTTCAAATAACAGCAGTTCAGCACACGAGGGAAACAATTCTTTAATATTCAGAAATAAATAAGCTTGCAATAAAAGTTCCTTATCATAAGGAAACAAGATAACTCCTTCAAAAAATTTTTGAATGTCCTCCTGAGTTTGGGGTTGAATTTTTTTACAGTATGAAACAAATCTATGTAGCTCGCTTACGATCATCAAGTTCTAACTCCTTCCCCCGGTCGCATCCTCAAGGGCCTTGGCATAAAAATATACCACTGCCTAAGGGATAGTTTCATCCGCGTAAGTAACTAAAAAAACGATTAAAATCCTGCATACTTAGGGCGATTTACTGATGACACTTCAGTAAAACTGATTTCTTAGCTGCTTTTCAGTATTCGTGAATTTTTCACTTTTGGCCTTAACTACCAGTCAACGATTTGATATGAGCAGAAAAACTGGCGTTTTGCAAAGCTTGAACAGTTATTCTAGAATCTTGTACGCAAAATTGCCAACCCAAGCGAACAAGTTTCCGAGAATTTTCAGTTTGGATAATTCCGATTACTGGCATTTTTGCCTTTTCTTTGTCTCCTGACTGTTCTTGCAAAATTGTTTTCAAGCGATGTAGTTCTTCGATGTTACCTGCTTGCTGGGGATTTAACTCCACCATTACCATTTGTACTGTTTCCACTGGTTCTGCATCTTCAAGAATAAATTGAGTTTGCTCGTCGCGTCGATCTACTTTTCCCCAAATAATCAATCTAGTATCAACTTGGAGTAGGGAACTAATGCGTTCGTAGGTTTTAGGAAAAACGACAGCTTCTGATTGTGTAGTTAGGTCTTCTATTTGCAAAATCGCCATCTGATCGCCTTTTTTAGTAACCACTTTTTTCACGTTATTCAACATGACAACTGCACAAAGCCTTGTTTCTTCTCTTTGCTCTCCCAGTTGCGAAAGGTTGATTGGAGTCAAAAGTGGTGCTATTTGCCGTAAGGATTTTAGTGGATGATCTGATACATAAAAGCCTAATAACTCTTTCTCCATCTGCAACTTTTTTTGTGGGGGTAAATCCATCACAGGTTTAGATTTGGGAGCAGTTTCAAAGGCATTATTTGCTCTTTTATTCTGTGTCGAAGAAAATCCGTCGCCTAATAAATCAAACAGATTCCCTTGACCGCTAGCTCTGTCTTTAGCGCGAGATTGTGCCCAATCATACACTAGTTCTAAGTCGTTGATTAACTGTTGACGGTTGGGTTCAATTTTGTCAAAGCCTCCACAGTAAATCAGCGACTCTAGAGTCCGGCGGTTAACAGCACGTAAATCCACGCGATCGCAAAAATCAGCCAGGGATTTAAATCCTGTCTCATTTCTCGCCTCCAAAATACAGGCGATCGCATTCTGTCCCACGTTACGCACTGCCGAAAATCCAAACAGAATCTTTCCTGCCGTTGGCGTAAAATCAACACCAGAACGATTAATATCTGGCGGATCTATGGAAATACCCATATTTGTACAGTTAGTAATATATCTCTGTACCTTATCGGTATCGCCACTGTTAGCCGTTAACAGTGCCGCCATATATTCCAATGGGTAATTAGCTTTTAAATATGCTGTTTGATAAGTTACATAACCATAGGCTGTTGAATGGGATTTATTGAAACAATTGGAAGCTATTAAGCCATTTTTGATCGCAAAATTATGGTCGCGCTCAACCCCAATGTCATAGACATTTTGTTTGCCTAAATATTTACGTGTGGCTATTTTTATCATCCTATCTTATCCCCATAAAAAAGTTTTGCTAAATTAATTATTTGAGAAAATCATGACAATTGTAGATATAGTAATACTAATAATACATAATTATATCACTAGAAAACACTGCTGTACTCTTACACAAGAGTGACCAAAATATAAAGAGTAACTAAAAATATATCAAAACTTTCGTAAAGTATTAAATACACGGTTAATACCCACATAATTGCTGTTTTAAAACTTATTAAACACATTTCAATAGATATTAATCCGCTTAGTCAGATGCATGTGGCATAGCAAAGAAGTAGGGTAGCTCTTAGCAGGGGAGAAAAGTTTTCTCTTCTGCACCCAATACGCTTGGGATAAGCTTTTTTCTCCCCTCCTGCTCCCCCTGCTCCCCCTGCATCCCCTGCTCCCCCTGCTCCCCCTGCTCCCCCTACCAGCCTCAACAGATAAATTTCTTAACCCAAGCGTATTGCTTCTGCACCCCCGTCCTCTGCCTCTTTCCAATGCCTAATGCGTCAGTTACTATCGTTGAAAAGCAACTCGGTATAAAAGGGTGTGAGTAGGTGAAAGTGGCGCTGATTGTAATTTTGGCGGTGGTTGTGGGATTGTTTGTGGTAGTCGAGATCGGACTGCGATCGCTCTTTGGTTTTGGTAATCCCCTGATTTATATTGGCGATGAGCAGATTGGTTATTTATTGGCTCCTAACCAGCGTACCCGGCGTTTTGGTAATCGCATTGAAATTAATGAGTATTCTATGCGATCTAGTCCGATTAAAAAGACGCCTGCACCATCAGGGCTGCGAGTTTTACTATTAGGTGATTCTATTGCTAATGGTGGCTGGTGGACGGATCAGACTAATACAATATCCACGATTATGATGCGTTCTCTAGCATCATCTACTAATAGTAATTATCAGCAAGTAGAAGTATTGAATGCTTCAGCTAACTCTTGGGGGCCAAGGAACGAGTTAGCTTATTTACAGAAGTTTAGCAATTTTAACGCGCAAGCGGTAGTGTTATTAATTAATACCGATGATTTGTTTGCTACTCCTCCCACTTCTTTACCCGTAGGGCGCGATCGCAACTATCCCGATAGTAAACCTCCTCTAGCATTAGTGGAAGTGTGGCAACGTTATATCTTCAAGCAAAAGCCAATTCCCGAAATGGAAGCAGTGCAAAATGAAGCAGGCGATCGCGTTGGGATTAATCTAGAGGCGATCGGCAAAATTCAAGCCCTGACTCGCCAAACCAACAGCAAATTTCTACTAGTCATGACTCCCTTACTGCGAGAAATTGGTGAACCAGGCCCCCGTGATTATGAAATTAAAGCACGCCAGCGGTTGAACGATTTTACCAAAGCACAGCAAATTAAGTATATAGACTTTTTACCGATATTCAATTCAAGTACCAACCCGCAAGGTTTGTATCACGACCATATTCATCTCAACTTGCAAGGTAATAAATTTGTCAGTGAAGTTATGGAGCGATCGCTCTTGGAAATACTGGCGGAGGCGTCACTTCCTCACTAACTTGCAATCCGCTTTAGTTTAAGCCCATTGCACAGGATCTAATTGATAGTAACGTTGCAATTGCTCGTAAAGTGCTGGATGCTTAGACAGCAATTGGTGCGGTTTCTCAAAGAATGTCTCAGTCGCTACGGCAAAAAATTCTGCGGGATTCGTTGCACCATAGCTATCCATTACCGTATTTACGCCTTGTAAAACATCATTGCAAAGTTGCTGATATGCTTCTGTCATCACCTTCGCCCAAATAGCATAGTCTGAGTTGCGTTGCAGTATGGGAACTCCTTCAGCTTTACCATCCTCTTGATCCAACTGATGGGCGAATTCATGAAGCACAACGTTATGTCCATCCCTCCAGTTATCAGTGTCTTGTTTCACTTGTTCCCAAGACAGTACTAATTGGTCATTTGTCCACGATTCGCCCAGTCTTGCCACACGCCTTTCTTCAACAACATAATTTCCAATGGCAGTGGTTTCCTTAACAAAATAAGCGTTGGGATACACCAGAATTGAACGAAGTCTGGGGAAGTATTGCCCACGTTCATTTAGTAGAAGTAAACAGGCGATCGCAGCAAGAGTTAGTTTCATTTCCTCTGTCACCTGTAATCCTCTACAGCCAATAAATTGCTTTTCTGCTAAGAACACTTGAATATGTCCCTGAAGTCGTCTGATTTGATCGGGAGAAAGGCACAGATAAATGGGAAGATTATTTTCAATAATGGCATTCCACAACGGAGGAAAAGGACGGTGTTTGAGACGGTTTCTTCGCCTTTTTACTAAAACAGGATTGATTAAAATTCCGGTGAGAATTAGCCCAATGATGATAAAGACAACTATTGTTTGAATCATTGACTTCTGAGCAGTTTACATATTTAAGTTAGTGGTAAGTAGGCACAAATAATTAGATGATGGTGTAGAGTGTGTTATGCCGTAGGCTAACGCTTCTGGATTGAGTAGGTACAGAACCCCACCCCCAACCCCCTCCCCGTAAGCGAGGAGGGGGCTATGATGTAGCTTGCATGATTAGCAAACGGTAATGATAGCATTTGCATAATTCTGGCTATCGCCACTATTTTAAAATACTTAGGTGATGCAATAACAATTTGTAAAAACTATATTTACTGCTATATATCACCGCTATTGAATCAAAATTATGCAAGATTCAACCTTGTTAGAAAGAGTTTTTTTAAGCCCTTGCTCAACTTTGTCAATCAGTTTATCAAAAGCCTCTCGATCTGCTGTCAATTGTTCTTGAAGAACTTTCTCTAACTCCGGCTTTATTTGCTCACACATATCCTCGATTTTTTTGTCGCTCAAAAAACTAGAACGAACCCAACTAGGTACATCCACATTTGCCTTGATTACTTCTTGAACACTCTTGCGATTTAGCTCCATTCCTGCCGCCATTACCGAAGCCCCATATACTAATGCAATGGGCCAGGTTAAATGTCCAGTGAGTATGAGAGTGATGATGCTAGCTACAGTGCCTCCACCAATTACTACATTGACAATAAAGCCCACTGTCTCAGCCAGAATAGCATCTCCAATTCGTAACTCTGGGTTAACAAAATTTGGATCAATACTATCCTGGAACCTCAAACTGCTTCTAGGTATCTGAAACTTTCGACAGATTGGATCGGTTTGTGCGGCTAAATCTGGTTGGATTTTATTGCTAAACCAAGAAGCGCATTGATGATTAATTATCTGCACAGCGCGTTCGCTTTTGAGCCACTGTTCTGCCCGACTAATTAAAGATGTTTCCAAATCGGCTAAAGTCCGTATTTTGTTTTTTTGCCAATCTTTTAAACCAGGTTTAACTGCGTTGACAATCAAGCCATCTGTTAAAGGCTTAGTTAACGATTCGATTAACTCCGGGATATGCCTTTCAATCAAACCTTTAAGCGTATTCGAGGTAAATAGTTTGTTGACTTCTTGCTTAAAAGCAGCAGCACGCAGATCCCATCGTCCTACTCGTGCTAATCCCAGTGCAATGCACCGTTCCGGTTCTGGATCGGGGCGAAGCAGCGTTTCTGGTTCGGGAAACATTTCTTGACAAAGCAAGTGGGTAAACTTCATCCGAGATGCACCGCCAGTCATCAGCAAAAGTTTCGGCACGATTCCAAGTTTTTCTAGCTTTTCTTTCGCCTCAGTTAAAGAATCGCTAAACGATCGCACCCAACTATGATTTTCCAGTTCCGGTAAGGGCTGGTTTAAAATTTCCTCCATCATCAATTTATTGACTTGGGGAATAAAATAAATCTGTTCGTTAATCGACTCGAAGCCACGCGCAAAGGATTCAGGATCGCTGTATAGCTGTTCGTTAGAAAAGTAATCTTCTTTAGCTTTGCGACAGGCAAGTTCACAACGAGCTTGGTGATGCGGATATTCCTTAAATACTTTTTCGAGTAATGCTTTTTGTTCGTGGTTGGCGAGAGTTCGGGCAAAAATAGCCTTGTCAATTAGAGATGCACCTAAAGTATTACTCCCGAAATCTATCGGGATTTCTTCTAAGCTCTTAACCAGAGTAAAATCTGTGGTTGAAGAACCAATATCGACAATTAGCACCGATGCAACAAGTTTGTCATACTCCAGTTTCCCGGCTTCCTTGGCTTGCATGAAAGCAGCCCGCGATTCGGGTACAACATTTATTTGGGGAATACCAGCTTCTTGAAGTAACTTTTGGTATTCGGTGCGATCGCTAATTGACCATCCTGAAGGGCAACCTATGTAAAAATAGCTACTTTCCCCACCTTCAAGTTGTTTGCTTTCTTTCAAAAGGCGGTAGTAGGTTGCTACAAAAGTGCTAATTGTTTCCCGATATTTGGGATCGTTGTTGGGTTTTTGCTTGAAAGAGATTGTCAGTTGGGTAACGCCAGCTTGAATTAATGCTTGTTCGCCGACAAGATAACCGAGTTTAGGATGCCAACCAAGGGCTGTAATTTGGTTCTTTTTGTTATTAATCTCCAGCATCTGGGGGGGGTCGATGCTTTCCACTACAGCTTTAGCGACAGCCGTTTCACCGTGTCCCAAATCAAAACCGATTGTTTCTAAAATTTCCATACCCTTATTGTCTGTTATTCTCTAGCAGAGGAATATGCTGGCTCAATTACCCTACCGCGCCGAATCAAGCGATCGCCTTTTAACAAAGCCGGAGTTAGAGTTACGTGATCTTTGGTATCGGGGTCGATACTTGGCTCAAAGTCAAAAAACTCGCGATCGCTGTGCGGGTCATTTGGTCGGTAAATTTGAGCGTTAATTCCCTGAGACATTAAAATCTGTGGCAGAAGTTTTGCAAGTTCATAAGCCATTTGGGGTTTATCAAGTTTTGATGCGCCCATTAGCCTTTGCAGAAAATTTAATAACTCTGGCAGTTCTTCTATTGCTAGATCGCCTTCATGTTTATTCCATTCTTCTACTCTAGCTACTGCTAGGTCGATAGTGTTGAGAGCATCGCCAAGATGATCTAAAAATATTTTGCTATCAACCCGAAGCATAGGTTTAGGTAATTCCAATAGCTCTGAAGACATAGAATTTTGTTGGCTCTTTAACTCAAGTTGAAGCACAACTTCTACCCCTAGAAGTATAGAGGTTAGTAAAATAGCCATCCATGCACCTGGGGTAGTTTTAGTTAAAGAGAACAACGAACTTAAGATGCCTATATAAATTAGTCCTTTTAGCAGTTTTAGGATTAATCTACTGGAAAAAAACTTTGTACTTGGGTTAGTAAATTGCTTTTGCTCTATTGGAGCAATTTGAGAATAGTTAGCCGCAGCAAGAGTAGCGATGGACTGCCGCAGGGTATCTAGGAAAAAGGAAGCCAAACGAATTTGAGCCAGATTAAGTTTTTCAATGTAAATTCTTTCGAGATTATCAAGTCGATTCTGAACCAACTTAACTATCTCCTCGATGTTGGTTGTATTATCAATATCTATCTGAAGTTGGTTGCGTTCTTCGTTAAAAAGTGAAGTGATTGTTTTCATTGCGTTGACTAAGACTTTAACGTTATTAATAGGAGTGAAATAAGCAGACAACTGCTTATTTCAACCTGTAAGGGACTTGCAGTTAAAAAATATCCAATCTTAGAAGCGTAAGGCCTTGCGCCCCTACAAATTTACAAATAATTTTGGATAATTTGCTTTTTGTCAGTCCCTAATCACATCATGACCGAATAATTCATAATTCATAATTATGTTACATCCGGGATTTAATTTTGAATTATGAATTAGGTTGGTTTCAAATTACTACCCTAATGGAGGAGGAGCAGAATGTTTATTTGCGTCATTGCAGACTACGGTACAGGAGATCCGGCATTTACAGAAGTCACACAACGTTTACTGATAGCTTTTCCCCATGCCCAAATTCATTTGCTTTCGGTTCCAGCATTCAGTACATTGGCAACGGGATTCTGGATTGCCCAACTAGGACTTAACCCTGGGCCTAGCGATCGCCTAATTTATCATAACTGTGCCCCTCGTCAGGATGATCCTGAAGCCCGTCGGGATAATGAAGGCGAAGGACTAACTTATGCTCTTTTATCCAATGGTGTAAAAGTAGTGGGTGTGAATGCAGGCTACACACTCTCCTTTATCAAAGACTATACAAAGGAATTGCGAGTGGTCAACGTTTCTCGTGGTGGATCGCAGTTTCGCTCGCGCGATGTGTTTCCTCCGGCTGCGGCTGCCATTATGAATGAAGATTTTAGCGTTCTGGGAGATAGCCTTAAGAGCGAGCAAATTCCAGATGTTCCACCAGATCGAATTGCCTGGATTGATGGCTACGGCAACATTAAAACAACTATTGCAGCGCATACACTGAATTTGGAGCCTCAAAGCAAGATCGTAATCCGGATTGGAGATGTGGTCAGCGATGCAGTGTATTCTGATGGCAGCTTCAAGGTGTCTGAAGGAACTTTAGCCTTTGCTCCCGGTAGTTCCGGTTGGTCAACAGGCGATTCAGGAGAACCATTGCGCTTTTTAGAGCTATTTCTGCGAGGAGGGAGTGCTTGGGAACGCTTTGGTCGTCCCCGTGTGAATCAGCAAGTAACTCAAATTGCCTAAAATCGCTTAGTTGGCTTTATCGAGTCATCTTGACTAAAAACGATTAGATTTGTGCCACGCCGCCATCAACGAACAATTCGATGCCGATAAAATAACTGCTGTCGTCCGAAGCCAGGAACACGACAGCTTTTGCTACTTCATACAGTGTTCCCACGCGCTCTCTGTGCTGAGTTTTATACCAGAAGGTATGAAAAGAGAAAAATCTAATAGCGATCGCTCTGACCTGCTTCGTCACAATTGTTAACGTTGGCACAGCAGTCCAAGCTGCGGGTTGTGATGAATTGTGACGGGTTGTCGAGATAGCTTTGCTGGAATGGCCGCAGTAGGACGACATCTATTTGGGTCTAATGTGGAAATTGTCAGATATCCATTGATTCATGCGCCTCCGCTCCTAGCACCTGAATTCTTTCTTATTAAAGTAGTAATTATTCCTAATTATTTGTTGAGGCTTTATAGCTTCTTAATAATATTTCAGAAAATATATCGATGTAATTAATATCTGCAAGCAGCAAAATAGCGAAGAGAGAATAATTTTTCTTTTTGAAGTTTCTTGATAGTAAAAAATCAAGCTGAATTTTCAATAAATAATTTATGGATTCTACTCTTGTCCTTAAATTATCTAATCTCTTATCTATTATCCAAAAATTTCACTAACAATTAGATATCTAAATTAACGGAGAACTCCAAGAACATGAATATTGAGAATACAGGCATACTTTTCCTTGATTCCTCCGTTAACAACTATGAAATATTGCTGAAAAGTGTTGTATCAGGAATTGAGGTAATAGTTCTTGAATCGAGGCAAGATGGGGTAGAGCAAATTACTCAAACACTTTTACAACGCCCCAGAGTTGAAAGTGTCCACATTGTTTCTCATGGTTCTCCCGGTTGCCTCTACCTGGGTAATACGCAACTCAGTCTCAGCAGTTTAGAACGCTATACCCAAAAGCTAGAAACTTGGTTCTCTCCATCTCTAATACTCTACGGCTGTAACGTCGCAGTTGGAGATGCAGGAGAGGAATTTTTACATAAGTTGCACCAATTGACAGGAGCAAATATTGCTGCTTCTACTACACCAACAGGGAATGCGGCATTAGGAGGAGATTGGAATTTACAGGTTCAAGTCGGCAAAGATTTTTCAATGCCAGATCCTATAGCTTTGGCATTTCGACAAGAGACACTTTCGAGTTATATGGGAATACTTGCCCCTGGAAACCTCGATAGTACCTTTGGCGTTGGTGGTAAAGTTATTACAAATATTGGTGGTAGTGACACAGCTTATGCTGTTGCGATTCAAGCGGATGGCAAGATTGTAGTAGTAGGAGAAACCTACAATAGCAATGGTGACTTTGCGGTGGCTCGCTATAATCTAGATGGTAGCCTCGATAGCAGCTTTGGGAATAGCGGCAAGGCGATCGCAGATTTTGCTAACCAAACCGATAGGGCTTACGACGTTAGCATTCAGCCAGATGGTAAAATTTTAATCGCTGGAATTACATTCAATGGTAACCAAACTGATGCTGCTCTTGTACGCTACAACTCTAATGGCAGCTTAGATACCAGCTTTGGCAATGGCGGAAAAGTTGTTACAAACTTTGAGGGTAAAAACGAATGGATACAAAGCATTGCCGTCCAGTCAGACGGCAAAATTGTTGTGGGAGGATATGTTAGCCCGAATGACGGTTCCATGAGTACTGCTCCCAATAATGACTTTGCCCTGATACGTTACAACTCAGACGGTAGTCTG
Source organism: Nostoc sp. (assembly GCF_036917095.1). Taxonomy (GTDB): domain Bacteria; phylum Cyanobacteriota; class Cyanobacteriia; order Cyanobacteriales; family Nostocaceae; genus Nostoc. Next base: position 64,223 of record NZ_JBALFH010000038.1, read on the forward strand.
GATACTAGCTTTGGTGATGGGGGTAGGGTTATTACCTCAATGAGCAACGGCCAAGAATTTATAGCAAGTATCTTGATTCAGCCAGACGGTAAGGTTGTAGTCACTGGCAGTGGCATGAACATTAATGGCAACAATAATTTTATCTTGGCACGTTACAACTCCAATGGCAGTATAGATACTAATTTTGGTAGTAACGGTAAAGTAATCACAGACTTTCCTGGCACAGATGACTTTGCAGATAGTGTTGCTCTCCAATCTGATGGCAAAATTGTTGTGGCCGGATCTACTGGAAACATTGGTGCTAATGCAGATTTTGCTCTAGCACGGTATAACTCTGATGGCACTCTGGACGCTAATTTTGGTAATGGCGGTAAGGTTGTTACAGATTTAGGCAGCAGCCTTGATGTTGGCCAAAGTTTGGCTATTTTGCAGAATGGCAAAATTGTTGTGTCTGGGTTTGCTCAAAACAGCGATCGCCGTGATTTTGCTTTAACTGTCTACAACTCCAATGGCAGCTTAGATACCAGCTTTGGCAATAGCGGTAAAGTCATAACTCCTGTTAGCAGTAGTTATTTTCAAAACACGGCGGTTGCCGTTCAGTCTGACGGTAAAATTGTGGTTACAGGAAGTGACAACGGTAATTTTGTTGTAACACGTTACGAGGCACCCTCTAGCAATCTTCCTACTCCTTTGAATTTACCTTATTACCAACTAGCAACAAGCGACTTTCTCCAAGACTGGTCAAATACTAATTTGATTACTACGGATGATGATTGGAGTAATTTACCTAACATTAGGGGTTTTCGAGGTGATGGTTTAGTTACTAGCACGGGTGTTAACCCACAAACAGTACTAGCTGATGCTTCTGCAACTCCTGTTGATGTGAATGCTAATCAAACTAATCCAAGTACTTATACGAATAGTGGAATTACGGAATTCGCATTGAGCAACCCAACTGTTGCCCTCAGAGGCTCATCAACTGCTACAGCGCCGAATTTAGTTATTTATTTAGATGCTACTGGACGGCAGAATGTTCTACTTTATTTCACCCTACGTGACATAGATACCTCAACACGCAATGCGATTCAATCTGTTGCTGTACAATACCGCGTTGGGGAAACAGGAGATTTCATAAATCTGCCAACAGCTTTTGTACCCGATGCTTCTAATAACGCTTCAACTTTAGTGTCTTCTGACGCACGGGAAGCACGCCTAATTGTTTTATTGCCACCCGAAGCTACCAATCAAGCAAAAGTCCAAGTTCGCTTTATTACTACTGATGCGAATGGAGAAGATGAGTGGATTGGGGTTGATGATATCAAGGTTAGCAGTGCCGCTATTGGCACTAATCAGCCACCAATAGTTAAAAACGATACTTATTTTGTAGCGGCAAACACACAATTACAGACTGCTGCTGCGATTACATCGCTGACTTTAGATAGCGATCGCGGTAACTATATCGGTCAAAGTGATTACTATAGCTATAGTCCCACTCCAAATAAGATTAGCGCTGTCCGTGCCTACCCCACAAATTATAGTAAGAATAATGCTATCCGAATTAGTTTCTCTGGTATTAGCGATTCGTGGGATCTTTCATTTGCAGCTCCATTTAATGCTCCACTGACAGCAGGCACTACATACACAGGTGCGGCGCGTTTTCCATTCCAAGCCTCTAATCAACCTGGTTTAGATGTCAGTGGTAATGGACGAGGCTATAACAGTCTAACAGGTCAGTTTACAGTCAACCAAATCACCTACGGTTCTGGCGACGAAATTCTCAACTTTGATGCCACCTTCCAAGAATACGGTGATGGCGACCCTGCCAGCGAAAGCTTCAAAGGCCGCATTCAATACCGCGCTACCCCTAACAATTTAGTTGCTGGTGTATTAACCAATGACTCAGATATTGAAAATACGCCACTGAAAACAACTTTAGTGTCTGGGCCAAACAACGGTAGCCTTGTTTTTAATTCTGATGGGTCTTTTACTTATACTCCTAATGCTGGCTTTCAAGGTGTTGATACATTTAGCTATAAAGCTAATGATGCGATCGCAGATTCTAATATTGCCACAGTAACCTTAAATGTTGGTAATCAAGCGCCTACAGTCACTTTGCCCAGCACAAACCCCACTTACTTTGAAAATGCACCTGGCATCTTCATCGACCCTTATGCAACTGTCGCAGACCTTGATTCTCTAAACTTCGATTCAGGTAAATTAACTGTTCGCTTGAGTAATGGCGGTACTCCTGATGACCGTTTTGCTATTCAAAACAGCCCGACAAATAAAATTGAATACTTTGGTACAAATGTTTTTTACAATACTAGTTTAATTGGTAATTACACTGGTGGTATCGGCATCCAAGATTTAGTAATCAACCTCAACTATAATGCTACGCCTACTGGCGTCCAAGCCTTGATACGCAGTATTAATTACGCCAATGTCTCTGAAAATCCCTCCACTACTCCCCGTCTTGTCAGCTTTGTATTGACTGATGGTGATGGCGGTACTAGTGCCACAGTTTCCAAGACGATTAATCTTACCGCTATCAATGATTCTCCGACAATCAGTTTGCCAGGAACTAATCCCACCTACACTGAAAATGACCTTGGTATCTTCATTGACGCTGGTGCAACCGTCCTAGACCCTGATTCCCAAGATTTAGATTCAGGTAAATTAACTGTTCAATTCAGTAATGGTGGAAGTGCTGACGATCGCCTCGTTATCCAAAGCAACACAACAAATAAAATTGAAGTCAACGATACAACCATTTTGTACAATAGTAGCTTCATCGCTACTTTCAGTGGCGGTATTGGCGCTCAAGACTTGGTAATCAACTTTACCTCTAAAGCTACGCCTGCTGCTATCCAAGCCTTGATACGCAGCATTAATTACGCCAATGTCTCTGACAATCCCTCCACTACTCCCCGTATTGTCAGCTTTGTGTTGACTGATGGTGATGGCGGTACTAGTGGTACTGTCTTGAAGACGATTAATATTACTGCTGTCAACGATTCTCCGACAATCAGTTTGCCAGGAACTAATCCCACGTACACTGAAAATGACCCTGCTATCTTCATTGACCCTGGTGCAACCGTCCTAGACCCTGATTCCCAAGATTTAGATTCAGGTAAATTAACTGTTCAATTCAGTAATGGTGGAAGTGCTGACGATCGCCTCATTATCCAAAGCAACACAACAAATAAAATCGAAGTCAACGACACAAGTATTTTGTACGATACTAGCTTGATCGCTACTTTCAGTGGCGGTATTGGCACTCAAGACTTGGTAATCAACTTTAACTCTAAAGCTACACCTGCTGCTATCCAAGCCTTGATACGCAGTATTACTTATGCCAACATCTCTGAGAATCCCTCCACTACTGCCCGTACTATCAGCTTTGTGTTGACTGATGGTGATGGCGGTACTAGTGCCATAGTTTCTAAGACGATTAACTTGACTGCTGTCAACGATGCCCCAGTTGTTACTGCAAATCAAAGCTTCAGCATTAAGGAAAATAGCAGTAATAACACGGTGGTTGGTACTGTAGTTGCTACCGATATCGAGGGAACTACCTCATTTTCCAACTGGACAATTATTGATGGCAATCTTGACCTCGATGGAGATGGGAAAGCTGCTTTTAGCATCAACCCCACTTCTGGACAAATTACTGTTAGCGATCGCGATGACCTTGATTTTGAGAGCAATCCTAAGTTTAAATTACAGGTTAGTGTCAGTGATGGCACTGATACGAGTACCAAACAAGCGATCGCTGTCAATCTGAATGATGTCAGCGAAAAGACCATCTATGGTACGTCTTCAGGCAATAGGCTAAATGGCGGTACAACTGATGATACTATCTACGGCTATGCAGGAAACGACTATCTTTACGGTCAGGATGGTAACGATCGCCTGATTGCTGGTGCTGGCAATGACTACCTTTATGGCGGTAAAGGCGATGATATTATCGACGGTGGTGATGGCATTGATTACGTAAATGAATCAGCTGATGTCAACTTTACCTTAACTAACACTCAACTTAGCGGTTTAGGTAGTGATAGCCTGATCGATATTGAACGGGTAACATTGACAGGTGGCATTAGTAAAAATACCTTAGATGCTTCATCATTCACCGTTGCTAGTGTCTATCTTTATGGTGGTAATGGTAATGATAGTCTCTTAGGCGGGAGTAAAAATGATTACCTGTACGGTCAGAATGACAGCGATCGCCTGATTGGTAATGCTGGCAATGACTACCTTTATGGTGGTGCAGGTGATGACATCCTGATTGGCGGTGCTGGCAACGATTTAGTCTATGGACAAACAGGTGCAGATATTTTTGTTCTCGCATCAGGAAACGGCAGTGATACCATCTTTGATTTTAAGGATGGCATCGACAAACTTGGTTTATTCGGCGGTTTAACTTATGGGGCTTTAACTATCTCTGCAAGTAGTAATAAGACTTCTATTCGGATTACTTCCACAAATGAGACATTAGCCATTTTGAGTGGCATCAATCCCAGCTTGATTACAGAGAGTGATTTTATACCAGTTCTCTAAAATCTGCATCCTCGTGTTCCGGCATGATTATTTTGGAATGGAGTTTAAGCGATCGCCTCCAGAAATTCTAGAGGAAAACTCCTAAATCAAATCCACTTCCCCACACCCTACAGATAAGCACTATCTATGTTTATCTGTAGGTATCGGTGTTAATGGTACTAACAATGTGACAATTTGGGTTTGGATATTAGGCGATCAACTTTGTGTAAAACAAGCAGCTTTAGAAACTTGTTTTCATCAAGAGAATGTACCTGTAATTTTTATCAAGTCCTTGCGTCATGTTCAACCCAATCGTAGTTTATGGCAAGGTACTAAAATAATTCGTAGTTCGTAATTCGTAATTCGTAATTACATGATTTTAGACTAATACCCTTGAGATCAAATATTTTGCCTATCGATTACGCATATAGCATCGGTGAGAGGTTAAGGTAGCTGCACTTTTGTCATTTATTGTTAACCTCTCATCGATGATTGCCACTGCCCAACAGCCTTCCATCATGCGTATGTTATATAGGCAAAAACTTTCGATCTATAGCTTCAGAAACTTACTTTGCTGTGAAATTAGCTATAATGCCACCAGCTTCGAGCGAACACGTAAAAAGTGTACCAGTTTCATTATTCCCATCAGGCCCATCAAATACAGAAAGGGTACCAAGATTCAGGGTTTGCCAAACTTTTGGCCCAGAAGTAGTATTAACTAGAGAACTAAATGCGGCACCATTTCCAACACCATTAATCGAAATTGCTTGACACGAGCTATTATTTCCATTAATTCTGACTGACGTTGGGTGAGAACCTGGTGATAGTTGCAGAGTTCCTACCACTTGAACACTGTAACTACAGTTATTGATAATTCCCCCATAACTCGAAGTGCTTAAACATGAATTGTCTTGGGGATAGGAATTCTTCATAGTAGCTCCTGGCCCCGTTACTGCCAAAGCTTGGTTTGCCACTAAGCTTATAACTCCAGCCAACATACTCACCAAATAACCTTTTATAAAAAACCGCATTATTCTTAACTCCAATTTTGTAACTTATTTCAGTTTCATAATTGAATTTACCTAAGAATTAAGCACGTTTTTGACAAAGTTCTTCTGTCGTTACAATACTTTTTCATAACTTTTTCATATAATATTTAAGCTGTCAAAGACTTTAAAAATAATGATAATCAAAAAGAGGCAAAGAAGTGCGATCTACACTCGAATCCTGTTCCTCTTTCTCACAAGATTATCATTTTCATTAAGCTTATTTTGAGTATTTTAACTCATTGACAAAATATGCTTTATTTTAAACTCTCAAGGATACGCTTGTAGAGACGTTGTATTGCAACATCTCTACACACCAGTAAATACTACAAATAACCTTAACTAAGCGGTGAAAAACAAGAGTTTCTGAGAGTTCTTGCCTAATTCATGGCTTAGTTAAGGGAATTTAGCGCGATTTCATTCAACTACTGTTACCGAAGCCCCTTCGTTTGATGGAGGTATACCGGGTAATTCAAGACAGTATCCAGCACCATATACTGTTTTGATATAGCGGGGATGACGAGGATCGGGTTCTAGCTTGGTTCTCAAGTGGCGAATATGCACTCGAATCGTTTCTATGTCATCATCAGGATCGTAGCCCCAAACTTCTCTGAGGATTTCGCTAGGAGAAACTGTTTGACCGTGGCGTTGCAATAAGCAGTGAAGTAACTCAAATTCCAAGTGAGTCAATTTCACCGTCTCGTTGAACCATATTGCCTCAAATCTTTCGGGAACGAGGGTGAGTGAGCCATAGTTGAGAATTTCACTATGTTTTGCGGCTTGGGGAATGCGGTCAGTCCGCCGCAAAAGTGCCCGCACTCGCGCCAGCAGTTCTTCAACTTCAAAAGGCTTGGTGAGGTAGTCATCTGCGCCAGCATTGAAGCCTTCCACCTTGTCCTGAGTTTGGCTCAAAGCCGTCAACATTAACACGGGAATCTCAGAGGTGCGATCGTCGCGACGCAGGCGTTGGCAAACGGTAAACCCATCTACTCTGGGCAACATCAAATCGAGCATGATCAAGTCTGGTTGCAGCTGGAGGGCCAGCGCTTGACCTTTGATACCGTCTTCAGCTTGACTAACATCGTAGCCAGCCATTTCCAAGTTGACGGCAACTAGTTCTGAAATCGCTGGGTCATCGTCTATGACAAGAATCCTCGGCATTCTTAAAAAATTATTACTACTTATTAAGGATAATTAACAACCTTTGATAGATACAAAGATTTTTGAATCGATTCTAAAAAAGTTTTTAAATCTTACATAAATATTAAGATTAAATGACTGTGAAATCAAGACTCAATTACATGAAATCTTATAGTCTATGATGTGTTATACTCCCCCCTACAATCCGTCTTGGTTTTTACAAAACGGTGCGATCATGACTGTATACACCGCTTTGTGGGGAAAACGTTACTGGGAAAGTACTACTCTCTTACCAGAACCTTCTTATCACGAGAAAATTTTTATTGGTGGCCAAGGTGTGCCAATTTTTGGCTTGGTTGCCATTCCTGAAAATGCTCATAGCACGATTATCGGTACTTATGGCATTACTGGAGAGCTAGAGACAGAATGGTTTTTGAGAGTGTTAGCGCGTAAAGCCTACGCTCAAGGATACGCTGTGGTGTTATTTGATTGGCGGGCCCATGGCAAAACTGCCGAGTTGTCCCCGACTCTCACCTCTGATGGTTTGTATGAGGGAGAAGATTTTGTTCGCATCGCTGCTGGTGCAAAGGCAATGGGATGTCCGGGTAAATTTTGGTTTACAGGATATTCTTTAGGAGGACAGTTGGCGTTATGGGCGGTGAAAGTTGCTCTTGAGGTGATTAAGGAGCATGAAGATTTAGGATTAGAAGATAGCGATATTGGCGGTGGTATGGTGATTTGTCCGAGTTTGGATTCGGAGCGATCGCTATCTTATCTAGTTACAAAGCCCTTCGGCAGATATTTGGAAGCAGGGATTGCCCAAAATTTAAAAAAACTGGCATGGCGGATACATGATGCTCATCCTGGAAGCCTTGAACCAGAAGCGATTGAACGGGCGAACAGTATCTGGGGTTTTGATAATGAACTGGTAATTAACCGACTAGGTTTTCCTTCTGTGGAAGCATATTACCAAGCGAGTAGTGCTTTACAAATATTGCCGCAAATCTCGAAACCGACTTTGATTTTATATGCTGCCGATGATCCACTTTTTGACCCAAGTATCATACCGGAATTAGAAGAAGCGTGCGATCGCAATCCTGCAATAGATTTGTTGCTCACTCAGTACGGCGGACATGTTGGCTATTTGAGCAGTAAAGAGTGTCAGCGTCAAGTACAAGATTCTGACCCTTGGTGGGCATGGAATCGGGTTTTACAATGGTTGGAGGAAAAGCGTAATTCATAATACTTACCTTTGGCAAGAAACAAGCTAAGTAATTTGTAATTAAGATTCATAAGAAGTGGGGTACAAGCAAATCCTAGTTTGATTGTATTTAAAATCTATGTCTTGCCATATATGCTTGCCTACTATTATTAGCGTCTTATTCTGTCTATCAACATCCTTTAATTATGTTTATTTCTAATGTTTTTACGCCAAGTAATTACTGGGTTTTCAAAACATAAAAACCCTATTGCTGAAAGAAATGTAGAAAATAATAGCATTAGCAAAATCCATTTTAAGTTCCACTGTATTCCTAGTGTCTCGAACTCAAAAATAACCAAATAATGAGATAAAAATAATCCGTAGGATAGATTGCCTAAAAAGTCATCAAAATATGTTCTTTTAATTTTTATTAATAAAGGTAGAATGATAATTCCTAATATTAATCCTATCAATACTTCTCGATTGTAGGGCAATATTAAGGAAGGATAGAAAAAAGTTGTTGCCAATAATAAACAAGAAAAAACTAATGTATACTTTACTGGCTGATTTGTAGATATATTGTTATTCTTATGTAAAAAACTACCACAAAAAAACATAAATATTGTTCCAAATATTAATCTATAACCAAAATAATCTGTATTAATAATTCCTAAATAAGCTATCAGAAAAACTATATATGATAATAAAAAAAACACCTTTTCTAATTTATATATTAATAAAAATGGAATTAAGATATAAAAACATCCTTCAAGACCCAGCGACCATGCAGGTGGAATAATCATGAATTTGTCTCCTACCCAAGGAGTCATATAAAACCCCATAGGTAGGATCAAAAGATTTTGTAATAATCCAATTACTGTAGGTTGAATAAGAAAATGGGATTTTAATCCAAAGATAGAATAAATAATTAAAACTGCTATTAGATTAAATAAATACTGCGGATAAATTCTCAAAATTCTATCGAGATAGAACCAAACAATTTTGTTAGGAGCAAAATAATTTTTAGAGATCAAGGCTGTCATTACATATCCGCTTATAACAAAGAATGATATTACCGCTATCACTCCGGGATTTAAGCCATTTATAAGTACTCCTGCATGACTTATCGCGACAAAGATTGATAACAGGAAACGATAGATTCCCATTAGACATCTCCAAAACTAAAATTACTTAGTGTTATTCTAGTATGATTAGTAAATAGTTTATTTTATAACATAAGTCAATTATTCAATTACATAGAAAAAACACGAAAGCCAGCAAGTATTTGATTGGGCTGGAGTATAAATAGCTTGGCTCTAACGCTCACTTTATGCTAAAGTACTACTTTTTACTTTCCCGAATTACAATGTCAACACCAACAAAGAACCTACTCAAAGTTAATCTCACAGCCAATTCAAAATTTAATTATGAACTACGAATTACGAATTACGAATTATTATGACCGCTCATAATATCTGGCAACCTGCACTGACAGATTTAACTCTATTACAGGATGAGATTCATGTCTGGCGCATAGACCTTGACCAACCAGAATCACAATTGCAAAATTTAGCAGCAACTCTTTCCAGTGATGAAACAGCTCGTGCTGAACGGTTCTATTTTCAGGAACATCGGCAGCGTTTCATTGCTGGTCGCGGTATTCTCAGAACTATATTAGGGCGCTACTTGGGTATCAAGCCATCACAAGTAGAGTTTAATTATCAACAGCGTGGCAAACCAGTATTAGCAGATGTATTTGGTGATAGTGGGCTGGCGTTTAACTTATCTCATTCCCAAGGGTTGGGTTTGTGTGCGGTGAATTGTACCCACCCAATTGGTGTAGACCTAGAATATATTCGCCCGATGTCTGATTTGGAAGCTCTTGCCAAACGGTTTTTTTTACCGAGAGAATATGAGATGTTGCGATCGCTATCTCTCAACCAACAGCAAGAGGTATTTTTCCGTTACTGGACTTGTAAGGAAGCTTATTTAAAGGCAACTGGAGACGGACTATCCCAGTTAGAGCAAATTGAAGTATCGCTGACTCCCACAGAACCAGCCAAATTACAAATATCTGAAGACTGGAGTCTTTTTGAACTAATACCTGCTAACAATTATGTTGCTGCTGTTGCTGTAGAGAATTTTGGCTGGAACTTAAAATGCTGGCAATATTAGTCATTAGTCATTAGTCATTTTTCCCCAATGCCCAATGCCCCATGCCCAACGCCCCTACTTATCTTCCTGCATATTTCTCACAATTTTTGTCACCAGTTTTCTAGGCACAAATCTGACGCTTTTTGCAAGTAGTTTATTCATAAAACCGGGAATAACAATGGTTTTGCCCTTCATTAAGCCGTGAAAACCAATTTCGGCTACTGTTTTTGCATCCATCATCCTCTTACCCTTGAGCAACTTAGAGTCAGCCATCCCGGTTCGCTCATGAAAAGCAGATGCAGTTGAGCCTGGGCAAAGAACTGTCACAGTGACACCTGTACCTTCTAATTCATTAGCGATCGCTTCCGAAAAAGATAAGATATAAGCTTTAGTAGCAAAATAAACCGCCATCAAAGGCCCTGGTTGAAAAGCAGCAGCCGAGGCAACGTTTAATATTTTACCTTCACCTTGCTTTACCATGTGTTTCACAAATAGCTTGGTTAAATGGGTGAGGCACACCAAATTGACCTGTAGCATTTCCAATTCAGTATCTAGGTCTGTTTCGTGAAATAATCCATAGATACCAAATCCAGCATTATTTACCAGCACATCAACATTAATATCGGCGAGTTGCAACTCCGTGAAAATTTCTTCAGGAGCTGTTGATATAGATAAATCCTTAACAATAGCCTTGACAAAAATTCCAAATTCTTTTTGGAATTTGACTGCAATTTCTACAAGCTTTGGCCCATTTCTGTCTACTAATACCAGATTGTAACCATGAGCAGCAAAAATACATGCTAATTCGTAGCCAATTCCACCGGCGGCTCCAGTAATAAGAGCAGTTTTTTTGCTCTGTCTTTGATGTGTTGTGTTCATGTAAGAATGTTAGTGAATTCAATTTGATGATGAAGCTGCGTTGCATTTACAGTCGTTCTCGTTCTACAATTAAGTACGCGTAATATCTCAACTGACGAGAAATGTCTTGAGTGATTACCCTTTCAAATGCTTGTGTGATGCCTTGGATAGATGTAGCAGTCCAAACGCCAATTTAGGATTTATGCAGCGAATAAGTTGAGCATTAAAGAAGTTCGGTTATTTCAAATTACTAGTGCTGGCTTTTGATTACTCACAAAAGCCAGCAGGTAAAATCAAACTTTTATGCCCGACACTAACCATTCTATCCTCGATTGCTTCTGTCAAGGGGTGAATACTAAAAATTTACATGATTGAGCATAAAAAAACAGGGCAATTATATTGCCACTGTTGGTATATAAGTTGTTGCTGGCATCTGAAATATTAACTATTCAGCAGTACTGAGTTTTAAAAAACATCGACTAAATAAACTTGTTTTGTTGTAGTTGTAGGGTGTGTTATGGCTTCCGTAACGCAGCGAAAGTATTCGGGATAGTGCGTTACGTTCCTAACACATCCTACGCAAGCTATGAACTCCTAAGCGATATTCAAGAAACCGCTTTGAATCAAGTAAGCTGTATAAGTCATAAACAATTGAGAGTCAATGGCAGGACAAGCAATAGAGCTACCTGCTAGTGCATGAAGAGTGTCTTGGCAGCTAATATGAGGTCTTCTAGCTTGTAAATACAAATCAGGAATAGTCAGTTGTTCATCAGACCAGCGTTCCAGTAAAAATGGCCGCAGAGTGTATAAAGGATTGTCAGCAGAAGTGACATTATTGATTAACTCTGATTGCCATTTTTCGTAAGGAATCATCTCAACTGAATAACCAAAAGAGCGTATCCACTCAACTAGCATTTTCAAAGCGGCAGGTTGGGGATGTTGTAAATTGAAAGCCTTACCTATGGATTCTTTTTGGCGTGATAGATAAACGATCGCTTTACTTACATAGTCAACAGGTGACATATCCAACATATAATCTACATCAGGGAAATATCCCATTTGTAGACAGCCTTTAGTCATCAGATTGATAAAGTCATGTGTGTTACAAATGCCTGTTTTGCTATCACCGGAAATCAGTGGCGGTCTATGAATAGTTACAGGCAGTCCACGGTCACGAGCAATTTTGACTAACTTTTCAGCTACCCATTTTGTTTGTGAGTAACCAAGATAAATGCCTTCCCAATGATTGAATTCATCCTGCTCTTTGACAACCTTACCAGCATAAGCAGTGGATTCAAAAACAGCAACACTAGAAACGTAATGTACAGGCTTGACTTTAATTTGACAAGCCAATCTCAAAACTTCTTGAGTGCCTAAAACATTGGCTGCTTTCAGTGCTGAGTATGGAAAAACATAATTCAATAAAGCAGCACTATGATAAATAGTATCAATATTGGCAGCTAAAATTTGAAACTGTTCCGAACCAATACCTAACAATGGCTGAGATAAATCGCCGACAATGGGAATAATTCTGGAGGTAAATTCTTCTTGCCAAATTGCATACTGTTCCAGATTCTTTTGGAGTTTGCTTTTGCCTTCTTCGGCATTAGCAGCACGCACTAAGCAATAGATATCCGCATTAGTTTCTTGTAGCAATTCCCGGATGATAAAGGCTCCTAAAAAGCCTGTTCCGCCAGTTAAAAAGATGTTCTTGGGTTCATCCACAAGCACATTCGATGCAGCACCAGGATGGATGGTAGGATCAAGAACAGCCTCAGCACCTAAATCTAGAACAGAGGGTGGAGTGTTGGCATTAGAGGCTACTACCTTTGTATCTTGAACTGGTAAACCTTCTTGCACTTCTTCAGCTAAACGCTGTGAAAGAGCTTCAATATTTGGATAATGCCACAGAAGCAGCGGAGATGGTTGAAATCCTAGTAACTTTTCTAAGTTACTGACTAGAATCATTGCTTGGGCTGAATCCAAGCCATAGTTTTCTAAATGTTCTTTGATATCTATTTCATCAGTTGCAACTCCTAACAACTTAGCTAAGTTAGATACCAAAAATATTTGAATATCGTCTGCGGTGAAAGACTGTTTTATAGTCATTTTTAAATCTCCAACAATGATGTAGAACGAACAGGGTGATATTGACTGTAATAATCGGAAGCTTGCAGTCCTTGAATTTTCAAATTTTGGACACGGTACAAAAAGGCTGCACCAGTCATAATTTGATTAGCAACATCAACTACACCACGATTATTTGGTTCAGATAGGTAAGAACCGCGTACCCAGTCATTGAAACCGCCCATTGCCGGGCCACACCAAATTTGATAATCGACTTCTCTACCTTTTTCACCAGAACTCGACCAGCGAGAAGATAATCCTAGATACCAGCGGAAAATCAACGCCATTTTTAGTTTAGGATTATTGACTGCTTTCCCAAGTTTCTCAGGATTCTTTTGGGATAAATAAGTCGCAGTTCCTTCCCATACTTCGGCAATAGTTTTGCGAAAAACTTGCTTTTCTAATTTCTCTCTTTCTGCAAGAGGGATGCTTTCGATGGAATCATAAGCGCGATAGAGTTCAAATAATTTCTGCGCTCGCATGGGGAACATTGTACCCCGTTTGAGAACTTGCAATTTGACTCCCATTTCAAACATATCTGCTGCTGGGGCCATTATCATATCAGCCATTTCTGCTTGGGCTAGTAACTTTTTGGTATGTTCACAAGCCCCAGATTCAACACATGACTGATTAATGGAACCGGTCATTACATAAGCAGCACCCATCATAAAGGCTGCTAATGCTGATTGTGGTGTTCCAATTCCTCCTGCTACGCCAATTCTAATGGGTGTTTGGTAATGATATTGGGCTTGAATTTCATCCCGCAAGGCAATAATAGAAGGTAACACACAAACCAAGGGACGGTTATCTGTATGACCTCCAGAATCAGCCTCGACGGTAATATCATCAGCCATCGGAACTTTAGCTGCAAGGGTTGCTTGTAACTCAGTAATTAGCCCTTGTTCAAGAAGTTCTTTAATTATTCTGGCTGGTGCTGGTTGCAGAAATTTAGTCGCAACTTCTCGGCGAGAAATTTTGGCAATGATTTTATTTTTGATTTCAATTTGATTGGCGTTATTTAATCCCAATCCAGCAAGACGGTAATAAACAATGTTGGGGGTCAAGTCGAGAAATGCAGAGGCTTCTACTGTTCTCACTTGATATTTGAGGTATAAATCTACAGCCCGGCGTTCAATCGCAGGTTCGTTAGGACTGTGAATTAAATTAAATGCGTAAGGCCCTTGAGGTAAAGCTTCTTGAATACGATTTATGGCTGCTTCCAAACGTTCTGGAGTTAAACCACCTGCACCAAAGGAACTCAAAATTTGCTCTTTTCCTAGTGCAATGACCATTTCTTCAGAAGCAATTCCGCCAGCCATTGCGCCGGTAACGTAGGCATATTTCACTCCATAAGAGGAGAGAAAAGTAGGATCTCCAAACTGTTGAATGTGGATTGGGGCTGCAAATGTTAGCAGTTCTACTTGTGCTGTTGTGCCATTATCACCAGGAGATAAATACCCCTCATTAGTGACACCGATTTTTCCGGCAACTTTTACGATGTAGCAGGGTTTATTTAACACCATCAATTTATCTTTGATGGTTTGTTTCTCGAAAGATACAGTTTCTAAAGAACCTTTCCAAACCTGGTTTTTGTTATAAGACCAAGAAGAGAAATTAAGGCCATTATCGTGTTTACTTAGTACCGTATCTACGGTTGTCACGGCAGTTATCCCTCGGATTACAAACAATGGATGATAAAGTTAAAGGGTGTAGACTCTGTTAACGAACCGCAGAGGCGCAGAGGGCACAGAGTAAGAGACTAATACCAATTCTCTCGGAGATGTACGTAATAATTTTTAAACGAACCGCAAAGGACGCAAAGGGCGCGAAGCAAGAGAAGGTTTAGAGAGAATTGGTATGAGATATTAAGATTCGTCGTTAAGCAAGTTTTGGGCGCAAGCTAGTTGCAATTGAATGATTTCGCTCATTTGCTGACTGTAATCTTGTCTAGCTTGTAAGAAGGCAGTGTGTGCTTTAGTTATCTTTGAATTATTAGCATTGAGCTTTTGATACTGGGTCTTATTTAAATCGAACATGCTGATGATGCTACTAATTTTTTGAGTTCTGACGCGTGGGGAGGAAAGAGAAGTTGGCTGTCTAATTGCGCTTGACTCAGAAGATTGTAATTGTTCTTTCGGTTCAAAAACGTTATCAATGATATTTTTCGGTTTTACTTCTTCTGACAGAGGCAAGATGTTATAGGAATGACTTTCTTCTTGGGTTATGTGGTTGGAAGTGTTAAGATAATCTGTGATTTCAGATTGTTGGACATTAGGTATATCTGGATGCTGTATTTTGAAGCGATCGCTCCTAAGCTCACCAGCGAAATCTTTAACAAGGTTACGATTATCTTCGCTCAAAATTGTAGCAGCGATCGCTTTTCCACCCAAGGTAACTGTTCTCAATGTTGCTTTATTTGAATTAGCCGTTTCTTGAGCTTTACTATACAGTGGTGATAAATCTACATTCACCTGATGACTGAGTAATTTTGCTAATGCTTTGACCATCGAAGCATGGTCATCCATCCCTCTACGATTCAGAGAAACTGTGATATGTTCTTTGTTTCCGAGGATTTTATCAATCCATCGTGAACAAACACTACCAGCGCCCGCTTCTAGGAATATTTTCACCCCATCATCGTATACACGATTAACTAATTGCGGAAAATCAAGTTCTTGGCACAATCCTTTGGCGATGTTGTGAGCGATTGCATCTCTTTCGAGTGCAACTGGTTGATAATCGGCGGCAGAATAAAACACAATCCCAGGAAAATTTTGTGATGGTAAGCTGTTTACCTTCTTGATTTCCTCGAACTGCGATCGCATCGCTTCACAATGTATCACATGGTCGAAGGGAGCAGGGAAAGAATTACAACCTAAAGTTGCTATCACTCGCTTACAGGCTGCATCGTCACCAGCAATTAATACTTCTTCTGGTGTGTTGATTTGAGTTAAGTAGACGTGATTCTCATGTTTCAGGCATTCTCGCACTTGAGATGGAGTAGCCATGAGAACATAGGTATTCCAAAAATTGTTGTTTGGTGAATCTGTTAATCCCCAATATTCACGCACAGCATTTTTAGGGCCAGATAACTTATCGCCAAATAAAGGTGATGAGTTTAAGGTATTACTTCCGCCCTCAAAATCACTCCAAACTCCTTGGGCAACCATCATACTAGTTTCACCCAAGCTATACCCAAATACGGATTGCGGCTTGACTTTAAAATCATCTCGGAAAATTGCTGTCATGTATCTAGCAAAGGCAATTTCACTTTCAAACATTGCCAGCGAATCATCTAACAATTGCTTTTCGAGAGTTTCTAATTGTCTAGTTGTCAATTTAGGTAAACTTCTGGGGTAAACTAACTTTTCGACATCGGCAGCCCGATTGTAGAGATTGTTACTTTTTAAATCCTCAAAAACTTTCGGAAATAAGCGGAAGACGGTGCGACCAATGCCGATATAAGAATTAACTGCTGCGGGATAAACGTAAGCAACTGCTCCAGTTTTACCCAATGGTTTCGCTGTGAAATAACTACCTAGTGGTGTTTGCCAATCTGTACCATTTTCAAAGGCATTGTTTACACCTTTGCGGGCAGATTCAATTTCTTTGAGTAAATCTTTTGTGTTACGTCCTGTAATTGATAAGACGTATTTTGGATCAGATTGCTGTTGAAAGGTGGCAAATGTTTCGCTGGCGGTAGCTGATAAAGAAGAACTAGCTTCGATGGATTTTTGGAGATGGTTTAGTATATCGGGTATAGTGGAGCGATCGCTAACTGCGATAGGAAACAGATGAAAAGGCATTTGTTGCAAATATCTGTTGTCGCGTTCCTCTTGGCTGGGTTCCTCCGATAAGATTAAATGGGCGTAACTCCCATCTATACCCATGCTATTAATTGCTGCTATTCTGCGTGTGCCGCCTTTATCGACAAACCAAGGTCTTGATTCCATCGCCACATAGAAAGGACTACCTTCCCATACTTGCGGTGTTTTGACACCAGACCATTTGGGAGTGGCGGGAATATACCTGTAATAAAGACAGAGAGCGGTTTTGATTAAGCTAGCAATTCCCGATGCTGTATAGGTGTGGCCGATATTGGATTTAACACTACCTAACGCACAGTGCAAACCATTGCCCACTTTCGGATAAGCTTGCAGTAAACCTGTGATTTCGGCTTCATCCTCCTGGGGAACGCCACTACCGAAAACTTCCACATAGTTAACTTCTGTGGGTTGAATCTCCGCCATCTCGAAAGCTTGTTTGCAGACATCACTGATAGCTGAAGCATCAGGTTTTACCAAAGCGTCACTCAAAGTAGAATTACCTTGTGCAAAACTCATGGCATCAATTACTGCATAGATGCGTTCATTATCTTCCTTAGCAGCTTTGTAGCGTTTGAGGACAACTGCACCCGCACCTTCGCCAACCGTCCAACCATTGGCTTGTTGGTCGTAACCCAAGGTATTTACACCCGTATTAATTGGGGCAAATTGGCTGCGGAACAAGACATTTTCCACACCACCGGCTAAATCTACTGCACCCACAACGACTGCATCAACTTCTCCCGTAGCGAGTAGCATTTGGGCAATTTCCAAGGCTTTGAGGGCAGAATTTTCGCCAGCGCTGACGGTGAATGCAGGGCCAGTGAAATTCCACAAAGCAGAAATCCGACTCGCCATGATGTTGGCGATGTGACTTACATATTCGCCGATTTCTACTGGTTGGTGAATGCTATCTTTAACAATGGTTTCCAGTTGGGAAAGCTGTTCAGCAGGTAGAGAAATTCCTTGGTTGAGTAAGCCATCCTTAACTTGCCAAGACAAATTCCATCTTTGCTGTAGCTGATGCACAGAGAATTCTGTCTCGGCGGCGACAATCACAGCCACATTGCCACCTTCCTGTAGTTTCGCATCTTTGACGGCGCGATCGCTAACTTTCAGAAGCAACAATTGTTGTGGGTTTAACTTCTCGATTTCATTTGGTGGGATTTTGCACGATAAAGTATCGATTTCAAAATCCTTGATATATGCCCCTACTGGTGCTTTCCCGTCTGTTAAACCGTACTCTTTCAGAACACTTTCTTGATTTTCTATCCCATGCCATCTTTGAGGCGGTAGGGAAGTAAAATGCTGTGTTCCATCATAAATACTGCGTTCAAAAGCATCCAAACCATTGCAGTTACCAAAAAAGGCATCCATGCCGACAATAGCGACTTTGGTAGGTGGAACAGGTGGAATTGATTCAACTGATTCTGCTGTATTTCCTTGTTCTAAAATCAGATGAGAATTAGTGCCACCAAAACCAAAAGCACTAATAGCTGCCCGTTTAATTGGTGCGTTATTACTAGGCCATGCTGTAGCTGTTCTAACAATTTTATCGGCGGAAATTGTACCATTCTCTGATGTTAAAGGTTCAGAAACGTTCATGGTTGCTGGAATTACACCATGAGACATACTCAAAATCACTTTAGTCAAGCCAACCATGCCAGCAGCAGTTAGCAAGTGACCAGTATTTGCTTTGGCAGAACCCACCAGAGGCGCAGCTTGATTTTGACTAAAAAATGTTTCGATGGAGTTGAATTCGGTTGTATCTCCTAGTAATGTGCCAGTGGCGTGACACTCTAGATAATCGATGCTTTTTGGACTAAAATTTGCCTCATTATAGGCTCGTTCAAAAGCTAAGGTTTGTCCTTTAGGATTAGGACTGAGTAAGTGCTTACCTTTGCCATCATTCGATAGTCCATTACCGCAGATAGTGGCGAGAATATTATCACCATCTCTAACGGCATCAGAATATCTCTTCAGCATTACCATCCCAACACCATCGGCGGGAATTAGCCCTCTAGATGATTTATCTAAGGGACGACTGATGCCGTTTTCTGCATACCCTTGAACACCGGAAAATAACATCCGCACGAATAGCGAATCTGCACAACTGATGGCTCCAGCTAACATGACATCAGCTTTGTGTGACCATAAGTAATGAGATGCTAGTTTAATCGCATAAAATGATGATGAACAAGCAGCATCCAGACATAAATTAATCTGGGATAGAGAGAGAGCTTGAGCTACGATAGATGCTGGTAAACCAGATATCATCGCATTGTATAAAGATGCTTTAGTTGCACTTGGGACAGCTAAATTAAAGTCTTCATCCTGCAAAAGTTCTCTGACAGCAGGATTAATAGCTTGCTGGTAAATTGGAGA
Source organism: Nostoc sp. (assembly GCF_036917095.1). Classification (GTDB taxonomy): domain Bacteria; phylum Cyanobacteriota; class Cyanobacteriia; order Cyanobacteriales; family Nostocaceae; genus Nostoc. Next base: position 83,497 of record NZ_JBALFH010000038.1, read on the forward strand.
AAATAATTGATTAGATAATTTTGTCGGGAATGACAAATTACCTAAAATTACGCCACATTTTGACAGAACAGTTTGATTACCCCAATAACCACTTTGTTCAATTGCTTGTTTAGCGGCATATAATGACCATTTGAAGGTGTTATCTAAACTAGCAACAAATTCTGATGGTAGATTGTATTCAGATGGATTAAACTGGAAGTCGCGGATGTATCCGCCTTTGAGGGAATAGGTTTTGTCTGGTGTACCTTTGACTGGATTGTGAAAAATTGTCGGATCTACTCCGATTTCTTCGACGGTTGCAGAGGATGTCGAATCTTTTTGATGAACGATATTCTGCCAGTATTCTTCAGGATTCTTTGCATCGGGGAATAGGCATGATAATGCGATGATGGCTATTTTTTCCACGATTTATATGCTCCGAGTTTGGGTATTTAGCAAGAGATAATTAAAAGGCAGGATTTACGCTGTTCCCCAAACTTTAAACGAGGCAAGTTATAGCAATCCTAAGATTTTGATAGTTTGTAGTAAGCACTTTAGTGCTTATATTAAGAAGGACTAAAGTCCTTACTACAAACTTTGAATTTGAGAGATTACTAGCTTCTGAGCATTTTCATTGACCAAATAATGGCATGAGCGCCGAGCATTCGTGAGTATATTTTACCTTGGCGGTCGTGTATGATAAAGTTTGCGATCGCACTACTTGGTGTCTTAGCTAATACTTCACAAGAAACGTAAAATGTTTCGTTATGTGGTATCATTTCAAATTGTTCAAATTTTTCTACTTTCCCAGGTAAACAACCTTCTTCATGAAAGTGTTGTGTCCAAATCCATAAAGCGTGCATACTCAAGTCAGTCGTGTAAGGATTTACCCATTGGACAGGGAATTGTCCTTGTTGCTGTGCGGTGAGTTCTGGCCAAAGACATTCTGTTGTGATTTTTTCAGGACTGATGTTTAAAACTCTTTTGACTTCTTGAAAAGCAGGGCCATGAAATAATGTAGCCCCACCATTTTGGTAAAAAGCTTTTCCTGTAGCGGTGATAATATTATCTTCTTCGAGATTGAGAGATTCATAAGTGGGTACATCTGGGATTTCTCGCTGGAGATTGAGTTGGGCGCTAAAATGAAACTGGATTCTACCTTGTGGGTTTTTACTCGAAATTTTGGCTTTAAGTTCGATTCTTTCAAGATTAACTTTAGAAATTTCTTCTATCTCTAAAAAATGTTCCTTTGCTAATGTCTCATTGAAAGTAATCCCCTTCAAAACTTTGAAATCTTGGTAATTAAACAATCTGTAACCGGGATATAATTGTTCACAAGCATTGATAATCCAGGTCATTGCACAAGTTGCTGGTAAAACTGGAGAACCAGCAATAGTGTGATCGTGTAAAAATGGATTAGCCTCCAATGTCATTTGGCGGCGAATACGATAGGTTCGTAGTTCTGAATCTAGTTCTGTAGCCATTGGAACTAATGGGCTACCAATAACAACTTGTGCGGTTGCATGGTTGCTATTACCCATTTCTTTCACAAGCATTTGTGCCCCGACTGCAATCGGAATTATATCAATTTTTCGCTCTTGAAAAATTTTCTTTAATTCTGCTGTCACCATGCCACTATCCCAAGCGCCCCAGTTGATAGCGACTACGTGACATGAGGGATAAGTTTGCTTAAATATATGGGCTGATTTGTTCAGAATTTCATTTGCGATCGCATAATCAGATTGTCCAGGATTTCCGTAAAAGCCTGTTACTGAAGAGAACAAAACTAAATGCTGAAGTTGATTAGGGTTGACGCAAGTTAGCAGGTTTTCTAATCCCTGAACTTTAGCGGTGTAAACTTTTTCAAAATCCTCTTCTGTTTTCTTTTCAATTAACTTATCAGCTAAGTTTCCAGCGCCGTGGATGATTCCGGTAATTGGGCCGAGATGTTGTACAGCAGTGGCAAGTTTTTCTTGTAAAGCTGGCGTATCTGTGACATCGACGCTGATATATTCTGCTTTAGCTCCGGTTTTTTCAATTGCTGCTAAAGTCTTTTTAATTTCCCGGCTGGAGGTAATTTTGTTATATATTTTTTGCACATTCATGGGTGTGGGCTTCTCTCCTTGAGAAAGAAGATTTTCCATGATGCATTTTTTCAATGCGGAATCATCAGAGTTTTGAGCAAAATCTGGCTCGGTTTCTAATAGTTCGGAGCGACCGAGGAGGATGAATTTGCAGGGTTGCTGTTGGGCTAATCTGATAGTACACTCAGCCGTAATCCCTTTTGCACCGCCGCTCACGACAAAGACAGATGATGGACTAAGCTGGGCTGTTTGTGTCATAAATCCTCGTGAATACCTGCATAATTTTGGTTTTTTCTTCCTCTGTGTCCTCTGCGCCTCTGCGGTTTTTTTTTAAACGAACCACAGAGACGCAGAGAGCGCAGAGAGAAGAGATGAAAAGATTTTTAATCGGCGATGATGGTGACTCGCCCTTGTGAGCCGTAGCCAACTTCACTTATATAAAGGTTGGGGTCGTGAAGTTCGGCGATGATGTTTTGTACTGATTGTTTAGCGTCAAGCCTGGGGCTTAGGTCGATCGCACGAGTGAAAACTTTTGGCCATTCCCATTTGAGGGTTTTGGTTAATCCAAATAAACCAGCGCCGATCGCACCGAAGTTGACTTTGTACTCTAAACCGAAGGCTCCATCAAGGTGAGCAACTGTGCAGAAACAACTACGTCCATGTTTTGCGGCTTCGTTGAGCGAGGGTTTTAGGTGTTTCGCCATCAAAAATACGTGCTTGACGATCGCCTTTTCTGATTCGTTATAAGAAATACTTCCGGTATGATTTCCTACAAACATTGGATGTAAGTGGATGAAGGCCCCAATCGTTCCGCAGTGAGATGCGATCGCTTGCAATTGTTGTTGAAGATGTTCTTCACTCAAGTTTGCTAAGGTGACGCGGGTTACTCCTGTAGGTAAAGGCGCTTGTTGGGCGATGAGCGATTGGGGAAAGCTGATAACTACTACCTTCCAGCCTTTCTCGATTAGGGATTCAGTTAATTTATAGGTGGTGAGGGAACCATCATCGGTGATTAAACCGATGTGTCCCTCTGGTAACGTAAAATCCAAATAATCGGGCTGTGGTAGACTTCTGAGTTTGACGAGATGGCGCTGGATATTATGCTCTAATTCCGGTGGCTGCTGTTGGACAAACTCAGGTTCAGACTTTTTTTTTTCACCTCCAGCCAACTGCTGTAGGTAATCGACTATTTGACCGATGGTGCGGAGATCGCCGAGTTCTTCGATATTTGGTTTGGGTAAGTTGGGGTACGTTTCTTGCATCGCCCCTAAGATTTCCACCCGTTTAATCGAGTCAATCCCTAAATCAGCTTCCATGTCCATTTCCAGTTCCAGCATCTCGACTGGATAACCAGTCTTATCGCTGGTGATGGCTAACAGGGTTTCACCTAAGTTTGCAAATTCATCACTTGTAGCGGGTTCTGGTTCTGGAGTGAATGCGACAACTACGCTTGGTTCCGGTGCAATGACTACCTCAACTACTGGTGCAGCCTCTACTGGAATCTCAGTTGCTTGTTGTACTTCGTGAACTGCAATTTCTACAGTAATACTTTTGGAAGCGTGGGATTGCAGATACTCTACAACTTGACCAATGGTGCGTTTTTCTGACAGTTCTTCTAAATTGGGCTTGGGTAAGTTGGGGTACATTTCTTGTAGCGCCCCCAAGATTTCCACCCGTTTGATAGAGTCAATTCCTAAATCAGCCTCCATATCCATGTCCATTTCCAGCATTTCGACTGGGTAGCCGGTCTTGTCGCTGGTGATGGCTAAGAGGTTTTTATCCAAGTCAACAATATCGATGGTTGCGCCAGATACAGGTGCAGCAGTTGTGGGCGCTGGTTCTGGGATAAAGGCAACAACTTCGTTGGCTGGAGGTGAGCTAATTTTGACTACAACCTCGGCTTGGGGTTCTACTACTGGGGGAACAGGTGACGCCGCTACAGGCTCCACTGTCTCAAAAGTAGGGAGTGGAGAGAAGAGATTGGGGAGCAAAGAAGAGGAATTTTCATCCTTCTTAGAAGTAGCGGATACAGAAGTTGCAACTACAGGCTCTACAACAGGTGGGAGAGGTGCTTGGGTAACAGTTGAGCCATTTTTCGCTACAGGCTCAGTTAGAGGCAAAGGCTGGCTTTCTACTATCTTGGTAGTAGCGGGTACTGGCGCATCAGTAACAGTTGTTTCTGTTGTGAACGGAGTGAAATTGCTGAGTTTCTCTGTTAGTTGAGTTGCTCCGTCACCTGAGATGATTAGAGAATATTCTTGCTGGATGAGTTGGAAAAAGCTCTTAGTATATTCCAACTGCTCTTGGAGATATTGCTCATGGATGCGTAGAGTTTCACCTTGTTGGGAATGAAACTGCATCATGCTACGCTCTAAGCTTTCCATGACAACTAGCTTCATTTTGGCAGTTTCGGCTGTTGATTTACTTTCACTCAACAATGAATTCTGCTGCTGCATCAGTTGGAAAAACGCTTTGGCGTATTCCATTTGATGGTTGAGATAAGTACCGTGAACTTGTAAATTCTCAGCTTGATTTTCCTGAAACTGTGTCAGGAGATATTCTAAACTTGCTAAAAGTTGTTCGTAATTTGTAAGTTTTTCTGGTGTTGGTTGCATCTTAGATTCCTGGACTGGTTGTGACAGGGTAACAGGATTCATCTGTTGCTCTGGCTGGGTGATGATACTAGCAGTCACACCGTTCGTTACTGGGGTAAGTTTTTTATGTCCGTTAGTTTCTATCACTGCTACAGGTGGAGTTACACCTGGGCTGCTAAATAAAGGAGCCGCTTCAGAATATTCGGGGGCGGGTAATGTGACTTTATGCCCATCCTGCAAAGCTAGAGCGAAGGCATTTTTCGTTTTTTCGGATCTGTAGTTTATGCCGTTTAAACGGACATTTAATGTCTTCTTCGTCTCAATTGGGGGGATAGTTTGGGGAAGTTGGTAAGGATCGAGGTTATTCAAAGCCATACCAATTACCCGCAACTGCACAACTGCTTCTCGCAAAGAGCGATCGCTATTCTTTTGAGTGCTGGGGTTCAAAGATACGGTAATATGTGGGCGATCGCCAAGGATATCTTTCACCAAGTTGGTGAGAATTCTTCTCGGCCCAAATTCCACAAAGCAAGTACCACCCGCCGCATAGATATTTTCAATTTCCTGCTTAAACAGCACCGAGTTAGAAAGGTGCGTTTCCAGGATTTTTTGAATATTTTGGGGTTCCTTGGGATACTGCTTACTGGTAACGTTGCTGTAAACAGGGATTTTGGGACTTTGGAATTTGACAGACTTGGTAGCGATCGCAAAGGATTTCTGAGCAAAGGCAATTAGCGGTGTATGAAACGCTGCTGAAACAGGTAACAATACAGCTGTATATCCTTTTTCGTGTAAAGCCTCTTTGATTCTTGCTATTTCTGCGGTAGGCCCAGCCAAGACAAATTGAGTGGGAGAATTTTGATTAGCGATCGCAACTTGGGGAAAATGTCTCAGCACTGCTTCCACTTTGCTGATGTCTTCTTTGACAGCCAACATACTACCCGCATCATGATCTGGATCTTCGGGTGCAGCCATTGCTTGCCCCCTAGCTTTCACTAAGAACAAGTAATCTTCGGTACTCAAAACCCCCGCAGCCCATAGCGCTGTTAGTTCGCCAAAGCTATGTCCCGCCACAAAATCTGACTTGAACCCAGCTTGTTGCAGTATGCTGTACATCCCTGCACTCAACACCCCAATCGCTGGTTGAGCGTATTCTGTGCGTTGCAAGGCAGCAATTTGGACATTTTTTTCTGCCTCTCCAAACACAGGATGAGGGAAAACGATTTCTGACAACGGCTGCAAATTATCTTTGAGCAACAGGCTATCCATATAACCATGAAGACGGCGCATCAAAGGAAAATTCATTACCAGTTCGCGTCCCATCTCCAAGTATTGCGAACCTTGTCCAGAAAATAGAGAGACAACTTTTCCGCCCAACTCCATACCAGAGGAGCGGTAATAAATCCCTTGGGGATGCTCCCAAGATGCTGCTGTTCCTTTGAGTTTCAGCCAGTCAATACTAGTTTGCAGCAACTTGCAAGCTTCTTCCAGATTCTCAGCTACAAAACCAAATCTGGCAGCAGAGAGGGGAATCTGTGGCGATTTGCATTCCTTGACTAATTGTGCATAATGTGTTGGTGCATCTGGCGATCGCAACTTACCTAAAATCTCTTCAGATTTGCTCAACAATTGGTCTACCGTAGGAGCAAACAACAGCACTTCACTAGCATCACTGTGTAAGCGGTAAGCGGCGTTTTGGTCAGCTTCATATTCTTCCAAAACGACGTGATAGTTAGTTCCGCCAAATCCGAAAGAACTTACACCTGCGCGTCTTGGCGCTTCCCCTTCTGGACGAATCCAAGGTCTGGTTTCGGTATTCAAATAAAAGGATGAATTTTTAATGTTGAGTTTGGGGTTTGGCTCGGTGATGTTAATTGTGGGCGGTAATACTTTGTGATGTAAAGCCAAAGCAGTTTTAATCAAACTCGCCGCACCCGCAGCCGCTTTTGTGTGTCCGATTTGCGATTTCACACTACCCAAAGCGATGTGCTGCTTTTTGTCATCATGAACATCAAAGAAGTCTTTTAAAGAACCGAATTCTGTCGGATCTCCAGCCATTGTGCCGGTGCCATGTGCTTCCATCAAACCAACGGTAGCGGGAGAGAAGCCAGCATCTTCATAAGCACGTTCTAAGGCTTTGACTTGACCTTCTTTGCGGGGAGCATAAATGCTCTTGTAACGTCCATCGCTGGAAGTACCAATACCTTTAATTACGGCATATATTTTATCGTTGTCCCGTTCAGCATCTTCTAACCGTTTGAGGACAATCATTCCGATACCTTCACCCAACATCATTCCATCAGATTTAGCATCGAAAGGTTTGACATTTTCGCTAGGAGAAACCGCAGGTGTTTTGCTGAACGAGATGTAAGCCATGATGGTGTTGTCGGTATCAACGCCACCAGTCAGCATCATGTCAGAACGATGCTCAACTAGCTCACTAATTGCCATTTTTAAAGCACCAAAGGAACTAGCACAAGCGGCATCAACTACACAATTCATCCCGCCAAAATTTAGGCGATTGGCAATTCTACCCGCGACTACGTTAGCTAACATTCCAGGGAAAGCGTTCTCATCCCACTTCACATAAGCGCTTTTGATTTTATCAACGATTTTTTTGGTATCCTCATCGGATAAACCACTGCTTTTGAGTGCTTTTTCCCAAATCGGATATTCCAACCTAGCAGAAAGTGGCATTCCTAATTGCTTGGCCATAGCCACGCCTAAGATTACCCCAACCATCTCGCGGTTAAAATCACGTTTTTCGCCATAACCTGCATCTTCCATCGCTTCTTTCGCAACCACTAAACTTAATAGTTGCGATACATCTGTGACTTCCAAAATGCTGGGTGGTATACCGAATTCCATCGGGTTAAAATCTACCTCTGGAAGAAACCCACCTCTTTTACAGTAGGTTTTATCTTCAGTAGTTCTGGGATTTGGATCGTAATAATCTTCGACACTCCAGTGAGTGGAAGGAACATCAGTAATACAGTCAATTTTGTTTACTATATTTTGCCAGTATTCCCGCAAATTTCTGGCTTGAGGCAATAGAGAAGCCATCCCAACAATGGCGATAGGATTGTGTTGTAATTGTCTGTTAATTTTGTTGATTGACACTGATTTATCCGATTTCATTTTTTTTCCCTCGATAGACTTAATCACAGCCTGTTCACAATTATTGACAAGGCTCTCTAACTCCGCTAAGGCAGTATCAATTGAATAAGCAGACATAGGGCATAGTGAGTACTGTGGATTGTGTAGCTACAGTAATTTCTGTTGCCTACTAAATAATGAAAATTTCTCGTCTTGTAAGCAGTTAGCTATTGTGTCTGTGCTAAATGCTTTTTGCTAAATCGACACCACACGACATATACTGCCCTGAGAACTGCGATCGCACAAAAATGCTATACAACGCTAGACTCTTGATATTGTGGCAATAGGTCAATGACGTTGTTAAAACTGGTAAAATAGTGTTGGAGTGTAATAGCTGCTTGACCAGTGAATTCAATCCATTTGTAATAGTAGAGATTTTGAGCAATGGTATCCTACTGGAGCGATGAAAACTGAGGAGTAACGATAGAAACAGAAATGCTTTTCTCACCTGAAACCGTTTGATAATCTAGCCTAACCACAGCAACATAACTGGTGTTAATGACAACGTTCTGTATCTCGATCAATGTCATAGCCAGTTTCAGTGTCCAGGATAATATATTTTATGGGATTTGACCCAGTGAAGTTGACAAATTCGTTACAGAAAAGACACCACTTTAATCCAAGCTTATGCAACTTCAAAAAGTAATTAAACGACCGCAAGGTAATGACAAAGCAGTTATTTTTAGTTATTTTTGATTTCAAAATTTTAATTAAATAACTAGTTTGTATAACTACTTTAAAGCATTGAATTAATAAAAACACTAGCATACTTTACAGAAACTAAATCATTCCTTTAAACTTATTTTATAAATAACTCTTCACCATTACCGATCTAAATTTTCAATACAATTCAGCATAATAGTATAATTTGTGACTATATAAATGTCTGAGATATTTTGTTATCTACGGGTTAGCCAAAAATTTGCGCTGAATTAAGTTAACAATGTAAATCTGTTGTCTAGTAAGTAAAAATTTCATTAATACATAGATAGATGGAATAAGCATAAGTATCTTTTCTCAGAGAAACCTGATAATTGAGTCAAAGTTTTTGGTTATTTTTCAATATAAGTCAAGTTAAGAAGCAAAGCGGTTATTTATAAAGCAAATATTAATTTTTAGTATGTTACTTGATAAACATAATATGAGTTAAATGAGTATTCAGTAAAAAATTAACTGAAGCAAAGCTCAGATTTTACATTTACCAACCGAGCAGCTCTACAATCAATTGCAGGGTTAATAGATCAAGTCAGTCAAAACTAATATCTTGCACTAGTTGTCATAATCGCCTCAGAATTAATTATGAGGCTAATAGCTAAAGTTTTCTTTAGAGGATATTTTAAAAGTGTTTAGCTGTGATTTTAAGCACTTATTGATCCTCCCCTTAAAACAGGGTATTTAGAGGGATCTAAAACTTTTAATACCGTCAAGAGGGCTTTTAGGATGTTGTTAACAAAATAGATCGGAATGTCTTATAGTACACAACCTTCTTAACAATAATCTGTTAGTAATATTAAATCTGCTTAATAACTAACTATATGTTGGTATTAAATTACTAGGCGAAAAATTAGTAATGAGTAAATTTCTTCAGTCTCTAATATTACTGTGATGAAATATTTTAGTTAGAGAATCAGGACTTATGGAAAGTAAATTGCTTGACAAATTACAATTTAATTGCCATACTTAATGACAAGTTTTTCCAAATTTTTAGTTCATTTTTATTAGCGCTTCGTTGTTCTTGAGAGTTAAGTTTGCTGGCTAGCGCTATTGTATTTTACGCTACGGGATTAGATGACAAATTAGGATATAACTTAGGAAGCTTTGAAGTAACACGCCATTAATTTTCACGCCACAATAGTAAGTTTGGGCGATAAAAGCGTACAACAATTCATATAAAACCAATTTAGACCCATCCACTTTATTAAGGTAGAAGCCCTAGAGGAAAAGCCCTCTTGGTAATTTGCTGATGAGTCTATTCTAATCGACTAAATATAACCAGGATATCCCCTAAAAAATCATAATTGGAATGAAAATATGGCAGCAAATAAAGAAAGTCGATTATTCAGAAAACCCGTAGGTCGATCGCAAGTAATTTTAGCAGCTTCTCTTACTTTAGCGGCTGGATTAATCACTTTCTATAGTTTGGCACCGTTTTGGTCTAAACCTAAAGTTCAGACGCAGCAAGCGCTTCCTCCACAAGCTGCTGCTCCAGCGAAAGTTGCTGTGACTGCCTTAGGACGTTTGGAGCCAGAAGGTGAAGTTACTTCTTTGACTGCTCCCGCTTCCAATAATGGGGTGCGAGTAGACAGACTGTTAGTGAAAGAAGGAGATACGGTTAAAGCAGGGCAATTATTGGCCTATCTCGAAAACTATGGTCGTTCTAAAACAGCTTTACAACAAGCTTTAGACCAACAGCAAGTTGCCAAAGCCAAACTAGCGCAAGTGAAATCTGGAGGTAAAACGGGAGATGTTGATGCTCAAAAGGCTGTAATTGCCCGGTTAGAGCCACAATATAAAGGAGACGTTGCTACCCAAGAGGCAACAATTGCCCGCATCCAGGCGGAAGTAGACAATGCTCAAGCCGAGAATAATCGCTATCAGCAATTATATAGACAAGGTGCGATCGCGGCTTCTGTAGCAGATACCAAAGCTTTGCAACTAAAAACTACACAACAGCAATTAACAGAAGCTCAAGCCACTCTCAAGCGGACTCAAGACACATTCCAAGAACAACGCAAGCAAGCACAAGCGCAACTCACGAGTATTAGCGAAGTGCGTAGTGTAGATGTTCAGGTAGCACAAACCGAAGTTAACAGTGCAATAACTTCTGTTCAGCAAGCCAAAGCCGACTTGGATTTAAGTTACATCAAATCTCCCATAAATGGCAAAATTTTGAAAATTCATGCCAAAACCGGAGAAGTAATCAGCACTAGCACAGGATTTGCTGAGATAGGTAAGACATCTCAAATGTATGTGATTGCAGAGGTGTATCAAACCGATGTTAAAAAAGTGCGTGTAGGACAAAAAGCCACCATTAGCAGCACTGCATTTACTGGAAAATTAAAAGGAACTGTAAAAGAGATTGGTTGGCAAGTTGACAAACAAAGCATCTTCAGCATCAACCCTGGTTCAGATACAGACCGCAGAATAATTGAAGTGAAAATCTCTATCGATAATCCCGCAGATAGCGAGCGGGTAGCTCGTTTAACTAACTTACAAGTGGATGTCGCCATTCAAATATAGTCATTTGGCATGGGACATGAGGCATAGAGCATTAGTCATTAACAAATGACAAATGACAAATGACAAATGACAAATGATAAATAAATCCATGATTTTCAAAATTCCTTTAGCATGGCTACAGCTAGCCCAGCAAAAAGTTCGTTTATTAGTAGCTGTAGCCGGGATTGGTTTTATTGTGCTGCTAATGTTTGTGCAACTTGGTTTTCAAGATGCCCTCTATTCAAGTGCAACCGCAGTGCATCAAAATCTCAAGGGAGATTTATTTTTAGTTAGTTCGCAATATAAATCTTTGACCTCAAATCAAAGCTTTTCGCGGACTCGTTTGTACCAATCTCTGGGGTTTGATGGCGTAGAGTCAGTTAGCCCCATGTATTTGCAATTTGCCAAACTGAAAAATCCGGCAACTGGTGAGAAATATTCAATATACGTTATTGGTTTCGATCCAGGTAGACCTGTGATAAATCTCCCAGAAGTTGAGAAAAATTTAGATAAACTCAAAATTCCCGATGTCGTGCTTTTTGACCGGAGTTCTCGTCCAGAGTTTGGGCCAATAGCTGGCAATTTTGATGCGGGAGATACTGCACAGACAATTGAAATATTTCCCTTCAATTCATTAATTGGCTATAGAGTCAGAATTGGTGGCTTATTCAGCTTAGGCCCTTCCTTTGGCGTAGACGGAAATTTACTTGTTAGTGACTCAACTTTCTTGAGGATAAATCCTAATACTCGCCCGGCAGATATGATAGATATCGGTTTGATTTCTCTCAAACCTGGTACTAATGCAGAAACAGTCCTGAAAAATTTGCAAGCAAGTTTGCCTAATGATGTCCAAGTTTTTACGCGCCAAGGCTTCATTGATTTTGAGAAAAAATATTGGGCAGTCAGAACACCTATTGGCTTTATATTGAACTTGATGTTGACAATGGCTGCGGTTGTTGGTGTAGTTATTGTTTATCAAATTCTTTACAGCAATATTGCTACACAGTTCGTTGCTTACGCCACTTTAAAAGCTATAGGTTATGCCAATAGTTATTTATTAAATGTGGTATTTCAACAAGCTTTAATTTTGGCAATTTTAGGTTACATTCCCGGATTTATTACTTCTGTATTGTTATATAGTTTTGCAGCAGAAGCAACTAAATTACCAATAATTATGACTACTAATAATGCACTACTTGTCTTAACTTCAACAGTATTAATGTGTGTAACTTCAGGGGCACTTGCTATCAACAAACTCCGCTCCGCAGATCCGGGAGATATTTTCTAGTTGATTCTTAGCAGCAAAACAATCAAATCATTTTGCCCTGCCATAGACTCATAACTAAGTACTGTGCAGTCTTTCCACAGAAAAGTTACTCCTTATACCAATTTTAGATTTTAGATGACAAGTCTTTACCAAAATTCCAATTTTGTGTAACTTTGAAGTCTTTAATCTAACAACTCAAATTCACCTATTTAACAATAGTTCCAACTTTATGAACCTCCAAAACAAAACCCTCCTAATTACGGGGATTGATGAACTTGTTGGCTTGCGTACAGCCGAGTTAGCTATAGCGCAAGGAATGAAGGTTCGTGGACTGCAAAGTTCTACAGAACAGAACAAACAATTACAGAATTTAGGCGTTGAAGTAATTATTGGTAGTATCACCGATCCTAGCACTGCCCAAAAGGCTTGTCAGGGAGTAGATGTCGTTCTACATACTGAGCAAATTGCCCAAGAAGCTGGTGCAATTAACCATTTTCGTGATGTCAATGTTGGTGGTACTGTCAACATAGCTAAAGCCGCAAAACAGGCTGGTATCAAAACATTTGTGCATCTATCCAGTGTGATGGTTTACGGTTTCAACTATCCTGATGGTGTTACAGAATCCGGCCCACTGTCTGGCGAAAATAATCCCTACTGTCAAACGAAAATAGAAGCCGAAACAGCACTCTTAGAACTAAATAATCCTCCAGATTTTGGCATCATCATTATTCGAGCCGGAGATGTTTACGGGCCAGGAAGTATTCCCTGGATAGTCAGACCAATTCTGATGATGCGTCAAAAATTATTTGCCTGTGCCAACGATGGTAAAGGAGTAATGAATCATGTATATATAGATAACCTGATTGATGGCATTTTTCTAGCAATAGAAAAAGAAACCTACGGTGAAATATTTAATATCACCGACGGACAAGAAACTTCCTGGAAAGAGTATTTTATGCGTGTAGCAGCAATGGAAGGTTTATCAGCACCCCTTTCATTACCGAAAGATGAAATCAAGTTGTTTCTAAAGCTACGCGTTCAAGGACAAAAACTTTTTCGGAAAAAAGTTGATATTTTACCAGAGTCAATAGATTTTATGACTCGTCCCTATGCTTATTCCATTGTCAAAGCAGAAACTCTGTTAAATTATAAACCCAAAATTGACCTAGAATCGGGAATGCAGCGAACACATGAATGGCTACAAAAAACAGATGTTCAAAGCTTGATTAAATAGTCCAAATTTTGAAATCCTTGTTGCATTTTAAATAGTTGGAATCCAGAATAATTACAAAATGAATAAGCTAGATCGCGCTTGATTTTCTGGAAATTATTAAGCTTGGTATCAAAGTATTCTAACTTCTGGATTCTGACTTCTGACTCTTGAATTCTTACGTTGCATCTGCCTAACAATTATCTGCAATTAAGCATAAAATAAACCACGGATTTTCCGAGTACTTGTTTTCTATGAGTAGCAATCAGCCACGATTGAGCATCGGATTACCTGTATATAATGGTGAGAAATTTATCAAAGAAGCCATAGATTCACTCTTGGCTCAGAGCTTTGAAGATTTTGAGCTAATTATTTCAGATAATGCATCTACAGATAAAACTGAAGAAATTTGTAGAGCATACGCAGAGCAAGATCGACGTATTTGTTACTACCGCAATGACAAGAATATCGGTTGCGCTCGTAACTTCAATCGCGTCTTTAAATTGTCTTCGGGTGAGTACTTTAAATGGGCAGCCTATGACGATCTACATGCTCCAGATTTTATCAAGAAGTGTGTCGAGGTGCTTGACCAAGATCCCACCATAATCTTGTGTCACTCCCGGACATATTTCATTGATGAAGAGGGGAGTTATCTGCAAAGTTACGATATCAAACTCAAGGCAGATGCACTAAAATCACACGAGCGTTTTCACGAATTGCTGACCAAGCATTTATGTTATCAATGTTATGGTGTAATTCGCGCTAGTGCCCTGAGAAGGATACCACCTATGGGTGGTTATGGTAATGCAGATGGAATTCTGTTATTAAGACTTGGTATTCTTGGTAGGTTTTATGAAATCCCTGAATACCTGTTTTTTGCCAGAAGTCATCCGCAACAATCAATGAGTATGTTTTTCCCCAATTATTTGTTGTTTGCTAACAACAATCAAAAATCACCATTGAGTATGCTGCCTGATTTTTATGCATATGCAGTGTGGTTTGATTCAGCAAAGAAAGGACAAATTTTATTGCCACATTGGAGAATAATCTGGGAGTATATACTCTCCATATGGCGTAGTCCCATGAGTTTGAATGAGCGGCTGCGTTGTCATAGAAGTCTACATCAGCAGTTAAATGGGACAGAATATCTTTTGCTGAAAGATTTGCTAATAGCGCTGCAAAGGCTTTGGAAAATTTGGCAACCAGCAGCAATTAAAAAACAGCAAACTACCTTTTGAACGAATCAATTCAAAAATAAAAGCTGAAGAATACAGCTTTTCATCAACCCCAAAACTACCTATTCTGGCTACAAAATTATGCTGAAGCTATCTCAAGTTTGTTATTTCGTCTTTGCTACTTTAGCGAGCATCAGCTTTGCTAAAACAGTGAATGCAGAGCCAACTGCAACACTAAATGTTGTGGTAAATGGAATACATCACCAAAAAGGTGAGATTTGCTTTCGAGTTTACGCAACTGAAAAAGGATTTCCGATGAGTAGTTCTAGTGGCTCTCAAAGTGGCTGCGCTAAGATTACTGGAAATACTGTAAAAAAAGAATTTTCCGGTTTGAAACCTGGAACTTATGCTGTAGCTGTGGTTGACGATCAGAATGGCGATCGCAAACTCAATAAAGACTTTTTCGGTATTCCCAAAGAAGGTTTTGGGATTTCCAAAAATCCAACTGTGTCCATACAAACAGGTACACCAAAGTTTCGTGATGCCAGTTTTGTTGTAAACAAAAATACAACAGTCAATATTAACATGAAATATTCGCTGGATTCGTAAAGGGAATAGGGGACAGGGTACAGATTATTCCCTGTCACCTGTCCCCTAATTACCAATTATTCAGAATTACGGTTTAGCTCACACCTACATATAAACAAGCCGATATTCTACCGGAGACTAAAAATTTAATGGAAGATTTGGCAATATTTCTGTCTAAGTCTTTGACAGGTTGGTTGGTTATTCAGGTGTGTTTAACGCTTGTCTTTATATGGTATCTGCGCTCATCTAAAAAAAACTTATTACCAGATGACCAGTTGCCCAAAACCGCAGTGATTCTTTGCTTACGCGGAGCCGATCCGTTTTTGCCTAGATGTTTGCGATCGCTCCTAAATCAAAACTATCCACAGTATGATTTAAAGTTGATCGTTGATAGTCACGAAGATCCCGCTTGGAAAATTGCCAGTGAAACTATCACAGAGCAAGAAGCAACCAACGTTCAAATCAGCCCTTTAAGAATAGTACGCAACAATTGTAGTCTCAAATGCAGTTCTTTAATCCAAGCTGTCCGCGAGCTGGATGATTCTTACAAGGTGGTTGCCTTAGTAGATGCTGATACCATAGTGCATGTAAATTGGCTGCGAGAATTAGTCAGTCCTTTAGGCGATCCGAAAGTGGGGGCAACAACAGGTAACCGTTGGTATGTACCTACAGGCAAGTATTGGGGATCTTTAGTGCGCTACGTCGGCAATGTATCCACAGTAGTGCAAATGTTTCTCTTCCAGATTCCTTGGGGTGGGACTTTGGCTGTGAAAACAGAAGTACTTCGCCAAACAGAACTGCTAGATAAGTGGGGACAAGCTTTAGGCGAAGATTTTATGATGCACAACATCCTCAAAAAACATGGGTTGCAGGTAAAGTTTGTGCCTTCGCTGATGATTGTAAATCGTGAAGAGACTAATTTATTCAACTTAATAGATTATCTCAAGCGGCTGATTCTTTACTCTCGACTCTATCACCCACGTTGGTTAGCTTTAGTTAGTGAAGCTGTTTCTAGCATTTTGTTTCCTACTGCACTCATTTTTTTAGTTCTAGAGTCGTTGTTAGAGGCAAAATGGGAAGCTGCAACTCTGTTGTTAGGCTGCTATGGAGTCTATACTGTCGGATTGCTCTTAATAATGCTCGTGTTGGAATTAGAGATACAGCGAGTGGTTCGTTCTAATGACCAGGCGATGCCTATCGGCAAGCCGTTTCACGTCTACGCAAAATTATCAGCTGCTACAATTATCAAAATGTTGATTGCGATTCCGCTGACACAGTGGGTTTATGGGTTAGCGATGCTATCATCTCTGTGGATATCAACAGTTACTTGGCGCGGTGTCGCCTATCGGGTTCAAGGGCCCTGGAATGTCCGTCTAGTGGAATATCGCCCTTATCAATGGTTGGATCAACCTATTGATAGCAAGGTTTCTCTTTGAATTGAATTGCTATATATGAACTAGGGCATGAAAGTTATTACACTAAACATTCCCTAGTCATTAAATTATATTATCTTATATTTAGTAAAACTATATTAGCTATAACCCTTGTTAAAATACACGTTTTTCTTTGTTGATTACCAAAATGTATTTGCATTAATGACAAGGGTTTAGACAAATATATTAAGGGGGATTTTGAATTAGTATTTTGGATGTTTTGATAGTTTCTAAGCCTAGTTTATATAGCTGTTTCAGTTGAGTCTAATACAGACTTAACTCCCAACTCATTCCCTACTAGCGTTGGACAGTGCTCAGAGTGTATTACACACAAATGAAAAGCATTATAAACATCTACTTCACCATCGACACTTTCGGCTATTTGAAAATGCGTAAATCCTTAGTTTAATCGGATGAGTGGGAATTCCTGAACCAGATAATCAGGATGTTCATGAAACATTTGCTGCGTAAATCCTAAATTCAAAACCAGCATTTTCGTGAAATATTCCCTTTTTTATGACTAATCAAAAACTTCGCATTGCACTGTTTACAGGATTGTACGCTCCTTTCTTGACTGGAGTTTCCGTCGCCGTACACCAACGGGTTCGTTGGTTGCTAGAGCAGGGACATGAGGTTTTTCTAATCCATCCGCAAATTAACGATCGCTACCCCAAAAATGTAGGCGATCGCCCTATGGTAGGTTTAGAAGAAATTCAGTCTTTCCCCAACTTCTCTGCTTACGCATTCCCCACAGAGCCACTGCTGTTCTATAAGTCTCTTCCTCAACCGTTGAATTATCGACATTGGAGCGATACCAAGTTGCTGGAGAAATTTAAGCCTGACATTATAGTGGTTGAAGAAGCCGCGCAAATGAGAGGTTTATACTCATTTTTCTTGCAAGGTTATGGTCGTCCAGTCGGCACCGAATACGCAAAACGAACAGGCACGCCAATAATATCACTCTTCCATACAGATATTGTTGCGTATATCAAATATTACTTTGGAGATAAATTCTTTAGCTTCGTTCGTCCGATTATTCCCATTTTAGTCAAGCAATTTAGTGAGTCTTATGACTTCAATTACTTCTCTTCAAAAGAACAACTCACTAAATACGAAGAACTGAAATGTCAACGCGCCGAATACGTTGCTTATCAAGGCATCGATTGCGAAAAATTTCACCCGCGAAACATTTGTTACAACCCAATTCCTAACGACAACCGACCGACTCTCCTCTTTGTCGGACGCATCACTCCCGAAAAGAATGTCAACCAACTCATAGATATATTTCCACTCATCGCTGCCAAAATCCCTGATGTCCATTTGGTGATTGTTGGTAGTGGCCCGCTAGATGAGGAGATCCGGGAGCGTGCTAAAAAGTTTGGATCGGGTATTACTGTATGGGGTGAGTCTCACGGTACAGAACTTTTAGGTTGGTTTGCTAGAGCGGATGTTTTTGTCAACCCCTCCGTTACCGAAAACTTCTGCACTACAAATAACGAAGCGTTAGCGTCTGGAACTCCTCTAGTTGCCGTTGTTGCACCCTCAACCTCAGAACAGGTATTTCCTGGTCGTAACGGCTTCCTTGCCCAACCTAACAATCCCACAGACTTTGCCCAAAGGGTAATTGCGATTCTAGAAAATCCCGATTTGAAAGCAGATATGACTAGGCACGCTCGCCCCTCTATACTCGATTTTGATTGGTCAGCATGTATGCAAAAATTTGAACACAAACTTTACCAAATTGTTGAAGGATCGCAGAAAGTGGAGGTAAGTACAGGCAGTATAAAACGATAACGATAACAAACACCGCGATCGCTAGTATTTACAGTACTAGCGATCTGTTTGTGACTTTGATTAAAGCTGTTAGTTAAAGGGTGCGATGGCATTAAAATAAAACCAGGTTCAATAGCTGGGATAATAATGGAAGTTTTTCAACTGACGACAATTGTTGATGCGTCGGGACATTTGCATCTTGATATCCCAACACATCTAGCGCCTGGACAGGTGAATATTGTGGTTGTTCGGAATCCAGTTGCATCAGACAAAACACAAAAATCTGATTATGATTTTTCCGATCTTGCAGGGAAATTGGTCTGGGAGGGAGATGCATTAACCATGCAAAAGGTGCTGCGGGATGAGTGGTAGTCGCTACTTGTTGGATTAGCGATCGTAGCACTGTTACAAGGGAATTCAAAACTGCTGCAACTGTTACAAAATGCTGATTGGATCGGGATTTAGATTATTAGTAAAATTGAATTTCTAGCATTTTCTGGGTTGAGTCAGGGAGATCGCCAACTTTTTCAGCAATTTATCCAACGAGTTGAATTCCGGTTCAGCTAGCAAAAATCAGAACACAAGCGTCCCCGCCGCAAAAAGTCAGTCCCATCATGAGCGACTAACTGCTGTCAAAGCAGCGATTTAAGGAATGCTGACTAAGTGATGTCTACGACGGGCTACGCCTACGCAAAAGTTACGCTGACGCCTTATTATTAATGTATCGGCTGACACCCAGCCACCCATGCAAAATGGGCATAGTAAATAATCCCCACGCCAAACCCGTAATCAACCCAAAAGGCGTAACCAGATAATTATTAAAACTCCATAAGCCGAAAATCTGTGCTGCCAATTCCAAAGGATAAGCCATCATCAGCACACTAGCTAAAGCAACACCACTCCAACC
The DNA here is from genome assembly GCF_036917095.1 of Nostoc sp. GTDB lineage: Bacteria > Cyanobacteriota > Cyanobacteriia > Cyanobacteriales > Nostocaceae > Nostoc. The sequence goes on from NZ_JBALFH010000038.1 coordinate 102,882, forward strand.
ATACTGACTTAACCAGTAAAATCCCTTACCACCAGTTATCCCATACAGCAGACGAGTAATTAGCAAACCCGTTACAGTGCCGTAGCAACGCATACACACAGCCATAATAAACGGTGGTGCTAAATCTAACCCCATATCTGGTTGCGGACAGACATGATTACCCATGAAATAAATGATGTCCGCAATCCCAGGAAGCAAAGACACTCCAGACGCAGCCAAAAAGGGAGCGATAGGCGGGCCAAAAACCATCCCTACCAACAAGAAATCAGCAATCAAACTAACCCAATTAACCTGCAATTCACTGAAAGCTACTCTTGTCATCTTCCTTTCTTCGCGCCCTTTGCGTCTTCGCGGTACCCTGCGGGAAGCCGTTTCCCGTCTACGTTCTCCTAACCTACCTTATTCACATAAGGACTTGTCAACTTATCCAACTGCTGAATCAACAGACTCAAGAATAATCCCACATCTGTCACCACACCCACCGATTCCACAGAACCGCGATCGCTTAATTTAGTCACCACAGCTGGATTAATATCCACACACACCATCTTCACCCCAGCCGGAGTCATATTCCCCACGCCAATGGAGTGCAGCATTGATGACAGCATCAAAATCATCTCCGCGCCTTCTAAGTGTTTGGCATATTCCTCCTGTGCTCTAATCAAATCCATTACGGTATCAGGCAAAGGCCCGTCATCCCGAATCGAACCCGCAAGCACAAAAGGTACATTATTGTGGACGCATTCATACATCACGCCACTCTTAATTGCTCCCGCCTCCACAGCTTTGGGAATGCTGCCATAACGGCGGATACTATTAATTACCTTCAGGTGATGGCGGTGTCCACCACGAACGGCGACACCCCGCTTCATGTCTACACCCAAGGAAGTGCCCATGATATTTTGCTCGATGTCGTGAACTGCGATCGCATTACCACCCAGCAACGCTTGCACGTATCCTTCCCGAACCAGTTGCGCCAAGTGTTCGCCGCCACCAGTGTGAATCACCACAGGCCCAGCCGTGACAACTACTTTACCACCAGCATCGCGGATTTTCCGCAATTCCCAAGCCACTTGCTCAACAACCAATTCCACACGCCGTTCGCTGGAAACCCCCGCCGACATAAAGCTGAATTCTTGGGTGCTGCGGAGTTCGCGCGATTCAGTTTTGCGGATAGTGCGGATACCTAACACGTCTACAATTACCTGTTCGCCAACTTCTAAATCGCGGAGTATTTTACACCGAGCGACGAAGCCATTGGCAGTTTGGGTAATGGCGATCGCGCCATCCATCCGTTGATTTTCCACCTTCACCCACCGACCATTAATTCGCACTTCTGTGGGATAAATTGTACTGACGTAGAAATCATCAGGCGCAACGCCATCTTGGATTACCGGCTCCAAGATAGCATCTCGCTCATCATGGGGTAAATTTACTGCACCCAAATCAATCAACATTGAGATGATTTCTTCCATCACCTCATGAGATGGTGCTGATACCTTCACCTCTGCGGCTGAGGTACTTTGCCGTTGTTCTCCCAAGTTGAAATTCAGGACTTGGAAGCTTCCGCCGGCATCTATAATCAAATCCAAAGCGCGGTTAATTAAGCCAGCATCTAACAAATGCCCTTCCATCCGAATGACGCGGCTTTCTACCGAAACATTGGCATGAATTTCATCTCTAACTGGTTCTGTCACCCGCAGAGTTAAGCATTTAGCCGCACCACCAGCTTTGAGAAATTCTGTTAGCGGTGTTTCTAGCACTTGGAAACCTGCATCTGCAAGGCGGGTTTTCAAAGCATCACTCGCTTTGTTCATGATGACGATGCTATCCACATTCACCGTATTACAAGCGAAGTTGACTGCATCAGCCTCTTCAATCGCGATCCGCTTTTCTGGTGCGACTCGCATTTCAATTAAGCGGTTGGAGTAAGAATCAAAAGCGCCGGGATAGTACAGCAAATAGCCATTTGCTAGGGGACAAAAACAGGTATCCAGGTGATAGAAACGTTCGTCTATTAATCGTAGGGAGAGCACCTCAATATCCAGCCATTTAGCTAGATAAGGGTGAGAATCTAATTCCGAACGGAAACCGTAACCCGCCCATAACCAGCGTCCTTCCCGATCCAGCAGTGCGTCTCCTGCTCCCTCAAAGGGCAAATCTTTGGGAAGTTCATTGACTGTATAACCATTTGCCTCAAACCATTGTTTGAAGAAAGGCTCCTCGCCCTGACGTTCTTTGTGCAAAAAGCGACTGAGGACGACGTTATTCCCCAGTACCAAGCCAGCGTTGGCGGTAAAAACCAAATCCGGCCAACCTTTTTCAGGTGGTACTAAATCTACAATGGCGTGTTGTTTAAGGATCTGGTGCAGTCCCTGCCACTGTTCTACGGCGCGATCGCGCGATGATTTGTGAATATTCCCTTCCATCCAGGGATTAATCACATAGTCCACGTCGTAGTGGTCAGGGGGACACATTAAAAAGCGAATACGGGAAGTCATAAAAATCTTACAAGCGTTTAGATGCTACAAGCTTACTTTGAATACAGATTTTCGTTTTTCTAGATTTTGTAAAATCTGCTACTAAAGCTTCTCTCTTTTGATTGTTGAAGGCTGTACAAAGGCTTCGTTCTAATTCTATTACTCGAAGAGACAAAGTTAGGAGAATAAGTACAGAAGGTGGCAAAATAGCGTCAGGCTAGAGCTAATCTTACAAATGAATGACGTTGAATTCTCCCCTTTCTTGCTGTCACTGGCGGTGCAATTTCATGTTACTCTAAAACACTTGGTGCTGATAACTCGGATGGCAGAGCTAAAAATCACAGTTGATGATAATCCCGACCCAGAATCAATTCGGCTCCTCATCAGCAATCTGGTGGAATATAACAACGATCGTCAGCTAGAAAAAGACGAATACCAGCCATTGGCTATCTTGCTGCGAGATCCTAACAACACCATTGTTGCTGGGTTAGTTGGTAAAACCCAATGGGGATGGTTATTTATATCTCATCTCTGGGTTACACAAGTGCTACGAGGTCAAGGATATGGACGCCAACTCGTGCTAAAAGCCGAGGAAGTAGCCAAACAGCGCGGTTGCTCTCATGTCTACCTCGATACCTTCAGTTTTCAATCCTTGGGTTTTTATGAGCGTCTAGGCTATGAGGTATTTGGCGTTTTAAAAGACTTTCCTCCAGGGCATAAACGGTATTTTTTACAATTTTTAAATATAGAGCGACGAATCAATCAACCATCGGGTTAAAAACATAACGAGTTAGGTAAACCATGAATAGGCGATCGCTAGCTTAGTCTACTCGATAAACCAGGCTCAGGATCTTCCTCTGTTGCCAGGTTGGGGTTTAAATAAACGTTAATGTCCCTTTGAGAATAATCTTAGAACCAAAATATCTGCTAATAGAACGATTATGGCGAAAAAAATAAAATTTGATCGCCGTTGATTAAGGCTTTGAGGAGACTGAAAACTGAATGAAAAAGCAATTGTCACAGAACTGGATTTTTTCTTGCTCTTGGTTACGTTTTTTAATCATCATCTTATTAGTATTAGGTGTGTTTTTTCGCTTCGTCAATATTGACAAAAAAATTTATTGGGCTGATGAAGTGTTCTCTTCATTACGCATATCTGGCTATATGCAGTCAGAAATGAATCAGCAATTACGTAATGGTCGTTTAATCGGCATAGAAGATTTGCATAAATACCAATATCCAAATCATGAAAAAAACACAATTGATACAATTAAAGGAATTATTTTAGAAGACTCACAGATTTTGCCGTTATATATTTTGATGTCCCGGTTTTGGGTGGAATTGTTTGGCAATTCTGTAGCCGTGACGAGAAGTTTTTCGGCATTGATTAGTCTGCTGACTTTCCCTTGTATTTATTGGCTATGTCAAGAATTATTTGAGTCTTCACTAACAGGGTGGATAGCCATCGCTTTAGTAGCCATTTCACCTGTTCATATCGTGTATGCACAAGAAGCACGAGCATACAGTTTATGGATAGTAGCCATTTTAATATCGAGCCTAGCACTGCTGCGAGCTATGCGCCTTAAAACAAAGGTTAGTTGGTGTATTTATGCAGCAACATTATCACTAGGGTTTTATACTCATATATTTTTTACCTTGGTTGCTTTCTCACAGGGAATTTATCTAATTGCAATCGAACGCTTCCGATTGAATAAAACATCGATTTATTATCTACTATCATCGCTTGCGGGGTTTGCAACTTTTATACCTTGGATTTGGATTATTATTATCAACCCTCAGCCAGAAGCAGTAACTTGGGCGAATGTTAAACAAACATTATTTGCATCAGTTGCAAGGTGGGCAGGTATCTTTAGCCGGACGTTTCTTGATTTAGGTATTAGCCCTAGCGATCCAGGAAAACTTAAGATTGCCTTAATTCCTTTTATTTTAATTATTTTAGCTCTTATGAGCTACTCAATTTATTTTCTCTGTCGAAGAACCTCTAAAAAAGTTTGGTTATTTGTTTTAACCTTAATTGGATCTCTAGGGCTTCCCTTACTGGTAGTGGATTTCGTCTTTCAAAAGCGATACGCTACTAGTCGATATACACTTCCTTCAGTTTTAGGTATACAGTTAGCTGTTGCTTACCTATTTACGACTAAATTCACGTCTATTTATCCTAAAATTTGGCAAAAAAAGCTCTGGTCACTTGTAGCGGTTATAGTAATTGTAGGCGGAGTTATATCTTGTCTGCTGCACTCTCAAACCCAAATTTGGTGGAACCAATTTCCTGAAAAGTACCAAGAGTATCCTAAAATTGCTAACATTATTACTCAAGGTGAAAAACCGCTTTTAATTAGTGACTATAGCATAATTCCATCAATAGAAACTATTAGTTATTTAGTCGATCCAAAAGTACGATTTCAACTCGTAAATCAAAATCAGTTACCAGAGATTACTAACGGATTTACTGACATATTCTTGTTCAATCCCTCCGATTTCTTAAAAGCTGGAATTGAGAAAATTTATAACTCCAAGTTAGAGCAGATAAACGACTTCCTCTGGAAAATAACAAAATCCACCTAAACCAAATGTACAGGCGCGTCGCTTGAGAGACTGCAATGCGGAACCAAAAAAAAGCAGACAGTTGGCATTTGAATATTGCTCGGAGGTTAAAAATTAATATCAATCAGCCTAAGAAGTGGCACAATTAGAGCCAAAATATACTTTAATTAAACCGATGCTTTAAGTATATACTCATATGGCTGCGGCTTATGTCATTGCCTCTTGACCACCCGCTAAAATTTGAAATCAGGCTGCCATCCTCCCATCCTCAGTTATTAGAAGGACTGGATATATGGCTGCGCTTAGGTTTGATATCCGATGCCCAAGTTAGGCAGCTATGTCGAGATTTTCTCGTCTGTGCGGTGGTGTTACAACCCCAGGCTGAAGCTGAAACAAAGGTAGCGTTTGTCACTTCTGCTCCCGTGCAGCAGTTGCCCTTACCAACTTTACAAGCTAGCAGCCATAGACAACCGCAACAAAAACCAGCTAAACCCAACTTTATCAGCGCAATGTTGCAGTCCTTGGGGGCAGAACTGAGTGTCCGTTGGCTGCTTTTTCTAGGGGTATTCTTGGTAGTGGTGTCATCCGGGGTACTGGCTGCGAGTCAGTGGGAGAGGTTTCCTCCGTCTGGGCAGTATGGAGTTTTATTTGCTTATACTTTGACTTTCTGGGGATTAAGCTTCTGGGCGACTAAGCAAAACAACCTCAGATTGACGGCTCAAACATTGCTGATTGCCACCCTTTTGTTAGTCCCGGTGAACTTTTGGGCAATGGATAGCTTTCGCTTGTGGCAAAATCCTCTGGATTGGATTGTAGTTGCGATCGCCTGTCCAACTCTCACTGCTATTACTGTTTTACTCTATAAAAATCGGACTATTTTTGCCAATTTACATCCTGGCAAATTACCTCTAACAAATATTCTGGGGCTGAGTTATCTGCATTGGGGTTGGCAATTATCAGGATTTCCGTTGATTGCCGTTTATGCGGCAACGATCGGCACAACTATCATTACTATTTATCAAAATTACCAACAGCCTAATTTTATCAGTGAAGAAGATCGGCGCGATCGCCATAAATCAAATATTAGTTTGCCTGCTGCTGTAATTATTTATGCTTTGATAGTTCTGTTAGTGCGGGCGATTTTTGTTACTGGCGTAAATGTTACTCAGCTAGGGTTAGCTATTGGTATTTGCGGCTGGTTAATGACTTGGTTAGCAGAGCAGGGAGGGGAAAGGGGAGGAGGAGCAGAGGGAGCAGGGGAGGTAACGGTAATATCTCCCTCATCTTCTCCATTCCCTTCATCTCTGTTAATTTGGGAAAGACTTGGTGGCGTTTTACTTTTTCTGGGTTGGCTGGTTTCGGTAGTCGATTATCCCTGGCAAGCAATAGCTGTAAGTGGTTTGAGTTTGTGGTTTGTGGGAAGTCGCTTGCGGCGGTACAGTTTAAAGATAGACTTCGCAGCAGTTTTTTTTATTGGCTTACAGACGATTTGGTTAGGTTGGCGATTAGTACCTGATAACTTACAGAAATTGGCGATCGCAATTGGTACTCAACTTACCAATTCTCAAAATGAACCTTCGGCGTTGCTGAGTGTAGCTTTATTTCCCTATGTAATTTTGATGGTGGCGCTCACAGATAGCTTGTATCGCAGCCAAAAGCGAGAATTGGCTAAGTTTGGCGAATTGCTTACCCTCTTATTTGGAGCTTTTTTAACAACGATCGCTTTAGTAAATCCCGCATTGCGATCGCTAAATCTGCTATTTTCCACAATCGCTCTGGGATTCGTTACTCAACGCCGCTCTCCCTCATCGCTTCCCCTGATATACCTAACTCACATCATGGGAGTGCTGACGTTTTGCTTTACCATTAATTGCTTATTACCAACCCTGAGTCAACAAGCTTGGGCAAGTATTTTATTAGCTCTAATGGTTGCAGAATGGAGATTTAGCCTGAGCAATGGACAATGGCAACGTAGTGCATGGGACATCGGTTTAGGACTAGCCGCCGCCAGTTTTTTGATATTGTGGATGAATGCAGAATCATCTTGGTATGGCATAGCTGATAGCACAGCTTATTGGGGAGTCATCTGGCTAGTTACGCCTATAGCTCTCACGGGTGTTGGCAATGCCACAATTATAGAGCGTCGGACTACTAGTCGTTTCTTGAGTGTTCTGACTGTGATAGTTGCCCAACTACTGATTTTACAGCTACCAGCAACCAGATTAATCGGTTTGGCGGTGGGTACGGGATTGATGTTCGCAAATACGCGCTATTTGCGAAACCAAATATCTGCGGTAATTACAGAAGGATTTCTTCTGAGTTTCATTGTGGCGCTGTTATGGGTGGGTGTACCTGGTTTACCTCACCTCGCGCTAGCAGGTTGGTTTGTCGTAGGAGCGATCGCAACCCTAAGTTTATGGTTAGCGCGGACAGTTTTGAGCCGACGCGGTAACGAATTAGCAGTTATATATGCAGCCGCCAGCGATAAATGGGCGATCGCATTGTGTGGTTTTGAGTTGTTTTGTTTGACGCTGCACTCAATCTTGATTTACTCAGGGTTTATCACTTCTGGATTTTTGTATTTAGCTGCCACTGCTATCACCTTGGGAAGCATTGTTTATCGCAGTTGGCGACAACCGACAAATTTGGCATTTTATGGCATCGGTTGGTCTTTGGAATTGTTGACTGCCCAAGCGCTGGGATTTGGAGAACGCTCAATAGTTAAGATTGCGATCGCAAATATCGCCTTAGGTTTAATTGCTCAACTTGTCGGCGAGTGGTGGCGACGACGACATCAATTAGAAAGGCTTCCTAGCAGTTTTCACATTTTGCCATTAATTTATGGTGCATTCAGTATCTTGCTGCGTTTGAACACCTTCACCGAGTGGACTGGTTTGTATTCCTTGGGTGTAGCTTTAATTATCATTGGCGTGGGGCGACGGCGCGAGAGTTTTAAACCCCTGCTGTATTTAGGCATCATTGGCGTATCGATTTCTGCCTATGAACTTTTGTTCTATCAAATGTCACAAACTTCAGGAGGAGCATTAGGTGATGGATTGATTGCCATGTCTGCCCTTGGCGCCAGTATCATGTATGCCTACCGGATTCTATCGCCAAGGCTAGTCAGCTACTTACGCCTAACTCCCCAAGAACTGAAAGGAATTGCCCATATTCATTGGGCTTGGAGTAGCTGTTTATTAATGGCTGCCATTCCTCTTCCCATTGCAGTTAACCGTTTAGTGGGATTGGGAACGGGGGCATTTTTGATTCGCTATGCTATTTTTCAGGGAAGAAATTCGCGCACTTCCCCCAGCATCTTCGGAAGAATCACAATCGCCGAGATATGGGTTTACCTCGGCTTATTAGAGGTAGCTGGCATGAGGATTTATTGGCGCGAGACAGCAGTAGGAAAATTTTGGGCTGGGCCGTTAGTTCCTTGGAACGGTGCGATCGCCTGTGTGGTAGCTTATTTTCTGTACATTCTGCCTTGGGAGAATTGGGGTTGGTCTAAAAGACCTTGGCAGCAAGTGGCTTATATTATACCACTGATAATTTTATGGGAAACCAGACTGCAAACTTACCCCATTACCTTGCTACTCGCAGCTGGGTTCTACATCTTCCTTACAAAAGTGGGTAAAAACATCCGTTTTACCTATATAAGTGTGGCGTTGATTAATTGGGCGCTTTACCGTTGGTTTGATGAATTACGCCTGACTGATGCTTTGTGGTATGTGACACCAATTGGGTTATCACTGCTTTATATTGCTCAAGTAGATACCCAACTGAGGCTACCAGAGTACAAAGCAGCTCGCCATATGCTGAGAGTGCTCGGTAGTGGTTTAATTTGTGGGTGGGCAATTTTATTTAATCAAGATACAGCCTGGATACCTGGAATTTTCAGCCTCATCGCCATTTTTGCTGGATTAGCTTTGCGAGTGCGGGCTTTTCTCTACATTGGTACAGCCACTTTTTTAATCACTACAATCTATCAATCAGTAATTTTCAGCTTGCAGTACTCCTTTTTAAAATGGGTTGTTGGCTTGCTAGTTGGCATCCTACTGATTTATATCGCCGCCAACTTTGAAACTCGTCGCGCTCAAATAACTTCCTTAATTCGTAGCGCCATTGATGAATTTCAATCATGGCAATAGGGGCGCAAGGCGGAAGTCAAAAGTTAAAAAATATTGCTCCAGGGTTGACGTTTTTGTATTTCGTGCAGTCTGTAGCAACTTCTGCTAATTATTTCGTACCTGCGGAATTTGGGATATACCGTGTAGCCGTATGCAAAAATGGCTATCTTCACCTACTGAAGGAGAACATTTGCCATCAGATGGTTTGACAGTTATATGCAGATTTTACAGTGCCTCTTAACTGGTAAATGAACTACAAAAAAAGCAGAAGTGAAAAGACCCAGTAACTAAATCATTCTAATAAAGGAAACTTTATTAATTGCGATCGCTATCCTTTATATTTTGGTTATTGCTTCGGAGTTAATGTGACGACTGTCAATTATCAGGCTAATCAAATTGACAAATAGATTCTGGTTGTACAGGACATCTTTTGCGTGCGATCGGGTTATTCCTAATATTAATAAAAGTCAATTTTGTCAGATTAGATAAAAGCTTGATATCGCTGATTTTATTTGAGCTAAGGGAGAGTTCAGTCAAATTAGTCAGAGCAGACAAAGGCTTGATATCGCTGATTTCATTTGATTCAAGAGAGAGAATAGTTAAATTAGTCAGATTAGACAAAAGCTTGATATCGCTGATTTCATTTGAGTTGAGGTAGAGATAAGTCAAATTAGTTAGACCAGACAAAGGCTTAATATTGCTAATTTCATTTGAGCGGAGAGAGAGAGAAGTTAAATTAGTCAGAGGGGACAAAGGCTTGATATCGCTGATTTGATTCTCTCGGAGGGAGAGAGCAGTCAAATTAGTCAGAGCAGACAAAGGTTTGATATCGCTGATTTCATTTATGTCGAGGTCGATAGAAGTCAATTTTGTCAGAACAGACAAAGGCTTGATATCGCTGATTTCATTTATGCCAAGGTCGATAGAAGTCAAATTAGTCAGAGCAGACAAAGGCTTGATATCACTGATTTTATTCGAGTGGAGGGAGAGAAAAGTCAATTTTGTTAGAGCAGAGAAAGACTTGATATCGCTGATTTCATTTGAGCCGAGGTCGATAGAAGTCAAATTAATCAGAGCAGACAAAGGCTTGATATCGCTGATTTCATTTGAGCCGAGGTCGATAGAAGTCAATTTTGTCAGAGCAGACAAAGGCTTGATATCACTGATTTTATCTGAGTTGAGGGAGAGTTTAGTTAAATTAGTCAGCTTTTGGTTAGCCTGCTTGCAATTTTGAGTCTGGGCTTTTTTTAAAAGTACTTCAACAGTATGTTTTGTCTGTGGAGGTAAAGTTGATTTCTGCTGACACCAATCTGTAAAGCTTTTGGGATTTTTTACAGGAGCAGCAATAGTCTGTGTGGTGTAAAATCCCAAAGTAAAAGTCAATATTGTGGCGGTGCTTAATATAAGTTTCATTGCATAAGATTATACTTTCAAGGTATGCAATTACACTATACAAAGATTACCTAAAACTTGGTATAAAAAAGTAGTTAAGGAAAAATAAAATCAGCTATTTTTCGGTCGTCGCAATTTCTGAGAACCAATTGGGCCGAGAATTTGGTTAAGGCTACGCAACTGTTCTGCTGTACCCATACCAATTAGTCGATCGCCCGGCATTAACACCGTATCGCCTGTGGGGCCACCGATTAAAGTTCCATCAACACGGCGAATTGCCAGAACTAATGCCCCAGATTGCGATCGCAATCTCGCTTTTTGCAAACTCTGACCTACGAAGGGGCAAAAAGCAGGGTCGAGTAAAAATTCTTCCATATACAATTGGCGGTCTGCACCTGTCAAAATCCCGTCTACAAAGTCCAATACTTGGGGTCTGAGAGCCGCAGCAGCCATGCGTTTCCCACCAGTAATATAGGGAGATATCACTTCATCTGCACCACCGCGTCGTAACTTCTGCAAAGCTTCTTCTGTACTTGCCCGTGCAATCACCCGAATTGCCTGATTAAGTGTTTTGGCTGATAAAACAATGTATAAATTTTCGGCATCTGAAGGGAGTGCTGCAACAATACAAATCGCCCGTTCGATACCAACTTTCAGAAGTGTGTCATCTAATGTAGCGTCACCTTGATATGCGGTGTAACCTTCAGTCTGCGCCCTTTGCACAGATTCCATGTCAGCATCAATCACTACAAAAGGTGCGTCTTCTGCCCGAAATTCCTTGGCAATTTGACGACCAGTGCGGCTAAATCCACAAATGATGTAGTGTTCTGTTAGGGATTCCATTAACCGCCTCTGTTGCTGTAGCCGAATTCCTTCTTGAAAGTAGCCTTGAATGATCGCTTCTGTAAATCTGTTGACAATGTAACCGATATTGACTACACCCAACAAAATCAGGGCAATGGTAAACAATCGTCCTCGGCTACCCAGTGGGTGCGTCTCTCCGTATCCCACGGTCGCTAAAGTGATGACCGTCATGTAAGCTGCATCTTCCCATGACCAGCCCTCCACTAATGAGTACCACGAAGTGCCAATGAGGAAAACACCGCCAAGAGCGATCGCCCCAGCCATTAACTCCTTTTGGATACGTTGATATTTTTGCTCAAGTGTTGAGAATGAGGTAAAAATAGTACTTTTAGCCTACTTTTTCTAGTTTTTTACTAACTTTATCGCATTTGTGCTTTTTAGTACATTTAAACTACAAATCTAGCTATGACAGGTGATTGAAGAGGATAAGGTGCACAAAGCTTGGAGCAGAGGGGAGAACCCCATATATAAATGTAGGGCTGCTGAGTAAGATTCAAAAGACTGAAGGGCTGCACTTATGCAAACTTGCCTGTTGCTCAAGCGTTGAGTACAAAAATTTTTTTCAGCACCGCCATGTCTTTGAGGTGATATAGGCGTTAGCCTAAGAAGAAGTACAAGTTGTGCTGAATAAAAAGTATTTTTTAGGGATTTCTAGGAAACTAGTAAATAACTATATAATGAAAAACTTTCAGGAGGAGCTGTAGTGAGCCTACAAACTCTCGTTGAACAAGCCACCATCCCCCCAGATTCAGGGTCTGTAACATCTAGTCCTTTTGATGCAGATAGCTTTAATGAAGCTGTCATGTCTACCTACGGACGGTTTCCCTTAGCCCTAGAACGGGGTGCTGGATGCCGGGTTTGGGATACACAGGGACGAGAATATCTGGACTTTGTAGCGGGAATTGCCACTTGTACTTTGGGACACGCCCACCCAGTTATGGTAGAAGCGGTAACACGCCAAATCCAGAAGCTGCACCATGTCTCTAATTTGTACTACATTCCTGAGCAAGGTGAATTGGCAAAATGGCTTGTTGAACATTCTTGTGCCGATCGCGTGTTTTTCTGCAACTCTGGAGCTGAAGCTAATGAAGCTGCAATTAAACTGGCGCGAAAATATGCCCATACGGTATTAGACATTGAAAAACCGATTATTTTAACCGCCAATGCCAGTTTCCACGGACGGACTTTGGCAACGATTACCGCTACGGCACAACCGAAGTATCAAAAATATTTTGATCCCTTGGTTCCTGGTTTCCACTACGTAAATTACAACGATATTAACGCTGTGGAAGTGGCGATTAGTGAGTTGGATGAAGGCGATTATCGGGTAGCGGCGATTCTGATTGAGCCATTGCAGGGAGAAGGCGGTGTGCGTCCAGGAGATGTTGCCTATTTCAAAAAGCTCCGGCAGATTTGCGATGAAACTGGCGTTTTGTTGATTTTCGACGAAGTGCAAGTTGGTATGGGGCGCAGCGGCAAATTATGGGCTTACGAACATCTCGGCGTTGAACCGGATATTTTCACCAGTGCCAAAGGCTTAGGTGGCGGTATCCCCATTGGTGCAATGATGAGCAAGAAATTCTGCGATGTTTTTCAACCAGGGGAACACGCCAGTACCTTTGGCGGCAATCCTTTTGTGTGTGGTGTAGCACTCAGTGTTTGCCAGACGTTGGAACGGGAAAATATTTTGCAGAATGTGCAAGACAGGGGCGAACAATTGCGAGCTGGATTGAAGGCGATCGCAGCTAAATATCCTCAGCAGGTTGGCGAAGTTCGGGGTTGGGGTTTAATCGACGGTTTGGAGTTACGAGCCGACATTCAACTAACCGCAGCCGATGTCGTCAATGCTGCCATCAACGAGGGTGTATTACTGGTACCAGCCGGGCCAAAAGTAGTCCGATTTGTACCACCGTTAATTGTCACAGAAGCAGAAGTAAACACTGCTTTAGAAGCTGTAGACAAGGCGATCGCAACTCTCACAGCTTAGGGAATTAAAAAGCGAGGATAAGTCTTTGTGCCTGTCTCTCGCTTTTCCTTACTTTTATTGTTTTTTTTAGCTATCTATGTTTTTAGTATCCCTAACCCCGCGTTCTCTTCATTCTGGGGAAATTTCCCGATAAGCTTGGCGACACTGCTCATAATTGTCTGGCAAAATCTCGGCATTACCAAAACATAGTTGCTCGTGAGTGGTAATTAAAGTTTCATAAGGCTGTATGGGAGTTACAGACGATCGCAGTAATTGCAGATATTCTCCATCTGTGCGACTGAGTTTGTGAGGTGCGATCGCATTTTGATGCAACTGTTGCAACATCGCTAAATAGAGACAACGGCAAGCTTCACGGTAGTTACCTTGACGATAAAATTGTTGCGATCGCTCTAACAACATGGCTATGGATGACTCACTAGAGGCATTTTTTACGCGAAAATCAGTGAGATTACCACTTCTATTCAGCCAAGAATATAGATAAGGACTGAATTCTCGCCATAATCGCCAGCCTACCCAAGCTATAAATAAGCCTAGTACCAACCAAAACAGGAATTTCAGCAATTCACCTAGCCAAGGGCTAATCGACCATTTAGTCGGCAATTCTGGCAAAGCCTGTTCAAAGCGGTAAAACTGGTATTCCCACCATTCTCCCACTTGTTGTTGGAATTGAGACAATTGCCAATTCCAGCTAGTTTTTTCAAAAGTATCTGTCATAGGGGGGAGGGGGGAGGCAGGGGAGGCAGGGGAGGCAGGGGAGGCAGAGGGAGCAGGGGAAAAAGAACTATGATTATTGACCAATGTCCAATGCCCATGCCCCATACCCAATGACTATTGACTAATGACTCTTGTCTTTTTTATCATTATCCAGCCGATGACAATAAGTAGGGCACCTAATGCAAGAAATCCTAAATCCCAAACTAACTCATTTGGGCCTGATTTCACATGATGGATACCGAGAATTTGATGGTCAATTAAACCTTCAACGAAGTCAAACAACCCAGTACCAATCAATATTGACCCAATAAAGGTCTGTGATGACCAAGGAACATCTTCACGCCCTCCGGCACGCCATAGCAAGACAACTCCTACCACGGTGAATACCCAATTAAAGGTATGAAATAACCCATCCCATACCATGTTCAAATCTATATTCGCCATGTTTGTCAGAGGTCGAATCTCACTAAGCATGTGATGCCACTGGAGGATCTGATGCAGTAAAATTCCATCAATAAACCCTCCAATACCCACACCAAGAAAAATTCCAGCAGTAATTATTGGTGCGCGTCGGTTGAGGGTTTCACTTTTCGCCTCCATTGTCAACCTCATAGATAGGCTTTCTTACCAAAATACAACTCTTTTAAGAGAAATATCTTCTATCTTGAGGCAAGTACCATCATTGAGCTTCAATCAATTTTCTGATTTAATCTGCATACCCGCTTTCACTGGGTCGAAATCTTGGGGAAAATGAGTGCTGCGATCGTAGTCTGCTTTTTCCAGGTTCGCTCCTTTGAGATCGGCTTGGCGGAGATTCGCTGACATCAATAATGCTCCCCTAAGATCGGTATCTCTCAGATTAGCTTGACCCAGATCGGCAAAGCTCAGGTCAGTTCCCCTAAGATTAGCGCCACTCAGGTTAGCTTCACTCAAGTCAGCATAGCTGAGGTCAGATCCTTTCAAGTTAATGCCTTGCAAATCAGCATTACCCAGTTCTGCTTTACTAAAATCCCGTTTTCCTGCTGCATAACTCTGCACAAGAGTAGCAGCAATATTTATGGGCTGTTGAGAATTGGCTTCAGGCATATAACAGCCTCATACGTTATGTCGTTATTACTTTCATACTAAGGATGAAAATTTCTCCGACTTCATCCTTCCTAAATGTAGTACATAAGTTCCTTCTGCTGTCGGATTGCTCTACGTTCGCAAAGGTCTTGGAGTGTATATTTTTCCAAAACGGAGTTAGCTGCTTGGCGTGCTTCCTGCCAGACTTCCTGAATTAGCTCACCTTCTACCGTGTTGGGAGTCGGCTCACAATTAGAGACAACAATATCTGACCCTTCCATGCAGCTAAAAGCATCGAACACTGTAATCTTCTGGGGATCTCGTGCCAGAACATAGCCACCTTTGGCTCCGCGTATACTCTTAATTAAACCTCCACGTCTTAATGTTGCCAGGAGTTGTTCTAAATAGCGGTTCGGTATGTCTTGCAATGCCGCTATTTCTCGAATTTGCAGGGCGTCACCCTTAGGGTAGCAGGTTGCCAACTCTAAGAGGGCTAGAAGTGCGTATTCTGATTTGTTAGAGATTACCACAGGCGTAATATTTTAAACTCATATTAAAAGATACAAAGTCTTTGAGTACGTTTCCCTAAGCTACTGCTAAAGAAAACTTTACAATCAACATATTGTTGACCGGCTAACTCTACTTTAAAGACCTTCTATCATATAAGCAATTAGTTTTTTTTTTAAAATCAATAAAAAAAAGTGATTGATTCGCGTACAGTTTTCTTAAGATAAAACTGACTTAAAAGCTTAGTCTGTCTCGGTTTAAAGCAAATTGTGTCAGTGATTATGGCAGCTTATTAGCTTGAAATTGTGATGTCTGAGGACAAACCGTTGGGGCGGCTACCTATCCATATGGAAAGCAACAACATTCAAAAGCAAACCAATGAGAAATCAAATCATCGAATTGGAGCGCAACAAAATTCTTAGTGCAAGCCGCTATACATGCAAATTTCTCGAAAATGGCAGGATGACTGTAAAGGTTGTTCCCGCGCCGATCGCACTTTCGACAATAATCTCGCCGCCATGTAAATCTACAGCCTGCTTGACGATAGACATTCCCAATCCCATTCCGGGAATATTGCCTGCATTACTGGCGCGATGGAAGGGTTCAAAGATGTGTTCAATGTCAGAAGGGGGAATGCCAATACCAGAGTCTTGAGTTTGGAATATAGCTCGATCGTTGGTAGTGATGACAGAAAACTTAACTGTGCTACCAATGGGAGAGTATTTTAGACAATTCGAGAATAAATTACTTAAGATTTGCCGCAGTAGTTTAGCGTCTAAGTTAGCCGGGGTGCATTGGCACTCGCCGCTAAAATCAATCGGATGTTGTGAGCGATCGCTTTGTTGTAATTCTTCTAAGAGATCGCGGCAAAATTCCACCAAATTCAAGGGTGTTGGATTAAACTCTAACTTGCCTGTTTCATCCTGACTCAGCACCAATACATCATTCAACAACTGGGTCATGTGCATAACAGATGTTTGAATGCGACGCAGGTGGATCAGTTGCCGCTCCTCGCTCCATAGATGGCGATAATATTCTAGTAGTTCCGCAGAAGAGTGGATGGTAGCCAAAGGGGTGCGAAACTCATGGGAGGTGATAGTGAGCAAGCGGGATTTAAGTTCGCTAAACTCCCTTTCTTTGGCAAGTGCTTGTCGCATCGCCTGTTCTGCCCATTGCAGCTTGGCTTGGGTTCGCTTGCTTTCGCTAATATTCCGCAATAGCCAGCGCAGACCGACTAACTTACTGTCTTGATTACGGATAGCAACCATCTTAACCGCAGCAATAATTGGCGTTCTGTTACGCGGTCGCAGGTTTACTTCCCATTCTTGCATTTTCCAGTCTGGGATTTCAGCGCGATCGCGCAGATGAATTAGTTTCAGATGAAAACCAATTATTTCTTTCTCAAGCAGATAAATCTCCAGAAGTTGCCCCAAAAGGAAACTCTTGGAAATGTTTAGTAGGGTAGTAGCGGCAGAATTAGCTTCCTGAATTACTCCTTTTGTATCAGTTACCAAATAAGCGTCTGGTACTTCTTCAAACAATTCTTGGTAGCGTTGACGTTGTGCCACCAAGTCCTGTTGAGTGTTAGATAATTCCTCATTCTGCTGCTGTAGACCTTCATTAGCTATTTGCAGTTCTTCCAAACCTAGGTGAACTTCATTTAATACTGCGGTTACGAGTTCAATATCTTCCTGTGGTTTTTGCTGCTCACTCTGGTGTTGCAAAAGGGCGACGCGCTTACGCATATTCTCTAACTGTAAGGCTAAATCGTCCAAATCCACGCTCTTACTCCTAATTTGGATATCTAAAGTTGGGTTTTATTTTAGATTCCCTACTTAGACGATCTTAACTTTTGAAAGGTCTTTGCGTCCTTTGCGGTAGCCTGCGGCAAGCCGCTGACGCTCCTTCTCTGCGAGACGCTACGCGAACGTCGCTACCGCTTCGCTAATGCGTCTACGTTTTTCTTTCTTGTCCTTAAATATGGTTTAACGCATTTTCATACAGAACTGGTATTATAGCAGTCGCCATACTCTCCTGATTTAAATAAAATTGAGCGGGGAAAAGTCTTGGCTAAAAAGTCGTATCCGCAAGCAACTGGAGTACTTCCCTACCTTGCGAGCGGCGATGGAGCATGTTCTGAGTTTAGTGTCCTAACCAACTTAGCGGTTGCTATACCTATTAGAATAAATCCGCAAATACTTTAAATAATTAGCCCGCTCAGACTTCTCTCTGCGCGGGCTAATTATTTTATGGGCAATTAGTTGGACATAATATCAATGTCCCTGAAACTAAAATACTTCCAGAAACCCTTGATTATGCCTCAACTTTTACACCCTTCCAGAAGGCCACATAACCCTCAATATTCTTAGCCTTCTCCTTAGCAGTGGGATAGTACCAAGCAGCATCTTTATTGATTTGCCCATCAACGTCGATACTGTAGTAGCTGGCGACACCTTTCCAAGGACAAGTGGTGTGGGTGTTACTTTCTGTGAAGTACTGCTTGTTAATGGTGTCAACAGGGAAATAATGGTTGCCTTCCACAACTACGGTATTATCACTCTCGGCTAAAACTGTTCCATTCCAAATTGCTTTTGGCATAACTGACTTTGTAAATAAACTATACACATAACATTTTGCCACTATCAGCTTATTTGTAGCGAATTTATGGAAGCTGTGACGCTAACGGGGGTTGTTACTGCGATCGCTAGCATCTGAGAGTGCTAAGTAAATTCAAAAATCAGCACTAAAAATCAACCGCCTTTGATACATAAAGAGAGTTTTTCCTTAATTTTTTGACCATATCTTCTCTAAAGAATATGGGTACTTTCGTCCCATGCCTCCTAATTTATAAAAAAAGAATTCAAAAGTTAGTAAGAGGGAATGCATTGCCGAGGTTTCTCTCCAGCATTAATTACAATCACTTTTACTTATGTATTTAACAAATAAAAATGTTTGTTTTTATCAAAAACATTTTATAGCATATTGGTATGCAAACTTAATTACCAAAAAAAGTTAGATTTCGGTTTATAGCCTAAAGCAAAAAATATTTAGAATAGAACACGAAAATTACATAGATATAAACCGTCACACTTTCTAAAAATACCCAAAGAGTTTTATGTGGTAAACCTTTTATTTTTCTAAGTTCTTATTTACTAAATATGATAGTAATTCCCAATTTATAATAATTGGGCTAATTTGACTCAACCGTTTATCTAATTAACTAATCAAGCTATCAAGTTAACTGAGTGTACGATGTTGAGATTCATAAAACAGTGGATATTACTAGAGAATACTGACTGATTTTACTTTGTTCTAATTGAGGATAACTCTATGAAACTTACAAAATTGATAAATTCTGCACATGTTCTTGCTTGGATTAATTCCATACTTAAAATCACTAGCCTTCATATAGCCAATAATAATAACAGTGGCACATCAACAAATACAGCCGTAAACACTGACCCTTCATCTAGCTATTCCACGAATGTAAATTACCTAAAACCCTTTGATACTGCTTTTATTGCTTATCACATGATGGGTCTTAGCAATTTGGAATAATCTAAATTATCTCTGTAATCTCAAGTTGTAAGTTACAAGAGTAAGCTAAACAAACTTTTGTTTAACTTAAAAAACTAAATACAAATTACTACTTTACTAATCTGTATTTAGTTTTGCCAATTCTTAGAGTTGAAAGATTTAAGAAAAACACTTTTTCAGTCAACAGTAATTAACATAGTTCAAATTAGGAGAACTTTATGAAAATTATAAACTTGATAAATTCGGCACTAATCGTTGCTTGTATTGCTTTTATACCTGGAATTGTTGACGCTCAAACAGCTAATACTAACAATAGCGCCGAACAAATCAATACAAATGTCAACTCTAATACTTTAGGTACTAATTTCCCAAATGCCAGCTATCTCCAACCTTTCAATACTGCCTTTCTAGCTTATCAAGGTAATTTGAAAGAGCAAGGTATTCCTAGCGGAAGTGCTTTGATATATGAATACCAAATAGGAAAGCTGACTGCGAAAAATGTAGTTCAGGCTGCTGTCAGCGCTAACAAATTACCAGCACAAGTTTTGAACGATCCAAGTTATCTCAATGCGGTCGAGTCGCAGTTGACATCATTTAGTAATAATAATGATTTAGATTAATAAATACAGGTTGGTTAAAGTTCGTAACGGATTTATAGCATTTCCAGGTCTAGTGAACTATGTTGTCGGTTTTACTCAGATAAAAATCAAAGCATACTCGCTTGGCTTACGTCAGTAAATCATCTTTAGCGGATCAATAGTGTTTGGATTCATGCCTCTTTCTTAGTCTCCTTGGCTTTGAAGGAGGCTTTTGAGCCATATCTAACACCCACCTCAGTAAATATGCGAGCAAATCAGCGTTAGTAACGGATATTTTGCGTAATACACACCAGGGTTAGTTTGTACAGTGCGTCAGTCCTAGCAATATAAAAAGCGATCGCTGTACTAAAGTTTTTGAGTGTGATGTCTAGGGAAAAGCCAAAGAAGTGTCTACGCCTTCCTGGAGTTTAGTGGCGCAATAAATAATTAGATTAACAAGCATGACAGCAGAGGCATATTCTGTGTATAAAGATACTTATTGTTAAACTTTTGGTATTATTTTTACTGTACTTCAACTTTGTTTTCATGTCCTGTATTCAAGTAGATGTTAAAATTACGCCTCATCTTCATAAAAAGCTAGCTATTCACGCTGCTAAGGCTGAGGTATGTAAAACTGAGGTAGCTATTAATATTTTTAATTATTGTAAATGTACTGAGGATACGACAAATCCCTGTTATTAGAATCAGAATCAGGAATCATCTCTGACATCAAACGAGCCAAACTATTTATATTTCTACGCCACAACAGTCATCGCCTGTTTGATGAGGAGTTTAAATCAGGACTGGTCACATTTGTCAATAGTTTTCTCTTTTATCTACGAAGCTAGGTAAATAAACCAGGCTGTGATTGGTTAATTATTCTCAGATTAATTTAGTTCAAATCATGATCCAAAACACTATTCTAGATCCTTTAGTAACCGATGTTCGGTGTGAAGAAGTTTGTCAGATTTTGGGAGAGACTTACAACCAGGAACGCTGGAACGATTGGCGCTGGCAAATGCGGCATCGGTTGACTAAGCTGGAACACTTTCAGCGGTTATTAAGGCTTAGTACTACCGAAGAACAGGGACTTTTAATCGCACCAGAGAAGTTTGCTGTAGCTGTAACTCCATACTTTGCATCACTGCTCGATCCAGAAGATCCGCTTTGCCCGCTACGGTTACAAGTCATCCCACGGGAAGAAGAACTAATAGTTAGTACAGCAGACATGGTAGATCCATGCGGTGAAGATAACGACACTCCAGTGCCAGGACTGGTACACCGCTACCCCGATCGGGTATTGCTGCTTGCCCTAGACACATGTGCTGCTTATTGTCGTTACTGTACCCGCTCTCGTTTGGTGAGCCAAGGTGAAATGTACCCAGTAACGCGGCGCTTGGATGCGATCGTCGCTTACCTGGAGGAACACACCGAGATCCGCGACGTGCTAATTTCCGGTGGCGATCCTCTATTGATGTCTGATGAACCTTTAGACAATTTGCTTGGGCGGTTGCGTGCCATTAAGCATATTGAATTTATCCGAATTGGTTCTCGCGTGCCGAGTTTCTTGCCCCAGCGAATTACACCGGAACTGGTTGCCTTACTTCGCAAGCATCGCGTATGGCTGTCTTTGCACTTTTGTCATGTGCGGGAGCTTACCCCAGAAGTGGCACAAGCTTGCGATCGCCTAGCTGATGGTGGTATTCCTCTAGGTAGTCAAACTGTGCTGTTAAAAGGTGTGAATGATTCAGAAAAAGCGCTGAAGAATCTGTTTCACGGTCTTCTTAAGTTGCGTGTCCGACCCTATTACCTTTACCAATGCGACCCAGTTGTTGGCACCGCACATCTGCGAACCAGTATTCAAACTGGGATCGATCTAATTTCTAAATTGCGCGGTCATACTACTGGTTACGCTGTACCAACTTATGTAATTGATGCCCCTGGCGGCGGTGGTAAAGTTCCAATTCAAGCCGAGACTCTACTTGCGTATGAGAAGGGCACAGCTACAGTGCAAAATTGGGCAGGTAAGACATACACCTATGTAGATCCAGTAGAGCAGGGGTAACACTATATATTTGTACGCGAGTCGATCGCCATCATCTAAAAGAGCCAGTTGGAATGGTTCTATTGAGTTCTTGGCAAACCAAAAAACTAAGTAATTGCAGGAGATTAGTTGGAATGTTGATTGTTGGTAATACAAACCTAAAAGGTCGAGGTGTCTTCGCACAGAAGCGCTTTTTGAAAGGAGAGATTGTTGAGAAAGTTCCAGTTGTTGTTATACCCGCAGAACAGGTTGAATTTCTAGATAAAACAATTTTGGGCAACTATTACTACGATTGGGAAGATAAAGCTGCGGCGATCGCTCTAGGTTTATCTTCCTTAATCAACCATTCTTACCATCCCAATACTTATTATGTGAAAAAATTCGCCGACCGAGAGTTGGATCTGATTGCCTATCGAGATATAGAACCGGGAGAAGAAATTACTGCCAACTACAACGGTTCTCCTAACGATCAATCTCCTATATGGTTTGATGTTGTTGATGAGATATTTTCACTTAATTAAGGATTTAGTAATCAGAATTCCTTAATTAAGATATCTGATTTCTACATCAAAGCTAACAGAGAAAGCTTTCTCACTGGGAATTATAGGGCTATGGGGTTATTCATTGGTCTGTGTTATGACCTGAAGGCAGATTACCTTAAGGCTGGTTTCAGTGCCTCTGAGGTGATGGAGTTCGATGATGAAGAAACTATCATTGGACTGGAAACTGCACTATTTCAGTTAGGTCATCAGGTTGAACGTGTCGGTAATGGTAGAGAACTTGCTCTGCGCTTGGCAAAAGGCGATCGCTGGGATCTGGTTTTCAATATTGCTGAGGGTTTGCAGGGTCGCTCTCGTGAAGCCCAAGTCCCGGCAGTCTGCGAATTATTTGCTCAACCTTATACCTTTTCCGATCCGCTCACCTGCGCCCTCACGCTAGACAAGGCGCTTGCTAAGAGAGTGGTGCGCGATCGCGGTTTGCCGACAGCCCCCTTTGAAGTGGTGAGTACTACCGCAGAAGCAGCAGCCGTATCGCTGCCAATGCCACTTTTCCTCAAGCCTGTGGCAGAGGGCAGTTCTAAAGGGGTAACTGGACGTTCTCTTGTCAAAGAACAAGAGGAGCTAGTAAATGCTTATCAATTGTTACACGAACTTTTCCAGCAACCAGTACTCGTGGAAACCTTTCTTCCCGGTCGAGAAGTAACAGTGGGCATTATTGGCAACGGCAGCAACTCACGGGTAGTAGGTGTGATGGAAGTAATTTTTACAGGAAAAACAGAAGCTTTCGCCTATACCACCCTTAACAAAGATGAGTATCTGGAACGGATTTCTTATGCTTTACTCATAGATCCCGAACCACTGGCAGCACAGGCAAGGCAGCTGGCCCTGGATGTCTACCATACTCTTGGTTGCCGTGACGCTGCCCGCCTGGATCTACGTTGCGATGCTAGCGGTGTGTTGCAGTTTATGGAGGTTAACCCACTGCCAGGGCTACACCATATCCGCTCAGACCTAGTAATTATGGGACGTTTGGGTGGTGTGACATACACAGAAATCATTGCTGAAATAGTCGAGTCCGCATGGCAAAGGTACAAAAGTTGAACCTAGCTTCCCGCAGGGTACAAAAGCCACGCTTGCGAAGTGGGGAACTCCAACCCATGTCCTGCTTTGCTCCACGCTAGGAGTAATATCATGTCCGTTTAAAGACTTATCATTAAGACCGCAGAGGGGCAGAGGAGCAGAGGAGCAGAGGGGAGGGGTTTTTAGGCTTTCTGCATAGATTTGGGAATCATAATTAATTAGCCGGACATGATATAAGAGGTCATTTCCCCCTGCTCCCTGCCCCCTGCCTCTTGCCCCTTCATTCAAGCAGACTCAATCTCAGTAGTCAAAAGATAAAAACGCCAAGTTAAAAGCACTGCACCCATAAGTAGCCCTAATACTAAACCCAACCATAAACCTATAGCACCCCAGCCTAAAGTGAATGTCATCAGATAGCCACCACCTAGACCTACCACCCAATAAGCGAACATAGCGATCAACACCGGCACTTTGGTGTCCTTCAACCCGATTAATGCACCAGCAGCAATAGTCTGAATACTATAAAATATTTGAACTAATGCCCCCGCAGCTAGGAAAGAAGTTGCGGTTTTAACTATCTCGATATTATCCAGATTACTGGTGTCCAAAAACATTGCCACAATATAGTTGGGAAACAGCAAAAAAATTAGTCCTACAATGCTCACAATGGGAGTAACAAGCGCAATGCAGACAAATCCTGCTCTGCTTGCACCTTTTAGATCGTTTTGTCCCCTTAGCTGTCCTACTCTCATTGTGACGGCATAGGAAATACCTATCGATACTGTCTCAACAAAACTTTCTGCCTCAACGGTAATTTCATGGGCTGCTAACGTATTTGTGCCAAACCACCCCATCATTAAAGCAGTGACAGTGAATACTCCAATTTCTGCTCCATACTGCAACCCCAAGAACCATCCAGTTTGCAAGATATCCATAAACATATCTTTATCGAAGTGATGCAGAGCGCTATCAAGCTGATAGTCTTTAAAGTAGTCATCGAAGCAAATCCAAGCGGCGGCGGCGATAAAATTCAGCCAAAAAATGAGTGTGCTTGCCCAACCGATACCGGCTAAACCAAGGGCAGGCAAACCAAATTTACCGAACATTAGCACGTAATTAGCAGCCGCATTTAATAATAGTCCAACTACCGTAATTACTGTTAGGAATTGGGGGCGATTGAGGGCAGAGCTAACTTCTTTTAAGATACAAAAACCGAGCGCAGCAGGAAAACCCCAAACAATAGACCGCAAATATGTTTGAGCCAATAATACATTAGTTTCTTCTTGGCCAGTCAGCAGCAGAATATAGTCAAAGTGCCAAATGATAAACATCACAGGTAAGCACATCGTCACAGCTAACCAAATCCCTTGACCGGTAGCACGGCTCACTCGATCTATTTTTCCTGCACCAAAAGCATTTGCAACATTCACACCGGCGGCTGAAAGAATAGAACGACAAACGGAAGCTAGAGTAGAAAAGGTAACAGCACCTAAAGCACCCGCAGCTAAAGCTTGGCTGTTAAGTAAGCCCATCATCACCCCATCCAATAAAGGAATGCCCGCTTCTAATATTTGAGTAATTACCAGAGGAACTGCCAATTGCAGACAGGCTTGGACTTCTAATATCAGTTCTGACTTAAATTCTTTTGAAGTTAACTCCATTGGGCACAAAAATTAAGGAGGGTGCGAAAAAGGTAACATTTAATATATTAAGATATGTTACCACTTAACAGCTGCGCTCAACTCAAGCCATTAGCGATCGCCTCTCCAAAAATTGTGTTTTATCCCACTGTCGCCAGCAAATTTTTAAGTACTATTACTTATTGACAAATTATTTACGAGCTTAAACTGTCAAGAATGGCGCATAGCCTACTTGGGTAAAAGTGATGCTTTTGCCCAGGTATAGCAGACTTTGCTGTTATGCCCATCAAGTTAACCTTGTTTTCTCACTCTCCGAAAACAATAATCGAAGCCAAATTCTATGACATTGATTTGATCGAGCTTTAATGTTTTATTTTCTAAAAGAAACTAAAGCCTCGTAACCCTTTGGGCAAATGCATTCTCCTAAGGTGACAAAAGAGGGTTAAGCAGGATTATCAAGCACTTCTAGCAGCAGTCAAATTCGGCCGACTTGAGGCGAAGTCGATTAGCAGCAAATCAACCTACGATTATCCTGAAATTATAAATATTATTAATACAATCTTGTAACAGAAATTTTGAAAGTATCCAACAATAATATTTATATATAAAAAAATAATTTTAGTAGAATTTAATTCTACTAAAATTATTCATTCTAAAAATGCTTCAGAGAAATAGACCGGAAAAGGAAACTAATAATTAAGCTTTAAATTTCTCTAGTTTTTTCTGAAACAAAGTAGCAATTCCAAAAGCTAAACCTGCTCCAAACAAAGTAGATGGTTCAGGAACTGGCGTGCTGGAAGTTGGTACACTATTAACATAGCTATCACTAGCCCCCTTTGGAAGACTACCCACATGGATACCTAGCTCCAAAGTACCAGCATTTATGGCTGCAATAACATCATTGTAGTTAGCATTGAAGGTAATACCTAAAGATTCTCCAGATTGTACTGCGTTGTTGTTACCACCTTTGGTATCTGCACCAAATGTTGTACCATCCCATCCAGAGATGTTGTTACTTTGCGATAAATTTTGAGTATTTGATTGAAACAGAACTGTACCAGTATTGCCTACATTTACTACCATATTAGACAAAATACCAGATACACTCTTGTCAACACTAAAGGCAACCTGTTTCAAGGCTTGGGTCGAAGAAGCATTATTTAAAAATTTGAATGCAACTTTACCACCGCCATTGTCAGTTACATCAAATGAGAAATTGTTAGCAAAAGCAAATTGCGCTCCCGGTTGAGAGTAAGCCCCAACGCCACTTGAGTCGTTATGTGAGGTAGCTCTATCACTATGAGTTGTGAACTTTGAATCAAAAAATTGCTTTAACTCAACACTCACAACTCATAACTTTTTAAAATTATCGCGTCGGTATTTGGGGGTGTTGAGCAGAATATTTTGTGACGATGCCAGAAATCTCAGGGTTGTAAAGCCTTAGATAATTCCAGTAGTTGCCAAATACTTGACGCACATAATTTTTGGTTTCATCAAAGGGAATTTCTTCAACAAACTCATCTGGATCTTGTGTAGTTTGAGTTTGCAGCCATTTTGAGACATTACCGGGGCCAGCATTGTAACTGGCGATCGCTAGCAAGGAGTTATTGTTATATTGATCGTGGGTATGACCCAAATACCATGTACCCAGCATGATGTTATCGTTGGGATTTTCTAAGTTTATTGTTTTGAAATCCACCTTGATTTGTGGGGCGATCCATTTAGCTGTACTCGGCAACACCTGCATTAAGCCAGTAGCATCAGCGACGGATTTGATTTTTGGTTCAAACCGTGATTCCTGACGCATCAGAGCAGTTACTAGCAGAGGATTGAGTTTACGCTCAGTAGACCACTTTTCAATCTCTCGAAGATAGGGAAATGGATAACGGGCTTGCCAGTAGGTGATTTGTTTGCTCAGAGTCTGATATTGGGCAACTTCCGCTGGTATTTCCCGATCTTCCAATTTAGAAATTTCGTCGATTCCGATGAGATTTTCTCCCCTAGCCTGCCGCATCAACCCTTCAGTAAATTGCTCTGCTACGGTTGGCTGAATTTTATTCTGAAATTCTGTCTGCCATTGTAACCAGGCATCGCGGTCTTGTCCCAGCAGATACAATTCTTTGAAAGTTTCAGAACCAGCAGGCGGTAGTGGACGTTGGGGTGCGATTACTTCCGGGTTCATAACGCGCACATTGTCAAAATTGCCGACATTTAGCCCCAACATTGTCGCGGCTCGCCATGCGTAGTAAGAGTAGGGAAACTGGCTAATCACATACTCATAAGCAGTTTTAGACTCCTGCTGTTTGCCCAGTGAAGCTGCCCATTTACCTACCCAAAAGCCTGCTCTGGGCGCCAAAATACTATTGGGGTTATTGGTGACAATTGGTTCTGCCCATTGCCAAGCACCGACGTAATCTTTAGCATTGGCTTTATCTTGGGCGATTTTCCAGCGGTACTCTGCCGCTTCATCAGTATTACCATATTTGGCTATGAGTAATTGCCACGCCGCGCTAGCTGACTTTTGATCCTTGAGAGTTTGGAGAATTTTAGCTTTTTCTGCTAGTGCAGTACCAGCTTGTTTCGGAAATTTACTAATTACCCGATCGAGATAGGGTAAGCCGTCTTTACCTGTTTTTGCGGTTTCTGCTAACCGCAGTAGGGCAGTCCCAGTTTCTTCAGTATCTGGAAATTGCTGCACTAGTTGTTTATAGGTAGCGATCGCTATTTCTCGATCTTTGCCTCCTACCTGTAAGCCCCGTGCAGTACGGTAGAGGTTGCGCGATGTTTTGGGTGCTTTGGCATAAGCATTCGCCGCTTTCAGAAACTGATTATTTTCCCAATAGCTTGTACCAATGAGTTCCCAGTCTTCGGGTTTGAGATTAGGCTGTTTTACTAGCTCATCCAAAACGCCCACTATGCCTGGTTGATCGTAGGCATATTTAGCCAAAATCAATTGTAATTGTGGCTGATTGGGATTTTCTTGCAAGCGTTTACGGATAATTTCCCAAGTTAGAGGATTGGAAGGAAATTGAGCGATCGCGGTTTCTTGTTGCTTTGGTAAAGCAATCAGATATAGCGCTTTCACTGTGGCCGCTTGTTTGGGATAAAGTTTCAGCACCCTTTGCCTGAGATCCGAGGCTTTGCCGTCCTCGCCTAGCATATCCTCTGCCTGCGCCTGTTTCAGCAAAATATAAGGCGCGAGGATAGCATAGTCTCTATCTAGCCCATCCAGTAAAGCCAGCGCTTTTTTCGCTTGGGTTCTTTCAATGTAATCACTCGCTAAAAGATAACGAGCGCGATTTCGGTCTGGCGATTGCGACTGATCGGCGATCGCTGCTAATTTCGCCGCCCGTTCTGGCAATGATTGTGATATCAGGGGAAAGACGGCTGATTGGGCAATGCTAGCATCAGATGTTTGCTCTGCTTGATTCTGACTCAGTTTGAGCCATTTCCCCAGAGACTTGCCAATCTCAGGTGCTGATACCATTGCCCCAGCTAAAAAGGCAAACAGTGCCGCACCCGCAATTATAGAAATTTGCTTTTTCTGTAGTTTCTTCAGCATGAATACCCGCTGAAAAGTTCCGATGAATTTCCTGAAACTTTAACACTCCTAACCATCAGTGTTACCAATTTTTAATTTTAGATTTTTAATTTTATGTAGAAAAATACTAATTTTCAATCCTATGGTTACAGTACTGACTAAATAGCACATATTAGATACTATTACATCTATCTTTGGTATATCATAAATAGTTTTTTAGAAGAGAATTCTGTAGACGCTGCTATGGCTACTCTATCAGAGGCTATGCCAACGAAACGTAACATGAAAGAGATTTATACCCACGCTCTCAACTGTGCTAGAAAAGCTGTCCGCAGTCCTCTACATTAAAAATAATATTTTTATCATCAGTGCGATCGCCCAATCTTGTAGGATGCGTTAGCGAAGCGTAACGCATCACCCAAAACCTTGAATTCACCGATCCCAAACCTCTAATAAGGGCATCAATTCCTCTTTTATTCCCCAATCAACCGAATAAATACCCTGTGCTACATATCGGTGAAAACTTGAATACTTCCAATCCATTGCTCCCTCACATAACCCATGTTGTACTGGATTGTAATGGATATAATCACAATGCCGCGCAAAATCAGCATCATCTCGAATCCAATGTTCCCAAAATCGTCGCTGCCAAAGATTGCTCTCTCTGCGTTTGTGCCGTGATTCACTCCGGTTTGCCAGCAGCTGTAGCTTAGAGGCTCCTTGCTTGGTGACATCGGTTTTAATCAATCGCCAACGAGTTGCATAATCACTATCATTGGGTGGTAAAGTCCAGATGCAGTGGATGTGGTCAGGTAACAACACAATGGCATCGATCGCAAACGGATAGTTTTTACGAACCTTGAGAAATGCCGAGCGCAGCAAAGGACGTGCAACATCGCTGCAAAGCCACGGTTGTCTTTGATGTGTTACCTGGGTAAAGAAGTAAGTGCCGCCCTCAATCCTTATTCTGCGGTAGTTGGTCATTGAATGATGCTATTCAGATTTGTTGATTAGTTTGCCCAAATCCAGCTGATAATCCATAATTCAGCACGTTGATTACATGGGGGATGCGTTACGCTAGCGCTAACGCATCCTACAAGATTGGCGATCGCACTGAAGGGTCTTATGTCAGCATTTTTGCAGAAATAACTTATAATGTTTTTCCAAAGCAACTGGGTCTGGTTGTGCGACTTTTTCTTTTGGTAAAGACACACTTTGACCCATATATTCTATGTAGGAAGTTGCCTGCAATTCCGAAGAAATGACAATTTTATGTGTCTTAGGATCAATAGATAGCAAATGTAAATCAAAAAGAGTATGTATATCTGCTCTTAATGGTAAACCATTAGCTATGTGATTAGTTTCAGTACCCTTGTATGGAATGATATGTGCTGCTTCGAGAGCAGCTTCAGCATTACATCCCGTTATTGGACATTGATAATTATAGGCTTCTAACAACTGACGACGAAACTCTGCTTGCCCTTGTCGCTGGACAATAGAAGTAGTTACTCGCCGCCTTGCGTCTTCAATATTTTCAGCATTGAAATAACCTTCAGTTTCAACTATTTGACCCTGCTCAGATAGTGCAGGATGTTCTTTCCTCAATATTGATGAAGCAGATTTAAAGGAAAGCGGATAAGCTTCTTTAACGAGAAACTCAGAAACTTCCTCCAAATTATCAGATGGTGAAAGTTCAAAAAAGTAAGGAAAATTTCTCTCCCAAGCGTTATTAATTTTGGTTCGTTTCTGAAGATTTATGGTGGGCAGAACTTGATGTAATTCTGAATCAGGTTCAGCACGGAAATAAATTCTTACATTTGGGCTATTTTTTCGATGGTACAGGAATACAAACCGATTACCTGTTTGATGAAAGATTGCACAAGTATTCTTTGCTTCTTTGCGTTCAATATCCAAAATTTGCTTTTGCATTAAGCTAAGGAGCGCATCACAGGTTATTTGTGACTCAATATGACTATCTTCGTGGTTTGTCACGATTTACCTACATACTTCAATTTTGGTACTTCAATTATCTTGCTTTATTTCGAGATCGCCAAGATACAGTGCGATCGCCCGATCTTGTAGGATGCGTTAGCGAAGCGCGTAACGCATCACCTAAAACTTGCTATAGTAATGTCTCCATTCTTTGGGCAGCCAATTCGTGAGCGTTTATTTTCAGCTACAGCGATCGCACTGTAAAAGGTTAGGCTAATTCGCAAGCAATGCGATCGCTGAATTAGAGATAATATTTCTATGATTCAGTAATTCTCTATCATCTATGACTCAAGCCATACCCAAGCTAGTAACCTTTGAGGAATTTGTCGATTGGCTACCCGAAAATCGCCGAGTACGCTACGAACTGCATAAAGGAGAAATTGTTCAAATGGCGCAACCAGTGGGGGAACACGAAGAAGTTAAAGGATTTCTAGGCATCGAAATTCCTGTTGAAATCAAGCGTTTAGGATTGCCCTACTTTATGCCCAACCAAGTTATAGTTAGACCTCCTGAAAAAGATTCGGGTTATTTACCAGATGTGTTGGTGCTCAACCGTGCAAATCTGGAA
The DNA here is from genome assembly GCF_036917095.1 of Nostoc sp. GTDB lineage: Bacteria > Cyanobacteriota > Cyanobacteriia > Cyanobacteriales > Nostocaceae > Nostoc. The sequence goes on from NZ_JBALFH010000038.1 coordinate 134,066, forward strand.
AACGAAAAATTATGGAAAAAAGAATCTATTGTTAGTTTGGGTGCATCAATACCTTTGGCAATTGAGATTGTATCAACCAACTGGCGGGACGATTATTACTTGAAGTATGCTGACTATGAAGAGATGGGTATCCCAGAATACTGGATTGTCGATTATGCTGCCTTGGGTGGACGTAATTTTATCGGTAATCCCAAACAACCAACAATCTTAGTTTGTAACTTGGTTGATGAGGAATATCAAATAAGTAAGTTTCGAGATAACGATCGCATTATTTCCCAAACTTTTCCCGAATTGAATCTCACCCCAAATCAGATTTTTCAAGCTGCTGTGGTGTAGCCTTTAAGCCTTATCGTTTTGCCAATTCTGGAATGCGTCCCTTCAAACCGATCATCAACTTCAGCATAAACACCCTTAATACAGGTACTCGCTGCAAAAACCATAAACCCAAGCGACGAACCACCACCACAGGTAAGAAATTATTAGAAAACACCCGATCTAATAAATCGGTGAAACCTAAAATCGTCAGGTTTTCCAGCTTGCGCCAGCGTTCATAACCTTTAAGAATTTGAATGTCGCCAATATCTTTCCCTGCTTGATGTGCTGCTTGGATTACTTGCGCCAAAGCCGCTGCATCCCGAATCCCCAGATTTAAACCTTGTCCGCCCACAGGATGGCAATTGTGCGCTGCATCACCAATTAATGCCAGTCGGGGGAGAACATAGCGATCGCTTTGCATGAGTTGTACCTGGAATACAAAGCGATCGCCTAGTAATTCCAATTTCCCCATCCGATCGCCGTAACGACGGGTGAGTTCTCTTAAAAATTGCTCATCATCTAAGGCACATAAAGCTTTTGCTTCTTCGTGTGGGGCTGTCCATACAATGCGGCAACGGTTCCCCGGTAAAGGTAAAATCGCAAAGGGCCCGCTAGACCAAAATCTTTCGTAAGCGGTGTTATTGTGCGGTTTTTCTGGTTTGACAAATGCCACAATGCAAGATTGCCAATATTTCCAGCCAGAGGTTTTGATGCCAGCAGCTTGACGAATTGGCGATCGCGCCCCATCTGCTGCTATTAGTAATTTGCTGCGAACTGAGTATAACCGATCGGCAATTTTAATATCTATCGCTACTATATCTTTCTGGTATTGCGTATTTACCACTTCAGCCGGACACAGATAAGTCACATTTGAACAATTTTGGACAAACTCTTGCAAAGGCTGCAACAGCGCTTGGTGTTCCGCCACATAGCCCAACTCTGCTGCATCTATATCATCTGTGGCAAATTCCACCACATTAGGATAATCAGCATCAGAAAGACGAACTCGGCAATATTTGGCTATTTGAGGCAACATTTTGTCCCAAACTCCAATTCCTTGATAAATTAGCGACGAAAGCATGTGAACTGCATAGGCTTGCCCTTTAGCTACAGCCGCTGATGCTACTTTCGCCTCAATCAGCAAGACACTCAAGCCAGAATCTTTTAAAGCAGAGGCTAGAGTTAACCCAATAATCCCACCGCCGACAATTACCAAATCATATTCATATCCCCGCAAGTTTGGCGGTGTTGGTTGAGGGGAAATTTGTTCAAGCTGCGTTAGGGGCATTGTTAAGTTAAGTTACAGCGTCTCAACTCTTATTTTGACGCGATCGCGCCTCCTTGAGCAAGTTAATAAAAAAAAACCTGCTGATTGGTAGGGATTTCAGCAGGGTTAAATAATACAATTATTTTTTTTAGAGAAACCAACACTAAACTTAATTACAGAGCTACAAGAAACTTTTACAACTAATAGTAACTATTTCTTATAAGTTTTAGGAGCTACGTTTTTAGCATGATGCTTGTGATGTGTCTTGTGATGTGTTTTGTGATGAACTTTAGTACTTTTTACGCTAGCAGTATGGGTAGCTGCTTGAGCTTGAGATGCAAAAACGGTTACAGGTGCAGCAACGATTAAAGCCAAGAGTAAAACTTTAGCGAACTTATTCACTTGAAAATCCTCATCAGGTAATCAACAACTTAACTATCCAATAGGCGTATGTCATAAGTTTGTAATTGATATGAATCTTTCATGTCTATTTTTACATCCGTAAAATATAAGACTTACGTGAAATACCTGCTAGCATTTCCAGTTCCAATGTAAAATTTTGGACATCATTCAAATAAGTGTTATTTGGCTGCGATCGCTGTGTGAATTTTAATTAAGAAATGCTGAGAGCCATCAATTCTTCTGATACGTCAAAGTTAGCTGTGACATTTTGCACGTCATCCAAGCTTTCTAGAGTATCAATTAACTTGAAAAGCGATCGCGCCCGATCTGGATCGGTAACTTCTACACTATTACTGGGAATCCAGCGCAATTCGGCATCAATTACCTTAATGCCTCGATCTTTAAGTTTCTGGCTAAGGGTTTCTAAATAGCCAATGTCAGTAAAAACCTCAGCCATCTCATCTTCAGTCATCTCATAAGATTCAGCACCGCCTTCGAGGGATGCTTCTAAAAGCTGTTCTTCGTCAACCACACCCTGCACGACACAAACGCCTTTTTGCTCAAACATCCAGCTAACGCAACCTGTTTCACCAAGATTGCCACCATTTTTACTAAAAGCTACACGTAAGTCAGCAGCAGTGCGATTGCGATTATCTGTGAAGGCTTCGATTAAAATTGCTACACCACCAGGGCCATAGCCTTCGTAGCGAATCGCCTCAAAAATAGCGTTATCACCGCCAAAAGTGCCTGCCCCTTTAGCGATCGCTCGTTCAATATTATCATTGGGAATACTCGCTGCCTTTGCCTTGTCAATTGCCGTGCGAAGTTGAAAATTCAGCGCCGGATCTGGTACGCCACTTCTAGCCGCAACGATAATCGCCCTGGATAACTGAGTGAAGGTTTTTCCTTTTTTTGCATCTACTACCGCTTTTTGGCGCTTAATATTTGCCCATTTACTATGTCCTGCCATAATCTGAAATTGTCAAAACTCTATTCAACATTAAGATATAAACGCTTGCAAAAACTATAACTTCAGATAATTGTGCAAGGCTAGATTAGAGTGGCGAAGTTATGGTCAAAGCAGCAACGTTTGGATTTGATTTTCAAGTGATTAAAGCGCGATCGCATGATTATTTATAATTTCAGTTTAACCTCACCCTGTCCTGGCAGATATCCCTCTCCTTAGTAAGGCTACGGTGTATACACAAGCCTTGCCCCGGCCATATCTTTATTAATAAATCTCGCACTGCGTTTCTATCCCGCCTCGGAATGAATTCCGAGTCTCAGAGCCACTGTCCACTCAAGTGGACTCAATAATTAATTCAGTCCACTTGAGTGGACTTGAGCTATCAGCCTTGAACTTTAGTTCAGGGCGGGATGTGGGTGAATGTGACATAACCAGGGTAAGTTTTTTGTCTAAATCACAAATGGTTCAAGTTCGCGGTTATGCCACTCTTGTTCAACCCGTTCAGCGATCAACGGTCTGATGATAAACTTGGGTGGGCTACCATCCAGAACATCAATCCGCACACATGAGTAAGGCAGGCGGTTTTGTAAATTGTAGTCGTGACGACCCACAAAAAGCTTTGAATCGGCAACTTTCCGGGTGGGTTTACCTGCAATTTCGGTAAAAGTCTCCATCAATTCAGTCCCCTCTTTCCGTTGATAGCGGGGACGATGACCGCTACCACCAGAGATAATGCAGTTAATGTGGGAGTCAGCAAATCCGGTATCAGTTGTGCAAAGATGCTCCAAACAGTGAGCGTGACCATTTAAAATCAAATCGACTATGGGGCGTTCTTTAATTAGAGAACCAAGAGTTTCTGCGACTTGTTCAAACACCCAGCGCAAGCGGTGGCGAACCGCCAAGGTTTGTGCTTGATTCCACTTGGTAGCTTCTGTGACATAGGGGGGATGGTGGAAAAAGATTATACGTCCGCGCACCTCGGAGTTGTTCCAAGATTCGATTAGTCTGCTACGCAACCATTCAAGTTGTTCAAAATCGATCGCAGGCATTTTATGAGATGCCAATTGTTTTTCAATGTCGATTTTGATCTCGTTTATTTGGTCTAATTTGGCGCTAAGTTCATCGAGTTGTTCCGCTTCAGTGGGTTTATCGGGGTTGAGGCGATCGCATATACTTAAAATCTGCAATTCTTCTCGATCTATTTCCTGGCGACGCTTTTGCAATTCCCGACGGTAAATTTCCCCCTCTTGAGTTGCAGGTAAGGGTGATGGTGTATTAAAGGTATTAGAATCCAGTGCGAAAAAATCAATTCCGCCGTAACGAAAGGTGTAGTAGCGATTTGGTAAGCGGGTAAACTCTCCAGGTTCGTAACGCAAACAGCGCCCTGTGTCGGTTTTAGCAGTGTAGTGTCGATCTAAATGACGTTCTAATTCTGGGGAAGACATCGCCCCTGTATAGTCCATAAATGCTCGTGCATAAGCATTACCTTGATACGATCCATGCCAGCCAATCTCAATATCTTTGTACCGGAACAGGCGACGCAATGAAGATGTTGTTCCAGTCAATAAACGGTACATCAACGGCACATCGTAGTAATCATGATTACCTGGTACTGGTAAGAATGGCAAATTAAACACCATGCGATCGTAGGGAATGTCTTTCGGGTTGTCGCCACCGACAAGAAATTCCCGGTAAGGCTCAATAAAGTTTGTTGAATAATACTCTTGGGAACCCACCACATAAATTACATCGCCTGTGTGCAAGACAAAACTGCAATCATCGCGGTGAGTCAGCATTAGTTCAGCAACTTTTCGTTGGGGGTGTTGCCGATAATGCGATTGGGTGCCAGAATCACCGATAACCATAAAGGAAAATTCTGGACTATCTTCTCTGCGATCGTCAATAACTATACTGGTTTGATCGATTCCCCGTTGCACAAAACTTGGATGCATCCACCGCACCCGTTCCTTCATCTTTTGAATTTTTACAGGAATCGGTGGATCGGAAATCAATTTCATGGCTGATAACTCTTGAATGCCTAACCTAACGCACACGCCGATTGTAACGAAATAATAAGGAGTGCGGAAGACGCAGGGGGCAGGGGAGGCAGGGGGAGATGAAGAAGCAGTTATTGCTGAGGAAAAGGGGTAGAATAAAAAATTTCTTTCTCCTCTGCTCCCTGCCTCTCTGTCTCTTCCGCATTACCAATAACCAATGACTAATGACCATTCCTTAAGGCAAATTTTCTCGCAGTAATGCTCGAAAACCTGCCTGTTGAAAATGCTCATCAGCCGTCAGGGCTTCAGTGATTCCGCTATATTGCATCACAATAAAAGATACGCAATCGACAAATCCCCATTCTTTCTCTATTTGTTCTCGATATAGCTCGAAAGCACGTTCGTAGAGTTCCTGAGAGAGGGGAACAATTTCTACTTTAGAGTCTGCTACTAGAGAATTTAATAATATGATTGCCGCTTGACGATAAGGTTTTTGGGATAAAGCATTGCCAATTTCCAACATTACCGCCTGTGTTGTCACCAAACGAGTTTCTGCTGCTTGTAACATTTTAGCCAGATGTAAGGCTCGATCGTGCAAGCGATCGCTCGGTGCAGATAAGGCAATGGCAAATGATGTATCAAGAAAGACTTCAGAATGCATGGAAAGTTTATTTACCGTATAAATATTTATCTATATTGGTACACCAGTCAGGTGGCCCATCTAAGTTTAGCGATCGTGCCGTTTGCAGAAATGATACCGTTTCATGTTCGCTTGGCGGTAATATTTCGATACTGATTCGCACGCGGGTATTGATTGGCAGTGCGATCGGTTCAGCCGGATAGAATACTTTGCCATTAAAGACAGCTGTGATTTTTTCTACCATTGTTTGCAAAAAATGCTTTTAGTCTATCCTAAGCTGCTTGTAGCAATACGGGTAGAGTAAACGACGTAATAACTAGTGAAGATACTTATAGCTGTCTTACGAATTATATCGATTTTTCAAAATTGCCTAAGCTACCAACTGAACTAATGTTCATTTGTCACAGGTTAAGACGAAATCATTTTTGTCAATAGTAATTAAGTTATAAATTAGCCACTCAATAGAGTATTAAATTAAGTTTCGTACTGAAGTCTTCGGGTAAGAATGAATGATGCATTTAAAGATGATGCGTAGGCATTGCCAGCTTAAAAATTGTGTTTTATACCCCGATATCAGCATAATTATAAGTATTATATAGGAATCATATTTGATTTCTGAAAAAAACTAAGAGATAATACTGAGGCATATATATGTCTAAGAACGAACAATGATAAACCAGCATCTAG
>NZ_JBALFH010000039.1:0-1868 GCF_036917095.1 Nostoc sp.
TCTGCTGGTTAGAGAGTTACGTATTAGAAAGTATCAAAAAATATAAGTATTCTAGCGATCGCTCTTCTCTTAAAAACTTTTTGGTTTACTGATTAATTTCAGTGAATATTTTCAGTAGAAGTGTGAAGGCGATCGCTACATCTAAATTGTATTTATCTCAAGATGCTATTTTTCAGTCGTTGCTTTCAGGAGCATAATCAATACAAATAATTAAACCGTCTAGTAATTCTTGCATGACGGCTGTTGAAACTTTTCCTAAACACCGGACAAATCGCTCAGTTGTTACACTACGAACTTGCAAAATATTACCTGCTGAGTTTGAGTCTAAGCCATTTTCATTAGTTTGCTGGATAGGAATCATGAAAATGCGATTTTGGAATTTAGGCTGCCATGTTGCTACAGGAATAATAATTCGCATTGGAATAGAAATAAAGATATCAGAACTAATCACAACAGCAGGGCGAGTCTTCTGAATTTCTTGCCCTCTGGTTGGATCGAGTTGCACTAGCCAAATCTCACCTTTTTTAGGATTAGTCATTCTCGGTTTCCCAGTCTTCACCATCCAGAACGGCAAACTCTGTTAATTCTGGGTCATTCAAAAAATCTTCGGCTATTGCGGCGATAAAAGGTTCTAGTATTTTGTGACGTTCTGCTATAGGTAGTCGAGCAATTTCTCGGAGAGATAACCGTTTTTGCTGTTGGAGATTTGATGAGATATTAGAATCTGAATCTTCAGTGTTTAACTCCTGGTGATTAGCTGTTTTTTTGACAAGAAACTCAACAAAATCTAGGACTTCTTGTTGCTTGTCATTCGATAGAACTCGCAGATTATCTAATACTGCTTGTTCAATATTGATTGTTTCTGACATTTGATTTCGGTTCTTCAAGATAGGTTAAGTTTTTAATTTGTCATTTATACGCATCGCTATTAATTTCAGTGAATATTTTCAGTAGAAGTGTGAAGGCGATCGCTACATTAATCGCTACATTAATTTAGTCTTTATAGCGGTTATTGAATTAAAGCTTGAAACCGCTCATCTTCCCGGATACTATCAAAATCTGAGTCATTTTTTGCCATCTCTCGATATTCATCAGAATTCAGATTAATTGCTTGTTGTAGATTTTCTAGTGCCTGCTCAACATTACCTTGAAGGGCATAATTGTAAGCTTTATTGTACCAAGCTTCGTGTTTATCTGGTTTAAATTTCAGTGCTTGGTTGTAGGATGCGATCGCTTCTTCATTGCGTTCTAATTTGCCTAGCGCATTGCCCCGATTGTACCAAGCTTGGTGTAAATCTGGTTTAAATTTCAGTGCTTGGTCGTAGGATGCGATCGCTTCTTCATTGCGTCCTAATTTGCCTAGCGCAATGCCCCGATTGTACCAAGCTTGGTGTAAATCTGGTTTAAATTTCAGTGCTTGGTCGTAGGATGCGATCGCTTCTTCATTGCGTCCTAAATCATCTAGCGCAATACCCCGATTGTACCAAGCTTTGTCTTTATCTGGTTTAAATTTCAGTGCTTGGTCGTAGGATGCGATCGCTTCTTCATTGCGTCCTAATTTGCCTAGCGCATTGCCCCGATTGTTCCAAGCTTCATCTTTATCTGGTTTAAATTTCAGTGCTTGGTCGTAGGATGCGATCGCTTTTTCAAAGCGTCCTAAATCTTTTAGTGCAATACCCCGATTGTTCCAAGCGTTGTCTTTATCTGGTTTAAATTTCAGTGCTTGGTCGTAGGATGCGATCGCTTCTTCATTGCGTCCTAATTTGCCTAGCGCAATGCCCCGATTGTACCAAGCTTCGTGGTAATCTGGTTTAAATTTCAGTGCTTGGTCGTAGGATGCGATCGCTTCTTCATTGCGTCCTAAATCA